>JBEKLO010000001.1:0-151577 GCA_050010155.1 Terriglobales bacterium
TACACCATCGTCGGCGTTCTTCCTACCGGATTTCGCTATCCCGCAGCAACGGTTTCCGGGAACGTCGACGTATTTTGCACCGCGGGATTCAGTGCCGACCCTGCGCCCACGCCGGCGCGCAGCACCCGCATTATGCCAGCTGCCATCGGACGTTTGAAGCCGGGCATAACGCAGCAGCAAGCGCAGGCACGCCTCACCGCCATGGCGATGCAATTGCGCCATGATTTTCCCACCGATTATTCTCCGCAGGCCCAATGGACGATTGAGATTCAACCGTTGCAAGACTCCTTGGTAGGCAGTGTTCGGCCCATGCTGCTGGTCCTGATGGCAGCCGTGATCCTGATTGTTTTCATCGTATCGTTGAACATTGCCAATCTTCTTTTGGCGCGCGCCTCCGGACGCCAGCAGGAGATGGCAGTGCGGCAGGCATTGGGAGCAAGTCGCGGCCGCCTGGTTCGCCAGATGCTCACTGAGTCCATGCTTCTCTCCGTCGTCGGCGGTGCCGCCGGAATCGCGACCGCCGTTGCAACGTTGGGCCTCGTCCTGCGTTTCGTTCCAGCCAACATCCCGCGTCTGAATGACGTAAAAATCGACTGGGTGGTGCTCACGTTTGCTCTCCTGATTTCCCTTCTTACCGGCGCAGCCTTCGGACTTGCTCCAGCCCTTAATTCCGCGAAGGTCGCTCTCGCCTCAGCCATTCGAGATGGCGCTCATGGGTCCGGCTACAGCACGAGAACAGGCCGGCTGCGCGATATCCTCATCGTCTCCGAACTGGCCTTGGCCGTCATGCTCATGGTTGGTGCCGGCTTGCTGCTGCGTACCCTCCGCGTTCTGCTGCAGGAAAATCCCGGCTTCAATCCTTCCCATGTCGTGACTGCCGATGTTTGGCTTCCGATTCCCAACAACCCAAAACTAGATCCGTATCTCGGTTACCCGCAGCGAACCGCCTTTGATCGAGAGTTGCTGCGGCGAATGAGGGCGATTCCGGGAGTCGACGTCGCTGCCATGACTTCTGATTTACCCGCCGTCGTTCAACTCGATCAGAGTGACACCGATGCGCTGTTGATTGAAGGCCGTCCGCTCGAGTCCACGCCAGACCTGCGCGCAGAGAGGATTCGAATCAGCCCGGATTACTTCCAAGTCATGCAGGCGCCCCTCGTGCGCGGGCGCTTTTTTACCGAAGCGGATGAAGATGGCAAACAGCCAGTCGCCATCATTGATGAAAACACCGCCCGCCGTTATTGGAGCGATCGCGATCCACTGGGCCAACGGCTGCGCTTCGGACAGAATCCGAGCCTGCCCTGGCTGACGGTTGTGGGCATAGTCAAAAACGTCAAACACGACGGGCTCGACGTCGATGGAGTTCCTCACATCTATGTTTCCATCTATCAACGCGGCGATCGGGCGTTCAGCGTAGCCTTGCGGACTTCGCTGCCGGCGTCCCTTCTCGAGCCGCAGATTCGGCGTGACATCCAGAGTATTGATTCGGGCCTGCCCGTATTTAATGTTTCGTCCATGAACGATATCCTCGATCGATGGGTGGCTTCCCGCCGTTTTTCCGCCGACCTGGTGGCCGGATTTGCCGGCTTGGCGATGCTTCTTGCCTCGATCGGAATTTATGGCCTACTCGCCTACATGGTCGGCCAGCGCTCGCGCGAGATCGGCCTGCGCATCGCATTGGGCGCCCGGCGAATCGACATCCTCAAACTAATCTTGGGAAAAGGTTTCGTTCTAGCCGCCGTCGGAATCGCGACCGGGGTCTTCCTGGCTGCATTCGGAGCATCCATGATGGCCAGCTTGCTCTACGGCGTGCGCCCGCACGATCCAGCTGTATTTCTAGCGGTGCCGTTGCTGTTGCTGGTGGTCGCGATTCTGTCCAGTTACATTCCTGCCCGGCGAGCAGCGAAAGTTGACCCCATGGTCGCTCTTCGTGAGGCATGAACTCGCCGCTTGCGGGCCATCGACAATGGCCGCAGGGCCCAAACGACGTCTAAACATTAGCGTCGAAGGCTGCTGGTTATCCCGACACCTACCCTTGTGACAAGAGTCACGGCAGGCGTGTTGCCCTGCGCCTACTATTCAAGTGAAAGCCTTATTTCTCATTCACAGTGGGAAACGGCTTTCGGATCGTCGCAAAGAGTGCTGGTTCCGCCAAAGGAGCACCATGCACACACACTCGCAGGAACGTCTCGACGCGGGCGAGCGAGCTTTCATCGATCAGGTCATCGTTAGCCGGACCGGATGTCCGGGAGCTCTGCTCGGCATTCTCGAATCGGTTCAGGAACACCACCCCAACAAATATCTTCCTCTCGAAACGCTGGAGTACATTGCGGCGCACACGAAGATTCCCCTGGCAAGCATCTACAGCGTAGTCACGTTCTACGCTCTGTTTAATCTGCAGCCGCAAGGCGACAACACGATCTGCATTTGCCGTGGAACCGCCTGCCACACGCGCGGTTCACGCAACCTGTTGCAGAGCGTTCGCCTGGAACTCGGCTTGGGGCTGGAGGATTCGGGCGAATCGGGCGAAGCCGACAAGGCGCTCCTGACGACGCCCGACAACAAATTCACCGTGCGCACCGTGGCCTGCTTCGGGCAATGCGCCTTGGCGCCTGTGGTTGAAGTGAACCACCGCATTTGCGGCCATGTCAACGAACGCACTCTGCAACGAGAGATTCGCAACGTTGAGCGGGAGAGTTACTGATGCCTCGAATTCAGGACATTGGCGCCTTCAGTGCTGTGCGCGAGGCGGGACTGGCAAAACTGGTACCAGCCGTTCCCCGGATCGCAATTGGGATGGGCACCTGCGGCCGAGGCAATGGTGCGGAAGGCCTCTATCACGCCTTCGCGGAGGCCATCGACCGTAGCGGAATCCATGTAGTTCTGGCCGGCGTGGGATGCTTTGGCGCCTGTTTCCAGGAGCCGCTGGCAAACATACGCCTGCCGGGCTTTCCGCTGGTGGTTCTGCATCGCGTGCAAGCGAACGATGCCGAACGTATTCTGCATGACGTCTCCAGCGGCAATCTTTCGCCCGATCTCATCTACTGCAAAATCGAAGAATGGGATCACATTACGTCCTCCATAAAGTACGGGCACAGCTATCCGGAGATTCCGTTGTGGAACGACCTGCCTTTTTTCAAGGGCCAGAAAAAGATTGTTTTGCGCAATTGCGGCTTCATCAATCCCGACGACATTGAGGAATACATCGCGCTCGGCGGATACCAGGCGCTGTACAAAGTGCTGATCGAAGGCAGACCCGAGTTCGTTATCGAGCAGATCAAGGCTTCCAAACTGCGCGGACGCGGTGGAGCGGGGTACCTGACTGGCAGCAAGTGGGAGTTCATGGCCAAGGCCAAGGCCGATCGCAAATTCATCATTTGCAACGCCGATGAAGGCGATCCCGGAGCCTACATGAACCGCAACGAGATTGAGAGCGATCCGCACTCGCTGCTGGAGGGCATGATCATCGGCGGATATGTGATGGGCGCAAGTGAAGGAATCGTTTACATCCGCGCCGAGTATCCGCTCGCCGTGCATCGCCTGAACCGCGCCATCGAGCAGGCTCGCCAGTACGGACTGCTCGGAGAAAATATTCTGAACCGGGGGTTTAAGTTCGACATTGAAGTAGTAGAAGGCGCGGGGGCGTTTGTCTGCGGTGAAGAGACCGCGCTGATCGCTTCGCTCGAAGGCCAGGCTGGACGCCCGCGTCCGCGCCCCCCGTTCCCCGCGCAAAAAGGTCTGTGGGGATATCCGACCAACATCAACAACGTCGAGACCTGGTACAACATCGCACCCATCGTGACCAAAGGTCCGGCTTGGTTCAGTGAGACCGGAAGTCCGAAGAGTTCGGGTACAAAAGTATTTTCGCTGGTGGGTAAAGTCACATGTACCGGACTGGTGGAGATGCCGCTAGGCACACCCCTCAAGACTTTCATTTACGACATCGGCGAAGGCGGCATTGGCGGACGTCAGATCAAGGCGGTACAAACAGGAGGACCGTCCGGCGGTTGCATTCCTCACGAAATGTTCGACACGCCGGTGGACTACGAGAGCCTGACCCAGTTGGGCTCGATCATGGGATCGGGCGGCATGGTTGTCATGGACGAAGACAACTGCATGGTGGATGTGGCGCGCTACTTCGTCGAGTTCACGCACTCCGAATCGTGCGGAAAATGCATTCCGTGCCGCGTGGGACTAAATAAGTGCCTGAGGATCCTGAATCGTGTAACCGAAGGCGCAGGCACGATGCACCATCTGGAACTACTGGATGAACTAAGCCGCTATATTCGCGAGTGTTCGTTGTGCGGCCTCGGACAAACCGGGCCAAATCCCGTGCTGACCGCGCTCCGCCACTTCCGCGCTGAGTTCGAAGACCATATTGTGGCTCGGCGCTGTCAGGCCGGAGTGTGCGAAGAATTGGCGCTGTCGCCCTGCGAAAACAGTTGTCCGCTCCACATGAATATCCCGCGCTTCCTCCAGTTGTATAAAGAACACCGGCTGGACGACGCCTTTGAAGCGGTGATCATGGACAACCCGCTGCCCTCGTCCACTGGCCGCGTGTGCCAGCATCCCTGCGACAGCCGCTGCCGCCGTCAAACTGTGGACGAAGCGGTGAATATGCGGGAAGTCCATCGTTTTATTGCCGACTCGATTCTTCTCTCCGACCGCTACGAAGAAATGGTCAAGCGCGTCCTGGTTCGCCGTCTGGCGCATACCGGACGAAAGATCGCGATTGCCGGTGCTGGACCGTCGGGGCTGACGGCGGCATTCTACCTGGCGATGCTCGGCCACGACGTCACGGTGTACGACGCCAAGCCCGAGGCTGGGGGCATGCTGCGATTCGCCTTGCCGGAATATCGCCTGCCGAAGAACACGCTTCAACGTGAACTCGATTTGATCGAACGGCTGGGAGTGAAGTTCATCTTCAATACGCGCATCGGCTTCGATATTCCGTTGAACGATCTCGATGACCGTTTCGATGCCGTCTTGATCACTATTGGAACGTGGAAAGAATCATGGGTCTACCAGCCGGGCACGGAGCTGAAGGGCGTGTATCCGGCGCTCAACTTCCTGGAAGCAATTGCGCGGGGAGAGGAAATGCCGCTCGGCGGCAAAGTGGCGATCATCGGCGGAGGAAACGCCGCCATCGACTCGGCTCGCACGGCGCTGCGCAAGGGAGCCGAGGTCACCGTGTTTTACCGCCGTGAGCGCAAAGATATGCCGGCCATTGAAGAGGAAACAAAAGCCGCGACCGACGAAGGCGCCAAGTTCGTATTCCTGGCCGCGCCTCACCGTGTGATTGGCGATGCGGCCGGCAGGGTGAAGTCAATTGAGATCGTGAAGACGCGGCTGGGTGAATACGATGCTTCGGGCCGGAGAAAACCCATCGCGACCGACGACATCCGGCGTTACGAGTGCGATGCCATCATCTTCGCCGTCGGTGAGAGCGTAGATCTGGATTTTGTTCGCGCGTCGGGATTGAGTCTAAAGGAAAGCGGAACGATCGAAGTCAATCGCTTTACTCTCGAAACCAGCCGTCCAAGGTTCTACGCCGGCGGCGACGTGATTACGGGCGCATCGAACGTGTCGAACGCGATGGCTTATGGCAAACAGGCGGCGCGGAACATCGATCTGAAACTGATGGAAATCAACCGCTGGAGCCAAATCTTTCCTGAGATCAACTATGGGGAAGAAGTGTCCGCAGAGCCGAGCCCGAATCATCGCCATGATGGCCACATCCTCGCCGCGAATGCGCGGGTGCGGTCCAACGCGGAAGTCTTTACCGGATTCACCCACGAGGAGGCGCTCGACGAATCTTGCCGTTGTCTGCGCTGCGATATCAAGATCGCGAACGTGACTTAATGGGCCGAGTTCAGAAGTGTGCTGGGAACGCCAGCCAGGAAGGAGCCAGCGCTTGCCGCAAAAGAAACTGTCAATCCGAATCGATGGCGAACTGATCATTGCTGTGGAGGGCCAGACTATCCTGCAAGCGGCCAAGGCGAACGGCAAATACATTCCTACGCTTTGCGATCTGGAAGGACTCACTCCCGTCGGCGCGTGCCGCCTTTGCATTGTGGAGATCTCGGGAACCGATCGGCTTTTCCCCGCCTGCACTACTCCCATTCAGGACGGCATGTCGGTCACAACGACGTCCGCTCGGCTCACGGGCGACCGCCGGATTTCTGTCGAATTGCTATTGGTGGAGCGCAACCACGTTTGCGCTGCCTGTGTGTCGAATGGCCATTGCGAGTTGCAAGCGCTAGCCAGCACGATGGGAATCAGCACCGTGCACTTTAGCTACAACTGTCCCAGCCTCGGAGTCGACCTCTCGCATCCGCGTTTTGTACTCGACCATAACCGTTGCATTCTCTGTACGCGATGTGTCCGTGTATGCGCCGACTTGGAGGGAGCGCACGTTTGGGAAGTCATGGCGCGCGGGATCAACTCCCGGATTGTGAGCGACCTGAACCAGAAGTGGGGTGACTCCCGCAATTGCACGAACTGCGGAAAGTGCGTACAGGCGTGCCCCACCGGAGCGCTTGCCGAAAAAGGCCGCGCCGTCGGAGAAATGGTCAAGAGGACCGACAACATCAGTTCGCTCGCACTCCGCAGAGAGGTGCAGGTATGAAGAAAGTGAAGGTGGCGACAGTTTGGCTCGACGGTTGTTCGGGTTGCCACATGTCGCTGCTCGATATGGACGCAGCCATCATCTCCCTCGCACAAAAGATCGACTTGGTCTATGGGCCTTTAGTCGACGCCCAGGAGTTTCCGGAGAATGTGGATGTGACCCTGGTGGAGGGTGCGGTAAGTTCTCAGGACGACCTCAATAAGCTGCTGCAGATCCGGCAACGGACGCACCTTCTCGTCGCACTGGGCGATTGCGCGGTCACCGGTAACGTGCCCGCCCTGCGGAATTCGATTCCGGTCAACAAGCTCCTGCTGCGAATTTATGTGGAGGGGGCGCAAGAGGGCAAAGTGATTCCGACGGACGGCGTGCCCCCGCTGTTGAAGCACGCGCGGCCGCTGCGCGAGTTTGTGCCGGTGGATTTAAGCCTGCCTGGATGTCCCCCGCCAGCGAAAACCATCGCCGCCGTAATTTCCGATCTCGTCGACGGGAAGAAGCGCGAGCCCGCCCTCGCGGTGATGTTCGGATAGACGGCGTCGGAGAAAGAGCGCTGGACGAGCAGTGCCGGAAGACGAACGCCGGATAAGGAGCGTCAAGTGAAACGCATCACCATCGATCCCGTGACCCGTATCGAAGGACACGCAAAGGTCGTCATTCATACAGACGACAGCGGCCACGTCACCGGCACCG
Organism: Terriglobales bacterium; assembly: GCA_050010155.1. GTDB lineage: Bacteria > Acidobacteriota > Terriglobia > Terriglobales > Acidobacteriaceae > Acidiflorens. The sequence continues at coordinate 7,316 of JBEKLO010000001.1, forward strand.
AGTTCCACGTGACCCAAGTGCGAGGATTCGAGAAATTTGCCGAGGGGCGTCCGTTCTACGAAATGCCGGGTATTACTTCGCGCATATGCGGGATTTGTCCCATCAGCCACCTGCTGGCTGCCTCCAAGGCTTGCGACGCGATCATGGCGGTGCGCATCTCTCCCGCGGCAAAGAACCTGCGCGAATTGGTGCATTGCGCGCAACTCGTGCAGTCCCATGCTTTGAGTTTCTTCTATTTGTCGTCGCCTGATTTACTGCTGGGCATGGACTCCGACATGGCGAGCCGCAACGTGCTCGGAGTGATCGCCGCTCATCCAGAGATGGCGCGCGATGGCATCGAGTTGCGGAAGTTCGGGCTGCAGATCATCGAAGGACTAGCCCAGGAACGGGTCCATCCATCATGGATCGTCCCGGGAGGCGTGGCGAGTCCGCTCCTGAGTCCCGTACGCGACCGCATTCTCTCCGACCTGCCGTCCGCCCAGGCGATTGCCGCCCGCACTCTGAGTTTCTTCAAGAATGTCTTGAAAGGCGACAATTATAAGGATGAGATCGAATCGTTCGGCTCCGCGCCCACCATGTATGCCGGGCTCGTCAATCGAAAGGGAGATTTGCAGTTTTACGATGGCGAACTGCGCTTTCGCGGTCAAAGCGGAGAAATCGTCGCGGATCAAATCGTGGCAGAGAAATATGCCGATTGGATTGGAGAGACAAGCCTTCGCGATTCGTATTTGAAGGCTCCATATTTCAAACCGCAGGGTTTTCCTGAGGGCACATATCGTGTTGGTCCACTGGCAAGAATGAATGCAGCGGACCAGTGTGGTACTCCCCAGGCGGACGTTGAATTTACCGAATTTCACCAGCGTTTTGGCACACCGGCGCACAGCGCATTCCTCTACCACTATGCGCGACTGATTGAGATTATTCACGCGCTGGAGAAGATCGAGCTCTTGTTGAGCGATCCGCAGATTCTCGAAAAGCACGTGCGGGCAACCGCAGGCGTGAATTCCCTGGAGGGAGTGGGAATGATCGAGGCACCCCGAGGAACTCTGATTCACCACTATAAAGTGAATGAAGAAGGCGGCATTACCTGGGCGAACCTGATCGTAGCGACAGGACATAATAATCTTGCCATTGGCCGCAGTATCCAGCAGGTCAGTGAGCGTTTCATCGACGGCAACAAGCTACAGGAAGGCGCGTTGAACCGCGTTTCTGCGGTGGTGAGGGCATACGACCCATGCCTGAGTTGCTCTACGCACGCCCAAGGCATGATCGCTCTTCGTATTCAACTGACCGATGCCGACGGTGAACTGCTGGACGAAGTTGCAACTCCGTAAGAGCGATTTCACTGATCGATCCCCATCCCGAAGGACAGCTTCCCATCGAACCCAGGTGGGCTACTCTGTCCGCAGCGCCTCCATGGGATATATGACCGCAGCGCGATATGCGGGAATGAGCGAGGCCACGAGCGCGAGCAGGAGAATGGAGGCGGTCGCGCCCAGAAGGATGAGCGGGTCCAGCGCATCGACCTGGAACAGAAGCGAGCGCAGCAGACGAGTGGCAAAGATGGCAGCGATCGCACCAATGCCGCAGCCGGCGAGGCCCAGCTTCACGCCAGAAACGAGAATCAACCGCACGACGCTGGAACGCTGCGACCCGAGCGCCAGGCGGATGGCCATCTCCTGACTGCGTAACGCCGTGGAAAACGCGATCACGCTGTAGATCCCAAGCACAGCCAGCAGGACAGCCGCAGCGGCGAATGCGGAGATGATCGCCGTATTGAAACGGCGCGGCGCCTGGCCTTCCGAGACCACACGATCCATGGATTCGACCTGAGTGAGCGGCAACTCGGGGTCGATGGAGCGCACCACAGCGCGCAGCGATTCCGCCATTTGCTCAGGCGGCAGTTGACCACGCACTACGATAGAGCCAGCATTGCCCATGAGCATCCCAGGTGGCGCAAATGATCCGGCATCTGCCTTGGTTTGCGCCGAGGGAACGTAGAACTGCTCTTCTGTAGGCACATCAGCCGCCAGCTGTTTGACATCGCCGATTTCTCCCACCACTGTCAGCCACGGTATATCCGCTTCCGCTGGACCGCGGTGCAGGCGTTTGCCGATAGGGTCTTGACCGGGCCAATAATGTTCTGCCAGGGTCCGGTTGACAATGACGACTAGCGGAGCGCCGTCGCGGTCGGCGGGAGTGAAGTCGCGACCGCGGATCACGGGAATACCCTGCGCCCGGAAGTAATTTCCCATTACCTGCGGTATCCATGCCAGATTCAACCCCGCTCCCTTGGGTGGAACATAGCCCTCTGGAGTAAACGTGCCCTGAAACTCCACGTCCGCCGCAGGCAGCATGTTCGTGGCGCCGACCGCCTCCACGCCCGGCAACTGCTCCAGCCTGGAGGCGAGCGAAAGATTGAATCCGTCGATGGCCGCTTGGGTGGAATATTGCTGCCGCGGCAGGCTGTATGCGGCTGTCAGCGTATGATCGGTGCGGAAACCAAGGCCCACGGAGCGCATCTTCTCAAAACTGCGCAGCAGGAGCCCCGAGGCGGTAAGCAGCACCAGAGCGACCGCAAGTTCGGCAACCACCAGCGCCGAGCGCACGCGAGCATGGCCGCCGCCGGCGGTGCCGGTGCGTCCTCCTTCTTTCAGTGCCTCATTGACTCCGGTGTGCGCGGCGGCAAATGCGGGAACCATCCCGCAGAGCAGGCCAGTAAGCACAGCCAATCCGAGCGCGAACGATACCACCGGCCAGTTCAGACCGATCGAACTGACGCGAGGCAGCGTTTCAGGCAGAAAGCTGACCCCAGCGTAGAGCGCAACGGATGCCAGTGCCAGCCCTAGTAACCCGCCGGAAATACTGAGCAGCAGGGCCTCAACCAGGGATTGGCGAAGAATGGCCGCCCGTCGAGCGCCAAGCGCGAGACGCACCGAGATCTCCCGTCGGCGACGGATGACGCGCACCAGTAATAAACCCGCGAGATTGGCGCAAGCGATAAACAGAACCACAATGACCGCAAGGAAGAGCGTACGGACCAGCGGCCGAGCCTCCGCCACGGTGGCCTCGTCGAGCGCCCGGACCTCTGGATGAATGCGGCGGCTGGAGAGCGCCGGCGGAAAGTTGCGCATGATCTCCTGGGCCGCGTTGCCCGCATCCTGCTGGGCCTGTGCTGCGGTCACGCCCGGCTTCAGCCGTCCGACCATGGAGTAGCTCCAGTTTCCCGCGCCCTGAATCAATTCCGCCTGAGTGAAGCTCATAGGCACCCAAAGTTCGCTTCGGTTCAACTGGCCAGGAACCAGAGGAAATTCGAATTCCCGCGGCATCACGCCGATAACCTCGTAGGGCTTGCGGTCGAGAAGAATCTTTTGGCCCAAGATGCCCACATCGCCACGGAAACGGCTTTGCCAAGTCTGGTAGCTGAGGAGAACCACCTGCTGACTCTGTTCATCTTCCTGCTGGGTAAAGGCCCGGCCCTTCAAGGGCGACACACCGAGCACCGAAAACATGCTTGCCGTCAGCCGCGCAGCATTGATCTGTGACGGGTCGCCCAGGCCGGAGAGTTCATAAGTGGAAGGCTTGTATCCGCCCAGGCTGGAGAAGGCACGTGTGTCGCGCATGTAGGTGCGAATGCCCGGTGCGGTGACGCCGGGCGTGCCCGCGCCATATTTCGCACCCTCCACGATATCGCCAAGCGTGACCAGTTGCGCTTGGTTGGGAAACGGCAACGGCCGCAGCAGCACACCTTCCACGATGGAGAAGATGGCCGTCGTGGCGCCGATGCCGAAGGCCAGCGTGAGCACCGCCGTCAGTGTGAATCCAGGCGATCTGCTCAGCTGACGCAGCGCATACCGCATGTCTTGAAATAAAGATTCCATGGAAGCCTCCGCACACCAAACACGGATTAACCCCCGGGTGGCGACTCCTAATGGCTCGTGGCCTGGGGCTTGATTAGCTCGTCGAGATAGTCGGGTCTCTCCCCATCACGCACCAGGTGCGGGTAACGTATGCCACCATGATAATTAATCGTGCAGGTTCGAAAATAATCGTCCACGACGACGAGTAGCGTGATCGGTTGTGACGACTCCTTCGCAGACTTGATCGCGTCCGAGAGCAATTCCTGAGTGTAGATGCGTCCATTGACGCCAATTATTTTCATCTGCGAAGAGACGCCGGCCTCAAACGCAGGGCTCCCGACGATGGCGTCGGTAACGACCCCTTCGCTGTCCACTTTGAGGCCAATGGAATAGACATCACCAGGATCGCTACGGCGTCCGTCCAACTTCAAAGGCTTGTCGTTGAACACAATTTTCCAGCCGCCGTTTTCGATTCCTCCTGTGGGCGCTTCTGCAGAAGTGAAAGTCAACCGGGTGTGAAAAAATCCGCCCCAATCAAAAGGTGCCAGTCCATTAAGCGTCTTCACCAAATCGTCGAAGGTGTAAGTCTTCACTTCCGGTCCATGATTAGGCCCGCCGTGGAATTCATGGCAGAAATCATCAATCGATCTTTTGCCGCCGGACTCACGGTGAATGATGGTTGCTACTTCAAGCCAAAGCAGATCGCCCTCGTCGTAGTAATCGGAACCGCGGCGCCAGTTCGACCAGCCGCCTCTGGCGAAGGCCAGTCCGGGCTCTCCAATTGCGGTGTCAAGCAATGGGCGCCACGTGCGTCCGGGGCGTCCGGGGCCCATCATGGCGGCGATGCTGGCCAGGTATTCGTGGTATTGGTCGGGCGTCCATAAGCCGCTGCGTGCCGCCAAGAGCGGCCCCAAGTAGTCTGTTAGCCCCTCATAGCCCCATAAGAGATCCGTTTTCATGGGCTCTTCGTAGTAGGGGACAGTCAGATCAGCCGGCCGGCGAAACTTGCCGTTCCAGGAGTGGACAAATTCGTGTGCTAGCAATCCACCCAGCGTCATGCCGGAACTGGGCAAAAGCAGCGCTCGCTCAGGCAAGCGGCTGTCATTCGACTCGTGGTGCTCGAGGCCGAAATGCGCCACGTGATCGCTAAGCGCAAGCAGGAAATGATAGTCGCGATAGTGGCGAGCGCCAAAGAGCTTGCCCGATTCCGCCACCAGATTGATCATCTCCTTCTGGTTCTCGGGGCTCATGTTCAAAGCATCTGCGCTGTCGGCAGCCATATCGATTTCATGATGGATGGGTTCGCCTGGCGGCGTGAGGTCAATGCTCCGATAAAACTCTCCGGTAAGTACAGGCGAGTCCACGAGCAAGTCTAGAGAAATCGGTTTGAATGAAACTCGGTTCCCGGCTGCATTTTCGACGGGAAGCGCGGTGCCAAATTTCCATCCATCCGGCATTACAAGTTTGGCTTCATACGTAAGCTTCTCGGCGGGGACGTTTGCCGGGTAAAGTACGACTTCATTCCATTCGAGAACCAGCAATTTGTCAGTGGCTGAGGCGCCATCATTCTCAAGATAGTCGAAGTTGACGTCGAGATGACTGACGCCCTGGGGAATTTCCAGGTGGAAGGTAAAAACGTCCAGCAAATCACGCTGCCACGGAATCGTCTGCCCGTTTGCCTCGAATTTGAGGCCGGTCAGATTCGCGATGGGTCCATCGGGCCCGTGCTCACCCGGAATCCATTTCGGGTAGTAGAGGGTTAGCGGCCCAGGCTTGACGGGCATCACTAAATGCGTGTGCAGCAGCTTCTGCTGAGTTCGAGTCGCGTCCAGGGTGACCACGATTGCTTCTTCGGCGAGCGCGGCGGTCGCCGCCAGCGCAAGGACTGAGGCGATAAACACCAGCCACCGAAAGCGGTACAGTTGCATGCAAATGCTCCTCAAGAAAGGGGATGAACCCATTTGGGCATGATAACCTGCTTCGCCGCCGTATTGCTTCTAACGCCGCCTGCCGGCGCCGGGGCAGTCTTAGAACTCTAATTCGGCAATCAACTTCAAGAGTCGTAGAAGTGTTGTGCGTTCGTCTGGAGTCAGTTCTTTTCGGAGTTTATCGTCCGCAGCTATCCTCGCATTGATCAGGCGCTCCCGGTATCTGTGGCCTTTTGGCGTCAATGTAATGTGAATTGCCCGGCCCGATTCTGCCTTCCTCTCCGACACAAGCCCTTCTTGAACCATTGCCTTGATAGCTCGGTGCACGACAGTCCGGTCGAAACCGAGAAGTGTGGCGATTTGATTTTGATTGAGCGCGACACCACCCCGGAGCGTGGACAGGATGAAGCCCCGAGTCGCAGAGCAGCGAGTTTTTCGTTCCAGTCTCTTCCCGACGGAAAAATAGGCTGCAGCAACATGGGCCAGTACTGAGTCCCTCAAGATGTCTTGCGGAATATCCTTCTTTGGGACAGTGATCATAGGACGGTTACCGTCGCATCGAGAGGTCGCCGCCACTGAGGCGGTTCCGCATAATCAGGCGATTTCTTCCCGATCGCAATCACCATCACAATTTCATGATACCGGGTTGACACCCCGAGAAACCTGGAGAGTCGCGGGCCATCAAATCCTTCCATCGGGCAGGTGTTAAGTCCCAACGCTTCCGCGGCAATCATCAGATTTTCACAGGCCAACGATGTACTTTTCGTCGCCCACTTGAACAAGTCCTGTCGAGATGTTGGTGGCATCCCCATCGTCTTCCACAAATTCACCAGTCGAAAAAGCGCCCACTTGACCGCGCCAAAAATGCCGAACGGTCCTGGCATGAACAGGATTCGGCCGATCTTCGCTGTCCTCTCGTAGTCTCGGATTTTGGTATCACTGAAGCCGCTCCTGCGCATCCACGCCAACTGGGCTTGCGAGGTCGCTGCCAGCGACCCGATGTCGGCAACCGCTACCACCAGTGCCGACGCCGTCGCCGCAGGCATCTGTCCAAGGCAGAGTTTCGCGGCGGTCGCCTTTCGAGGCGACGATTCCAGCCAAAACAACCGGTACGGCTGCATATTGAAACTGGAGGGAGCATGTCGGGCCGCATCGAGGATTTGTTCACGCAGTACTGCTGGGATTTCGACCGGCTCAAACGCCTTCACTGCACGCCTATGGAAAAGCGCTTTCAGGATTTCGCTCATGGGCTCCTCCGCTATGTTGCCATTACAACATAACTATGTTGCAAGCGCAACATCGGGAAAACTCAACGCCGGCAGTGCGTTTATACTGCGTCACTCCTCAAACGATTCGGAGGCAGAAATTGAGCTGTTGAGCTAGCGAGTTCATGCATGGGTGCGGGGCCCAGGCTATTAGTGAAACGCCCGCTGCGGCAATGGAATCACGCCCAGATAAACCAGAATTGCACAGATACCGATACCGAAAATGATGATGGTTGGAGCCCAAAAATTGAACGGGTTCTTGGTACGGTCAAAACCGCCGGCAGGACAGCCCTTGTAATAGCCTTTTCCGGTAAACAAACTGCAGCCCGCCCAAGCAATGGCGGCGAGCCCGAACAGCAAGAATGTCACGGGGTTTCTCCTCGAATGAGTCCCTAGTTACTCACTCCCACTCACGGGCCTTCATGCCACGTCTTCTTATGAGCGGACAGGCAGAGAACGCGCTTCTCTAAACGGCGTTCTGGGTGTCATTGCTCCGGGATTGCGGCTCGCAGGGTCGCTTCCTACCCTCGTCCCACGCCCATGTACTGGAATCCCATGGCGCGCAGCCGCGACGAATCGAGCAGATTCTTGGTGTCGATAATGATCGGCCGTTTCACCAGATGACGAATCTTTGCGAAATCAAGAGTCCGGAATTCAGGCCAGCCCGTCGCGACGATCAGTGCGTCCACTCCCTCGCAAACTCCGTAAGCGGATTCGCAGTATTTCACCATGCCGTTCAGTTGCAGCCGCGCATCTGGGATCGCCGCCGGATCATAGGCTCGCACGCGCGCGCCACCGGCTAACAGGTTTTGCACCAGTTGCAAAGAAGCCGATCCCGCAACCGAGTTGGTGTTCGGCTTGAAAGCCAGCCCCAGAATGCCCAGGTCCTTGTTCCGCACGGTATCGAGCGCAGCCGCCACTTTTTGCAGAAGCCTGTCCGCCAGTTTCAGATTCACCTCGCGGGCAGCATTCAATACTTTCAGGTCAACATGGTTCTCACGGGCCAACCCCGTGATCGACTCCATGTCACTCTCCGCGAAAATTCCACCCATGCCCGCTCCCGGTTGCAGGCAGCGCGGTGCAATCTTCTTGTCCAGCCCCAGGGCTAGTGACAGGCTCACGGCATCGGCGTTCACGTGCTCGCACAAGCTCGCAATTTCGTTGATGAACGAAATCTTGGTCGCCACAAAAGCCGTCGTCGCCTCTCGCGCTAATTCCGCCGTTTCGTAATTCGTAACCAGCACCGGAACTCCGCGCATGACCAGCGGATGAAAAATCTGCTTCAGCGTCGAAACCGCCTCACTCGAAGGCGTCCCCAGAATGATCCGGTCCGGCCAGTTGAAGTCTTCTACCGCACAGCCGTTGGTGAAGAACATCGGCTGGCACACCAGCAGGCTTTTCAGCCCTTTCTCTTTCAGGGTTTTTTCGATCTTTGTGGTCGAACCCACCCGGCCCGGGGTGACGATCGACAGCACCTGGAACCGGCCCGCTCCCTTCGCCAGGCGAACTACGAGGTCCTCCAGCCCTTGCGAGGAATCTTCAGCCAGAAATATTACCTCTGCCCGCCGCGCCAATTCTTCCGGATCTGCCGAATAAATCAGCCGGCCGGAGCGCACGTTGCGCCGAATTACTTCCTGAAGATTTTTCTCGAAAAAAGGTATGTTGCCTTTGGCCACTTCCAGGATGCTGGTGCCGTCGGCATGACAGCAGCAAACGGGTGTGCCGAAATCGGCGAGACAGGCGGAAATGACGGTGGCGAGGTATCCGGAACCATAAACCCCAATTTGCATATGCTCTCTTCCGATCGAACTCTCGATCAAGCCCGCAGCCTGGGATTCGGCGCTAGCGATCCAGCCCGTTAAATCTATGGTAATCCGGCTAATGGAGTTGGCAACGGGTGGAAAGTACATGTACGTCCGGACCGCGAAACGGGCCGCTGGTTACCGGTTTTCAGGGGGTATTGCAGAGGGCTGCGAACGGGGCTTGAGGGGCGGCCCTTTCACGGTTTACAACTTCGAAGACAATTGCCCGCGTCCCAAAGGTACCAGCGCCAGATCCTGCCAGCTACCATTGCTCTCGCGCACAAACACCAACTCTTCCACCGGAACCTCGCGCTTACCCGGAAACTGCGCCCAACGCTCCCGCGCCAACGCTAACGCCGTGCCCGCCTGCTCGTCCGTTTCTGCCTTCAAGATTGTGAGATGGGGAATGTACGGCCAACTCTCGTCGCAACTCAACCCCTTGAAACAGAGTTGATCGTGCAGTTCCCGTATTCGATAGGCAGCCCGCTTCACTTGGATAAATACCGTCGGAGTGGTAGGGAGAAAGGTTTCCACGTCTCCCAGTTCCACGCTAAACGGAACCGCGCGGCTACAAGCCTCCTCCAGAAATTCCAGCGCCGCCGCTTCCGTTCCCACTAATTCCCGCGGAGGGAGAATGGTCAGATGGGCCGCCATGTGCGCGATCGTGGGGTGGAGTTCCCGGCGCAGTTGTGCGACGAACTCGCCAACCGGATTCCGAACGTAGGTCACCAATGCGTAGCGTGAACTGGGCATGACTTCCGATGCAGATTATAGTCCGACCGCGCCCGACAAGGGCATTCCACCTTTAGGGGATATCACGAAAGTCACCTCATCTTATTCGATCAAATCTTGTGCTGGCGGCGCTTTGCCCCACTCTGGACAACGCCGAGCGTCACCACAAAGAAACCTTAATCCGTACCGCTGGCGGCCGGTCCTGTCTCATAGTTAAGGACGCCATGTCGCCTTCGCTGCATGCGCAACCGAAGCCGGTCAAATGCCAAGTAGACGACCGGCGTGGTATAGAGCGTGAGCATTTGACTCAAAATCAGCCCACCCACGATCGTAATGCCAAGCGGCCGGCGAAGCTCAAACCCCGTGCCCGTTCCGAGTGCCAACGGCAAAGCGCCCAATAGCGCAGCCATCGTCGTCATCAGGATGGGACGGAAGCGCAACATGCAAGCTTCAAAAATCGAGTCGATCGGCTTCTTACCCTCTTCGCGCTCCACCGCCAATGCGAAATCGATCATCATGATCGCGTTCTTCTTTACGATCCCGATCAGCAGCACGATGCCGATTATGGAAATGATGTTCAGATCCTGTTTAAAGAGCATCAGCGCAAGCATTGCTCCTACGCTCGCCGATGGCAGCGTCGAGATGATCGTCAGCGGATGCACCAGGCTTTCATACAGGATGCCGAGAACGATGTAGACGGCCAGCAAGGCCGTCACAACCAATACCGGCTCGGTGCCGAGAGATTGCTGGTAGGCCTGCAGCGTGCCCGCAAAAAAACCTTGCAGCGTCGAAGGTGCGCCGAGCCGCTTTTGCATCTGATCGATGGCCAACGTCGCATCGCTTAGGGACTTGTCCGCTGCGAGATTAAAAGACACCGTCACCGAAGGAAATAAGCCCGTGTGATTGACGGCCAACGGCGTATTGTTGGCGTGTGCCGTCGCCACCGCGAGCAAAGGAATATTATTGCTGCCGTTGCTGCTGCTCGCCGTATGCAGATAAATGTCTTTCAATCCCTCCGGGCTTTGCCAATACTGCGGGGCCACTTCCAGCACCACGTAATACTGATTTAACTGCGTGTAGATGATGGACACCTCCGACTGCCCGAATGCGCTGTATAACGCCGAGTCCAGGGATTGCACCGTGAGGCCAAGCTTCGCCGCGGTGACGCGATCATAGTTCAGCAACTCATCCAGACCCCCATTTTGTTGGTCTGAGCTCACGTCCTGCAGACCCGGAAGGTGCTGCATCTGCGTTAGGATCTTCGGGCCCCACGTCGACAGGTCCTGCACATTGTCGGCTTGCAGCGTGTACTGGTACATCGCATTGCTCGACCGGCCGCCGATCCGCAGATCTTGCGCGGCCTGCAGAAACGCCGAAGCCACCGGCAGACGGTTCAATTTCGGACGCAACCGGTCGATGATCTGCGAAGCGCTGCTCTTGCGTTCTCCGAGCGGTTTCAGCGCAATGTAGAGTGAGCCAGTGTTGGTCGCACCACTGCCGCCGCTGAACGCAATCACGTTTGCAACCGCCGGATCATTCTTGATTACAGCGCCAATCTGCCGAATGGAGTCGTCCATCGACGGAAACGACGCATCCTGCGGCCCACGCACGCTGCCCGTAATCGCTCCCGTGTCTTCCACCGGGAAAAAACCCTTGGGGATTTTTATAATCAGCACCACATTGAGCACGATGGTGATGCAAAGAACCACCAGCGTTGGCGTCGGATGTTCAAGCACCCAATGCAACGTCGTGCGATACCCCGAGAGCATCCCATCAAAGAACTTTTCGCTAGCCATGTACAAACGGCCATGTTTTTCCGCGCGCTCGTTCTTCAGCAAGTAGGCGCACATCATCGGTGTCGTCGTCAGCGAGATGAGCATGGACACGAAAACGGCCGTCGAAAGCGTAACGGCAAATTCACGGAACAGACGGCCCACGATTCCGCCCATCATCAGAAGCGGGATAAAAACGGCAATCAGCGAGATGCTGATCGTGAATACGGTAAAGCCGATTTCTTCCGCCCCCTTCAGCGCCGCCGCAAAGGGGGCCATGCCAGCCTCAAGATGGCGTGCGATATTTTCCATCACCACAATGGCATCGTCGACCACAAACCCCGTTGCGATGGTCATAGCCATCAGCGAGAGATTGTCCAGGCTATATCCGAACAGATACATCACTGCGAACGTACCGACCAGCGAAACCGGCACCGCAACCGCGGGAATGAGCGTGGCGCGGCCGTTGCGCAGAAAGACAAATACCACCAGAATGACGAGGCCAATCGAAAGGATTAGCGTCCTCTCTACGTCACTAACCGACGCCCGGATCGTGGTCGTGCGATCCAGAACGATGGTCGTATCGATACCCAGGGGAATGGTTGCCTCGATGAACGGAAGTTGCGCGCGGATGCCGTTGACGGTGTCAATGATGTTGGCGCCAGGTTGGCGGAAGATGATGACTGTAACCGCGCGCTTGCCGTTCAGATAGCCGGCGGCACGGACATTAGCCACCGAGTCCGTGACCTCGGCGACATCGGACAGGCGGACTGCCGCGCCCTTGCTATAACCCACGACCAGCGGCTTGTAGTCGGCGGCGTGCGAAATCTGGTCGTTGGCAAGAATGTCCGAGGTCACCACACCGTCGGAGATTTGGCCCTTCGCCAAATCAGCATTCTGCAAACTCAGCACGGATTGTAAATCGGTAAGAGTAAGTCCGTAGTTGGCCAATTGTGTGGGATTTGCGTCCACCCGCACCGATGGCAACGCGCCTCCCCCGACAATGACTTGCCCCACGCCCTGGATCTGTGACAACTTCTGCTCCAGGACGGTGGAGGCTTCGTCATACATCTTGTCGGGACCGAATTTGTCGGAGGTAAGCCCGAGAATCATGACCGGCGCATCGGCAGGATTCACCTTGCGATAGGTGGGATTGCCCGGCAGATTGCTGGGCAGATAGGTTCGCGCCGCATTGATGGCAGCTTCCACATCGCGCGCCGCGCCATCGATGTCGCGGCTGAGATCGAACTGAATCGTGATCGACGTACTTCCGAGCGTGCTGGCGGAAGTCATCTCCGTCACTCCGGCAATATGACCGAACTGCCGTTCCAGTGGAGTGGCGACGGACGACGCCATTATGTCGGCGCTGCCTCCGGGCAAGCTTGCACTGACTGAAATCGTCGGGAAGTCGACCTCGGGCAAAGGCGCGACTGGCAGCACTTCAAACGCAACTGCCCCGGCTAGCGCAACCGCCACCGTAAGCAGCGTCGTGGCCACCGGCCGGCGGATGAACGGTTCGGAGATGATCATGCAGGCCCTGCCTGTTCTGCGCCTCCACTTTCCGGCTGGGCTGGTTTGTGCGCGAAGCGATGCGCCAGATTGTCAAAAAAGATATAGATGACTGGCGTGGTGTAAAGCGTGAGCACCTGGCTCAACAGCAGTCCGCCCACCATCGCAATGCCCAGCGGCCGGCGCAACTCGGAACCGAAGCCACTCCCCAGCGCCAGGGGCAACCCCGCCAGCAGCGCGGCCATGGTGGTCATCATGATGGGGCGGAAGCGCAGCAGGCAGGCCTCATAAATTGCGTCCGTTGCGTTCTTTCCGTGCTTGCGCTCACCCTCCAGCGCAAAGTCGACCATCATAATGCCATTCTTTTTTACAATACCGATCAGCAGCACAATGCCGATAATCGCCACCACGCTTAGATCTTGTCGAAAGATAAGCAGCGCCAGAAAAGCTCCCACGCCGGCTGACGGCAGCGTGGACAGAATCGTAATCGGGTGGACGAAACTCTCGTAGAGAACTCCAAGCACGATATAGACCGTGACCAGCGCAGCCAGAATGAGCAACGGTTCATTCGCCAGTGAAGCTGTGAATGACGCCGCGGTGCCTTGAAAACCCGCCTGCAGGCTGGGAGGCATGTGCATGTCTTTTTGCGCTTTGTTGACCGCCGTAATCGCCTCGCCCAATGCTGCGTTCGGCGCCAGATTGAAAGACACGGTAATGGCCGGAAATTGACCCTGGTGGCTGATGGAGAGCGCTTCTGTCGTCTTCTCGAAGTGCGAGAAGGCGCCCAGCGGAACGGCGTTGGCGTATGTAGAACTAGTGACTGCGGCAGTGTTTGTCGTCGTTGTGGTTGAGATCGGCGAAAGCGCGTTGACGGGAGGAGTCAGGGTATTGGCCGCCGGAGTGTACACTGCCGACCCCGTCAGCGCATTCGATCCCGCGGAAGATGATCCGGAGGACGCGAACGAGGAAGCGGCTCCAGCGCCGGTCGCGCCGGCTGACGCATTCGCTTGGATATAGAGTTTATTCAGGTCATTCGGATCCGTCTGAAATTGCGGCTCCGTTTCGAGTATCACGTGGTACTGATTCACCTGCGTATACATGGTGCTGATCTGGCGCTGGCCGAAAGCGTCATAGAGGGTGTTGTCGATGGTCGTTGGCGCAATCCCGAGTCTCGAAGCCGTCACCCTGTCGATTACCAGCGAAACGGCCGATCCGCCTAATTGTTGATCGGTCGCCACGTCTTCCAGTTCCGGCAACTGCTTCAGCCGATCGACGAAACGGTTGGTCCAGTCGTTCAGTTCATCCGCGTTGGGGTCTTCGAGCGTGTACTGGTATTGCGTGCGACTCACCCGGTCATCCACGGTAATGTTTTGCACCGGTTCCATAAACAGAGTGATCCCCTGCACCTGGTTCACTCTCGAAGTGAGCCTGCGGATCACATCGGACGCACTGAGCTTGCGCTGATCGAGCGGCTTCAAGTTGATCGACATGCGCCCGCTATTCGTCGTCGTATTCGTTCCATCGGCGCCGATAAACGACGAAACGCTTTCTACCGCCGGGTCTGCCAATACCGCCTTAGTCAACTCCTGCTGCTTCTCTGACATCGCCTTGTAGCCAATCGTTTGTGGTGCTTGCGATATGCCCTGGATTACGCCCGTGTCTTGTACCGGGAAAAATCCTTTCGGAATGATGATGTAAAGGAAAATCGTAAGCGCCAGCGTGCACACAGCGACCAACAGCGTAATTGTCTGGAAGCGAAGCACAACTTTTAGGGTGCGGCCATAAAATGCGATCATCCCCTCGAACGCACGTTCGGTGAATTGATAGACGCGCCCCTGCTTCTCTTTTGGGTTATGCCGCAAGATTCGCGCACTCATCATGGGCGTTAGCGTAAGCGAGACCACTGCCGAAACAATGATGGTGACGGCCAGTGTGACGGCAAACTCGCGGAACAGACGTCCCACCACGTCGCCCATGAACAACAGCGGAATCAGCACCGCAATCAGCGATACAGTCAGCGATAGAATTGTGAAACCAATCTGCTCCGCTCCCTTGAGCGCCGCTTCCATGGGTGGATCGCCGTCTTCGATGTAGCGCGAGATGTTCTCGATCATCACGATGGCATCATCGACCACGAACCCGGTCGAAATGGTCAGCGCCATCAGCGATAAGTTATCCAAGCTGTAGCCGAGGACGTACATCGCTGCAAAAGTCCCGACCAGCGAAAGTGGCACAGCCACGCTCGGAATAATCGTGGCATAGAGACTACGCAGGAAAAGGAATATGACCAGGACGACAAGTCCTATGGTCAACAGCAATTCAAACTCTACGTCAGAAACCGAGGCTTCGATCGCAGTCGTAAGATCGGTTAGCGTGGTCACCTGGATACCCGTGGGCAAATTGGCCTGAAGCTGCGGCATCAGTTGCTTGATGCTCTTCACCACCGCGATCGTGTTCGCCCCAGGCTGGCGTTGCACATTAAGGATGACCGCCGGCGTCTCATTCATCCACGCTGCCTGATTATTGTTCTCGACGCCATTCACAATTCGCGCCACGTCGGTCAGCATCACCGGCGCGCCGTTGCGGTAGGCAACGACCACGGTCCGATAGTCGAGGCTCGTAACCAGTTGATCGTTGGCATCGATCTGGTAATCCTGGCGCGGCCCATCGAAGTTGCCTTTGGCGGCGTTCACGCTGGCGCTCGTGAGCGCGGTGCGCAAGTCTTCCAGGTTGATGCCGTAGGACGACATCGCCGTCGGATTAGCTTGAATGCGGACGGCTGGCTTCTGGCCACCACTGATCGTCACCAGACCTACTCCGCTGAGCTGCGAGATCTTAGGCGCAAGCCGCGTGTCCACCAGATCCTCGACCTGAGAAAGCGGCATGGAATTTGAGGTGATGGCCAGCGTAAGCACGGGAGCATCGGCTGGATTCGTTTTACTGTAGACCGGCGGCGCCGGCAGAATGGATGGCAACAGACTCTGCGACGCGTTGATCGCCGACTGCACTTCTTCTTCCGCTACATCAATGTTCAAAGAGAGCGCGAACTGCAGCACAATCACGGAAGTGCCGCCCGAACTGGTCGAGGTCATCTGGCTCAACCCCTGCAGTTCTCCGAATTGGCGCTCCAGAGGCGCGGTCACCGTCGTCGCCATCACGGTCGGGCTGGCTCCCGGATAAAACGTGAGCACCTGAATCGTCGGATAATCCACTTCCGGCAAAGCGGAGACCGGCAGTTGGAAATAGCCGACGATCCCGACCAGAAGAATTGCCGCCATCAGCAAAGAAGTGGCAACCGGCCGCAAAATAAACGGGCGAGAGGGACTCACGGGGCGCTGCTCCCGCTCGTGGCCGCCGGAGCGGGCTTGCCAGAAGCCGGGCTCGAAGCCGGGTTCGAAACAGTCACCACCGTGTTGTTCTGCAGCTTATCGAAGCTGCTGTTGGCGACAACGTCTCCGGGATTGATGCCGTCAACCTGCGTCATCCCGCCATCAGTGACTCCTGGCTTTACACTGCGCATTTCTGCCTTATCGTTTTGAATCACGTATACGAATGATGCCTGCCCGTTCTGTTGAATCGCGGATGCTGGAATCAGCGTCACTCCCTGCAGCGTGTTCACCAGCAGCCGCGTGTTGACAAACTGGTTCGGGAAAAGCGCATCATTCTTATTCTCAAACACGGCTCGCCCCTTGACCGTCCCCGTCGTCGTGTCAATCTGGTTATCGATTGTCAGCAGCTTCCCGCTTGTGATTTTTTTCTGCGCAGTTCGATCAAAGGCATCCACCGTGAGCTTCGCCTTCTTGCGCAGTTGCGTTGCGACCGGTCCCAGGCTGTCTTCCGGTATGGTGAAAATCACGGTGATCGGCGTCAACTGGGTGATGACGGCCAAGGTCACAGTCCCAGCGGACTGCACTAAGTTGCCCGGATCGACCAGTCGTAATCCCACCCGGCCAGAAATGGGCGCAGTGATATGGCAGAAATCGACCTGCACTTGGTCGTACTGCACCGTTCCCTCGTCGTTCTTTACAGTGCCCTTGTCCTGCAGAACAATTTTTTCCTGGTCATCCAATTGCTGCTTCGCAATCGCGTTTTGCGCCCATGCGTCTTGATAGCGCTTCAGGTCCATCTCGGCTTGTGCCAGCACATTCTGGTCACGCTCGAGCGCACCTTGCGCTTGCAAAAGGTTGGCGCGATATTGTCGCGCATCGATGTCAATGAGCGGATCTCCCTTACTCACTAACTGGCCTTCTTTGAAATGCACGGCGACGACTACACCCGTCACCTGTGCGGTGATCGAATCGGTATAGACGGGCGTAACCGTACCGATGGCATCAATGTAGACGCCGATGTCACCCTTCTTGGCCGTTGCGGTCGTGATCGCGATCTTCGGAGGCGCCGGCTTCTTCTTTTTCGCATCCTCGTCCTTGCGCCATACCAGCACGACGGCCAGCACTGCCACGAGCAATAACAGAATCAGTGCGACCACCCACCACACTTTGCGCCGGTGAGTTGTCGAACCGTGAGCCGGAAGTTGACGGCTAGGGTCGAGGGGACGTTGCTCGTGGGTGTCAGCGGTCAATCGAATCTCCTTTTCCCGCTCCAAATTGCTCAAGATTATAGTCCCGGGCAGAAGGAAGTATGATTCGCAATCCTGACGGACAGTTGGCCTGCGCCGTGCCAGCTTCCAGAGTTAACGATTCTGCAATGTATTCGAATGCCATAGCCGGGAATAGAGCGTCTCGTTGAAGCGGCCGATAATGTGGCCTATGATGAACGTACGTACAATGCCAACCGGAAAGGCATTCGATGCAGCGCAGATCATTCCTGAAGGGCGCCGGAGCAATTACCATCGCCGTCGTAGGTGGTGGAGTCTGGCGCGCCTACGATCAGGGAGTCTTTAGCACCGGCGAAGGTCCGGCCTACGAACCCTGGAAGGATTGGCGCAAGGATTCTAACGCCGGACCACTAACTCTGGTGCGCGCCGCCATTTTAGCCGCCAGTCCTCACAATACGCAGCCTTGGCTTTTCAAAGTAACGAATTCTTCCATTGAGCTATATATCGACACCAGTAGAAATGTCGGGGCTCTCGATCCCTACCTGCGAGAAGAACACATCGGGATGGGTTGCGCTCTCGAGAACCTCATGCTCGCAGCCGCCGCCAATGCCTACACAGCAACGGTGACGCTGCTCCCTGGCAAGCTAGGCCCGATTCCCGCCGATCCCAAACCCGAACTCCTGGCGCGCGTCGATCTCGCTCCTGGCAAGCAGGAATCAAGCGACCTCTACGACGCCATCCCCCGCCGCCATACCAACCGCGCCGCCTACATCCCTCAAAAACCGCTGCCGCCGGACTATCTCGATTCGTTGGGCCGTCTGCCCGGTGATGAACCGGCCGTCAAACTTTTTCTCCTCACGGCAGAGGCGGACCGAAAAAGGCTCGTCGAGATCAGCGCAGCGGCGAACTCCCAGCTCTATTCCGACCCAGAAGTCGACCGCGGCAGCAATCGATGGATTCGGCTCAGATGGAGTTCGGTCCAGAAATTTCGTGATGGCCTTGCTATCGACGCAGTCGGGCTTCCCCCGATCGCAACTGCAATTGCCAAGATGATGCCGTTGTCGATGCTGAAATGGGCCGCGTCGCGAGGGCCAAAGAACGAGTATTCGAATCTGATGCTGAGCGCTCCGCTGATTGGCATAATCGCCGTCCACGACCGCTACGACCGCGTAGATTGTTTGCGCGCCGGAAGGATTTGGCAAAGGGCGCATTTGCTCGCAACCGCTCGCGGCTTAGCCGGACGCCCCTGCAACGAGTCCGTGGAGATGATCGACCACGAGAAGGCCCTCGCCAAGCCTCCACACTCAGCGAACTCACTGGCTGAACTTCTGGGTGACGCCGCCTGGCAGCCCACCTTTGTCTTCTATATGGGTTATCCAACCCTGGCGGCCCACGCCAGCCCGCGTCGCCCGGTTGAGAACGTAGTTCTCTGACGCTTGCCCCGCTCACTTCTGTGGCGTCACAGTGGATGTTGCCGAACTTTGATCGGATTGGTTAGACGCTGTCTTGGCAGAACCACTTGCCTGCGTTTGCTTGTTCGGTGGAATCTCGGTGCCCGCAGCATAGATCAAGATCTGCACCGTTCCCCATCCGGCATTTGAACTTGAATCCTTTCCTTTGCCCATCCCCAGAGTTTTTAGCTGGCTATCGTCAAACCCGAAGTGCTCGACCAAATACTCGCGCACCACCGCAGCGCGAGCTTCCGTGAGCACTAGGTCCTTCTGGGTATCCCCTTCCATGCCGGCAGACACCGCAATGACAGCAAACGCGAACTGATTATTCGCCAAGAACTCGCCGCCGGCTTCCAGAGATTTCTGATTCTTTAATTTGGCCGTGTCTTGCTTGTCGAAAAGCTGCTTCGCCGGGTAGCTAAACTCTTTGATCGGAGTCCCCTGCGGCAGGCGCTCGACCTCGTTTTGAGTCAACTCGGCGGAATCTTCGTAACCCCGCTTCTTGTAAAAACCGCGCAGAAAAAAATTGTGCTTCATCGCTTCCATATTTTCCTGGAAGTCAGTCACGCCTGCTTGCGCCGCGACCATGGTGTCGCGCATCGAGCTCGAAGTTTGTTCCAGGTTGTTATAGAGCTGTCTATCGTTCACCAACGCGCCCACAGTTCCCTGTCCCGAGTTGATTTTGGCGCTGATCGACGCCAGATTGGCCGTCGCCTGCGTGGTGTTCTGAATGGCCTCCTGGCTGCTGTCCAGAATGTCGTTCGTCTTCTTCAGCAGATCTGACATTTCGAGTGGTGGCTGGCTCGCAATAGTATCGCCATCCCGCACGTCGCCTTTCCCGGCGGATCCAAACGAAATTGCGAGATATTCATTGCCCAGTAAGCCTTCGGTTTCGATGCTCGCCACGGAGTCTTGTTTGATGATTTCGTGCGTCGACTTCGTGAGATCCATCACGACCGTGATCTTCTCCCCCGGCGTATGCGGCAACTGGATGCTGCTTACAGTTCCGCTGTGGACCCCGCCCACCCGTACATCCGCGCCAGCATCCAAGCCTGCCACATTGTCAAAATGCGCTTTCAATTTGTAAGTTGAGCTGAAGAGATATTGTTTGCTCCCGATGATAAAAATACCCGCGGCAAAAATCGCCAGCGTGACAATAATGAAGGCCCCCAATCGCGCCGCTCTCGACATAGTCCCCCTACGACTGCTTTAGAAATTCCCTGACAAACCCGATATCGCTTTTCTGAAGATCCTCAAAGCTGCCATCGATTACCACCTCGCCCTTGTCAATTAAGGCCAGGCGGTTTGCAATCGTCTTCGCGCTGTGCAGATCGTGGGTCACGACGATCGACGCCATATGATGTTCGGCCTGCAATTTGAGAACTAAATCATCAATTTCACCGGCGCTGATCGGGTCGAGACCCGCGGTCGGCTCGTCCAGCAACAGAATCGCCGGCTCCAATGCCAGCGCTCGCGCCAACCCCACCCGTTTCTGCATGCCACCGGAAATGTCCGAAGGCATCTTATGAAGATCCTTCTCCATATTCATTTCTGCCAGTAACTGCTTGACCCGCTCCGCCTGCTCAGCTTCTGACATCTCCTTCTTGTGGTGCCGGAGTGGAAAAGCCACGTTCTCTTCCACAGTCATCGAATCGTAGAGCGCTGCGTGTTGAAAGAGAAAACCCATTTTTTTTCTGATCTCGCCGAGTTCGTCGAGGCCGAGCCCCTCAATATTCTGACCTTGAATGCGAACCAATCCCGAGTCAGGTTTCTCCAGACCGATGATGATCCTCAGTAAAACGCTCTTGCCGGTCCCACTGCGCCCCAGGACTGCCAGGGTTTCACCCCGACCCACGGTGAGGCTAACGCCCTTCAAAACCTTTTGCGTTCCGAAAGACTTATGCAAGTTCTCGACGACGATCGCAGGCACCTTATCGTCCGCGTCGTCTTTTTCTCGCTTCACTGCAATTTGATCGATTGCGTCCATTCTCACTTTCGAGCGCGACCTCGCTGAAGTTATCGGCCAGAACATCAGGGAAAGAATCGAAGAATAAGTTTCACCAGCACTACATCGGCCAGGATCACGAACAGGGAGGACAAAACCACCGAACTCGTGGCCGCACGACCCACGCCCGCGGCCCCTCCCTGGGTGCGCATACCCTGAAAGCACGCGATCAGCCCAATGATCAATCCGAAAACAGCGGTCTTGAACGTAGGAGGCAGGAAGTCATTAAAGTCTGCGCCCTTGAAGCCATCATTGATGAACTGATGAAGCGAGAGCGGCTCAGCCAAGGCCTGAGTAACCCAGCCAGTAAGCACGCCGCATAAGTCGCCGGCCAGGGTCAACAAAGGCAGCATCAGAATGCAAGCTACGATGCGGGTCGCAGCCAGCAGCCTGTAAGGATTCACGGCCGATGCCTCGATCGCATCGATTTGCTCGGTGACTTTCATCGACGCCAACTCCGCGCCAATGCCAGCACCCACGCGACCACTTACGACCAGGCCGGTAATGATCGGGCCCGTCTCGTGAATCACCGAAAACACAATCGCGGCCGGGAGCAACGACTTAGCCCCGAAGCGAGTCAAACTGTAACGGGCTTCCAACGAGAGCACCACACCCGTGGCAGCGCCGGCCAAGGCAACGAGCGGCAACGACATCGATCCGACCTCATCAAGTTGGCGGTACAATTCACCGAATTCGAACGGCGGCGTCGTGGCAGCGCGCAACACGCGCCAGAAAAATATTCCCAAATCTCCAAACCATTCGAGAAACTTGTTGACCAGTTCCGAAGCGACACTGGGAGATGAGATGGGCGACTCCGAAAGCGAAGGATCCACGCCCGCAACCACGCTGGATTCCGAGTCGATCACGGAGTTGGCGCTCCGTAGGTATCGTTGCAGATGTGCGCGCAGAAGCCCGCGCGGAAACGCGAGCGCGAAAGCCGCCAGTGTGTTCCGCTAGCCTTCGCCGGCACAAGCAGGGCCGCAAAAACCGCTATCACCAACTGCATAAACGACATGCGACGCCTCTCCATGCCGAGATTCTTTTTGGCTCGTCTATGATGCCCCACGCCGCCAAACGGTTGTGGAACAGCGCGGAACCCGGCCCTGGGGACTTTACGATCAAAGGTGATCACAACTGGAAACCGGGACACGGAGTGGTACAAAAGTTGAAGGGTGCTTTAGAATCAGTTCTGCTGATTATGTCGGGGCGTAGCGCAGCCTGGTAGCGCACCTGCCTTGGGCGCAGGGGGTCCGCGGTTCAAATCCGCGCGCCCCGACCAACTATTTTCAACTTCTTGTTTCGCCGATCAATCTGCTTTGCGGCAAACTACACGGCCATGAGCGACGTCGCTTGATGACTTTAACAAAGTGGACGCGCCTGGCGTTGTCTATCAAGCTCGCTCTTTATCGGGCGCTGCGACCTTTCTTCTGCAACTCGCCTTCCGCAGAGACCATCCGATCAAGCGCTCGTCGCCCGCGTTCGCGGTCTCCCGTAACCAGATAGACAAGCATAGCGCCCTGGTACAGCTGCAGCAGCACTTCGGCCGCCTCCGCGTCCGGCAGGAATTCCCGCAGCATATCGGCCCACAAGCGCTGTTGTTCCTCAAAGAACTTCCGCGCCCGCTCTGACCCGCTCCAGCTTCGGCGAGTCAGGTCCATCGCCAGTCGCACTACGCCCCGCGACTCCGCGCTCGTCGTTTGTTCCCACAAAGCCGCAACCACCGATTGCAGTGACGCCCCCGCCGGGAAAGCACTCGCGCGGAACCTCGCCCGCAGCTGTTCTTCCAGAAGTGCCATCGCCATTTCCTCAATGGCATCGCGCCCGCCGAAGTAGTGGATCAGCATCCGTTTGCTGCTCCCGACGGCCTTCGCCAGGTTGTCCAGACTAAGCTCAAGCGTTCCGGCGCGGATGAAAGCGGCCAGACAGTTTTCCACTAATTGTTCCCGGTTGGGACGCGGGTTTTTTTTAAGGGGCATCTTGATTAGCTAATGTACCATGTGGTACAACGGTTCATGTACCGAGTGGTACATCATCTCGATACTCAGGAGCACCCATGAGAATGCATGACAATTTGCTCTTCACGACCTTCGGCGCAGCCTTTTGGATACTCGGGACGATCTGGTATGAACTACGCGGGCACCATGTGTTCGAAACCACGAGTCAACGCTACTGGATCAACTTCGTGCTCACTCCTGTCTTGACCGCGGTGATCTGCATCCTTTTACTCCGGTGGCGCCATGTCCCGGCGGCAGAGTGGCCCGCGGCTGCCCTGCTAATTGCTCTCCCTGGCATGTTCGGGGAGGCTGTGCTTCTGTCCCGCTTCGCCAGTCTGATGCCGCGGATGCATCCGGAAACGGCGGGGAAATACGGAGCCTTTCTCTTTGCCAGCTATGCCCTGTTTCTAACGATTGCCGAGATCATCGCCGTGCGAGCGCCGGCAGGATCGCTCACCCGTTAGGCCTATGCTTTTGGGTGGCGCAGCGGTTTACCGCTGCGATGACCGTGCTTTTTTCAGTGCCGGCTTTAGCCGCTGGGGCAACGCGCCCCGCTCAGCGACCCGCTTCGAAGCGGTAGCCGATTCCCCTCAGCGTCTTCAGGTAGCGCGGATGCCGTGGATCGCTTTCGATTTTTTCCCGCAGTCGCCGCACAAAAACGTCAATCGACCGCGGCGTCACAAACGACCCTTCTTTCCACACCGCGTCAAGCAACTGGTCGCGAGTAAAAACGCGTCCCCGGTGCCGCGCCAGGTATTCCAGCAGCCGGAATTCGCGCACCGTAGTCAACACATTCTTACCGCTTACGCGAACCGTCATCGAAGCAACGTCAATCTCCAGATCTCCTAGTTGAATCGTCTCAGAACTCGGCGCCTCTGGAGGAACGCGGAGAACGTTGCGGACGCGCGCAATCAGTTCCCGCGGACTGAACGGCTTCGTGATGTATCCGTCTCCGCCAACGTCGAAGGCCTGCAACCGGTCCGGTTCCTGCGTTCTCGCCGAAAGAAAAATGATGGGCGTTTTGGACAGTTGTTCGTGCTGGCGAATCTGGCGGCAAAGATCGAACCCGCTGATCCCGGGCAACATGATATCGAGAAGAAACAACGCCGGTTGCACCCGGGCGGCCATGGGAACCACGGGCGCTCCGGAAAAAAAAGTAGAAACCTCATATCCAGCCGTCCGCAAGTTGTGCTCAATCAGTTGCGACACGTCCGGATCGTCCTCCACGACGTAGATGAGATCCGGGTAACGCGGTTTCCCTGCTGCCGCCAAAGTTTCCATCGCCAGAAAGAGAGCCTCGCGCTCTCGAAAGCTCGGTTCAGAAAGGGTTTTGCCTGGAGACTCCCCCTTGTGACCATAGCGGCGCTGTGTTGCAGCAATGTTGCGCCAGTGTTAAAGGAGAGTTAATTCAAGCTTGTTAAAAAGGAGAGAATTGATTCGATCGAGGTATCCGCACTACGGATGTGGTGGAGCAGACGCGGCGCTCGTGGATGTTCCCGGCTCCGCAACAGCCTGCAACTCATGCTGAATCCATTGCAGATTCTTACCGTCCGCAAAAGCTGCCTTGAACTCTTCCATATTCTTGTAGAGCATTAGGCTCGTGCCACTGGGAGCTGCCGCCCGCAACTTTTCTTTGACGTTCGGGGGTGTGTTAGTGTCGAACAGTTCATGATCAAGCCGTAACTTCTTCGCCTGAATCTTCGGCAGCCACTCCAGTGGCTCCAGCGTAGCCACCTTCTTCAAAAACTCCGGCTTCACGTACTCAGCCCGTTCGTTTTCCGGCACAAAAGGAGATGTTGCCATCCAGGTGGGCCAATCGCCCCACGGATCCAGGGCCTCGAGTACCTTGATGCGCGGATCGACCGCCGATGCAAGAATCGCGATGCTAGCTCCTGACCCTTGCGCGAACATCCCCACCCGGTTCATGTCGAGATCGTCGCGCGTAGCCAGATAATTCAGCACCATCTGCACATCATGGGCCGACGTCGCCAGGCTTTCCTGCAGTTCACTCAGGAACCACTCCTTCAGGGGACGGTCGTGGTACCGGTGTCCAGTAAGCGCCGAAACAAAACCGACCGCGGCGCAGCCATCCCGCGTTACCAGCGCTTCAAAAGCGTCGTTCTTGAAAACGTCCGTACTGGTCGGATACCCGTAAAGATAAAGAATGACCGGAGGCTTCTTCACGCCCTTGGGTTTCATCACGTAAAGGTCAATCGGATCGCCCGATCGCCACTGCACCCGCAGGAGTTCCAGAGTGTAGCCAGGATAGTCGCTAATAAACTCCAGCGGCCGAGCCGGCATGAGATGGCTCGTGGTCAACGCGGGCGAAGTCCAATCTTCCTGCGAACCCTGAAAACGAGTGTCGGCGGCATTGGCCGCAGGCCGAGAAGCCGGCAAGAGTTGAGCCGTCCCGCTCCGCGCTAAAAATAGCAGGATGCTTCCGAGCGCAAGCGCTTTTGTAAATCTGCTCGACAAAAAATTGGACATCGTCGCTTTCTCAGATTTTGAATCTTCGTGCCGTAAAAGCAACGAAAGGAACGTCACCGACGAGCATACCGTCCCAACATTAATATTCTGTGACTTCCCTGCCGCTCGACATTGCGCAACCGCTCGCCGCATCCGGCCCGAAGTCTGCTCCCAGGAAAAACCGTAGGACCAGAACGAAGAGGGCGGGCCTATGAACGCGCCCGCCCTCCCGGTTCAGAAAAGCATTTGGCTCCGCTTACGGCCGAACCTGTAGACCTTGCTCACCCTGCACATTCTGCGTAGTGGTTGAGGTCGACGTGAGGATCTCGCCGCCCAAGTCTCCACCCGCCTCAGTTTTCCCAGAGTTTACCGGCGCCGCGCCAATTAGGTCACCGGCCCCGTCGTACTGCTGGTAGTGCGAATGCACGATCGTGAGGCCAGGATCGGTGATTCCACCCGCCGTTGTTTTCACGAATGGGACAAAATCGGGCACCGAGGTGACAACGAACTCCTGCGCCACCTTGACCAGGGCCTCTGCGTTCTTCAGCGGGGTTCCATTGCTCACAACCCGGATCAGCGACCACGCCGAGTAAGTGCCATTGCGCAGGTTCGGGAACGACAAGCCGCCAGCCCAGATTTTGTTTTCGGGACAGGGAAATGCTCCGCTGCAAGACGCCGGCAGGTTCGCCGCGCCTGGCAAAGTTCCGCCCGTGGCAGGCTGACCCGGATCGTAGCCGAGTCCGGTGGAATTCTGTGGCCCGTAGCTCGCGAAAATGGGATCCACATTGTTCAGCGTAATGTAACCGTAGCTGGTGTTGTTGGCGATCGAACTGAAGTTGCCGTAGCTGAAGACACCGTAGCCGATCCCGTCGGTGCCACCGAATTTAGCGGCTGAGTTCTGAACAGCCTTGGTTTCTTCGCTCGAACCAATCGCGCGATAGCGTGCCCCCAGACCATTCAAGCAGGTTCCCGACTGACCCGCGAGCGGGTTGTTGAGAACTCCACCTACATACACATTGGATTCCTGGCTCAAGCCGAGAACGGCGCCAGTGCCCGTCCCGGTGTAAACCGTGGGACCACGGAACACAGTAGCTTCCGCGACATTCCCTTGCCCGGAAATGCCCTCATTCAGGAAGATGTTAATCGCCCCGGCCGGCAAACCAAAAGCGCTGGCATCGCAGTTGGTCCCCGAGAATACTTGCTGCAACTGGGACGGAGATGCATTGGTCAAATTGGTGAGTTGACCCTCATTGCGCTCGTCGATGAATACCAACGGCGCAGCTCCCACTTCCACAACTGTATAGGCAGGAATCGACGTACCGCTGATCGGATCCTTACCCTTGATGTTGAATGCGAGGACATTCGCGGTAGCGGTGCTGCCCGGGTAGCCGCTCTTGACGGGAGTGCCCTCGTACGCGCCAGACGACGCACCGAGGCCTTCCACGGGACACGCGCCCGAGGCGTTCACTGGGTTGTAACCAAGGCCGTCGAGCCCGTCGCTAGCCGCGCCGCCATAGCTTCCAGCGCCGATGATCGAGTTCACGCGGCAGGTAAGGAACGCAGCATCTTCCGGACGTTCAAACGTCGCTGCGACATTCGTGGTAAGTCCGGTCGTGAACAGAGACTGCACACTGGAGGGCAAAGCCGAATCTGCACCCCAAAAGGCGGTGGAGATCTGCTGCGAACCACTGCCTTGTAGATTGGCTAACGTAGCGCTTACACCGCACTGCGGTTGAGCAAAGTAGCAGCGGGTACCGACGATGGAATCAACCTTGGTAAAAGACCACACCTTGGTGGCGGTGGAATTCCAAACAATCCAGAGCGTGCCCGCATCCACATTGGCGGGGCTCACGCGATTGTCAGTTACGTTGATTACATTGGAAGCGCTCGTCCAGTGGCCGGCACCTGCTCCAGCCTCCTGATACGCCGCCAATCCCAAACTCTGCCACGCGGCAGATGCGCCCACGATCGTAACCTCTACCGTCTGCGCCTGCGCCACGACACCCACCGCCACGGTCAACAACAAAACTGCAAAAATTGATTTCCTGCGCGACATAGTGATTTCCTCTCTCCTGGTTTCCAAATGAGGTCCCGTACCACAGGGGGGAGCTGCACGGGCCGGCTGGACCGGGTTCGAGAATAAAACACAGTACATATTATGTCAACTATGTCGATCGACATTATTTCATTTGAGACAATGCTGCAGATCTATACCCAAACAATCCCAAGGGCGCTCGCTAACAACAATTAATCTCTATTAACTTTATCTAGACGAGTAGGAAATACTTTGTCGACAAACTGCAACCATGCCGGCATAAATACAGGGGACAAAGAATTTTACTTCCCCGCAATAGGAAAAGGGCAGACCAAGGTTGGTCCGCCCGTTGTTGACCGGTTCGGTGAAACCGGCTTAGGTCCGGTTACGGTCGAACCTGCAGCCCCTGGTTTCCCTGCACTTGCTGCGTGGGAGAACTAGTCGAGCACTTACCGGAGACGAAGGGTACGATCACGCCGCCCATGTCGCCGCCAGCCTCTGCTGTACCGCAATCCACAGGAGCCGCGCCCAACGAGTTACCCGCTCCGTCGTACTGTTGGTAATGCGCTCGCACGAGCTCCAGCCCAGGATCGGTTTGCGTCTTCCCCACCGTTTTCGCGGCCGGAATATAGTCCGGAACGGAGTCGACAACGAACGTCTGCGAGTCCTTCACCAGGGTTTCCGCATTCTTCAGCGGGGTTCCATTGCTGACGATCCGCAAGAGCGACCACGCCGGGTAAGTCCCGTTGCGGACGTTCGGGAAAGACAATCCGCCAGCCCAGATATCTTTTTCCGGGCACGGGAACGATGTGCTGCACGATGCAGGCAGGTTCGCCGAACCCGGCACCGTACCCGCTGTGGCAGGCTGCCCCGGATCGTATCCAGCTCCAGTCGAGCTCTGCGGTCCGTAGCTGGCGAAAATAGGATCGATATTGTTCACTGTGATGTAGCCGTAGCTGGAGCTGTTGGAGATCGAACCCACGTTTCCATAGCTAAAGAACGTGAAGCCGATGCCGTCAACTCCGTAGTGAGAGCCCGCGTTGAGCACGGACTTTACTTCTTCACTCGTGCCGATCGCGCGATACCGTGCACCCTTGCCGTCGGTGCTCGTGCAAGTTCCGGCCTGCCCCGCAAGTGGGTTATTGACGGGAGCGTCGACACCGGTTTCCATCGACACGCCAAGAATCGTGCTCGGTCCCGTACCTGCGTAAACGGTCGGATGACGCATGAGTGTGGCTTCCGTAGTGTTGTATGTGCCTGACAGCGGCTCACGCAGGAAGACGCTGATTCCGCCGGGAGCCAGACCGAACGCGCTCGCGTCGCAATTGGCGCCCGAGAATGCCTGCTGCAGTTGTTCGGTGGAGGCGTTGATCAGACCGCCCAGTTGGCCTTCATTCCGTTCGTCGATGAATACGATCGGCGCGGCGCCGACTTCATAGACTGTGAACGCGGGAATCTTCGTGCCGCTGATTGGGTCCGTGCCTTTAATGTTGAACGACACCACATTGGCTGCATCGGTTGAGGCAGCGCCGGGATATCCGCTGTGAATCGGGGTTCCTACATAATTCGCTGTCGTCCCGCCAGCAGTCGCACACACGCCCGATTGGTTGTTCGGGTTGTACCCCAGGCCGTCAAGCCCGTCGCTCGCCGATCCGCCGTAAGGTCCGGCGCCCAGCGCGGAGTTTGACCGGCAAGCCGAGAACGCGGCGTCTTCGGGACGGATGTCCGTCGCCGCTACCGTGACCGGAGTTCCAGTCGTAAACACAGAGACAACGCTCGCCGGCAAAGCCGAGTCGGCTCCCCAAAGCGTGGTCGAGATCTGTTGCGAACCGTTGCCCTGCAGATTCGCTAACGGAGCGCTCGTGCTGCATTGCGGTTGCGCAAAGTAGCAGCGGTTTCCGACGACCGAGTCCACTTTGTCGAAAGCCCAGATCTTGGTGGCGCCGGAATTCCAAACAATCCAAATCGTACCCGCGTCAACGTTCGCCGGGCTCGTACGGTTATCGGTAAGGTTGACAGCGTTCGAAGCGCTGGTCCAGTGCCCAGCACCCGCGCCCGCCTCGCTAAAAGCGCCCAAGGCCAGCGTCTGCCACATGGCCGAGGAGCCTGCAATCATGACTTCAACGGTCTGCGCCTGTGCCATCGGCACGACGCTCACAATCAAACTCAACAACAGGGCCAGAAAAATCGATTTCATACGCGACATAGTATTGATCCCTCTCTCGAATGGTTTTTGAATTCTGTTTCGTTGCACGTGGGGCCAGCGCCACACGCATGGGAAGCCCTACCAAATCCGTGGTGCTCTCTGCTCTTATTGGCTGCGTAAGTAGCGCACACGCTGCCTCGCCGTGGAGCTTGAATTTCAGCCCGAGTCTATCTGCTCGTCGGCTGCGCGATGTTAAGGCTCTGTGACAAATTGGTGAAAATCCCTTAATGTATGCGGCCTGCAGGGAGCGCCAATTTAGGGCTCTCGCTTAAGTCACGAGAATAAGGTGAAATACTTTTCCGTTCTCGTGCTTCTTTCGTGCCTACTCCGAGACTGCAGTTGTGGAAAATGAGCACGGAGAATCGAAACAAGATCTCCTCCCGAGCTCGGACTCGATGGCACTCCGCACCCGAACTTTCTCGGTACGTGGCGCCCCGGATCTGAGCGCCGGGCGGCGGTTGTAGAGCAACTGCGTCGAAATTAAATTAACCCTATCTAGTTAGTTGACATCTTAGGAAAACTGCTCTAGGCTACCTAGTGAAGTGGCTATGTGGATTGGGTCCAGGAAGAAAAACGCCTGCCAAATTTAACATTGCGTTAACTTTGGCGCGCGGACCCGCCATATACAATCCCCCTTTGCCATTGCATTCTTAATACCCTAATTACGTCCGGAGCGATAAGTGTGCGATCCTCTGCGCCCTAATTTCTTTCCCTGCGTCCTTCGCCTGCTGACGCTGCTGCTTCTCGGCTTATCGATCAGTGCGGGACAGGAACAGCCAACAGCGGCGCCCGATAAAGCGAGCGTTAATGGGACGGTGACCGATAAGACCGGTGCAGTCGTGCGCGATAGCAAAGCGGTTCTCGCACGCGACGGGGCGCGACTGGCGATTTCGGTCAATGACAAGGGCATTTATTCCATCACCGGACTTTATCCGGGGACTTACACCTTAACCGTGTCGGCCCCCAACTTCGCTGATGTCGTCTTCGAAAACTTCACGCTGACCCCGGGCAAGAAGTTAACGCTCGACGCCACCCTGCAGCCAGCCAGTGCCACTCCAGCAGTCGAGCTGGCAGCCGCAGAGCAGGTGCAACAGGGCGCTGCGCCTGTTTCGGCTCCGGCCGCTCAAAAAATCGCAGGCGACAAGGGCGCGATCAACGGCACGGCGACCGATCAGACGGGAGCTGTCGTCCCCGATGCGAAAGCGGTCCTAACCACCCCCGCAGGAGCGAAACTGGAAACTCCGGTCAATGACAAGGGAGTGTACAAGTTCACCAACCTCGAGCCTGGAATCTACAAGCTGGTCGTAACCGCTCCCAACTTCGCCGACCTGCCGTTTGACAACATCACCCTGGCTGCAGGGCTCGAACTAACGCTCGACGCACCTCTCGTGCCCGCCAAAGCTAAATCGGAAGAAGTGAACGTCGAATCCGGCGGCGTGGGAACCGTCGAGACCGAGACCTCCAGCGTCTCCGGCACGATCACGCAAAAAGAAGTAGTGTCGATCGGACTCAACGGCCGTAATTTCACGCAACTCATCGCGCTCGCCCCCGGCGTCAGCAATCAAACCGGACAGGACGAAGCCAAGGTAGGCGTGCAAGGCAGCGTCAAATACAGCGTGAATGGCGGTCGCGTCGAGTACAACACTTTTGAGGTCGACGGCAGCGACGTGCTCAATACAGGTCTGAACGGCGCATCCAGTACGCTGATTGTCTATCCCAGCCTCGATGCGATTCAGGAAGTGAAGGTACTAACTTCCAACTACGGGGCTCAATATGGCCGCACCGCATCCGGTACCGTGCAGGTGACAACCAAGTCGGGAACGCCAACGTGGCATGGAAACCTCTACGACTTCGTTCGCAACGAAGCATTCAACTCGCGCAATTATTTCGATACTGTATACACCATTCCACCTCTTCCCGGCGACACTACCGGACAGACGTTTGGAACAAAAGCTCCACTCTATCGGCGGCAGGATTTCGGCGGGACGATCGGCGGCCCGCTCACCATTCCTCATATTTACACCAGAAAAGACAAGACGTATTTCTTCTACTCCGAGGAATTCCGCCTCGAGAAAACTCCCACCGAGTACAACGAACCGGTGCCCGGCTTGAAAGAGCGCGGTCTGATTCTGACGCCGAATGGAGTACAGGAGAACCTGCAAACTGGCCCCAACGGTGTCGTTTACCAGGACTTCGATTTCAGCGACGTCTGCCCCTTGAACACGGGGTCGTTTCTTCGTTCGCAGTACCCCGACTGCCCGTCCGTGGCCTCGTCAGGTACCGGTGGTCTCGCACCTCTAGTACATTTGCAGGGCCCGTTCACTCTGGGCTCGGTCAGCGTGGATAAGAACGCGCAGACCATCTTGAACGCGAACCTCATACCGCTGCCCAATGCCCCTACCGGCTGCAACGCTAAGTTGGTGAATTACAATCCCGCCAGTCCCGACCCCAGCGACCCTTTCCGCTGCTACGACACGGCCGTTTCCCCTTCCACTTACTGGCGCGAAGAATTGTTTCATATTGACCACCAGTTAACCGACAAACTCAAGCTTTCGTTTCGCTACATCCACGATGCGTGGGATACAACGGTGCTGAACCCGCAGTGGAGCTACCTGAGTACCAACGAGCCCTCGGCATCGTCGTTCCCCACGATTCAGAACCGCTTTTTTGGACCCGGCACTAGCCTCGTGGCGAGGGTGACCGACACGATCTCGCCGACGCTGCTGAACGAT
Source organism: Terriglobales bacterium (assembly GCA_050010155.1). Lineage (GTDB taxonomy): Bacteria > Acidobacteriota > Terriglobia > Terriglobales > Acidobacteriaceae > Acidiflorens. The sequence continues at coordinate 39,628 of JBEKLO010000001.1, forward strand.
GTCGTGATCAGCTACGTAAACTCGGATATCACTTTGACCGATCAGAATGGTCCGGGCGGCGCGCAGTTCCAACGCAATCCCAGCCTTAATCAGCCGTTGGTCATTGATAAGTCACTCCCCGTAAATGAGCAAAATCAATGTAACCCCTCGCTCAGCATCAGCCCGGTGACTGGCTTCCCCGAATGCGGCATGGGATACATTTTCAATAACGGCTTTGGCGGAAAGATGCCCGGAGTCGCCATTCTCGGCAGCAACGCCGCTTACGGCGGTCGAGGCTTTGCTGCCGACCCCTCCTATATGCCATGGGGACACACCGATCCCACTTACTCCGTGCGTGACGATGTGGGTAAGTCGATCGGTAAACACACGCTGCAATTCGGCGCGCAATATATCTACTACCAGCGTAATCAAGATAACAACACCATCGGAGCCGCTTCGGGCGACACCCAAGGCTTGTTGACCTTCAGCAATCTCACGCACAGTACGGGAAATGCCTTCGCTGATTTCCTGCTCGAATCGGACGCCAATCCCCACGGAAACCCGCAGGGATTCATTCAAAGTTTTACTCAGGACTCGGCCAATCACCGTTACTATCAGCGCTACCAGATCGCCGAGCCTTATCTTCAGGATGATTGGAAGATTACTCATCGACTTACTCTCAACCTCGGCTTGCGCATAAGTCTGTTTGGCACCTATAGCGAGAAGAACCGTAACGCCTGGAACTGGGAAGCTTCACGATTCAACGCAACGCGATTTGGAGTGGATCCCATCTACGGCGAGCTCTTGGATAAGAGTGCCGGCTCGTCTCCAGTCCCGTTCAATCCCGTCACTTTTCAGCTCGACCCCGGCGTGGTTAGCAGCTTGGGCCTGGTGCGCTGCGGCTTCGACGGTACGCCCGCCAGCTGTATGAAAGGCCATCTCTTCAATCCGGCGCCCCGAATTGGTTTTGCGTGGGATCCCTGGGGCGACGGCAAGACGTCAATCCGTGGCGGCTACGGCATCTTTTTCGAGCACGGCACGGGTAACGAAGCGAACACGGGATCACTCGAGGCCAGCGCGCCGGTCGTGCTCAGCATGACGCAGCAACTTCCAGTCAGCTACCCCTGCATCGGTAACGTCGGCTATGGATCTGTGTTTGATCCGTCCAATAGCGCCTGCGTCAGCGTTGTGGGAGGAACGCCGCCACCCGCCGGCTCTGTTTTTCCCCTCGATGTCACCTCCATCCCCACCAAAGCGATTTGGCCTTACGCGCAGCAGTGGAGTTTCGGAATCCAGCGAGAAATACCTCACGCCTTTGTAATCAATCTCGCCTATGTGGGAAGTAAAGGAACGCATTTAACGGTCGAGCGTCAGATCAACCAGTTGCATCCCCTGCCGCTAAACGAGAATCCCTTCGGACCGAACGAGCCTCTGACCACCACCGAGTGCACGATTCCTCCCAACGGAAATCCTGGCCAGGGAAATAATCCCGGAGACGGCACCACACCGTTTCTACTGGCAAATGGAACCGAGGTAACCCCAGGTACTCCAACCAATCCCAACCCCGCCTACACGCATTTGCAGGCAGCCTGCACTAATCCCAACATTCCCAATGTCAATTCTCTCCCCGGCCGCCCTTACCCCGGTCTGGGAAGAGTTCTCTCATTGCAGAATGTGGCCGATTCGACCTACCACGCAATGCAGACAACGTTGCGTCACAGCAGCGGCCCCCTCACTCTCGGCGTCTCATATTCTTACAGCCATTCCTTGGACGATGCCTCGGATCGAAGCGATCCGATCCTAGTAAATTCGTACGACCTGCGCGAGAACAAGGCCAGTTCCAGTTTCGACGAACGGCATCTGGCCACCATCAGCTATGTCTACAAGCTGCCGCTCAAGAATTTTCCGGGTAACTTCATCGATATCATCGAAGAGCGGAAGCCGGACGCCAATACCGCAGACACGCGCAAGTCAAACTGCTGTTCCGACTGGTCGAATCGTCTGCTCGACGGCTGGGAGCTTTCGGGAGTAACTCTGTTTCAAACCGGCACGCCCTTCACCGTGGTCAACACCGCCGGCAACACGGGCATTTCGCTCACCGACAACGCCGGAGTTTCCAGCGGACTCGGTGTTGCCGCATCCTATCCCGACGTAGCCAGGGGACTGCCGTCGCCCGGCAACAATTCCCAAAGTTTCGGCCCCCTCATCGGCAATCCCTCCGAGTTTGTGGCGCCGCGCGGTCTTACTTTCGGCGACGCCGGACGCAACTTCCTGAATAATCCGCGCCGCACCAACTTCGACATGGCGCTGCTCAAGCATTTCAAGATTCGCGAGTCCGGCGACATCGAGTTTCGGGCTGAGGCTTTCAACATTTTCAATCACACGCAGTTCCGCGTCTACGATCCCGATAACCCGTCCGGCACCGGAAACAACGTCATCGGTTGCTATGCCGGCCCCGTGTATTCTGCCGGATTCAAGGGCAGCAGCGGCGATTGCGTCACCGCAGCATCGTTCCTCCACCCGCTCGATGCGCACCGGCCGCGAACCATACAGTTCGGCCTCAAGCTAGGTTTCTAAGATGCGACATGTCATGGAGACATTTACGAAAGATCGAGCAACAACAAATCGAGGAATGCCGGATCGCGCCATGAACGACCGATCGATACATGGCGCGAGTTGCGCATCGTATCCGTCTCGCCGTTGTGGAGCTCGCCTGAAGACTCTGCTGCTGCCGGTGCTACTCGGCGCCGTGATACTCGCTGCCTGCGGGGGTTCTTCTTCTGGCGGCGGCAAGATCCAGCTATTGCTCTCGGGCAACTGGCAGTTCACCATGGCGCCTCCATCCGACGGCTCGTTTTTGGGCGGCCTGCAGGGCGGGTTTCTGCTGCAGGACGGCACGTCCGCGACCGGAGCTGCGACCTACGCCGTCTCCTTGCCCGGGCTCTTAATTCCCTGCAACATCGGGACCGCTACGATCACCGGATCGATCACCGGATCGATCGGCAACCAAAATGAGTGGACCATCACCGCGGTAGCCGGCACGCAGACTTTTACCCTCCAGGGAATTCAGAGTTTCGATGGCACGACGATCGCGGGCACCTACAATTCAACCGCCGGCACGGCGGCCGATGGTGGACCCTGCGGCACCGCGCAAACCGGCCTGCAATGGAGCGCGACTCTGGTGCCTCCGATTACGGGAAACCTCCAGGGAAGTTTCCACAGCACCGGCGGCGCCGCCGGCCTCACTAATCAGGATTTCCTGCTGTCAGGATCCATCACGCAAGCGCAGAACACTGGAGCAAGCAGCGCTGCGGTCAGCGGCACTATGAATTTCAGCCTGCCGGGATCGAATAACAGCGACTACCCCTGTTTCGATACGGCATCCGTCTACGGGCAAATCAGCGGCAATTCCGTTACTCTGCAAATCGTAGGACCTGACGAATCGATCCTGGGTCAGATCGGCGAACCCGCCAATTCGAATGGCGTGACCGGTCTGAATCCCGTCACTTTTGACTCTACTCAGGGTGGCTATATTCTGCATGCCGTCGGCCCGTCCTACTTAGTCGCTACCAACACCTGCCCAGGCAATTTGAGCAGCACATCTACTGCCGGAGATTACGGCGATATCTGTCTGGCCGTGGGAAGCCCGTCGGGAACCAACGCCTGCCAGGAGCCCATCAACCTGGCTCCCGCCGCCGTAACCATGACCTACCCCCCGGTGCCGCCGGCCACTACTTCCACTGAGACCGTCACACTCGGAAACACTTCCAACGGTGCGCTCAGCGGTTTGACTTTGGCATTTGCCAACAACCCGCCAACCGCCACGAATTTTAGCGAGACGGACAATTGCGGCCCCGGCGGAATTCCTTCGCAGGGTCAACCCTTCAATCTCGCATCCGGGGGATCGTGCGTCATTACCATCACATTTACTCCGCAATGCGGATCGCAGTGCTCGTCTCCACTGTCGGCAACGCTAACAGTGACGAGTCCCGCAAGCGCAGACGACAATACGGTCTTTACCGTGCCCATCACAGGCACAGTGACCGGCGAAGGCGCCGTGCAGAATTTCAGCTCCACTTCTCAGGACCTTGAACAACACCATGCAGAAACGAACTAGAAATCGAGTGCTGTGTCGTGGGTATTTTGAACTCCTTCCGATGAGGAAATGCCACGCGAGTGCTCCGCGGCTTTTACTCGTCGCCGCCACGGTAATCACGATCGCGATGATGCTTTCGTCGTGCGGCGGCAACAGCGCTTCCACCGGCCCGCAGCCGAGCGGATCGCTTTCCGGTAACTGGCAGTTCACCCTGGCGCCCCAAACCGACGGGAATCCTGGCGACCCCACTTTCACCGGTGGTCTCCTCGGTGGGTTTCTTCTCCAAAACAATGCTTCAGCCTCGGGCCAGACGGTGTACACGATCACGTCATCGACCACCGGTATATGCAACAGCGGCTCGGCCCCGCTAGCGGTAACCATCAGCGGCCAGACCGTCACCCTCACCGAAGTAGCTGGCAGTCAAACTTTCACGCTCACGGGAACGCTAAGCTCAGATGGCTCTACGATGATGGGGACCTACACGTCCACCGCCGGTACAGGCGCCGACGGTTCTCCTTGCGGATACGCCGAAACTGGCCTGTCATGGAGTGCAGTATCCGTGCCCCCACTTTCGGGATCAATCAACGGAAGCTTTCACAGCACGGAAGGAGCCTCCGGCCTCGCGGATCAGGATTTCATCGTTTCGGGCACACTCACCCAGGGCCAGAACATCGGAGCCAGTAACGCGACCGTCACCGGCGATTTGACCTTTACTAACTACCCTTGTTTCTCGTCTGCATCGGTGAATGGCCAGATCAGCGGCAATTCCGTCATTCTCCAACTTATCGGAACGAACGGAGCTATCGTCGGTCAAATCGGTGAACCCGCAGGTTCGCCGACAAACATCAATCCCGTTACCTTCATCTCCGTAACGGGCGGTTACGTTCTGCAGGGTGCCAAGCCGACCTACATGGTGGCCTCCAGTTCCTGCGCGGGCAATCTCAGTGCCGCCAGTGGAGCAGGCGACGCCGGAGCCATCTGTCTCGCAGTGAACAGTACAACCGCTTGCCAGGAACCGATCACCTTGTCCCCGGCCGGTCTCACCTTCCCTGCTCAGCTGTTGGTATCGCCTTCAACGACGCAGTCGATCACCCTGACCAACAATTACGGCTCGACTCTGACCGGTCTTACGGCAGCCTTTGCGGATAATAATTCTTACTCATTCGCCGGCCCAAGCGACTTCACCGGTTTGCCCAGCTTCACCGAGACCGACGCTTGTGGCCCGGGCGGCGGCTTTTCCAATGGAGCACCTTTCAGTCTTGCTGCCGGGCAATCTTGTGCCATCACTGTGACCTTTTCCCCGCAAGAGAGCTGCCCATGGCTGCCCTTCGGAAGTCCGGCCTCCACTCAGGGCGCCGCGCCCGAGTTTTGTCCCTTGCCTCTGCAGCACTTTTACGTACAAGTGAGCGTCCCTACTAACGAAGACCAAAACCCAGACAGTGTGCCGATCTTCGCAGTCCCCATTTCTGGCATCGGCCTCAGCGCGATCCAGCCCTCGACTCCCGAACTCGACTTCGGCGCGGAAAACCAATCGAATCCCGCGGAAGCGAGCCTTCCGCAAGCCCTCTCCTTCACCAACTACAGTGCGAATCCCGTCCAGATTCTGGGCAGGGCGTCTTGCGACAACCCGCCGAAGGGCCCGCTCATGCTTCCCGCGCCGAGGCAAGAAAGCCCCGTTGCCGGATTGCAGGTAGTGGGCACCCCTCCCGGCGTTAACAACTCCATTAACCCTATTCCCGCCACGGGGTCTCACCCGACTACCATCACTTATAACTGCGATAGCGATCCCGGAACTTCGCAGCCGAACTTCCAAATCTCATCGGACACCTGCACCGGAGCCTTGCTGGAGCCTCAGGCAAGTTGCAGCCTGCAGGTGACATACGTCCCACAGCCGAACACCGACATCAATAGCGGCCTCGATTATTTTCTGGAACTCAATACACTCCAGTGTTGGCCGGTCGGTACGCCCCCGTCGTCGTCCAACCCTTGCGAAATCGATAGCGGACGCTTCCCTGTCGAATTGAAAACCAATACCCCCAGCCCGTTGCGGATGTCTCCTAGTGCGGGCTTGGATTTTGGCACCGAGAAGAAGGGCTCAACCAGCTCGCCGTTGCTGATCACGCTTACCAACGATCCAACTCTTGCCAGTCCGCTTACCGTTACTTTCGTCGGCAGGATTTCGACGCAAGGCAACTACGCCGAAAACGACGATTGCCCCGCTACTCTGGCTCCCGGCAGCAGTTGCACTCTGAGCGTCACTTTCACCCCGACGGGCGTCGGATTCGAGTCTGGAGCGCTCACCATCAATTACACGCAAGAAACAACGGGGGGAGTAATCACCACCGGCAATCCCCAATTTGTGTACCTGCGGGGTACTGGACAGTAGCAACCGAGCGCCCCGGAGCACTCGGTTTTGTTTACGAGCTGGCAACGAAGTCGGAACGCAATGCGATGAATGCCGCGATGAACGTAAAGATGATGCAACTTAATTCCTGGAGGTCGGCTGTGGCAACCAAACGATGGGTTCTTTTTCTTCTAACGGTGGCGATGCTTTCAGTACTCGCCGCATGCGGAGGAAGCACCGCAAATGTTCAGAATCCTCCCCCGCCACCGCCCCCCAACGTCACCGTCACCGTCCAGACCAGCGCATCCTCAATTTCAGTCGGCGGCGCCGTGAGCCTCACGGCAACCATTCAGGGCCCCTCAGGCATAGTCGCCGATGGAGTAGCCTGGACCCTGACGTGCCAAAACGGCTCCGGCAGCATATGCGGCACCCTCAGTAGTCCGTCGAGTCAAAGCGGCACGCCGATCACCTTTACCGCACCCTCAACTCTTTCCACCAATAGCATGGTCACCGAAATCGTGGCCTACGCGGAAGGCGATCAGACGGTCAACGAGGTTTCTCCCATCACCATCACCACTTTCAACAGCAGTTTGATAGCCGGCACCTACATTCTTCAGGCCCACGGCGTTGACTCGAACAATGACCCCTACCAGATCGCAGCCGCCCTTGTGTTCGACGGCCAAGGCAACATTAAAAATGGAGAGCAAACCGCCAATTACCTCGCGACCGGTTCCCTCTCGGATACCAATCTCTCCGGCACTTACTTCCTCGGCAACGATGGACGGGGATTGATCACCGTCAACACCAACGACAGCAACATTGGCGGCAACGGCATCGAAACCTTTCCTATCGTGTTCCTCAACAATTCGTCGCAGAATCCCCAGGCTCTCGTCTCTCAAGTTGACATCGAAAATGTATCCTTCACCGGCGACTCCGCCGTAGGCACCTTGGATCTGCAGGAGACCACCGTCGTCGCTCCAACGGGAAGTTACGCCTTCGTAATGCAGGGCACTAACGTGGTCCAAAGTTTGCCCTTCGCCCTCGGCGGCGTCCTCAATATTCCCTCCGGCCAATCCGCCGTCTCCGGCGTGTTCGACGAAATCATATCGGAGCACCTGCGGCAAAGTGATGCCGCGTTTCTAACCGGCTCGCAGCTCTCTTCCGGTCCCGATGCGTTCGGCCAAGTCACAGTCAATCTGGCCGGTCTGCTCGACGGAATCCACCCCAAGACCGTAACCGCCGTCGTAACCGGCTACATCATCGACACCACTCACATCGATTTGATCGAAACCGACTCCACTACCGGCGGCAGCATTCTGCCCTTGGGTCTCACCGGGGGACTCGCCCTCGGCCAAACGGGCGGTAGCTACGGCACCTTCAACAACGCATCCTTCAGCGGCCCTTACGTCTTCGGAGTCACCGGCGTAGACCTCTCGCCCCTAGATAGCAGCTTCACTCCCGCGACCTGGACCTCTGCAGACATCTTCACCGCCGATGGCAACGGTTGCCAGAGCGCTTCTTGCAGCGGCTACGCCGACACTTTCCTCCTCGATAACTGCGTCCAATCCACCTGCAAGAAAGGCGGAATTACGGGCGCCCAGATCAGCGCGCAATTCACTGGAACCTACGCGGTTGACTCCTCAACCAGTTCCTGCGGAGCCACCAGCGGAACCGTAGTGACAGGAACCGGCCGCGCCTGCGTAACTCCAAACAGCATCACTCCCGGGCCTGATCCCACCTATGAACCAGAGCTCTTCATCTATCTCACTAACCCCACGACGGCAAGCGAGGCGCTGGTGCTCGGCATGGGAGACATCGGATCTCAGCCCGCTCTCCACTATCCCTCGATTGGAACCGGAATCGCCTATCCGCAATCGACCCAGTCTGCCACTTTCAGCGGTGACTACGGACTCAGCTTTACCCAGCAAAATGGCATCGAAAACGACGGCACCGGCCAGATGAATGCGAACTCGTCCGCACTTTCCGGTTTTGCCGATAGCAGCACGGACAATGGCATCTATCCGACCCTGCCCGACCAACCCTTCCAAGGCACCTTCAATTCCCCGTCCGCGAGCGCTCCTTTCCCGGGCACTCTAGAGAATGTCAATGCAGGCGCCCCATTCAACGTGACCAACACCATCACCAATGCTTTCTCGGTGGATTATTTCTTCATTGACCCAACTCAAGGATTCTTCATCGAAACCGACCTGGTGACCCAGCAATCGGCGCAGGTATCGTTCGGCTACTATGCTGCGAGAACTCCGCTTTGCAGTGGATGTCCGTCCCAGAATCACGAGACTAACAAGAACAGAAAATCGCACGGGGAAAAGCCGAAGATAAAGTGAGCTATTGCCATTTGGCTGGGGGACTGACAACCGTTCAGTGCTTGTCTTCCACCGTTCCTGCCTGTGCCTCAGCTCGTTTCGCATCCCGCTCGCGCCCGAGCCCGCGATAAGCTCGCGCCAGCAAACGCAGCGCGGCGGCGTTTCGCGGATCAGCTTTGGTCAACGCTTCCAGATCGGGCAAGGCCCCGGCAAAATTGGATTGCTGAATCTGCGCTTCCGCCAGTCCGAGCCGCCCTTCGCTATTATTCGAATCCACGAGCAGCGCTGCCTCGAATTGATCCGCCGCCTTCTTCGGGTCTTTCAGTTGCAGGTAAACCCGCCCCAGCCGCAGGCGTGCCGACGTTTGATCGGGCGCAAGCTTCAGTCCCGCTTCCAGCGCATCCCGCGCCCCCGCCCAGTCGCCGGACTTCTCCGCCGCTTGGCCCCATTCAAACGCAGCCGCCGAATCGTAAGGATGCAGTTCATACGCCCGCTTCAAGTGCCCAGCCGCTTTGGCGAAATCCCCCGCGGCCAGTTCAAGCTCGCCCAGTTGGCGCAGAGCCGTCGGTGAGTTCGGATCGGCCTGCAGCGCTTTCTCCAAAAATTGCCGCGCGTCACTCAGTCGATTGTCGTCGCTCGCGAGCATCGCGTTGTGCAACAGGTTCTGCTCTTCGATCTTGTCTTTGGGATCCGGTAAAGTTTCTCCCGGCTTGCTCGCTCCGCTCTGCGGCGGCAGCTTAGCTTTCCACTTTGCCATCTCCGCTTGCATGCTCTGCACTTTTGGATTCCCGCCGCCGGGAGCATAGAGATTCTTCAACTCCTTAGGATCGGCCTGGAGGTCGTAAAGTTCGGGCCGCGGAGCCTCGATCCATTTCGTATTGTCCGCGCGCAAGGCCTTCAAAGGAGCCCAGTCCCAGCGCAGCGGATAATCGGTCTCGGCGAAAAGTTCGCGATTCGAGGACGACGTCTTTCCCTCGATTAGAGGAAGCAGCGACTCGCCGTTCAACTCCGCCGGCGCTGCCACACCCGCCGTAGAAAGAATGGTCGGAAGAATGTCGGTCGTGCGCACCTGCGCATCAATCACGGTGCCGCTCCGCTTCTCATTCTGACCGGCACTGCCTCCCGGCATTTTCACCAGCAGCGGAATGTGCAGCGTCGAGTCGTAAAGAAACAGCCCGTGCGTATCCTCTCCGTGCTCGCCCAGACCTTCCCCGTGATCGCCCGTGACCACGATAATGGCATTGTCATAAACACCGGCTTTTTTCAGAAACGCAATCCAGTGCGCCACCGCCGAATCGGCATAGGCGATTTCCCCGTCATACAAGTGGTCTTTGTATTTCTCCAAAAACGGCGGAGGAGGCTCGTAGGGATCGTGCGGGTCGAACAAATGCACCCACACGAAGTGAGGACCGGAACGGTGCTTGTCGAACCAAGCCTCGGCATGCTCCACCACTTCCATTCCGCGCCGCTCGACCCGGTCCCATCGCTCCTTATTAGTACCATCCGGATTCTTGTCGTTACCGTCGGCGGTTTTGGGGAAGTTGTCGTAGAAATCGAAGCCGCGATCAAAGCCCGGAGCGAGCGCATTGCTGTCAAGAATCACCGCTCCGATAAACGCCGCGGTTTGATATCCGTGCGCCTTGAGCAATTCCGCCGCAGTCACATGCTGCGGCAGCAGTGGAACCCCAAAATCGGTGACGCCATGCACGCTCGGCAACAAACCCGTGAGAATGGTGGCGTGCGAAGTGTTCGTAATCGGACTATGGGTAAACGCCTCCGTGAAGCGGAAGCCGTCGGCGGCCAGCGCGTCCAATGCCGGTGTTTCGACTTGCTTGTATCCGTAGCAGCCCACATGATCGGCGCGCAGCGTATCAATGGTGATGAGAAAAACGTCGGGCGAAGAGCTTTGCGGGGTCTGCCCCACCGCGCGAACCACCACCACAACCGCAAAAAGAAACAGGGCAAATCGCTTCATCGAAGGCACAGCTTATCATAGCGTTTCGTATCAGGGCATCGCTTTAGCGATGCCGATTACCAGCTCCGGTCGTCAATGTTGTTGGATGTACAATCTGCTAGGAAATTGCCAAATTGCCAAGGAGTGCCTGTGGACAGCAAAGATTTTCTTAGGATGTTTGCCTACGATGACTGGGCCAACCGCGAGTGCCTCGCCGCCATGCGTGCGCCCGGCTCCGTTCCCGCGGAGGCGCTCGGGCGCATGGCTCATATTCTTTCGGCGCAGAAGCTCTGGCTCGAGCGCATTCTGAAACAACACCAGAGCATGGCGGTTTGGCCGGTTTCCACGATTGACGAATGTCTGGCCCTGGCCAACGAGATGTCCTCGGCGTGGCGAAGCTTCCTGGTACGCATGGGAAATCAGTTCGCGCCCGGTTCCCTGAACGACGTTGTCGAATACCGCAACAGCCGCGGCGAATCCTGGTCGAACCGCGTGGAAGACATCCTGACGCACGTGCTCTTTCACTCCGCCTATCATCGCGGACAGATCGCCTTGCTAATGCGCACCTCGGGTGCCGAGCCCGCCTCTACCGATTTCATTCGCGCCGTGCGAGAGGACTTTCTGAAGTAGAATTTTTTTGAATCGAAGGGAACTCTACTGACGCGCAGAGGCGCTCGTGAGCTGTGTCTCTGAAGTGCATTCATGGGGCGGAGCCTGAGGTTACATTTAATGAAGATCGATCGAGGCGCAATACCGCACGTCTGGCTGCCTGCGCTCGTGGGCCTGCTGGCTCTCGCCGAAATATTTCGCTCCGCACCCGGTCCGCATGACCTGCTTCGCTTCACCGGTCTGCTCCTCGCTCTGTTCGGCCTCGCCGGCATCATCCTCGCCCGTTATACCCTCGGCCGATCGTTCTCCTGGGTTCCGAAAGCAACCGGCTTGGTCACCACCGGCGTCTACTCGCGCATCCGCAATCCGATTTATGTCTTCGGAGTGTTTTTGGTCATCGGTGTGGGTTTCATGTTGCGGAGACCCGAGATGCTGTTGATTCTAGCGGTGATAATCCCCATGCAGATTTTCCGGGCGCGCAAAGAAGCCGCCGTCCTCGAAGCCAAGTTCGGCGAAGCCTATCGCGAATATCGCAAACAAACCTGGTTCTGATCGGTAAGGTGTCAGGGCTTCGTTTTTCCTGAGACCTGACACCTGACACCTGCCCTCCGCTGCTATCATTTCACCAATGAAATCAGCCGCGACGAAATTGCTCCTGGCATCATTCTGTTTTCTTTTAGCATCCCGCCTTCATGCCGCCGAAGAAGCCCTGCCAAGCCCGCTGCCCGCCCCGGTCTCGAATAATGCGGTCGCGATTTTGCATGGCCAGGGCGGAGCCAAAATTTTCTCCTTCATGGGAATTGGCCCCAAGAAGACCTGGGATGCCGTCACCACCAGCGCCTACCAAATGGATGTCGCCACCGGCAAGTGGACAGCAATCCATCCCGTTCCAGGCGTGGCCGGCCGTTTGGGAGCATCGGCCGTGGCGCTCCACGACCGCGTCTTCATTTTCGGAGGTTACGTAGTCGACGCACAAGGCGGAGACAACACCGTGTCGGACCTGAACATCTTTGTCCCGCTCGAGAATCGCTATTACCGCGCCAAAGACATTCCCATACCCGTCCAGGATGCCGTCATCGGCCTCTATCATGATCGCTACATACTCCTCATCGGCGGTTGGTCAACCGCGCAGGCGGGATCCAAAGCCGGCGCAATCCGTAACGTTCAGGTCTATGACACCGAAAAAGACACGTGGAACGAAGCCACGCCGATTCCCGGTACGCCCGTGTTCGGTCACGCTGGCGCCATCCTCGGCGACACCATCGTTTACGTCGACGGCGCCTACAAAAACCCCTTTGGCAGCCCCAGATTCCTTCCCTCCCGTGAATGCTGGATGGGCAGATTTCCCAAAAAAGGTGACCCCACGAAAATCACATGGACGAATCTTCCCGTCCACCCCGGCAATGCGCGCTATCGCATCGCAGCCGGCGCCAGCCTAGAAAAGAAAGCCTCCAGAATCTATTTCTCCGGAGGATCCGACACTCCCTACAACTACAACGGAATCGGCTTCAACGGCCGCCCAGCCGAGCCGTCTTCCATGACCTTCGCGTTTAACGTCTCCACAGAAGAGTGGGAGACGGTGGACGACAACACTCCCGAGCCCACCATGGATCATCGCGGCCTGCTCGTAACCCGCGGCGGAAACCTGGTTGTCGTCGGAGGTATGGAAAAAGGCCAGCAGGTAACTTCCAAGGTGACGCTTGTAAATCCTGCCCGCTAGTCGTAACCTGATCTTGGCGCTAACGGAAACATTCTGCGGGCTTTCCGCGACCTTGCGCACGGGTGTCTTACGCACACGCTTTACGCCCAATTATCACGAAATCGGGTGATGCTCATCACGGCACATCCTCCCCGCCAAGCGTCTAATTGTTTCAGCCGCAATTCTGCGGCGTCCTGTATTTTTTTGAAAATCCGTATAACACCTAAAAATTCGGAGGAAAGACTATGAGTCCTGTCATGGAACCGCCCAAAAAGCATGCTGCGGCGGATTATACCCATCAAATCCTCAACCTCGTCAAAGCTAAAAACCCAGCCGAACCCGAATTCCACCAGGCCGTGATGGAAGTGTTCGATTCCTTGAAGCCCGTGTTGGAACGCCACCCTGAGTATCACGAAGCCAAGATCCTGGAACGGATCACGGAGCCCGAAAGAGTTCTGATGTTCCGCGTGCCCTGGTTCGATGACCAAGGCAAAGTCCAAGTCAATCGCGGCTTCCGCATCGAGATGAACAGCGCCATCGGCCCTTATAAAGGCGGACTCCGCTTCCATCCCTCGGTGAATCTAGGCATCCTGAAATTCCTGGCGTTCGAACAAGTCTTCAAAAACTCGCTCACTACGCTGCCCATGGGCGGCGGCAAGGGTGGAAGTGATTTCGATCCCAAGGGAAAGAGTGACAACGAAGTCATGCGCTTCTGCCAGAGCTTCATGACCGAGCTCTGCCGCCACATCGGCCCCGACACGGACGTTCCCGCCGGCGACATCGGCGTGGGCGGACGCGAAATCGGCTTCATGTTCGGCCAATACAAACGCCTGCGCAATGAATTCACCGGCGTTCTCACCGGCAAGGGCCTCTCCTGGGGCGGTTCGCTGATTCGTCCCGAAGCCACCGGCTACGGCTGCGTGTACTTCGCCGAAGAAATGCTGAAGACCCGCAAAGACACGTTGAAAGGCAAAGTGTGTCTCGTCTCCGGCAGCGGCAACGTCTCGCAATACACCGTCGAGAAGCTGCTCGATCTCGGCGCCGTCCCGGTCACCCTCTCCGATTCCGACGGAGCCATCTATGACGCCGACGGCATCGACCGCGACAAGCTGGCCTGGGTCATGGAACTGAAGAATAACCGCCGTGGCCGCATGAAGGAGTACACCGAAAAGTACAAGAAAGCCATCTACAGCGCCACCGACAAGAAGCTCGACCACAACTGGCTCTGGAACATCAAGGCCGATTGCGCATTCCCGAGCGCCACGCAAAATGAGATCAACGCAAAAGACGCGGCGAATCTCATCAAGAATGGCGTGAAGGTAGTCAGCGAGGGAGCGAACATGCCCAGCACCCTCGAAGCGACTCATCTGTTCCTCGAAGCCAAAATCCTCTATGGACCGGCCAAGGCCGCCAATGCCGGCGGCGTTGCCACTTCCGGACTGGAAATGGCGCAGAACAGCGCGCGTATCTCCTGGACTCGCGAAGAAGTCGATGATCGTTTGCACAAGATCATGATCGCCATCCACAAGAACTGCTACGACACGGCCGAGAAGTACGGCACGCCCGGCAACCTCGTGAACGGCGCCAACATAGCCGGCTTCCTCAAGGTAGCCAACTCCATGCTCGATCAGGGCCTGGTGTAGTTGAACGTAGTAGTTGAACGCGGCGTAGAAAATAACTACTAACCCCGTGTCATCCTGAGCGGAGCCAGGCCATGCGCAAAGCGCATGGCCTGGCGTAGTCGAAGGACCCCTACACCCTCTCCTGCGCCCTGCGCCGTCAGCCGCATCGCCACGCCCAATAAACACAGGAGATCTACAGACTGCCGAACAACCCCATTTCGCCCGTGGTTTTGGGAGGGGCGCGGCCCCACAGCTTGCGGAAAAATTCAGGTTTTGACTTCGCTTTGAAAGGGCACGGCTTCAGCCGTGCCGCCCAGAGCCTGCCCCCAGCTCTCCCCCACGCGATATCATGGCCCTGTGGACGACAAAAAGATGGAAGAGAGAAATGTAAATACCTGGGAGGAGTTCAAGATCGAGCTAGCTAACCTCCGCCGAGAGCACATCGAATCTCCCAGCGCTGACAGTTCATACCCTCTGCTGTATCGCGGACAGGAGAACTCTCGCTGGTTGTTGACTACGACGCTTGACCGCCGGTGCGAGCGGATGCTCTTTTCGGACTACTATCGGGTGATCTCTAAGATTAGGCCGCAGATTGAAAGCCTAACCGGCAAGGAGTGGCCGACTCCCGAGTACCCGGAAGTGAAGAAACGATCAGCAACCTATGAGTTTGATCTCGACCTGTGGGGCGGGAGGTGTCCGGCCTACGCTTACATGGCGTACCTGCGTCACCACGGCTTCCCGTCACCGCTGCTTGACTGGTCGCGATCTGCGTATGTCGCAGCCTACTTCGCGTTCAACAAGGCCGCCGAAGCATCGAGCGGGAGAGTGTCGATCTACGTCTTCTCCGCGATTCGCAATAGGATGTCGGGAAACCATATGCGAGTGGTGTATCGCCAAGGACCATACGTCAACACCCACCGCAGGCACTTTCTACAGCAGAGCGAGTACACGCTGTGCCTCGGGTTCGACACCGAGTGGCGGTTCGAGCAGTACCACACTGTGTTTGACGATGGCCGTCACCAACAAGGCATTTGCTGGAAAATCACCATCCCCGCCACTGAGCGACCAAAAGTTCTGAAGGAACTTGACGAGTACAACGTAAACTCATTATCCCTGTTCGGTTCTGAGGAAAGCCTCATGGACACCTTGGCGACGAGAGAACTCTCAAGAGAACGCCGAATAGCCCGAACCCTGAGCCACCGTTACTATTGCTTCGCTGCAGGCGGCTGTTTTGTGGCACCCGCAGGGACGAAGCACTTGCTACTATCGGCGTGACATTGACGCCATGCAACCAACTCCTTTTCGATGTCCTCAGCCGACCTACCCCTGATCTGATCGCGCACAATCTTGATCGCCCAGTTGATGGGATAATCCACGTTGCGAAAATCTTTGTAGAACGCATCCATGCCGTCAAAGAACTGGCCGAACTTGATCATCTCGAAGTCGAAGCCTTGAGCCTCAGCCGCGCAAGCTCTACCGTCCGCCGTTTCCATACGGAGATTCAACTGAAACGCACACAAGGCGGCGGTGTCTGTCTGGGCGTCGCTCATTGCGGTCACGAAACCATCGATCCAGCCAACTTTGTAGCTTTGGGAATACTGCTTCCAATCGGAGCCGTCCGCAACGCCTACGGCATTTCTGCCCCACATTAGAGACGACAACAGAAAGATTGTGAAAAATATGCGTGTTGCCATGGCGAGTCTCCTCTATGCCGGAACTTGGACACATCCCCCCGCGGGTGGGCCATTTTAAACAGGGAAGTATAACGCCATGGGTGCGCCACTTCTCGCGCCTTTCGAGAAGTGGCCCGCCCAACCGCCGACACCGGGAGTACGAACCTACCGCGCCCGAGCCAGCACGAGCGTCACATCGTCCGGTTGTTCGTTCTCGCCGATCCAGTCGGCCACTGCCGTTGCAACAATTTCCGTAATCCGCTCCAGCGGCAAGTGCCGGTTCGCACGCACCAGTTGGATTAGCCGCTCTTCGCCGAACTCGCCATAATCGTTTTCCGGTTCCGTGACTCCATCGGTGTACGCCACCAGCATGTCTCCGGGACGAAGTTGTACCGTTGCTTCGGGAAAACTCAAATTATCGAAAAGTCCGACCACGGTTCCACCGCAGGTCAGCAGTTGCGATGTTCCATCGTCGGAAATCAGAATCGGTTGCAGATGACCGCCGTTGGCATATGTAAGCCGCCGCGTCGCTCCATCATAGATTCCCAAGAACAGCGTCGCGTACTTCGCCGCCGGAGTGCTTTCGAAAAGTTGATGATTCAACAGCGCCAGCAGTGTTGCCGGAGACACGTCCGCTCCCCGCGACTCCGAAGCCAGCATTAACGTCGAGCTTCTCACCGCCCGATCGACTCCAGCGCCAACCGTGACTGCTTCGCGCAGTACAGGCACGTCTTCGATGCTGTACGCTCGAACCGCTGCGTAGATCGTCGCCATCAGCAGCGCTGCAGAAATTCCTTTGCCGCTGATGTCCCCCACCGCCAGCATAAGACGATCGGAATTCAGACCCACAAAATCGTAGTAGTCCCCGCTCACCGTCCGCGCCGGACTGCAGAACCCGTGCACTTCCAGGCTTTCCAGTTGCGTGATCAGCTTGGGATAGAGCTGCGCCTGCACTTCCTGCGCAATCACCAGTTCGCCTTCCAGACGCTGCTTTTCCTTCTGTTCCTGCACCAGCTTCTCGATCGAAGTAGTCATCGAGTTGAACGAGTTCGCCAGCGTCGCCAGTTGGTCTGTCGACTGCACCGTAATGCGATGGCTGAAATCAGCCCGATTGACGTACGTGGTGCCTTCGTAAAGTTGGCCCACCGCTGACGTGATGCTGCGCGTGAGTTTCGTACCCACAAACAGCGCCAGCACCACCACGATCGCGAACACAATCGCAATCAACGACAAAATCGTTTCCAGGCCCTTGGCATAATCGGCCCGCGCGCCAAACAACGTCGCGAGCAGCATGGAGTACCGCGTCTCGACCTCGGCGATCGCTCCCACCGGATGTCGCGTTCCCGTGCTCCAATCCACCAGTTGCAACGGAATCCGCAAAGTGACGGGGCGATCCAGCGCATTCGCCGCTGGCGGTATGGTTCCCGCCGAGAACGTCTGCGCCGATGCCGTGCTTTCGCCAAATCCCATGAAGCGAGTCGAGGTTTGAGGCGCGCTCTCCGCTCCATACACCGCAATCCGTCCGAGATCCCTGGCCATCTGCTCGACAAAAGCCTTGTCCAGCGGCTCACTGGAAATCACGCGCAAGGATGGTGACTGCGCCCCATTCGAGACCACCGTCGCCGTGCGCAGGCAGAGTTTGCCGTGGTCGCTCACCAGGTCGCGGAAGTCATCGTTCACAAATGAGGGAGAATCGAACTCAGCCGCGCCTTCCGGTCCTGAGCAGTAAGCCTGCGGATGGTTTCCGTACCACGCGCACACCTGCCGCCGTGACCACTCCGGACGATGCGGCCGCACCCGTCCGAGAATTTCAGCATCCAGATTTCCGCGCTCCGAGGCTTGCGTTGCCAGATCATGCGCGATGGCCCGGTTGGCGGATTCCATTCCGCGCAAGTGAGTTGTGATGTCGGACGTCACGACATAACTGGCAAACTGCCCGGCAAAAAGATAAAGCGTGATCAGCGTAATCATCACCCACAGAAAAACCGGGATCACTCCGATAAAAACATAGGTAACGATCAGCCGATTCCGCAGCCGCCATAGCAGTTGCGAGCGTACCCATCCGAATCCGACAATGGCGACCAACACAATCGCCAGCAAGCTGAGAAAAACTACCCAGCCCTCCAGGCTTGCCGATGTTGCCGGACTCGCATGACGAGCCAGCCATGCGGCCGCGAACAGAAGCAGATCGAGCGCCAGCACGTACAACGCCGCCCACGCGACCCAACCCTGTGGCCAGAGCCCTTTTTCGCGCAGCCTGCTCTCGAGTTCCAGAGAGATCAGTCGCATTCCGTTGTCCGATTCGCCCCCTGCCCGCAAGATGCCGCGACAGTCCTCTCGCAGGCGTACGTCCCGTTATATCTCTGGATAGATGTCGAAAAAGGCCGAGAGACTCGTCTTGAGCTGCTTTTCGATCTCGTCTTTGCCACCCTCGAGAATGTGCATCGCAACGTGCGCTTCTCGTCCATTCTTCAGTTTGATCGTAGCCGCAGTCACCTCCGCGACCTCATCGGAGGGCAACAGGCGCAGACCATAAACCAATGTCAGATTTGCCATCCAATGATTGTAAGCCAGAGAATGTGGCTGGGAAAAAATTGGAGCAGATGGGACGCGGCGAGCGCAAAAAAACAGATTGTCATCCTGAGCGAAGCGAAGGACCTGCTGTTTTGCGGGCGCATCAAAGAGCAGGTCCTTCGCTTCGCTCAGGATGACAATTGATGTGCGCACTGCAAATTCATGGAAAACACGCAATCACCCCGGTGGCCATTGCAGCGTGCGCCCGCCGATCAGGTGTACGTGCAGATGAAAAACCGATTGCCCCGCGCGCGCTCCCACGTTCAGCACCGTGCGGTAGCCATCTTCAATCGAGCGCTGCCGCGCAATGTGTGCGGCCGCCAGATGGCATCGTCCCACCAGTTCCGCGTCTTCGGCCGTAGCTTCCTTCAAGCCCGTAATATGTTTTTTCGGGATGACCAGCACGTGAGTTGGGCCTTGTGGGTTCAGATCTTCAAAGGCAAAGGTGTGCTCGTCTTCAAAAACTTTTTTGGATGGTACTTCGCCGCGAATGATACGGCAGAATAGACAGTCCGCCATGAGTAACTCTCCTCTCGCCTGGAATAACGATCATCCGGCAAGTGACGCGCGTAGATATCTTACTATCTCTGCTAGTAACCATACCAAGTTAGCAAGCATTTTGCGAAAGTTGTTTTCAGTCGAGCCGCACCAGGAACACCGAACCCTCCGCAGTCTCCGTCTCCTGGACCAGATCGATCGCGCGCTGGCGATCGTCGTCCAGAACTCGCACCCGCACCCACCAGTCTCCAATGGGACTTACAAACTTTATGACTTTGGCCGTCTGGTAACGCTTCTGCAGATGCTCCGCTAACTCGGCGGCATCCTTCTGTCCGGTGAAAGAGCCGATTTGAACCGCCCAGCGCCCACCGGTATCGAGAGGCGCCGGCGCCTGCAGCACTTCCAGACGCACCTTCGCAGTACCGGGCAAGTACACATCCAGCGCTTTCGCGGCGGCCAGCGAAAGATCGACGACTCGCCCCACCACGAATGGCCCGCGATCGGTGATCCGCACCAGAGCCGAATGCCCCGTCTTCAAATTCGTGACGCGCACGATGGATCCCAGCGGCAAAGTACGATGTGCCGCTGTCATCGCGTGCATGTTGTACACCTCGCCGTTCGATCCGCGACGGTTGTGGTACGGAGCACCATACCAGCTCGCCATTCCGGTCTCTTCGAAGATCGGCTTCGCGTCGGCAGGCACGTGGATCGTCTCGTCCCCGGTCGTTGTTTCCGTTCCCTGAGATGGTGGATTTGCTGCCGGTTTTTCTTCTGGGATTGATGGCGGAGGTGGAACCTGCGCCTGCGTATGCTTGTGTCCGCAGCCGCTCAGCAGCGCGCTGCCCAGCAATAGAAGGATTTGAAGACAGACCAGCGATGCCAGCGAAAGCCGCCGCGCGTGCTTCGTCGGGCAGTTGGAGAGGTGGCGCTTCAGGAATTCTTGCTCTGGGTTTCGAGAAACTCCGCGAACTTCGAGAGCTTGCCCGCCGCCGTCCGCAGCGCTTTCGAGGAATGCGTCCGCACCGCGGGCACAACTTCGTCGTTCAAATACGTGACCAGTTCCGACGTCTCTTTTTCGAGAGTCTCGGCGATATTTGCCACCGAGCGATTGAAGCGCGCGGAAGCCTCTTCCACCTTGCGGTCGAATTCTGTCATACCCATCCTGCCGGCTCAGACTAATGTTCACGCGTGTACCGCGGTTACCAGGCCTCATTATTATGGTGGGCTCCTTCCCGCCGGTCAATTGCTTTATGCGGAAGCTTGTGTGGCAGCGGGGCTCGCGTGGTCTGCTCCGCAGGAAGCCGGCACAACCCCATCCCCACACAAGCCGAGTCGCGATACAATCACGCCATGCGTCCGAGGCTAACTGTCGAAACTCCGCCGGTTTCTCTGATTGTGATGCTGACCGTCGCGCTGATGTTTGCGTCAGCCTGCACCTTTAATCGTGATCATCCAGCAGGCACCTTCTCGCAAGCAACCGGAGGCGAGGGTCTGGAGCACGTATTCTGGAAAAACGTGCGCTCCGCGAACTGGGTCGAGATCGATCGAGTCCTGGCTTCCAATTACGCGGGCATAACCCCCACCGGAACGCTCGATCACTCCGCCACGCTGGAGCAGTATCGCGGGTGGAAGTTAAAAGACTACGCGATCGGCGATCTGAACACCGAAATGAATGGAACAACGATCGTGGTGACCTATACCATTACCCTGAATGGCACGTCGAATGGAAGCGCCGGTTCGCAACCGCTGCCGTCAGTTCCGCAGCACATGATGACCGTGTGGCAGCAGCAAAAAGCGGGATGGGTTGTGATCGCGCACAGCGTCAGCCTTCAATAGCAATACCTAATTTCAATCGCAGTACTTTAATAGCAGTTCTTAATGATGACGCGTGCATCCACTTCCATCTCCGTAGAGACGCGGATCGACGCATCTCGAATCGCCAAGACTCGCGTCCCGATGAATTCCGCAATCTCCGGCGCCAATCTCGCTCGTTTCCGGCGCGCTCTACTCGGCTGGTACGACGAGCATCGCCGCAACCTTCCCTGGCGCGAATCGACCGACCCGTACGAGATCTGGCTCAGCGAGATTATGCTGCAACAGACGCGCGTAGCCGCTGTGCTTGATCACTACAGGATTTTCCTCGAGCGCTTTCCGAATGTCCAAGCGCTCGCCGCAGCTTCCGAAGACGCCGTCCTCGCCGCGTGGAGCGGCCTCGGCTACTATCGGCGAGCGCGCATGCTGCATCGCTGCGCGCAGCAGATCGTCGAACAGCACGGCGGCTGTTTCCCGACAAATTCGGATTCCCTCCGCGCCCTGCCCGGCATCGGACGTTACACGGCCGCAGCCATCGCCAGCATCGCGTTTGCCCAGCCTGTCGCCGTGGTGGATGGCAATGTCGAGCGCGTGCTGCAAAGACTGATCCGACAAAAAAAGATCAGACAAAAAACGATCCGCAACAAAACGCGCGGCATCAAACTCAGCACGCCGCAAACCTGGCAACATGCGCAAACTCTTCTCGCCGACTCGCGGCCCGGTGATTTCAATCAGGCCATGATGGAACTCGGCGCCACCGTGTGCGTGCCACGCGAGCCCCGCTGCCCGCTCTGCCCGGTTCGAAAATGGTGTGCGACGCGGGGAGTCGCGCAGGGAGAAGTTCCGAGGCCGCTTTCCCGCCAAAGGAAAAAGCAAATCTGGTGTGCGCTGGAGTGGCGCAATCGTAGTGGCATGGGCAGGGCCGACGGCGATGCCAGAGCTTACATCCGCCTGGTGCAGCGTGCCAAGAAAGCCTCGCTGATGCCCGGCATGTGGGAGTTGCCGCAATCGTCCGAACCTCCGCGAACAGCGCCGGCGACAGCGCATTGGCGCACGCTTCGTCATTCCATCACCGTCACCGACTACACGGTTCATGTCTTCGAGTCTGTGCGCGGACGAGGCGTAACCCCGCTTCCGCGCAAGACCGCAAAGGGCCGGTGGGTCGCAATCGATCGCATTCCACAGCTTCCCCTTACCGGGTTGACGCGAAAAATTCTGAGGGCGGGCGGTATCATCTAGTGAGAGAGGCATTTCTTCGATGAAGTGGCTCAATCGTCTGTTTGGAGGTGCGAAAGACATGGCTGCATTGGGGGAAGGAACCAAGGCACCTGACTTTTCTTTGCCCGCTTTGGATGGCAGCAGATTCTCATTGCAAGAAGCGCTCCAGCGTGGGCCCGTGCTGGCCGCATTTTTCAAGATTTCCTGCCCCGTCTGCCAATATGCGTTCCCGTTTTTCGAGCGTTTGCACAAAATGTACGGGAGCGAGAAAGTCGCGATGGTGGCCGTTTCTCAGGACGACAAAAACAATACCGCTGCTTTTTTGAAAGAGTATGGAGTAACCTTCCCCGCGCTCCTCGACGACCCCGCCGGCTACGCGGCTTCCAACGCGTACGGCCTCACGAACGTACCGTCATGGTTTTTCATCGCCCCGGATGGTGAGATAAAAATCTCCAGCGTAGGCTGGGTACGAGCGGACATTGAAGATCTGAACCGCCGCTTGGCCGATGCCAACCATACCGCGCTGCGGCGACTGTTTCTCCCCGGAGATGACGTCCGCGACTCGCGCCCTGGTTGAGGCTCCAAGAACTGATCCCGCGGTCGCGGGACGAAAGCTGCAGGACAACGATCTCGAGATTCCCGCCGTTAAGCGTAAACACGGCGGTTCTTCTGCGCGTACACTTGCGTAACTTTGGGCCCGTCCCATAGCCGTGCTAACCTGCTGCTTAGTCTCGCAGTTTCAGCCATTTGCGAGCAGCTCCAGCAAGAGATAAGAGGCGATGCCCAAGCTCCCGATTTTTCGCCTGCGCAGTTCGGAACCGCCCAGCCGGCCCGATCTTCAATACCAGGAGATCACACTCGCACTCGGCGCTTTGCAACTGGGCGTCGACAATCTTCGCTATGACGTGTTTCTCAGCCCGCGCATTGTCGCGGACCTGAGTTTTCATCTCGGGCGATACATCTGCCGCTTCGGTGATGTGGAATCGCTTTTCGCAATGGACGTTCCCGCCGCCGCCCAAAGCAAATTTATCCGCGCTACCGAAACCGCCACCCAACTGCGCAAGCCCGGCCCCGCTGACCTGAAAACTCTGCTGGTGTCGATTCATCTCGCCATCCTGAATCGCGCCAAAGCAGAGGGCAATCCCTCGGTCGATGTCCTCGGCCGCCTGGCCGTGCTCAAGTACGTACGCACCGAGCTGCAAGCGCAGTTTGTTCGGATCCTCGAACAGTGCCGCATGAAATCGAAGTCTCTGGAGGGTATTCGGCAAGCGAAAATGATGCAGACGCAGGAACTCGTCTCTTCATTTCAGGTACGCAAGAAGATCATCCTCCGCCGCGCCGGGCAGGAAGTGTTTCGTCTGCTGGAGGAAATCGAAAAAGAAACGCTCGCCCGCACGCGGCGCTCGTTGCTCGGCGAGTTGCCTGCCGACTATCATTTGTTTCTCAATCCGTTGATTCTCACGGAAGATGGCCGCGACGATTATCTCTGCGCCGAGCGCTATTGCATGTTCGGAAATTTCGACAAGGATCCCGACCGTTTCCCCAGCCTGCGCCAGTTCGCGTTGAATTTTTTGCGCGAGCTGGGATACGGCGAAACGGTCGACGATCGGCAACTGGAGCAGGCGCTCAATGTTCCCGAGAACGCCGCTACCCTGGTGGGCACCGGGAATGGCGAAGACCTGACCGAAGAGGATCGCAATCGGAACGACCGGCTCGACATCTGGACGCGCATGTTACAGCGCGCCGGCGTTCTTTCCCACGTCATTGCCTCTTACGAAGCTGTTCCCCTGCTCGGCGAGTATGCGCCTCGAGTCAACCCGCAGCAGATCAAGAACGCGCTGATTTTCCGCGAAGAGTCGGAGCGCGTGGAAAGAATTATCGCCGAGAGCCGGCTGAATTCCGACCGGCTTTTTGCCGCCATCGAACGCGTCGCCTCGTGCCGCGGATCGGAACGCAGCCGCTTTGCTGCGCGCCTACTGCACGATCTCTTTTCCTACCACCGCGACCTGCGCGGACTGGAAGCTGTTACTGCCGGCTTTGACAGCATCAATCTGGTCAGCGACGACAAAGTCCGCAAGCTTTCCACACTCAACGGCATGCTCTATGAATTCCTCCCTCCCGAGGACCAGAAGCCCGCCGAGGATCGCGTGGCGCAACACGTGATCCTGAAAGCCGACGTGCGAGACTCTTCGCGTCTCACTCGCTCGCTCATGGAAAAGGGCATGAACGCCGCCTCCTATTTCAGCCTGAATTTCTATGATCCAATCAACAAATTGCTGGCAAAATTCGGCGCCATCAAAGTTTTTCTCGAGGGTGATGCCATCATCGTGGCCCTGCTCGAGCGTGAAGGCGAATCCATGCTCAGCGTCGGGCGCGCTTGCGTCCTGGCTTGGGAGATTGTGAGCCTACTGCGCGAGTACAACGGACTTTTGGAGCGCTCCGGTTTGCCTCAAATGGAAGTCGGGCTGGGTATCGCTTACCAGGATTCTCCTCCGCTCTACCTCATGGATGGCGAGCATCGCATCATGATTTCGGACGCCATCAATGCGAGCGACCGTCTTTCCTCATCCAGTAAGCGCGTGCGCAAAAAAATCGCACCCGATGCGGGAGTTTTCCAGGTGTACTCGGTGCAAATCGGAGGCCCAGGCAATCCCAAGGCAGGCAATAACAATGACAGTGCCAGCCCTGACACGGCAGCCGAGGAAATGATCCTGAATTACAACGTAGGCGGGATCTGTCTGAGCGAAGCGGCCTTCCGCAAATTGCAGCAGGAAATGTCGCTTTCTCCCTGGGCGGTTGATTCGCGCGAGTCAGGCTTTGCCAGCTCTGGTTTTACGGGCCCTTGGGTCGATGAGCAATGCGAGTTCTTTGTCGGCACTGTTCCCATCGCTAGTGGAGTTTTCCGCAAGATTGTCATCCGCAAGAACCGCA
The DNA here is from genome assembly GCA_050010155.1 of Terriglobales bacterium. GTDB lineage: Bacteria > Acidobacteriota > Terriglobia > Terriglobales > Acidobacteriaceae > Acidiflorens. The sequence goes on from JBEKLO010000001.1 coordinate 64,961, forward strand.
TCGCCCAGGTCGATGTCCGCGATCTATCCATCTTGCGTTGGACGGACCGCTGTTATTACGAAGTCTGTGCCAACCCTGCCGTGTACGCCGCTCTTTCCGGAAAACAATCCGCGCCGGCTAAGGGTTAGGATTGAACGCAGCCTCATCTCTTCTTTCACACGGTCAGAAGTTTCTGCGAACTTTGAACGGAATCTCTACCACAGCTTCCAGCGCCACGGGTTTCCCCGCTCTTTCCGCGGGCACAAACTTCCAGCGGGCCAGAGCTTTCGCCGCATACGCATCCAGGCGTTCATCCGGGCTGTAGAGGACACGGATGTCGCTCACTTTTCCGTTGGAATCAATCACGGCGTACAGTGTGACCATGCCGTGCACGTTGGCGCGAATCAATTCCAACGGATAGCCCGGATCCGACTTCTCCATGGCCACGGGTTCCAGCAGTTCCCCTTCCTTCCGGCCGGCGTCTCTTCCACTATCGAGTTCCGCAAACTTGATCACCCAACTGCCGGTCGAGGAATTCAGATTCGGCATATTCAGCGTCCGGCCATAGACGCGCTTGCCGCCAAAAACCTTGCGGTCCACTTCGGTAATCTTGTCGTCGGGAACCGCAGAGGCAACGCGTGCGCCCGGAGTAGTGCCGGATGATGAAAGGCTAGCCACCTCCCGGGGATCGTCCCGGCCAGAATTTGTGCCGGCGCCGAGATGCGCACCAGTGTTCGCCGAGCCAACATACAAGCCGGTTGGCAAAGATCCGTTGCTGCGTGCTCCACGATTGCCCGCGCCTTTCGCATCCGATTTCGATCCCGCTAAATCCGGCGTTCCCGAAGCGCCCGGCCTTCCCTGTGGAGTCGCGGCGAATGTTCCCCGGCGATTGCCAGCGGGAACAGCTACCGGTCCGTTGGGCACGACGGGATGAATGCCCAACGCAACCAGCCGTCCGCCCGCGCTCGAACCCCCTGCCGCAGTCACGCTCGGAGGAGGGCCTACGGGTTGCACGCCACCGCCCGGCAAATGTCCGCGGCCACGCGCCGCCAGCGAATGCTGTTCCGCAAGAGTAAGCTGCGGAGCCGGCGCTACCGCTTCACTGGGACCAATATTCATGAGCCCGACACGCCCCTTCGCGGATGGAGTCACTTCCGGAGGCGGCGCAATCACCTCCGACTTCATCGCCGACCGAACCACACGGTCCGGCGCAAACTCCACGTCCGGCGTGGGCGCCACCACCTGCATCTCCGGCGCAACGACGCGCTTCAACGGGGCCCGCGTCGCATCCAGCGGAACCACCGGCAGAATGGCTCCCGTAGCAATTATGTTGGGCAAAGGAACGTCGTGGTCGAGTCTGACATCGGGCGGCACAACGACGGTTTGCGAGCGGTTGTCCGCCTCACGCGGAACCGAAAGAATCGGCTGCTTCGCGTAGGCGGGATCTCCCTTTTGCTCCTTCGGCGCTTCGGATGCGCCGGTATCGAGGGGCGGCAAATATTCATCCGGCGTGTAAGTGACCAGCGACGACCGGTCAAACGGAGTGGGTTGTAGAATTTTTTGCTGGCGAATCCATGCCAGAGAAGCCGTCCAGATCAGGACAACCGCCGCCGTGTGCAGCACCGCCGACTGCAGAAAGCGTCCCCAAGGCAGTTTCTGCTGAACAAATACATCGCGCCACAGATCGAATTCGGCGTCGGCGGAGCCGCCAAGCGCAACCCGTACTTCGTCGCTGAACTCGACATCCGCTGGGGCGTGGTCCACCAAACGTCTTAGCAGTTTTTTCTCCGGGGATTCCATCTCACTCCCTAAGTCCTGTTTAGCCAACTCCTGCGCCGGCGCCCCCGGAAGGCGGGATCCGAGGCGTTTCGCTGGTGCGCCACGGATGGCTACCCTGTTGCAAGATTATAGCTGACATCGAGGACCTGCCGCGCGGGGGCTGAGTTTGGCCCGCGTCCTAACCTGTAACCGCTATACTGACGGTTCCGAGGTAAACATGCCGACCCGTATCACCAGCTTCCACGCGCTGCCGCTTGCGTGTTTCGTTCTTGTTGTCGCGCTCTCTGCTTGGATGCCTGCTGGCGCACAGGCGAACCCGAATCCGCAAAAACAGAATCCGGCAGGTGAAGCTCGGCAGAGTTCAGCCACGCCCGGATCGGATTATTCCGGCATGTACGGTTTCTTGCGCGATGGCGAGTTTGTGCAGCTCACCGTCGAGGACCACGGCCATGTGATCGGTTTTGTTTCGCGCTATGCCAACTCGGAAGCCGACAGCGGGTTTCTCGAACATTTTTTAAAGTCAGGCAAGGTCGATGGCAATGAGCTCGTATTTACCAGCGAGAGCGTGCACGGCGTTTCGTTCGAGTTTAATGGAACGATCGAGCGCGGCGAGGGCAAGAGCAGGGGCGACGAAGGATATTACGTGCTCAAGGGCACCCTGGTCGAAAACACTACCGACAATGCCAAGAAAACCTCTTCCCAGTCGCACGAGGTTGTGCTGAAAAGTTTCCCGCAGGATTTGGCTCCGCCGCCCGAAAAGAAGTAAACTGTGAGTCTAAACCATCGAAGCGTCGAATATCGAAACCATCGAACATTGAATATCGAGCATCGAACCGTCGATCCACATCTCTCAAACCACAGTTTAAAGGAGCGTTTATGAAGAATAAGATTCTGCTGGTAGTTCTCCTGTTTGCCTGCGTGTTGCCGCTGGTAGCCGAAGACAAAGAAGAAAAGGTAGACGACCGCATCAAGAACTCCGAAACCGTGATGAAGCAAATCCTTGGCATGCCGGATGGAATTCCCAGGGATCTGCTCAACAAGTCGTATTGCCTGGTGATTTTCCCGTCGGTAAAAAAAGCGGCCTTTATTGTGGGCGCCAGCTACGGGCGAGGATTGATCACCTGCCGCAAAGGGCGCGATTTTAGCGGTTCGTGGAGCGCGCCGGCCATGTTTGCGCTGGAAGCGGGAAGCGTCGGTTTCCAAATCGGCGGGGAAGCAACCGATTTTGTGCTGCTGATCATGAACGACGCGGGCGCGAATTCGGTGATGTCAAGCAAGGTTAAGTTGGGAGCGGATGCTGCCATCGCCGCCGGACCCGTCGGGCGCGACGCTGCTGCCGCCACCGATGTCGTCTTGACGGCACAAATTCTGTCGTATTCCAGATCCAAAGGAATATTCGGCGGCGTGTCGCTCGAGGGCTCGACGTTGCGCTCCGACGACGGTGCCAACAAGGTGCTATATGGCAGAGACCTGAGCGCCAAGGATATCGTGCGCTTGGGCAAAGTGCCGGCGCCGGCATCGGCGCAGGGGTTGCTGAATGTGCTGAGGAGGGCTTCTCCGCACCACGTGGCGCACAAATAGTTCTCTTCGCGAACTTCAACCTCGACCCCCGGCTTGGGCTTTCGCTCATCCGGGGGTTATTTTTGCGATCCGGTTTGAAAGGTATCTCGCCTCTGCTGTAGTTTGGATGCTGTGATTCTCGACGCCCTCCATCGCATCGCCAATCACCGTCAGTCGCTCTCTCGGGAAGAGGCGCACGCGGTCATGACCGAGGTTCTCACCGGTCAATGCTCCGACGCGCAGATTGCGGCGCTGCTGGTGGCATTGCACATGAAAGGCGAAACGGTCGAAGAAATTGTCGGATTTGCCGAAGCCATCCGCGCTGCGGCGGTTCCGCTCGAGCTTCACGCCAACTCTGTTCTTGACGCTAGCGGCACCGGCCGCGACGCGCTCCGCGATTCACTGATTGATACCTGCGGCACCGGCGGCGATACCAGCGGCACTTTCAACATTTCGACCGCAACGGCATTTGTGGTTGCCGGAGCCGGTGTGCGCGTCGCCAAGCATGGCAATCGCAGCGTGACCTCAAAGTGCGGATCGGCCGACGTGATGGAAGCATTGGGTGTGAACATCAACCTGCCGACTGCCCAGATCGCGGCTTGCCTCGAACAGGTGGGGATTGCATTCCTTTTCGCTCCCGCCATGCATTCGGCGATGAAGCATGTTCAGACCGCCCGCCGCGAATTGCGTCTGCGCACGGTTTTCAATCTGCTCGGGCCGCTGACGAATCCCGCGCGCGCGACTTGCCAGGTAGTGGGAGTCTATTCGGCGGACCTGGTCGAAAAACTTGCGGAAGCACTTAGCATGCTGGGCTTGCGCCGCGCTCTCGTCGTCCACGGATGTGACGGTCTGGACGAAATTACGATCACGGGTCGCACGCGTATCGCGGAAGCGCGCGAGGGACGAGTTCACAGCTACGAAGTCACGCCCGAAGAATTCGGCTTGCAGCGCGCTACGCTTGAAGACATCTCGGGAGGAGACGCTGCTTGCAACGCCGCGCTGATCCGCGAGGTGCTTGCCGGGAAGAAATCTGCCCGCCGCGACGTAGTGCTGCTCAACGCCGCTGCCGCCCTCGTTGCCGCTGGGCGGGCCGACCATCTGCGCGATGCCGTTCCGCTGGCCGTGAGCGCGATTGATTCGGGCGCATCCCTTGCAAAGTTGCAGGCGCTCATCGCCTTCGCCAAAGCCCGCTAATTACCCAAACGTCGTCATCCTGAGCGAAGCGAAGGACCCATGCAATTGCCGCGGACGGCTCAGCGTTCTACTTCACCTCAACCCGCTCCATATACTCCGCCACCTTCACTTCCCATCCCAGTTCTTTCTGCACTCGGTCGCGCAGTTGCGACGCAGCGGCGGGCTCGCCGTGAACCAGATAAGTCGTGGACGGTTGGTTCTTGAACGTGCGCAGCCACTCCAACATCTCCGGGGGATCCGCATGGTCGCTGAACTGCTCAAGCGCTGCGATCTGCGCGCGGATCGGCACAAAGGCTCCGAAGATCTTCACCTCATGCGCTCCGCTCTTGATAATGGCGCCGCGCGTACCCGGCGCCTGAAAGCCGATAAAAATTACCAGGTTCTTCGGATCGGGCAGGCGCTGCGCCATGTGATGCAGGATCCGTCCGCCAGTAACCATCCCACTCGACGAAACGATGATCGAAGGATCGCGGCTTTCGTTGATCTGCTTCGACTGCTCTGAGGTTAGCGCAAACGTGAAGCCCGGCCACTCGAGCGGCGAGCCATATTTCTTGATCAAATCGGCGGCCCGCGCCGTGTACTCCTCGGAGTGCTTCAGGAAAACTTCAACCGCCTTGATCGCCATCGGGCTGTCGCAATAAACCGGCAGCCGCGGAATCTGTCCCGTTTCCATGAGCGTTTTCAGGATGAAGAGAAACTTCTGCGTCCTTTCCACGGCGAATGCTGGAACGACGACGGTGCCGCCGCGCTCCGCCGTTTCACGAATCAGGCGGGCGAGTTCCGGCCGGGGATCGGTGTCGGGATGCTGCCGGTTGCCGTAAGTCGACTCCATAACCAGAACGTCGGCAGTCTCGTTTTCCTGTGGCCCGGAGTGCACCACCTTGCCAGGCGCAATCCGGCTGTCTCGCACGCGGCCAAGGTCGCCCGTGAAAAGCAGCCGGTGGCTGCGCCCGTTCGTTTGCAGCGTGACTTCTGCCATGCACGAACCCAGAATGTGCGCCGCCGGCACAAAGCGAAACATCAACTCAGGACTCAGTTGCGTGGTCTGCCCGACTACGACCGGCTTGAAAAACCGCAAGCAATCCTGCGCTTCTTTGAGCGTATACAACGGCAGGGCGGGATGATGCTTTGACACTTTCCTCTTGTTGTAAAACTCTGCGTCCTCTTCCTGCAGATGTCCGGAATCCGGCAACACGACGGAGCAAAGATCGATGGTCGGCTGCGTGGCGTAAATCGGCCCGTGAAAACCTTCTTTCACCAGACGCGGAATCCAACCGCAGTGATCGAGATGCGCATGGGTTAGAACCACCGCATTAATTTCACGCGCCGGGACCGGAGTGTCTTGCCAGTTGCGCTCGCGCCATTCTTTTGGTCCTTGAAAAAGCCCGCAGTCAATCAGAATCTGGAACCCTGGCTTGCCGCTCGAATCGTAAGTCTTGATCAGATGCTTCGAGCCAGTCACAGTTCCGGCGGCGCCGAGAAATTGGATGTAGGACAAAGTGTCTCCTCATTTGTAATTGGTAATTTGAAATTCGCAATTTCACAGCCCCCAGACCGTTTCTAAATTTCAAATTACAAATTACAAATTTACGGGGCGGGAATCTTGAACACACGATTCGTCAGTTCGTTTTCCGGAACACTGCCGTCGTTGACCACGATCTCAGTCGCCGGGCCCGGCAATTCAACTCGTGTCGTAGCTGTGCTTTTGGCGCGCACCTCAATCCGTTTTGTGACATCTCCGCCTTCACAGCTAATCGTGAACGCGACTTCCGCCCCGGCGTGGCCGAGGTTTTCCAGGGTTACGGTTATGATCGGCGCACCCTTGTCTGTTTTCCACGGATGCACCGACTGGACGCGTACATCCGGCAGGCCGCGATCGTGATACACCCAGTCGTCGAAGAACCACCCCAGGTCGCGCTTGGCCGAGGCTTCGATCAACTGCTCCACATACTTTGGATCTTTGTCATTGTCGTCCGCGGCCCGATACTTACGAATGGCCTGTTTCAGCGCATCATCGCCAACCATATCGCGTAGCATCCACCACACATACGCGGCTTTGCTGCGATAGTAAGTTTCATCAAATGTCGTGGCCAGCGGTTGGCCAACAGCTTCCTCCGCTGCGTTCTTTTGGAGCGCGGCTGCCACGTCTTTTTCCGAATCGAGAAACGCCGCCCGGTGCAAACCTAGAAAGTCGAGTGCGGCCTGACGACCACCTTGCTCTTGCCTGTACATGGCCTCGCCAAAATGTGCAAACCCCTCGTACACCCAGGGCCTCGGCGATGGCAACACGGAATGGATGAGTTCGTGAACCAGATTAATGCCCGCGACCTTCGAATCCTCCGCTGCCAACGATGCCATCAATAAAGTGCCACTCTCAAATGGAGCGGACTTCGGATCGGCAAAGTCTGCAACTTCAACGGTGCCGTTATACCAGCCAAACCAATCAGTCACGAACTTGGTCGCTGGGTCATACGCGTTCGAATAGGTGGCGGCGCCTGCCTCATGGCCCGGGAAACTATGCAGGCCAAACTGAGCTTGCTTCGGGGAAACATATCTCCCAATCACGAATGTCGGTGTGACCGTACCGAGCGGCGACCATAGACAGGACATTGCACTTTCCCATCGAACGGAGTCGACATTCGAGCTCACGTTTCTCCCGTGATAGCCCTGCTCCACTCCGCATAACAGAGACGGCAATACATCGACACGAGTCTCCAGGTAATCAAACTGAACCTTTAACTCGCTCCCAGTCTCGCGCGCCTTCCACCGATCCACTACTTCGAACAGACTGTTCCCCTCCGAGAAATCCGCCGATTCGGTTGTAATCGGATACCACGCAACATATCCCGTGCCCCGCACCGCGGTGAATGCCGGGCTGATCTGGTCCCAGCTCGAATGCTTGGCGATCTCCTCCGGCACTCCGATCCGCGTCAAGCGCGTCGTATCCAGTTGGATGACACCCTCGTAGCCAATCTCGAGTTCGACAGAATCTTTCGGCTTGATCTCCGCCGGCAGTGTAACGATCGCTTCCGAAAGCGCGCCCGTATGGTCGATATCCGAAACATAGGGTTGCGAAACAAATTGAACGGGCTTGCCATCCACCCGAATGGAACGCCAATTGAGAGAAGACGAAATCTGTAACGCCACAACTTTTTGCGGCTGCGCGGAATCGTTGCGAAGTGCGATCTTGCCTCGCGCGCCCAGCCTTTGCTGCTCAGGCTCAAGGTGCACGTCCAAGTCGTACCGGGTGATGGTGAAAGCTTCACGGCTGAGCGCCGCGGCGGGAGCAATCAGACTAGCTGTTAGACCGAAGACGAGCCCAAGCCGACAAAGAAGTCTCATGACTGTTTCGATGCGCCCAACCGTCTTTGCCGCACAACTTCATACAGCACCACGCCCGCCGCCACCGATACATTCAGCGACGGCACTTCGCCCAGCATTGGAATCGATACCAGGAAATCGCAGTGTCTGCGCACCAGGTCGTGCAAACCCTTGCCTTCGGCGCCGAGCACGATGGCGCAGTGCATCTTGTAGTCCACCGCGTCGTATGTCTGCTCGCCGCGCTCGTCTAATCCAACAATCCACAGATCTTTCTCTTTAAACTCTTCGAGCGCGCGGGAAATGTTCGTAACTTTGGCTATCGGAAGGTGTTCGCTCGCTCCGGCGGAAACTTTCGCCACTGCGGCCGTGACTGCGGCGGAACGGCGCTCGGGAATCACCACGCCATCCGCTCCCGCCGCGTCGGCGGTACGCAGGATCGCTCCCAGGTTGTGCGGATCTTCGATGCCATCCAGCACGACGATCAGCGAGCGCTCGCCGCGACGCGAAGCCACTATGTCATCGAGATCGCTATACTGTTTCGCCGAAGTCGCAGCCACTAATCCCTGATGCGCGGCGTTGCCGGCTATTTCGTCGAGTTCCTGACGCGACAAAATGCGCACGGGAACGCCGATCTTGCGGCACTCCTCAATCACCCGCCGCAGGCGAATGTCTTTTCGCTCCTTGGCGACACCGACCCACTCGAAGTTGCGCCCACGCGCCTTCAGCGCTTCCGTAACCGTATTGATTCCGTAGAGAATATTCACGGCGATTAGTTTACCTTGTGTGTGTGCGAAACATCTTCCCGCAAAGTCTGTGGAAGGGAATGAGAGTGGCGGCAGGTCCGCCGCCGTAGCTATACTTATGATCAAGGATATGGCAATCGCCGCCGCAACCACCAGTTTCACCGGCTCGGCTCGGAATCCTATGCCCCTCTCTGTGGTCATCGTCGATGACGAACAACTGGCGCGCGACGAACTTGCCTACCTGCTCAAGAATCTGGGCGATGTGAATGTAGTCGCACAAGGCAAAAATGGGCTGGAAGCAATCAGCCTGATCCGCGAGCACAATCCCGACCTGGTGTTCCTCGACGTTCAGATGCCGGGCTTGGACGGTTTCGGCGTCATCAAAAAGCTGCTCGACCGGAAAGTTCCGCTCCCAAAGATCGTTTTCGCGACTGCCTTCGACCAGTACGCTGTGAAGGCGTTTGAAGTCAACGTGGTGGACTACATCCTGAAGCCGTTCGATAAGAAGCGAGTGGCCCAGTCCATCGAACGGGCTCGGATCAAGATTGAAGCGGGCGCCAGGCCAGAAGAAAAATTCGAAACGCTGGTGCGGATGCTGGAATCCCAGAAGCCGCAAACTGCAAAGACCGCAAAAATTCTGATCAAGGCGGCAGGCAGATTATTCCTCACCGATCCCAAGGACATTTGCTACGCGACCATCGAGGATGGCGTGATCACTGTTGCCACCAGCGGCCACGCGGGCATGGAAGGCCAGTCGAACTGCCGCACCCTGGAAGAGCTTTTTGAGAATCTCGATCCCAACCTGTTCTGGCGGGCGCACCGGTCGTTTCTGGTCAACATCAATCACATTCGCGAAGTGGTGCCCTGGTTCAAGAGTTCCTACCAATTGCGCATGGACGACAAGAAGCAAACCGAGATTCCAGTGAGCCGTGCCCAGACCCGCCGCCTGCGGGAACTGTTCAACCTCTGAAAAAATGGGCGGACGCCTAACCCGCTTCGTCCGCCCCCAGGGGAGGGATCTTCTCAAGAAGCAATCGCTTGCAGGGCGAACCGGTTCGGAATCACCAGTGTCGCACCGTCAAGTCGAATCAAATCTCTGCGCCTCATATCACTCAACAACCGGGTTACCGTTTCTCGCGACGACCCGATCATCTGGGAAATTTCTTCATGCGTAAATTCTGTGGTTACGCGGAGTTCCCGGTTGCGGGGTTCGTCCGACACCCAGGAAAGCAGCAGCCGGGCGAGTTTTTCCGTCGAACTGCGGGCGAGCAGCAGGTCATGCACATCGTCGAAGGAGGTCGCGACCTCCGCGGCAAGGATGGTGGCACACGCCTTTGCGGCGTGGCTATTGCGTTCGATGAAACGCAAAAAGCTGTCGCCTTCGATGAACTTGATCTGGCAAAGCTCAATAGTGGTAACCGTAATCGCAGAGGGCGTCCCGCAGACAACCGCACTCAGCCCCATTACCTGACGATTTCCGACAATCTTCAGGATGATCGTCTTACCATCTCGGGCTACGACCGATTGTTTCGAGCGGCCCGAACAGGCGATGTAAACACCCCGCGGGATTTCACCTTCCGTCATCAATGTGGCGTTGCCGGGATATAAAGTCAGGTGCCCCATCGCGTTGAACTCAGTCATCAGCGGCTGAGACAAATTGCAGAAGTCACAGGTCTGCCTCAGAGTGCAGCTGAGACAGTCGCGTGGAATTGCGAAGCGCGGGGACCCACTCATTGCAAACTTCTCCTTGTTGATGAAAAACTCGCTCGCAGAATCTTTCGCCGGGGGGGCGAAATGCGCCGAACGAACAAGGAGTGCACACCAGTGGCCACATAGGAGACTTACATTAAGTGGCTGTAACTTCGCTTCTTATAGAAGTTTGAGCGCGACACAAAGAAATTGAGATGCCGGAGTGCTGACCCGCCTGCCGACAGTTGGGCAGATGCTGCTCTTGCTGTCCCAAAATAAAAACCTCCGCGTCGCACTTCCCTGTAACGACGCGGAGGATTGATTTGGAAACCCGAGTCTCGACGCCAGTAATGCGAGCTCGGACTCTTCATACCCCAGTTTGGATACAAGCACAAAGCCGAGGGGGCAGGCTGAATCCAACCGAGTTGGTTTCCAACTCAAAAACGATAGTGGGCTGTAGTTAGCTCTTCTGTAACAACCTCCTATTGCAAATAATCCGTGCGCGCGATTCCCAGCCGTTGCATTTTGTACTGCAGCGTCGTGCGCTTAAGTCCAAGCCTTACGGCTGCGCCCGCCGGACCCGATAATGCGCCCCGCGTCTGACGTAGAATTTCGATGATGTGCTCGCGTTCTCTGCCCCGTAGCGATTCGTCGAACTCGTCAACCTGCCGTATGCTTTGCTCGCGCAATTCGCCGAGCGGCGCGTTCAACCGGCTGTCCTCCGAAAGAATCACAGAGCGCTCGATAAAGTTTTCCAGTTCGCGGATGTTTCCCGGCCATCTCCAATTCATCATCGCGTCGACCGCCTCATCGGGAATCATGTCGATCCGTTTGTGCAGCCGGACAGCGCATTTTTCGACAAAATGGCGGATCAGCGTAGGAATGTCTTCGCGACGGTCGCGCAGCGCCGGCAGGTGCAGAGGGAACACGTGTAGGCGATAAAATAAGTCACTCCGAAATTCTTTCTCTTCGACCGCGCGAGCCAGATCGCGATTGGTAGCGGCGATCAGCCGTACGTCGACCCGGATCGTCTTGGTTCCTCCCAAGCGCTCGAACTCCTGGTCCTGCAGAACACGCAGCAACTTGGGTTGCAACTCCAGCGGTATTTCTCCAACTTCGTCGAGCAGCAAAGTCCCCTTATCCGCCAATTCCAGGCGGCCTAGTTTCTGGCTTACTGCACCCGTGAACGCTCCCTTTTCATGGCCGAATAACTCGCTTTCCAGCAGTCCTGTGGGAATCGCGGCACAGTTTAATTTGATAAGGTTGCAATCCTTGCGCCCGCTCATGCTGTGAATCATGCGGGCGACGAGTTCTTTGCCGGTTCCGGTTTCGCCGGTAATGAGGACGGTGGAATCGGTGTTGGCAACGATGGACGCATAGTCCAGCACACGTTTCAAGGCCGGGCTGCTGCCAACGATATCGTTGGAGCGATTCGCGCTGGCGACTTCGTACTCTAAATAGCGTTTTTCCTGCGCCAGGCGCTCGTTGAGTTCTTCGATCTTGCGATAGGCCTGGGCGTTCTGGAGCGCCGCCGCTATCTGGTTGGCTACCTGCTGCAAATATTCAGCCTCCGCCGGGCCGAAAGCATGTTCCACGATGCTATTCGGGATCAGCGCCCCCCAGACCCGATTCCCCGCGATCAGGGGCACGCTGCAAACCGACCGAACCCCGCCTGCATACATGGCCTTCGCCAGCGGTGAGTTCATTCTGCGCAAGTCCTCGGCACTGAGGAAGACAGCGTTTCGCGTCTCAATGGCCCGCGCCGAAAGTGATTGCTCGACCCGAACCGTCCCGTGGCGGTTGACGAAAGGCTCCCACTCCAGGGCGTCTCCATACAGGTGAATGTTCTTGCCGCCCTCGTCCAGGAGGCAGAGGACGGTGCGGTCGTAGCGCGCGATGTTCCGAACGCTGGCAAGAATCGCGGGGAGCAACTTCTCCAGCTCAAGGCTGGCACTCAGTTCACGGCTGATGGCGACCAGACTCTTCTGTTCCTCAAACGCGCTGTAGGCTCGGTCCTTCTGCAGCACTAGCGCTCCCATTGTCGCGACCCGTGAGAGCAATTCGATGTCCTCGTCGTTCGGGACCTCGGGAAGATTCTTACCCAGGCCCACCGCGCCGAAACGATTCGAACCCGTCGTCATCGGCACGGCAATGTAGGATCGGACACCGTGATTGAGCAGCACGGGCACGAAATTAGGAAAGCGATTCTCCACTTCGGTGTCGGGAATCGCCACGAGTTCCTGATGTTGCCATACCCATCCGCTCGCATCTTCCTCTACAGGAAAAGCGTCGAAGTCACCACTTTCTTGATTCTTTTTCCAGTAATGCATCTGCATGCAATCCCGGCGCGGATCGTGGACCGACAGATTCAGCAATTCCCCTCCCGTCAGGGCCAGCACTGGAGGGGCGAATTTCTTGAACGCGTCGGGCAAGTTCTGAGCTCGCGCCACCAGGTCGTGGATCTCGAGCAGTAACCGATACCGCTTGGTTTCTGCCGAGGCATCTCCCTCGGGTGCGGCTCCGCTTTCTGGCATTCAAGAACCTCGTCCATCTGTTGCATTGCAAAACGGCGGGTCGCCTGTCTTGAGCAGAAACTCGGGGTCATCGCAAGCTGCCAAGTTGCGAATCCACGTTCACATCCCGGTGTCGTCGCGTCGGTTCCTGCATTCGGGAACCAATCTCATTCTCCCCAATCGTGAGGCCTGTCAGGTTCTGCAACACCGTTTTCCTGGACGGGTGTATCTTCCGGGAAAACCATTCTTATCCCATCCCCGAGTCCGAGGCAAGGCAGCAATTTTCCTGTTACGAAAACCGAACAGACGCTTGCGGCGCCTGCCGGCATGCCGCCACGGACCGTCTTGCCCTGGACTGATTCTGAGGGAACTGGACTGTAACCGTGCGGCCCTTTCTGTTTCAAAATCAGGAAATCGTGGAGGAGGCATGTCCTTATTGCGCCATTGGAGCCGATGATAGAATAGGCTTAGAGGTTGGCGGTCGTGCAACTGAATGGCGGACAAAGGCTACGGACACTGCGCGAGACCCTCGGATATCGCATGAGGGATGTGGAACTTGCCAGTAATCAGATCGCACAGAGATTTGAGAATGACGAATTCTCAATTCCGCCCAGTCGCCTATCCGACATTGAAACCAAAGGCATTATTCCGAGTATTTTTCGACTCTATTCTTTTGCCGCCATTTATCGCCGAGAGTATCGCGAGCTACTGTCCTTCTATGGCCTCGAACTTGATAGCATCTCAGCCGACATAGGCTTCGGCCATCCGCAGAAGTCTCATGTGACGGAAGCGGTAAGCAATGTCACCCAATTGCAGGTACCCACGAAGTTCGATCCCGGGTTTACGCTTCAGAAAACGACCGACTTACGACGCGCTGTGGAGCAATGGGGCACTGTGCCCATGGCCTTCCTGGAGCAGTTTAAAGACGACCGCTACACCTATGGGTATGTCGGATCGGAAGATTTCACCATGTATCCCATTCTCCCACCGGGGAGTTTCGTGCAAGTAGACGGAACCAAGGACAAGGTCGGGGAAGGTGGATGGCGGTCGGAATTCGAGCGTCCGATTTACTTTGTGGAAATGCGCGATGGATATACCTGTTGCTGGTGCTCGATCAAGCGTGACTCCATCGTCTTACAACCTCATCCTCTGTCTCCCGTTCCAGTGCGAGTCCTTAGATACCCGCAGGAGGCGGAGGTTCTTGGACAGGTTGTCGGGGTTGCGATGCACCTTGGGGATTGGCATCACCCCGACTCTCAACTAACGCCGAAAGCGCGCTCAGCACTGATCTGAGATGTGCGTGCGCCGCCGGCGACAGCGGCTTGGGTGGACATTGCCGAAGCGAAGCTAGGAACTCCCGTTCCGTCGTGTGCTCATTCGAGCATGACGCCAATACTTCTTTATGCAATACAGCCAGAGGTTTCTTCAGGACTTCAAATAGCACGACCCGGTGCGACGCACGCATTGCAGATTGTGCGGCAGCGTCACCATACACTTTTGTCATACCCCAGTGCCGGTACGTTCCTTCGCCGTCGTGCAACTTACCCACATAGGAAAGTCGGCCCAACAATCCAGGAACTGCGCCCAGGGTATTTTTTTCAAAGTCCTCGAGAGCGGATTTTAGCCTCATCGAATTTACGAATTCCGGAACGACATCGAAAGTGAACTAAATGAAAAAAAACCATCTTTCGCCAGCAATGTATCACGGTGCGAATTCTTTCGCAAAGGAGATCTACCGTGAAACGACTTATGCTGGTTTTGGCTGCATTGGCAATGTTCCTGACATCCGCGGCGCTTCCAAGTTTGGCCGACAACCCCGTACCCTACTGCACTCCCCAGGGCTGTTGTATGCCAGGGGTGAATTGCTAGTAGCGTGGAACGGAATCGCGGCGCCTTTCTCAGTTGAAAAAGAGCAATGACGGGGCTATAGTCCTGAGGGATGCTCGGAATCGGTTGGCACCACGTGCTGTCTGCAATCAGTTGGCACAAGGTGCTGTCTGCAATACTCGCAATTGACTGGCGAAAGGTGCCGTTCTTATTCCTGTGGATCTCGTCCCATGTACTTCTCGCTATACTTACGGTCGTTTTTTACAGACGCCGTTTGTATCGGGGGTTACCCATCTTTTTCACGTATATGCTTTGCGAGTTAGCTGGGTTCATCTGGGTGTTCACTTTGTGTTTCATCCTGACCGGCGGCAACCAACTGGGGTATGCCTGGTCCGCCACGCAGTTGCTCAGCATCGTTTTGCTCTTCGGCGTGATTGACGAGGTTTCTAGAGATTTGTTTCGCGAATCCAAGTTACTAAGGGCGGTAGCCCGGCGATCGCTGCAATGCGTGACCGGGTTACTGCTTGCTGTGAGTGTTTTACTCGCTGTCTATCAACCGGGAAGCATTAGTGTTAAGTGGTTTGCAGGGGTTGTCGACATCAATCGGGGAGCGGCCATAGTTCAATCTGGCATGGTCGTTTTCTTGTTGTTATTCTCCCGTTTGATGGGTCTCTCGTGGCGCCGCCCTGCGCTCGGTATTATTCTGGGCCTTGGAGTCCTCGCCAGCGTTGACGTTGCCAGCTTCGCTCTGCGCGCGGAATTCACCAGCTTAACCTGGACGGAGTTTCTGAACTGGCTGACCAGCGGAGACTACCTGGTTTGTGTTTTGATCTGGATCGGGTATGTGCTGGCGCCCGAAACTGAACCTGTGTTCCCCCCAAAACCTAAGTCCCCCACAGCTATTCCTGACGAGGAGGTAGAGACTTGGAACAGGGAATTGCAACAGTTGCTCCGGCAATGATTGCCGCTTGGACTTTGGTCGCCGTTGGACTCAGTGCGCTGACGGTCTTGGTGTATGTTGCCATCCGTCGCCGCACTAACCCGGGCGATTTGGAAAACGCTGTCCAGGAGTTCCGCTCTCTCGACATCGAGGCCTTCAGAAACCTGGTCGACTCCGATGAGGAAACGTTCCTTCGCGAGCATTTACCGCCGAGGAAATTCCGTGAGATTAAGCGGCAACGGGCGTGGGCAGCATTCATCTACAGTTGGGAAGCGGGAAGGGCGGCAATGGCGCTTGCCAAGGTTGGGCAAGCCGCGCAACGGAGCCCGAACCCGGGAATCGCAGCATCCGGTCGTCAGCTTTCCGAGAGTGCTTTTCGGCTGCGCTTGCAAACCATCCCGGCGTGCCTCTACCTGATGAATGCGGTCCTATTACCGGGGAGACATGCGCGGTCGCTTCCGACCTTCGCGGATCAGTACGAGCGGACGTCAGAAACACTATTTCGAATCCGCGGATTTTCATCTGCCGGGCAAGAATTAGTGCACTCCAAAGGTGCTTGACGGCTCCGGCATTTTCCGAGAACGCTCGATTGACGTCAACCGCAAGCGCGGTATGATGTGACTTAAATGGCACGCGGCTGGGAAAGCAAGTCTGTAGAACAACAGCAAGAAGCAAGCGTCGAGCAGCGGAAAGCCGCCGGCGCACCGCTTTCCCCCGACGAGCAAAAACGCAACCGGAAACGCGAAGGCTTGCTTCTTTCCCGAGAACGCCTCACTCAACAACTGCAGGCCGCCAGCAACCCTCGTCATCGCCAAATGCTGGAGCAAGCGATCGCAGAGTTGGACAGTCAACTATCGTCTTCTAAATAAGTTACGGACTCGCCCTCGCGCAGTGCTTTGGCTTGCGCCCATACCCCCTATAACGAAAACCACAGTCCAGTTTCGATACCACCTGACGTATAATCAGTGAGTTGATGAAAGCCTACGTTTACGTGTCGCTGAAGAAGAGCGTTCTGGATCCGCAGGGTAAGACCATCCACGGCGCCCTTACGAAAATCGGCTACAAGAGTTTGCACGATGTGAGGCAAGGAAAGTACTTCGAAATTACTCTCAATGGCGGCATCTCAAAGGACGAGGCGCAAGCGGAAGTAGAGCGGATGGCGCGAGAAGTTCTCACGAACCCGGTCATTGAAGAGTTTCGTTTCTCCCTCGAAGAGTAAATTCCCGGTTGTGCGTGACGGCAGTGTTTCTTTGAAACATCGCCGGGTTCCCCACTGAACCATTTCGCCAAGGAGTCGATTCGACCATGTGCGGCATTGTGGGATATGTCGGAAAGAAGTCGGTCGTCCCCGTCATCATTGAGGGCCTGAGAAAGCTGGAGTATCGCGGCTACGACTCGGCGGGAATCGCGGTAGCCGGAAACGGCGGTGGCTTCGAAATCCGTCGCGCCGAAGGCAAGTTGCGCAATCTGGAAGAAGTGATCCGCCTCAAGCCGCTCGACGGCACCTACGGTATCGGACACACCCGCTGGGCCACGCATGGCCGCCCCACCGAAGAAAACGCCCATCCCCATCGCGACTGCACCGGCAGAATCGTGGTCGTGCACAACGGGATTGTCGAAAACTATCTTTCGCTGAAGAAAAAGTTAGCCGCTGAAGGGCATAAATTCACCACCGAAACCGATACCGAAATCATCGCCCACTTAATCGAGAAGTATTACCTGCCATCGGGCAACGGCCAGCGCCCGGCGTTGAAACTCGAAGAAGCTGTGCGCCAAGCGGTCAAGGAGCTTACCGGAGTATTCGCGCTGGTGGTGATCGCGGTCGATGAACCGAACAAGATCGTCGCGGCGCGCAATGGACCGCCCGTCGTCATCGGCCTTGGCAAGGACGAATACTTTGTTGCCTCTGACGTACCCGCGCTCCTCGATCATACCCGCGACCTTTTCTTTCTCGACGATGGCGATCTGGCCATCCTCACGCAAGATGGCGTGCGCGTAACCGATTTCGACGGCAATCCGGTGGAACGCAAAGCCCAGCGCATCACCTGGGATCCCATCATGGCCGAGAAGGGCGGCTTCAAGCATTTCATGCTCAAGGAAATCTATGAGCAGCCGCGCACCGTCCGCGATACCACGCTCGGCCGTGTCTCGCAGGATACCGGCGCCATCTTCCTCAATGAAATGCACGTCAGCGAAGCCGAGTTCAAGGCGCTGAAGAAAATTAATATCGCCGCCTGCGGCACCAGTTGGCATGCCGGACTGGCCGGCAAGTTCATGATCGAAAACCTCGCGCGCGTTCCGGTCGAAGTCGATTACGCCAGCGAATGGCGCTATCGCGACCCGATTCTTGGGCCCGACACAATGACCATGCTGATTTCGCAATCCGGCGAAACCGCCGACACCATCGCCGCCCAGCGTGAAGCCAAAGCCAAGGGCTCCCAGACCCTGGCCATCTGCAACGTGGTTGGTTCCATGATTACGCGTGAGGCGGTCGGAACCGTCTACACCCACGCCGGACCGGAAATTGGCGTGGCTTCGACCAAGGCATTTACGGGGCAACTGACGGCTCTTTATTTATTCGCCTTGTATCTAGCGCAAGTGCGCGGCGCGATGACGCCCGAACAGGCTCAATCCGCCGTGCAAGAACTTATGCGCATTCCAGGCAAGCTGGAACAGATTCTTACCCATGATGAAGCGTGCGATGAACTAGCCAAGACTTACGTCCGCGCTCAAGACTTTCTTTTTCTCGGACGCGGCATTCACTACCCCATCGCCCTCGAAGGCGCACTCAAGCTCAAAGAAATTTCCTACATCCACGCCGAAGGCTATCCCGCAGGCGAGATGAAGCATGGACCGAATGCGCTGATTGACGAAAATCTGCCGGTCGTCATCATCGCCACGCGCGACGTGACGAGCCCGCAATCGATGGTCCGTTACGAAAAAACGATGTCGAACCTGAAAGAAGTAAAAGCGCGCTCCGGCATCGTGATCGCGCTCGCCACCGAAGGCGACAAAGAGATTATCGAAGAGGCCGACCACGTGCTCTTCGTTCCGCCCGCGCCCGAGGAACTCTCGGCAATTCTGGAAATCGTCCCCCTGCAACTGCTCGCCTATCACATCGCCGTGCGCCGAGGCTGCGACGTCGATCAGCCGAGGAATCTGGCCAAATCGGTGACGGTTGAATAGCTGGGCGCAATAGCTGGGGCGCAAGATGTTTACGGTAATGCATCCTGAGCGCAGCGAAGGACCTATGCATTCCCCTCCGTTGTCATCCTGAGTGCAGCAGGGACTTCACGAAGTGAAGTCCCCGCGCAGTCGGAGGACCCCTACAACCTATACCGAACACTGCAGCGTCAGGAGATTTTTCCCGCACAGATGAAACATTCCCAAGTAGTGACGGTGGAGTAGAGATTTCTCCAACCCTCTCGCTGGCGGCAATGACGATTGCACTCAACGAGTGAAATCGCGATATTACGCCAATTACCCATAGTGGGGCTAGAATTTAAGCTATGCGCGGCTGTCTGATCGCCCTAGCCGCCGTAGTTCTCTCCCTTCCGTCAGCAGAGGCATTCAGCCAACGATTGCCGTCTGATCCCGAAATCAAAGCGGCGATAGCGCGACTAGGTGAAGAGACTGACTCCAAGGGTCATCAAGTTTGAAATTCTCTACAAGAACCCTCGCCGATCAACCGAACTGCTCATCGCTACATTGAAGCCGATTCGACGTGGTCAATACATGACGGGCAACCATCCGCAAGTCATCTGGAACATTCGCGCACTGCGGTCACTTACTGGCCTGAACTTTCGCGGCCCTACAAAGGCCGACCTGACGGAGTATGAAGCGCACTTCCTAGATCATGATCCAAAAACAGATGAGGTCAATTTTTTCGGCACTTGGATGTCCCGCGACAGGGTATGGGTCGCACCGCTGGACGCGCAGACTACGATCATCAAGAAATGGCAGACGTGGTTTAGAGAACACGGCCAATCGTTCACGTATGTGAATGACCGCAAGTTCGATGACTGGTATTTCTGATGATTGTTCAAATCAGGCGATTTCACTCATTGAGAAGAACAGGCGCTTCGGGTCATGATGCCGTTACCGTAGCCCGTTGTCTACATTTTTCTCCCTACTGAACAGCCTTTGAAATCTCTGTTTTGTAAGAAAGACGGCGCTGCCTCCGTGACGTTGCCACATCTTCGCTCGCAACACTCCGTAGCAGATGATCAACGCGAATACTCCAATCATCTGAAATAAGGTTCTGAGTTGGTCGCCCGGAAACAACGATTCGAGAATTCTCTTGATCCACATTACCGTGTGTTCCTATCGCCGATGTTATCTTAACTGCTGAAAACAGCCATTTACACTCAGAACCCGGCGCACTACTGCTTCGGGTCACCGGGCCAATAGCCGGTGTTCTCATCATCTTCCTCCAAGAGCTTCAATAGACCGAAGCAAACGAGAAGCACGATGGTTGACGCCACGAAGAGAAGCAACCCGGCCTTCGTCGTGAATCGCGCAAAGATAAACACTACAGCAGCAATTCCGACTACTGCTTTGATCACCCCACGGATTAGACGCTTGGGCACCGCACCATGTTCGCACAGGGCACCGAAGCGTCAAAGCCCAGACTGTTGAAAACAGGCAATTAAACTCGCCGAGGCCCCCGACTAACCCTCCCCGGTGCCCATAATTTGGGTAAGTTCCCCCAGAATCTGTCAAGCCCCCCGCAGCCCCCTTTTCCCCGCAACCCGCTGACCCGCCACGAAATATAAAGTCACAAACCTTGTCCGTTCCACCACTCCAATTTGATAAAATAGAATTAGTAGTAGAGAAAGGGTGCGGATTCTATTTCCGCACCCTTTTTTATTGCCCAAACAGCTGAAAACTAACTGACAACTGATAACCGATAACTGACAACCATTCCCCAAGTGAGAGGACTAGCTTGATAACTGACCGCCGAGCACCCGGCCACTGTTACCAGATCGTCTTGACGACTTTCGCTCGCCGAATCTCTCGATCCGCCGTGACCAGGCCCATCCCTTCCACCAGCGCCGTCGCCCCAATCACCCGGTCCGCCAGATCTTTCGGATAGCCCGCGGGCAACGTCAGGGTGCGCGCACAGGCCCGTGCGCTGGTCGGCAGCACCACGAAACGCTCTTCTATGTCTTTCAAGAAAGACTCCAAACTCATGGTGAGGGAGATTCTTCCGTTCAGGTTAGCGGTCGCAATCTCCAGCAGAGTGATCCCGCAAATAGCCAAGCCGCCCCCGTTCCGGCGGACATGGTCGATGGCTGCACGCGCTGCCTTCGACAACCGCACCGGATCAGTCAGCAGCCAAAGGACGACGTGCGTGTCCAGCAGAATCAATAGAGGTCTCCCCACTCCTCAGGAGAGAGTATCGGCCCCACAATATCGCCGAGAATTTTCACCTTCCCTTGATACAAGCCAAAGATGTCGTCCTTCTCCGCGTCTGCCGGAACCAGCTTCACGACCGGTTTGCCGCGCTTCGTGATGACAATCGCCTCGCGCTTCGCCTGCACTTCGTCCATCACCGCCAGGCAACGTGCCTTGAAGGCACCCGCCGCCATCGTCTTCATGCCGGCCTCCCATGCTCATGGTCATTGTACCATGGTCATCTATTGCGTTTTGCGGCACTTGGTACATCGAAGCTGGCCGCCGGCGCCAATCTATTTCGGCATTACCGCGACGTTCTCCTTTGGAATCGCATCGAGCGTAGCCTTATCGATTCCCAGATGCGCAAGCACGAGCTCCGGCGGTTCGTGGGTCAGCCACTCCGACAATGACAAATCCTGATAAAAGCTGCTCTTGAACATCTCCAGAAATTTCAGATCGGTACTCCCGGTATTCTGGATGTAGTGCGGAAGCGTCTTCTGTATATAGCCAACGTCCCCGGCTTGAAAATCCATGGTGCGCGCACGGCCTCCGGTAGCGAACACGGTCATCCTTCCATTGCCGCTCATGAAGTATTGCCATTCGTCGGCATTCGGATGCCAGTGCAACTCGCGTATTCCTCCGGGATGGACCGTGACGATCGCCGCCGCGATGGTGGTTGAGACCTTGAACTTGCTTGAATCAACGATCTTCACCTCGCCGCCTTTGCTGCGCTTGGTAACCGGCAGTTGTGAAGTACGAAAGGCAAAATCCTGTGATGACAAGCCCAGCGAGCCAGCCGCTGCCTTCTGGTCGTCAGCCAGCGGGCCGGGCACCGCGGCCTGGAAAATGAATTTCTCGCGCTTCACCATTTTTTCCATCGCCTGCTGGCTCACGCCAAAGTTTGCCGACAGTATGTCGTGCGGAGTGTGCGCCATCCAGTCCGTAAGCAACACCGTCTCGTATTCCGAGAAGTTGCCGTCGTCGAACACCAGCAAGAACTCGCAACCGTCTGGACCCAGTCCTTGAATGGAATGCGGAATTCCGGTGGGAAAATACCAGAGGTCGCCTTCCTTCACGTCGGTGACGAAGCTCTTACCCTCTGCATCCAGCCCCGTGATGCGCGCACTTCCGTAGAGCATAATGGACCACTCTGCGGCAGTGTGCCAATGGAGTTCTCGTATGCCTCCTGCCGTCAATCTCATATCCACGCCGGCAATCGACTTGGAAACCGCAAGTTCGCGGACCGTAACCTCGCGCGACCATCCGCCCTCTTGCATTCTCTTGTGAGCAAGTCCGAAAGGATATTTGAATGTCTGCACGCCGCCAGCGTCGGAGGATGGCGGTAAAAAGGAATCGGGATTTTGCGCATCCAGTGCGGGATTACCGGGTCCCGGTGCGCTGGCGCTTCGATCGTCCTTCGTCGGGTAGGGTTTCTGCTCCTGACCCGCGGCATTCGTTGCCGATAGCATGCCTGCAGCCGCTAGCGCCGCCGATCCCATCCCCAGGAATCCACGCCGCGAAACCAGTTCCTTCTTAGCATCTTCGCTCATGAGCTCTTCCTTTCGGAACACAAGTGGAAATCGTTCGAATCCAGTTCTTAACTTCCGCAAAACGATACTGACAGTCACCCGACAGCGTCAATCCGGTTTCTGTTCCTTAGAGTCCTGCGATGGAAAAAAGGAAGCGCCAAATCTGAAATGTACCGGGCACTCACCGGATCTTGGCGCTCGTAGACGATCGAGTTACTACCGGCTGCTGGGCACCTGGTTCATCCGCAGCACGTCATCCTGATCTGAGTCTTTGTTCTTGATCCCAACTGCATCCAGTTGACGCGCTACTGGCTGCACTACCTCCAAAATGCGCGCTAGCGTCTGCCCGACAGCTTCTTTATCACTGTTATCAGGACCACGGCGATCGATTACGCTTTGAAGAAGTGTTTTCGGCCGGGGAAAAACCACGATCTTGACATCGTCGCTTTCGGGAACTCCGACCGCTTTCTTCGCCAGCTTCAGCGCGGTATCGTAGCCGCCGAGTTCATCGACCAAGCCAAGGTTCTTTGCATCCTGTCCCGACCAGATTCGTCCCTTGGCAATTTCCAGGACCTTTTCTTGCGGAAGCTTGCGGCCATCGGCTACCTTGCTGGTGAAATCCACATACACACGGTCGAGCCACGCCTGGAATCGTCCCCATTCGGCGGGGGTGTAATCGTGTGTGCCGGTGAACATGGTGGCGTTCTCGCCTTGATGCACTTCGTCCCATGAAAGTCCGACTTTGTCCCACAAGCCGCTGGTCAGCACCTTGCCGCCGAGCACTCCGATCGAGGCCGTGATCGTGCCTGGCTCGGCGACGATCTTGTCGGCTGCCATCGCTACGAAATATCCGCCCGATCCGGCCAGATTTCCCATTGAAACAATCACCGGCTTCCCTGCCTGGTGCGCGCGCATCACTTCGCGCCAGATGGTATCGGAGGCAACATACGATCCTCCTGGACTGTCCACACGAAACAGGATTGCCTTTACATCCTTATCTTCGGCGGCCGCTCGAATTGCGCCTGCTACCGTATCCGAGCCCATATTCTGGCTGCCTTGGACGGGATCGTAATCGCTTTTGCCGCGGGTAACATCGCCTACGCCAAACACCAGCGCAACGGTCTTTCCTCTCTCGTGCGGACGACCGGCTCGACTCAAATACTTGTCGAGGTATAAGAATTCCGCTCCATCGCCTGCCTTGCTTTTCACGTCGCCATAGACCTCATCGCGATACGCGACCGCATCTACCAGTTTCGCGGCTACTGCTTCTTTGCCTAGATAAGGTCCAGCGTCGACCAGCGCCTGGAACTTGTCGGGCGCGATCTGCCGCGCCTGGCAGATACCTTCCTTCATCTGGTTGAACCATGAATTCATGATCGCCGTCATTGCTTCTTTGTGCGGCGCAGTGTACTTAGTCTCGGTTAGAGCGTTGAGGGCATTCTTATATTCGTAGCGGTGATCGCCATGAAAAGACATGCCGAGCTTCGACAACGTTCCTTTCACGAAGGGCGACTCCATGATGATGCCTGTCAGTCCTACGTCTCCCGAAGGTTGCAGATAGATATGATCGAACGCGGTCGCCAGGTAATACGCGCTGTTGCCTGGGCCGAACTCTCCAAAGGTTTCTGAGTACGCGACGGCAAATTTCTTGTGGGCGCGAAATCTCTCCACCGCGTCGCGAATCTCCTGCGTCTGCGCCATTCCCATCGGAGCCGCGCCGATCCTGGCAATCATGCCGACGACGCGATCGTCGCTCGCTCCTCGATCGATCGCATCGAGCACGTCACGCAGCGTCTCGCGCTGGTTCAACATCAATTGCGCCGTCGGAGTGTTCGGGATGTCCTCGGGAAACGCCTCTTGGAAATTGGCTTCGAGAATCGTCTTGGATGGAACTTTGCCCTTCATTCCGATCACAGTCACCAGCACGATGACCATTCCGATGAGCCAGAGAGCGCCCAAGATGGCGAGGAAACGAACGATTGCTTTGGACATGATTTGCTCCTTCATTCGTAATGGGAGAAGTCTAATCCAAGTGTGCGCTTCAGGCGCTAGATGGACGAAGGGTTGGGAGGGTGCTCAGGCCGGCGTGGAACCGGAACCGCCGCACTACCCAGAGGCCAATGCCAAGATCCCTGGCTCGACGCTGACGTGGAATCCCACTCTTGCGCACAAAACGCGCAAGAATGGGGCACTCATTAATGGGGCACTCATTGTGATGGTAATTCCCGCTGGATCAGGGGGCCACGCTACCCGCCATCCGGCCGTCGAAATTGAGCGCTTGAATCGCAGCGGCTAACCGCTGCGCCACCCAAAAACAAGGACCAAGGCAAAATCCCTAGCTCCACGCTGCCGTGGAATTCCACCCCTTCGGCTTCGCTCAGGGCAGGCTCTAACGTCGAAAAACACGACGTTAGGATGGGGCAGCCGGCGTGGGGAGAAGAACGCAGGGGTCCTTCGACTCCGCGCTGCTTCGCTTCGCTCACAGCGCTGCGCTCAGGATACAGGGTTGGGAAGGCGCTCTGATGGGACGGGAACCGGCGCGCTTTCACCACAGCGGGCAGAGTCATTTCGTCACTTCCTGCTGCTACCGCCGCCGTCGGTGGAATCCCACCCGAACGTCGCAAAACCCGCGACGTTAAGGATGGGCCGCCCTACGGTTCGTTTACTTACTGCTTGTCGTAAATCGATACCGATTTCACCGGCTTGCCGTTCGCGTCCGTGCCTTTTGAGGTCAGCGTCGCCATCTTTCCATCGTGAGAAACCGTTGCCGTGGTGCTGCCTACAATTTTGTCTCCCTTTTTCAACGTGGATGTCGTCTCGTGCGAGTTCACCTGCTTGATGGCAATGTGGTCCGCGCCATAGGGCGTGCCGGTTCCGGTCATTTCGGCATCCTTGCCGTCGTACTTGGAGGTGAAGCTGAAACTGAAGGGGGTGCCGGCGGCGCTTACGCCGTCGAACTTGTAGGTCACGGCGTCGCCATCCGCTGACACCGTGCGCGTCAGGCTTTTCGGAGCCGTCCCCGCTGCGTACTTCGACTTGTCCAGGTTTAACTTCCAGGTACCAACAAAGGCTTTGCTGTCGGCAAACATCGAACCGGCCAGGGCCAGACACACTACAGCGACCGCGAAAATCGAGGCGCTACGCTTCATTCATTCTCCTTTTTTGAGACGAGTGGTGAGATTGGAATTTCCGGGTAAGGCAACGGCTGCCTTACCGCAGCGCAAAGCCTATCTTCATCGGCCGGGTGAGTCAAGCAAGGCACCGTCTCTCCCAGGTTTCCTGTCCGCAGGTTCGCCTGAGTGAAACGATCTGGCTCTGGTTTGCACTATCTGAGAGCGGCATGGAATGCGCCGCCTAGGAGGCAGTATGGCCGATTTTATTTTCAGAGTGGACTCCGTCCAACTGAGCGACCATCAAAAAGAGAAGATAGCGTCCGCGATTCAGGGAGCTGTCTTAACCGAACTGGCACGACTCGACTTACAGGGAGGGCAAACGAAAGGCCAGGCGCCTGCTCCGGGAAGCGGGGCATCGGGCGCGGGGACCTTTCTTTATCGCCCGCACAACTGGTATGGCGGGCTGCTGCTTAAGGCGGTGGAAGCGGCAAAGGCGGTGGAGAGCAATTTCTCCGTCACGAACAAGGCTGGGAACCGGTCGGAGAACGCCGCGTAAGGCGAGACGTTTATGGCGGACTCGTCTGTATCAGATTCAACGACGGTAAACTCAACGATCCTTTGCCCAAGCTGGTCGTGCGAAGCGGGCGCTAGTTTGATTGGGATTGTTCTGGGGGACGGCTCGGTGGCGTTTTCGAAGGAACGCATCGTGGTGGATGCGGCTTTCGTAGAAGTAGCGCGACAAGGCCGTTCTCCCGAAAAGCGATTCCGGTTCAGCAGCACCTGCAAGCGCGGGGGATGCGTCCAGTGGACCGATGGCAAATGTGGCATCGTCAAACGCGTTGTCAGTGAACACGAAGACCGGGCCGGCGCTCGGAGCGAACCGTTTGTGCTTCCCGAGTGTTCGATACGGCCGCAATGCCGTTGGCACTTGCAGGCGGGAGACGATGCGTGCCGTGCTTGTCCCGAGGTAATCACGGATGCGGGCGCACGGTGACGATCCCCAGAGTTGCACTCCCGCGTCTGCATTTCTGATCCACCGGGGGTTGCTCTTTTCGCCGGTTCGGCTCGCTGGAAAGGGAATGCCAATTCCCGATCCCGTCTTTTTTTCGTCTTGACCGCTCGCCCACAACTAGGCAGAATCGTAGGTCTCGACTTGCCGCGAGATTGTTTCCCCCATCCGGCAGCCTGACTGAGCCTGTTTCACGTGAGGACCCCTATGATTCGAGTGCTTCGAACTGTCATCCTATGCGGGTTGGCGTTGACGACGCTGGCCTGGGCCGAAACGATCAAGAATCAAACCGGCAAGAATCAGACCAGCGTGACTTACCCGTCTGCGTTCGGGGTTTCACAGCGCGTCTCCGAACTTCCGATCGAGCTGCAACCTCAGGCCCGGGAAATGCCGGAACCTCGGCGAAGTCCGCTGGTGAACCGCGCCGTTCGCGGTCCGTGGCAACTGGACCCGGCACTGCAGACCGAAGTGCTGCCGCAAGTCGGGGTCAACCAAGGGATAAATTTTGATGGCATCGGATCGAACGGCTGGATTCCATCGGATTCCAACCTGGCGGTGGGTCCGACCGAGATCGGGGCGACCGTAAACACCTATCTGTCCGTGTACAGCAAGACCGGCACACTTCTTGCCGGCCCCACGAACCTGCCGACGCTGTTTGGCCCGATCGGCGGACTTTGTACTACTTACATCGTCGACCCCATCGTGCTCTACGACCGTCCCGCCGACCGCTGGGTGGTTGCCGGTATCGGAGACAACTACGCCGGCAGCTATGGAGAGTGCGTTGCTGTTTCTACGACGAACGATGCGACGGGATCGTACGCTCTCTATTTTTACAGTTTTGGCGGCAACCTGAACGACTATGACAAGCTCAGCGTTTGGGCTACGGCCAGCAATAGCGCTTATCTCGCCACTTACAACATTTTTGATGGTGGAGAAAGTTTTGCCGGCGCGGATCTCTGCGGTTTCGACCGCACGGCTATGCTGGCGGGAAGTGCGACGGCGGCGATGCTCTGCCAGATGACTCCGAGTGACGAAGGCAGCTATTTGCCCTCTGACATGGATGGACCCACTCCGCCGGTGGACAAGACGCCAGGGTTATTCCTGACGTGGCAGAATAGCAACCCGGGCGAACTGTATCTGCGAAAACTGAAACTCGACTTCGCGACCGGCAAGGCTAGTCTTTCTGCTCCGACAACCATCAGTGTCGCCAATGACAACCTGTCTTGCGGTGTTGGATTTGGCACGTGCGTTCCGCAACCTGGAACTACACAGGAGCTCGACACACTGGGCGATCGACTGATGTATCGCTTTGCCATTCGCCACTTTGCCGATCATGATCGAGCCGTGGTCAGCCATGCCGTGGAAAATGGAGATCAAGTCGCCGCGCGCTGGTATGAAATCTACGACCCCGCGGGCAAGGTCACGCTCAATCAGCAAGGGACGTTCGCTCCCGACGCCACGTATCGCTGGATGTCGAGCCTGGCCGAAGACCAGAACGAAGATATCGCCCTGGGATATAGCGCTTCGAGCACTAGCGTCTACCCCGCCGTCCGCTTTACCGGACGCGTACCCAGCGATCCTTTGGGCACCATGGAAACCGAAGCCAGCATCATCGAGGGCTCTGGATCACAGGACAATGGTACGTATGCCAATCGTTGGGGCGATTACACGGCAATGCAAGTTGATCCCAGCGACGACTGCACCTTCTGGTATGTGGACGAGTACCTGCAAGCCTTTGGGTACTACAACTGGAGCACGCGCATCGGATCATTCGTGTTCGAGGGATGCGGTGTTGGCCAGGCAGGGGTGACGCTGGATCCCACTTCGCTGAAGTGGGGCAAGGTTGCCGTTGGCACTACCAGCGCAGCCAAGAAAGTCAAAGTGACCAACTCCGGAAACGCGACGTTGACCATCACCACTATCGCGGCCAGCGGTGACTTCGCATTGGCGACGGTCAAAGCGACCAAGAAAGTAACTCCATGCGTGAACGGTGGCAACGTGGCGGCTGGCGCGACTTGTGAGATTGCGGTCACATTTACTCCGACGCAATCCGGAGCGCTCACCGGCGCCGTAACTTTCACCGACAGTGCTCCGAGCAGTCCGCAGCAGCTACCGCTTTCGGGAACAGGCAAGTAAACGCAAACCAGAAAGCTGAAAATAGAAGGCGGGACTTCGGTCCCGCCTTTTTTGCGGTGCGAGATGTTTGGTGGAACTCGTTGCAGATACCCAAACGCGCGGTTCACTGCGTTTAATACCGGGTGAATCCGGGCAAATGTCGAATTTCGACAAAGTGTTTGTCTAAACTGAAGGCTCCCGCCCATCGGTAATAGCACTGTAATCAGTACCCTGTACTCTTTCGGCATAGTCCCGGCGCAGCGTAGAGTCACCTCTAATCCGAGGAACGTGAATGAGGCCATGGAAAGCGCTGATTGCCGCCCTGATTTTCTGCTTGCTGGGTTGCATCAAGCTCGTCTTCGATCTGGTCGAGAACAACAAGCGGCCCAAGGATTAATAACCCCGCGCCTCCTGGCAAATTGTTGCCTTGAAGTATCTGGACGAAATCCGAGCGGAAGCAAAGCGGTTGGTCCAGGCATCCATGAGTGCAAACGCTAATTGCAACAGTTAATATCTAGAAAAGCAGAGCGTTTCGAATCTCGGGATCGGTCCATCCAAGCGCGTTGCCGAGGGGGTCGTTATAGAAGCGGAATGCCGGGATACCAGCCGCTCTTCGCCAGGAACGCCTTCGGGTCGGTCATTTCGAGGATTTCGCGAAAGGCTCGGGGCTTGTCATCGGCATGCTGATAATACGATTTGACGATACGATATCCGACCCAGTAGCCGAGGTCGCCCGGCTTTTCCCGCGTGCTGTTCTGAAACCAGTTGGAGAGGTCGGTCTTGTCTTCGTCAGAGACGAAGGCCGTTTCGATTTCTTTTTCGCGCCCCGTTGTCGACGCTCTGAAGTTGGAATACGCGACTTCCCCTGAAATGAGTTCGGCCGTGAATTCGGCCGCACCTTCGACCAGGGATAACTGGAGCACCGTGGGATGCTCATTATTGGTGAGCGCCGGCGCCTGCTGGACGTGGGTATATTCATGAGCCAGCACGTGCACAAACCGTTCCTCCACGTTCGGATTTAACCAGTCGGTCGCGCAAAGGGCCTCAAGGCCGACCTGGATTCCGTCGGTGGGGCCACCAATGGCTACGGGTTTTCCTCGGCCCACAGCGATCGTCACCGGCGGGAATCGCGTCTCCGGATAGAGACTGCCCAGCTTGCGGAGCGCGACCTCCAGGCGCTCACGCACGCGCGGTAAGACCGCCATGCAGCGCTTGGCATTGGAGTAGATCTCCGGATGCTCGGCCAATGTTTTAGCGATCGTGGCGCCAGAGACGTTGCGTACCTTCGCCAGGTGATGAAGCCCGTCCGAGCCGGGATCGATATAGTCGCGCTGAAGCTGCTCGGCGGTCGGATGTCCGCCCGCAGCGTCGTAGACCTTATAGAAACGGGCCACGTCATCGATCTGGATGAAGGGCCCCGCCGCCGGGCCGGAGGCCGCTGACTTTGCGCTCTGCGCCACTCCAGAAACGGGGGCACAGGCTAGAACGCCGATGACGACTCTGACGATGGTCCGCTGCATACTCCCCTCCGATGGCTCAGCCAGACTAAGCCCGCGCGAATTCCGGAAGCTGTCGATGCTACGCAATTTCTAAGCTGGAAGTTCCAATGACTATCTTCTTACCTCCGTCTCCAGAAATAGATTGCGAAAACAGGAGGGGAAAACGTCTCAGTGATGGGACCGTTCAAGAGGAGAGTCGACGTTGCTCTGAAGAGGATTGTTTCCGTATCGTCCGCAGAAAACACAAGACCCGGCCCAACACCCGTGGCTTTACGCAACCACCTGTGGCAACCCGGCTATCTTTAAGTTCACTCTGGGCCCGGTCTGACTGCTTAAGACTCGTGGTTTTCCGTCCTCCGCTTGCACGGAGTTTGGCTATCGTTATGGTAGATGCTTCTTGGCGCTAATAGTCGGTGATTCCTATCACATATAAGAGCGTGTCAGGTGTCCTGGGCGATAGACGTTGTCAGGGAAATCGTCAGATGTGCGCTACCTTCCTGGATACGCTGTACCTGGAGCATGATAGGGAGGATCGGAGACCAGGCGAATGTAGGAAATCAGCGCCTCGATCTCGGTCTTGCTGAGCGTGTCACCGTAAGGCGGCATCAATGCAGACTTGTTGAGCGCAGGTCCGCCGTGGCTGATGATGGCGGTCAAGTCGTCCTCGCTCATTTTGTTAAAGGTGTCACCCTCGGAGAATGGGTGGGGCTTAATCGCGAGATTGTC
Source organism: Terriglobales bacterium (assembly GCA_050010155.1). Taxonomy (GTDB): domain Bacteria; phylum Acidobacteriota; class Terriglobia; order Terriglobales; family Acidobacteriaceae; genus Acidiflorens. Next base: position 95,894 of record JBEKLO010000001.1, read on the forward strand.
GTAATTCGAAACCCGCTGCGGTGTCGACTCAGGGTCGTGGCAGCTGGCACAGTATTTGTTTTCAAGCTGAAATCCGAGCTGCTGTTGGTACCCCAATGCAATCTCTTCAATTTTTAGTTCGACTGTTTTCCCTGCTTTCGTGGATGTACGCGCGGTGAGTTGGTATCGCCCTGCCGTGCTGCCCAGAGCAACGTTCGCGCTGAGCTGTCCGCTGGTATCGGTCAGGCCGTTGGGCGGGTCGAAGGTAACGTCTGCCGGTCCGCTTAATTCGACCATTGCTCCAGCGACAGCAGTGCCTTGCTCGTCGTTGACCTGCACGACTACAGGCTGGGCCAGCACCGTGCCGGTCGCGCCGGTCTGCTTTCCCCCACTCGACTCCACCAGCGCGGCCCCGAACCCTGTGGGTTTCGGTGCGGGCGTGGGTCCCGTTTTGCGGGCGCACGCCGCACTCCCGAGGATCAGGGCGGCCGCAAGAAATGTCTGCCAGCGTCGGGTCATAGCTATTTCTTCGCCTCCCGCTTGCTGGAACCCTTTTGCGTCATAAGGAATGCGGTCAGAGCACGGGCATCCTCGTCAGTCATGTTGCGGTTCGGTTCGATGGTCCCGGGTTGCAGGGCTTGTGGATTTTTCAGCCAGTGGTAAACCCACGCCGCATTCAGGCGCGATCCTACCTGGGTGAGGGTTGGTCCGATGTAGCCTTTGTCGACTTTGCTGTCGATGATGTGGCAAGCCTGACAGGCGTACTTGGAATAGAAAAGCTGTTTCCCCTGCTCTACTTGGGCAGCGGGATAGCCGCTGGAGGATAAAGAATCGCGCTCGAACGCCGGAGTCTGATAAACGGTCATCATGTAATCGGTGAGTTCGGTGATCTCCGAATCCGAAAGATTGAACTTCGGCATGCGGCGAATCAGAGCCGGTCGCAAGGTGCCAGGATTCTTCAAGAACGCCTGCAGCCAGGGCCGCTGGACCGCAGTGCCTTCCCAGCTCAGGTCGGGAGCCATGTCGCCGCCGCGGCCATTGATCGCGTGGCAACTGAAGCAAGCCAAATCCGCCATGAGTTCTCCGGCTTTGCCCGCGGGCCGATAATTCGAAGGCGGTTTCGCGGGCACGGTTAACGCCATCGGCAAATCGTGTGCCCGATCGGTGAATGCGAGCAGCGCGGTTGTCAACGCATCAATCTGAGCGGGCGCAAGCGTGTACTGCGGCATCTTTAGTCCGGCTCCAAAGGCTCGCGGTTGCCGGATCTTACTGGCAATGTAATCCGGCGTGCTGTGCTTCATCCCCGGCAAGAAAACAATCTCGGTGAGCGGTTTGCTGCCGACGCGGGTCAATTCGGGGGCAAAGTTATCCGGCTTCTTGATGCCGCGGATCTCGTGGCACGCGGCGCAACCGTACGTGGTGACCAGCAGTTTACCGTGCGCAACTTGCTCCGGTGTAGAGGCCTCGAGGTGGACGTTGGCCAGCAGATCGGAATCAGTCTTTGACCCGAGATAGGCAGTCAGCAGGGTAATCTGCGGATCCGTGAAACGGTAATGTGGCATCGCCGTTTCCGGATTGTAGAGACGCGGATTACGCAGCCACACGCGCAACCATTCCGGCTTCACCTTGTCCCCGATGCGAGTCAGTTCGGGGCCGACATCACCACCGACCACATTCCCGGCAGCGTTCTGCACGGCATGGCAGGAGGCGCAGAATGATTCTCCATACAGACTGGCGCCAGCCGTCGGATCAGGCGTCTTCACATCTTTCGTTGCAGTTGCCGTGGTAACGGGCGCCGTGGCTCCAGCCAAGGGAGCGCTGTTCGCGATCAGGAACGCGGAAATATCGCGCGCATCCGAATCCGTTAGTTTGTAATCCGGCATCGTGGTGGTAACGGCGTAGGCATAAGGATTCTTCAGCCACGCGTAAACCCATTCCCGCGTGGTTTTGTCGGCAAGATGCGAAAGTGAAGGAGGATCATCGGTTGCCTGGACCGCACTGCCGTCGGCTAATTTGATCGTGTGGCAGTGCACGCAACCATATCGACCTAGAAGATTGCGCCCCAAGTTGAGTTGCGGTGTGCCAGTCAGGGGAGCGCGGTGGCATTGCCCGCAGGATGATTCCAGATAGCGTGCGGGAAGAATAGGTTCTTCCCACGCGCGCGTGGCGTTATGGGCCTCGGCCACCTCTGTGGCTGGGCCCTGTCCACGATGGCAAATGACGCAGCCCCAGTCTTTGATGTTGTGGGCTACCGGAGGATGGGCGCGAAACGGTTCGGGGATAGACATTCCGTCTTGCAGAGTCTTTTCGGACACAGCCACGTGACACGTCGTGCAGCGATCGACCACGCCAAGTTCCGGCAGCCAGATTTGCTGAATTCCCCCGGTGAAATGGTGTTGCAAGACAGAGCTATCGGGGCGCGTGGCAATAAACTTCCGGTACTGGCGCTGGGAATGCCTCCACTCATTAAAGAAGTCTTTGGTCGGAGCAACCGCCAGAGCAATCAGGAGCAGCAGGCTCGCCCATCCAAAACGACGAACTGGAGATGCGACCACATTCCGGCGCAACCATTCACGCATCCGTTGAGTGCTCAAGGGGTCCTCCACGGCCACACCCAAACCCAGCCCGGACCCCGGAAAAGCGCTCCCACGGTGGTCAGGATCACCGCTTCCATCAAAAACCACGTCATGATCCAGAAGGAGAGCGGCTTGGCGCTCAACCAGTTCTGAAATCTGCCCGCCGGATGTCCCGCCCACATTGCCGCCAGCGCCATCAAAGCAGAGATCACCAACACCGGAATCGTCGCATCCCATGCACCGACTCGCAGGAGCATCACCGTCAAAATCACGGCTATAACGGCAAGAATGGCGAGTCGCTGTGACTTATTCCGATCCCACAGCGTTGCATCCTGGATGTTCACATGGAAGAAAGGAACGACGATGAGCGCCAGCACGATCAGAGTCGGAAGAATTACCCCCGCGACAAACGGCGGAAAGTAGTGCAGCAGTTCCTGCAGTCCGGTGAAATACCAAGGCGCTTTCGCGGGATTGGCCGTATGCAGCGGGTCCGCCAGTTGTTCCAGTGGCGCGTTCCATACCAGCGCCAAACCAACCAACACCACCGCCAAGATTTCGATGGCGATCATCTCACGGAAGAGCAGGTCTCCGTAGGAAATGGTCTTCTCGCCGGCGAGCCGTGAAGGCAGCGGATCCTCGCGCTCTGAAGAAGAGTTCTTCATCGTTCTGACTCTGATTTCTCCGAGTTCTCGGAATCGGGCGAGTACATTCCGCCATCCTGGTGGAGACGCCACATGTGAACGGCTATGAGAGCAATCACTGACAACGGCAAAATCACGGCGTGCAGAACATAGAAACGAAGCAGCGCATTTGCATTGACCGTATTGCCGCCGAGCAAAACAAAGCGAAGCTTTTCTCCGATGATCGGTACCGATGCCATGATGCTCGACCCCACCGTCACTCCCCAGTAGGAGGTTTGATCCCACGGCAGCAGGTAACCTGTATAGCTCAGCAGCAAGGTCAGCAGGAGCAGCGTGGAGCCGACTACCCAATTGAGTTCGCGAGGCGGTCGAAACGCTCCGCGATAAAACACTTTGGCCATGTGGATAAACACCAGCAGGACCATCGCTTGCGCCGACCAGCGATGCAGATTTCTTAAAAAGAATCCGGACGAGACAACAAACTGCAGATTCTTCATGTCCGCGTAGGCCTGCGGAATGGAAGGGTGGTAGTACAGCATCAGCAGCAAGCCGGTGCTTAATTGAATCGTGAACGTGCCGAGCGTCAACGCGCCCAGATACCATGTGTACCGGAATCCAAGCTGCGGCTCGCGCACACGGTCGCGGGACATGTGCTGGAGTTCGGCGCCCCAGCGCGCGAGAGCCGTAAGGGGATTCCGAATCACGCCATCTGTAGGTTGGAGCCCTGGTTTTTCCATGCTCACGCTCGAACGTATTCTTTCTCGGGCGTAACCTTCGTTGCCCGGTCCACCATCAATTCGCCGTCGTCGTTCATCCACATTTTCAGCCACGGCAGCGGCTTGGGTGCGGGCCCTTCGACGACCGCTCCGTCGGTATTGAATTTGCTGCCGTGGCAAGGGCAGGTGATCATGTTGATTTCCGGCTGCCATGTAGTGAGGCAGCCGAGATGGGTGCATACCGCAGTGAGGGAGAAGAAGCCTTCTTGCGAATGGATGATGTAGATACCCGAGTTCACGTCGAGCGTGACCGAGTTCGGCGCGTAGCGCTCGGGCTTGCCGACGTTGACGACGGGCGACGGTTCGTAGAGCACATTCGGCTCAAGATACTGATACGCGAACGCAACCGTACCGGCGGCAGCGATGCCGAGAGAGCCCAAGCCGAGTTTCAAAAAGAACTGACGGCGATTGACCGGGTCGTCAGTAGGCGCAATTTTGGAATCGTCTGGCATAGGCATTTCGTAACCTGCTGCAATTGCAGTCCTACGCTCTCAAAACTTACTTACTCAGTGTGAAATCAGCTTTGCCTTCGCCGGATACGGTCACTGGTTTGGATTGGTTCTTGGCGCCCTCGTGCCACGCTGTCACGGTATAACTGCCATCGGGGACGTTCTCAATCTTGTATTCTCCGGAGGCATTGCTGACAGCAAAGTAAGGAGTAGGCGCGACAATGACATAGGCGGCCATTTCGGGATGGACATTGCACAGCAGCGGCACCACGCCAAGATCATCAAACTTGAACGAACGCTTTTCGCCCTTTGGCCATGTGCCCAGGTTGTGGCCGAGTTTCTTGTTGCCACTAATGGCAGTCCAGAACACATTGTGTGCGACCGTGTCGCTGTTCAGGAAATCAACCGTGGCGCCTTTTTCGACAACGACAATGTGAGGCACGAACATCAAACCTTTCTGGTCGATCACAGTTTTCGATGTCGGCGCCGGAAACGTTTTCCCGGCAATCGCTTCGACGTAGACCACCGATTCGCCCTTCATGCCCGCAACTTTCCCGCTGATCGTGCCTGCGCTGGCGGTCAAGCTCATCGCTGCCAGTATGCCCATCATCATGAAACTGCGTTTCATTGCTCTCTCCTCGTTTGTTTTGCTTTGATTGAATCACTCGTTGAGGGCCGTGTCTTGCTTCGCTACACCACCCGGCTTTGTAATGGCTGATTCCTACGCTACAAGTCAGAAAAGGAATTTCATATCCAGATAAACCGTGTTATTTGCGCCCGCATTGCGGCCCGCGCCATCGTAGTTGGTTGTGCCGCCATTGAAGCGCGTGTAGCCGGTATATTGCGCGGCAAGCTGCAGGTTCTGCCACGGCCAATAGGAAACGTTCGCGATATATCCGGCGCTTCTCGGATCGCCATTGGCACTGCCGCTAATTGGGGCCTGCGAATACAGCAAGGTATCAGCCGTGCCCTCGGTGATGAACCATCCGAATGTGCTCGATACACGGGTGCCGAAGTGGAATTCCGCGTCGGGCATAAAGGTATCGAGATGGTGCCCGCACACGGACGCTAAACCGTTGTTACAGCTGTATCCCAACTGCGAATTTTCTCGGATGAATGTGCCGCGCAGTGAGAGCACGTCCTTCCGAAACAAGGTCCGATCATATTGGGTGTCAAAGGCCCAATCCGTGTAGGCGTCGTATCGGTCATCGATCCCATTATTGATTCCGTTGGGAGTGCTCTTCATATGCATTCCATAGGTGCCGATCTCAAACTGTGTTGTCCCCGTCGACTCCTGCCAGGCGGCGCGCCAGTAGGGCGCAACCCCGACGATGTTGTGGGTATAACCAACTCCCGGATTCGGCTCGGGGCCGCCCACGTGTTGTGAGCGATAAATATCCACGTTCAGATACAAATGATCGTTCCACATCGCGTAGCCGCCAAATCCCGCGACGTCTTGCGCCAAAGCACCATTAAGGATGGGAGTTGCGGTGGGAGTCGGGGCAACGTTGCTGGCGATCCAGGGGTAACCCCAGGCCGGCGTGTCGTTCCAGAGATCCTCGACGGTCGGATTATTATTCAGGTCCAAACCGTATACCAGTTCCCGGCCACCCCACTTCGTCTTATTCGCGAAGCGGATATCGGTATTGTCGCTGGTGAAATGGTCGTCCTGGGTTTCGTAAGTGACTTGCAAGAAGCTGCCAACGTGGCTGGTCCACGCGCCAGAAAGGAAGAGGGAAATATCTTGAGGAATTTGAAAACTGCCATTCTGCGTGGCTGGTACCGGTGAATTAGTGGAGGTAAACGACGTTTCGAACATTACGGAAAGCGGCAGCGAAGCAAGCAGGTCAAGCGCCGCACGTGATTTGCTTCCTTCCGTCTTTACGGTTTTGGTGTCATCTCCTCGATCAACGTAACCGAGCAGCTTGAACCGGCGTCCGGCCGGGTTGAGTTCCGGGGGAGCGTAGTGGCAACCACTGCACGCCAAGCCGGTCTGCCTTGCGTAGCTCGGAACCGCAAATGCTTCGGGCGGATTCAGTGCGCCAAACAGCAAAACCATCATAGGAACAGTCAGAGACAAAGAGACCAGCACTTTGTTGAGCTGGGATCTCATTCCACGTGTATCCATCGGTTCGCCTCCTTGGCGACAGAATTTGCGTGCTCTTCCCCATTGGGTACGTCTGTTGATTAGTCTGTGCGGTGGGAGACATTATGGGAGTGCGAGGTAATCTCGGCTGCGTCCGCCGTCACAACGATGTGTGACCGCAATCACACTGTGCAGGGATCCTTCGTCGCCTTGGCGCCCGACAGCAGGGCGGCAATAACACTCAGCGTCAACAGCGCCAAATTTTAACGTTCGCTCATATGTTTACTCTTTAGTTACGATGCTCTAAGCTATGTCACTTCCCTTCTCCCCACGATTCGTTGACTTGCCGCATCCTGCGCCCCTAATATGATCGCTCGTAGCGCGGGCGCTGTCCCTGGGTGTCATCAAAAGGATCGACAAACTACAAGAAGGAGCCTCGCTTATGCTGGAGATTCAGACCAAGCAAGTGCCGCCAGATATAGTCGTCCTGGAAATCGCGGGGAGAATTACTCTGGGCCGGGAGAGCAAGCAACTGGAATGGGCCGTCGAAAGCCTGGTGGGCGAGGGACGAAAAAAAGTTATCTTCGATCTGAGCGGTGTCACCGGCGTTGATAGCACCGGAATTGGAATCATCGTCATGTCTTCCGGCAAATTGAAGAAGGCGGGAGGCGAGTTGCGGGTTGCAGCCGCGACCGCGCACGTGCAAGAAGTCATGAAGATGACCAACCTAGATCAGATTGTCGCACTGCACGCCACGACTGCGGCGGCAACGGCAGACTTCTGAATTTAAGTCGGATTTCTGAAAGCGTCTCGAGCGCAGATCCCCGTCTTGCCGGGCGAGGGCGTCCGGCGCTCCGTTACTTGTTATTTCAGCTACTTGTTATTTCAGCGTGTCGCTGCGGTAGAGTTGCCCCAGTTGCGTACGGCAACCAAACGCCATCCACCGGCCATCGGGCGTAATGCCGGTTGGCGTCCTCATCGGCCTCAGACCCGTCGCGTCCTTCGGCGTTATCGTCTGCCACAGTTCCCGCTTGCCCGACTCTATGTCGAGCTTGGAAATCGTGAGGCGCGTCGCCGTCTCTGTCTGCACGAAGAGATGGTTCGAGTCCGCCCATCCGATCGGAGACTCCTCAGGCTGGATGCCGGGGATCGGTTTGGAACTGGCGTCCGAAATGGAATGGACAACGAAGGTCCCATTCGTACTAGCGATGAAGGATTGTTGGTCCGGCGCCACCGCCCGCCACGAAAAATCTCCGGTCGATAACTGCTTTGGCGTCGAGCCATCCACATCGGTGAGGTAGATTGCGTCCGGCCGGCCGGACTGGTTTGCCCTCATCAGAATACGATGCCCATCCGGGAACCATTCGGCCCATCGCGGCTGTATGCCGTCCCAGTGCAAAACGTGTGCCTGCCCCGCTCCCACCGGCACAATCTGGACGCGGGCCGCGGGATCGTCAGGAAGCACGACCAGCGCCCACTTTCCATCGAGAGTGATGTCCGAGGCGTATCCGCCTCCGCCGAGTCGAACCGCGGGAGAACCATCGGTCTTACGCACATACACCGAGTAGTTATTGCCCGACTCTTCCGACAAATCGGTGAACAGCATTTCACTTCCGTCCGCGGAGAATTGCGGACCCCAACTGTAGGAGAGCCAACTCACGTCGCGTTCCTGATTAGACCCGTGCTGCACGATCGATATCGTCCCGCGGGCTTCTTCCGTCGACACCAGGGCACGCCCTGACGATGCGATGTCGAGGATGCGGGTCGGCGCCGTGCCGCAATACACCGTCCGCTCTTTGCCCGCTAATGTGACCGCGCGAATGCACCACTGCTCTCCGGACTCCGCCGCTGAGAACCATATCTCTTTGCCCGATGGCGCCCATGCCAAACCTTCGAGGGACTCCCATCCACTGGAAATCGTTCGCAGCTTTCCGCCGCGATCTACGATTACAAGGTCGCCGCGATCATCCACATTCGGCGGGTGTCGAAACAGCGCGACCTGTTTTCCATCGGGTGAAACTCGCATGTCGCTCATCCAGCCATCGCCTTCGAGCAGCACCTTTCCGATGGGATATTGCAAGCGCCACTTGTCGTTGGCACGATCGATCACGGCGAGTTCGTTTCCATCGGGCGACCAGTCAGCGTCGACTACATGCTCCAACAGTTCGCGTGGCGCAGTGCCTCCCAAAGGCGAAGTCGCCAGCGTACCGCCCCACTCATAATGGGCAAAATACACCGGGTGCATCAGGACTGCGATCTGGCCCTGCCGCGAGATGGACAGAAGCAACGCTCCGCCCAGACCCGTGGGCGTCGATGCCGGATAGTCCTCACGAATGCTGTAAGTGTCGGGCGCTGCTCCGCCGATTCTCGCGCTGTAGAGGACAGTTTTCGTGTCCTGTGCAAATCGGCCTCGAAGAACTTCGCCGCGATCGTATGAGACTCGGGTGAATGTCGGCGGCGGAGCCGCCGCAGGCCGTAGATACCATGCGATGGCTGCTCCCGCAGCCAGGCCAAGTACGGCCGCTGCCGCAACGTAGGCCGGCCAGCGCGGCTTTCTGGCATCGACGGAGATGGCCACATTCGCCGCTGTCCTCGAAGTCGTTCCACTCAAAGCTTCCAGCGCAAACGCCAGGTCCTTTGCGGATTGGAATCTCTGCTCCGGCTGCTTCTCCAGGCAGCGCCGGATAATGCGCTCGAGACCCGGCGACACGGGATGATCCATCTCGCCGAGTTCCGGCGGATCTTCTTTCAGAATCGCTGTCATGGTCTCAGCGGCAGTATCGCGGCGGAAGGCGCGCTGGCCGGAAATCATTTCATAGAGCACTGCGCCGAAGGCAAAAATATCAGTACGGGAATCGACGGCCGCGCCACGCACCTGCTCCGGCGCCATGTAACCGGCCGTGCCCATGACCATGCCCGCTTCGGTCGGCGAACTGGTCAGCGTCAGACCGTCGCCTTTTACGGTGCGTGCATCCGGCGCGAGTTTCGCCAGGCCAAAATCGAGGATCTTCACCCGGCCTTCTTTGGTAAGAAAAATGTTCTCCGGCTTCAGATCGCGATGGACGATGCCCTTGTCGTGGGCCGCCGCCAGTCCCTGGGCGATTTGCGCGGCATAATCAGACGCCTTGCGCGCGGAAAGCGGGCCGTGCTCCAGCTCGGCGCGCAAGCTGTTGCCTTCCAGGAGTTCAGAGACAATGAACGGCGAGCCGCCATCCTCGCCGATATCGTGAATGGCCAGAATGTTGGGATGATTGAGCGCGGCCACCGCACGCGCCTCCTGCTCGAAGCGCCGCAAGCGATCGGCATCGCGGGAAAAAAATTCCGGCAGCACTTTGAGCGCAACCTCGCGCCCGAGTCGCGAGTCGCGCGCGCGATACACTTCGCCCATCCCGCCAGCGCCGAGCGGAGACAGGATTTCGTACGGACCCAGTTTCGTGCCAGAGGTCAAGGTCATTCGTGCGCGCCATTATATTGGAAGCGCCGGAAAAGCGGACCTCCAATAGTCAAATTATTGTGCCCCATTTATTGTGCTCCGCGCCGGTTGTAGTTTGGATACTCGGGCTTGTGCGGTTCCGGCACTGGATGCTTCGCCAGTTCGTCCAGCGCCAGGCTCACCGCTTTTTCAAGTTGCGGATCGTGACCCTCGCTGACTGGCTTCGGTTCCATATCCACTTCGTAATCGGGCTGCACACCGTGGTTCTCCACATCCCATTGACCTTGCGGATTGAAGAATCCAAAACTGGGTGAGGTCACCATGCCGCCGTCCATCAGTACGGGGATGCCGCCGATTCCGACGAGTCCGCCCCACGTGCGCTTGCCAACAAGTGGGCCAAGTTGCGCCTCGCGGAAGTACCATGGCATCGCATCGCCGCCTGATCCAGAGAATTCATTGGTGAGCATCACCTTCGGCCCCAGGATCGACGCCTGCGGAGTGCGATAGATCGCTCCGTAGCGCGGCGCCCACCAACTCATCAGCGTGCGCTGCATGGCGTTGATGATGTAGTCTGCCGCCTGCCCGCCGCTGTTGAAGCGCTCGTCAAGCACGGCTCCCTGCTTGTCGAGTTGCGCGAAATAATAGCGGTTGAAGTTTGTCAGGCCGCCCTGCGCCGTATCGGGAAGATACACGTAGGCCAGTTTACCGCCGCTTAGTTCCTGCACCTTGCGCCGGTTCGCCTCAATCCACGCCAGGTTGCGCAAACTGAGATCATCACCGATCGGCGTCACGGTAATCTCGTGGGCATCTTTGCCGCTGGCATCGGCGGCGATCTTCAGCACCACTTGCGTTCCCGCCGTGCCTTCGAGCAAACGCTGAATATCATCGCTGCCGCTCAAGTCTTTGCCATCGATGGCCAGGATGAAATTTCCGGCTGAGACTTTCAAGCCGGGCTCCGCGAGCGGCGCATGCGCTCGTGGATTCCAGCGCTCGCCGGTATAGATCCGTTGGATCCGGTAACGGCCGTTGACAATCTCGTAGTCGGCGCCCAAGAGGCCGCCCGGTACGCGATTCGGCCGGGGAATCGTGCCTCCAAAACCGCGCAGATGGCCGATCGAAAAGTCACCCAGCATTTCCTGGAAGAGATAATTCAGATCGCTGCGCGAGCCCACTTCGTCCAAATAGGGCTTGTACTTTGCTTCTGCCGCAACCGTATCCACACCGTGATAATGCGGATCGTAGAAGAAGCTGCGCTCGATCTGCCATATCTCGTGAAACATCTGACGCCACTCGGCGCGCGGGTCTACGCGCACTTCCATCTTTGAGAGATCGAGTTTGCCTTCGCCGGGTTTCGCTGGCGCATCCGCGGCAACAATCACAAATGTAGGAACGGGACCCGCGCCAGCCTGCGCGCCATCGGGTTCTTCGTGCCCGATCTCCAGCAGCATCTTCTCGCCGTCAAACGAAAGATCGAAGCCGGCAACGTGATCGGCCAGCTTCTCCGATTTCTTTGTCTTCAGCACGAACCGTGTCAGCGTCTGGCCGCGCTCGGACCCAAACCTTCCGCCACCTTCCAGCAGATAGAGCGTGCCCTCCTTGCCCGCCGCCAGACCCGTATAACTGGCCGAAGGCAACGGGAGCGCGGCGGCGCGATCTTCCAGATGTTCGAGGTCGACCTTCACCGGCTTTGGCTTCTCGGGCTTCTCCGTTTTCTCCGGCTTGCCGCCGTTGTCCGGTTTCTTGGCATCATCCTTCTTCGCGTCGCCGGATTTGTCTTTGTCGGGATCGTCTGCGGCATCCTTCTTATCTTTTTTGTCTTTATCTTTGTCCTTATCTTTGTCTTTATCCTTGGTGTCTTTATCTTTATCTTTCTCCCTTGCCTCAGGCGTCTTCTCGTCCTCATTTTGGGGCGCAACCGGAGAAGCTGTATCCGCCGCCAGCGCCATCCCGTATACGCTGCGCGTCACGTTAAATTCGTCGCTGCTCATGTCCAAGCCGCTGGTGGACGTACCGAAGTTCGTGCTTTCCGTGAAGTAGAGATACTTGCCGCCACGGTCAAACGCCGGGAAGCGAACATCGCTCATGCCATCGGTAATCTGCGTGCTCTTGCCCGATGCGATCGAGTGCAGGAACAGCGCGTGAAATCGGTTGGCAACGCTCTGCGTGTAGGCGAGCCATTTGGAATCCGGCGACCAGGCCGCATCGTAATCTGTGTCTTCCTGAACCGCCGTGTCGATCACCGTTGCCTTGCGCGTCACCGTGTCGAGCAGCCAGATCTGCAGTTTGTTGTCGTGGAAGGCGATCAGCTTTGAGTCGGGCGACCAAACCGGGTTGAAATAATAGGTCGCGTCGTTCGCCAGCGGAAACTTCTTTATTTCGCCCGCGCCAGTCTGGTTGCTGATGTGCAGGGCATACTGGCCCGACTCATCGGAAAAATATGCAATGCTCTGTCCATCCGGCGACCACGCCGGCTCGCGCTCCATCACACCCGGAGTATTGGTGATATCCCGTGTCGTGCTTTCCCTGGCGGGAACGGTGAGGATGTCGCCGTGCGCTTCAAACACGGCGCGCACTCCGGTGGGCGAGATCGCAAAGTTCTGAATATCGTGGTCTGCCGGCGAGATTCGAGCACGCACGTCGGGCAGGTCCGCGCTCACGTCCACGTTGATCTGGTGGGTCTGGCCGCTCGTCGTGTCGTACAGAAAAAGTTCGCCGAAGCGATCGTAGACGATGCCGCCCGGCCCAGCGCTCGCTGAACGAATGTCCGCGCCGTCGTTCTTCACCACTTCGGTTACAGATTTTGTCGCCGGATCAAAACGAAATAGCGAGATCGGGCCGTTGCGATCGGAAAGAAAATAAACCTGATTGTCGACCCAGACGGGATTGAAATCGTTTGAGCGTTCGCGCGGAACTTTCACCACATCCAGCGTCGCCATGTCGGCAATCCACACCGAGCTGGCCAATCCGCCGCGGTAGTTTCTCCAGGCAACATAGGAGAGGTAATTGAAAGGCGATCCGCCACCCACCGGCGAGTAGGCGAAGTATTTTCCGTCCGCAGAAAACTTGCCCGAGAACGCCATGGGCAGCGGCAGTGCGGTTGCGAGGCCGCCATTCAGCGACACTTTGAACAGCTTGGTATAGCGCGCACTGTCGCTTTCGCGGACCGACCGGAAGATCACATTCTTTCCGTCCGGCGTCCATCCCACAGCAGCGTCTGGCGCCGGATGATAAGTGAGCCGCTTCGGAACTCCGCCGCTTGCCGGAACAACGAAGACGTCGGTATTGCCGTCGTACTCGCCGGTGAACGCGATCATGCTGCCATCGGGCGAGAAGACCGGGTCGGTCTCAATGCCCGTGCCCGTCGTCAGGCGAGCGGCATGGCCGCCATTACGATCCACCGTCCACAAATCGCCCGCATAAGAAAAGACAATCAGATTGCCGTTGAATGTCGGCCGCTGCAGGAGTGGGTGCGAAGGCTGAGCGGCGGCAACAAGCGGGCAAAGTGCGAAAAAAAGTGCCGAAAAAAGCGAGGTTGAAATCACAGCTAACCGTGAGCGAATCAGCTTCATCTCTTCTGCTCCGTAGTCATGGCGGCGGAAAGTGTGCGCCCCGGGGTCGATGGGCGAATCGACCGGGATCGCCCGAGTAAGTCTATATCAATCCTCAATCGCGGGGCAGCGAGCTGATCTTCCTAGCCGTACGCTATGTGAATCCATTTCTTCGGAAGGCAGCTATTGCAACTTTTGAGGTGTAGACTAAGGTCGATCGGAATCAGCCATGAAAAAGCAAAAAGGGTTTTCACTGATTGAGTTGCTGATCGTGGTGGCGATCATCCTCATCATCGCTTCGATGGCGATCCCAAACCTGCTGCGCGCCCGGATGTCAGCCAATGAAGCATCGGCGGTCGGCGCCGTTCGAACCTTGAACGCGGCTGAGATCTCGTATAACTCCGCATATCCGACCGTGGGCTACGCGGCGACACTCGGCGCATTAAGCGGGACGGCGTGCAATCCGCCGAGCGCGGCCAGCGCTTGCCTGATTGATACCCAGCTCGCATCCGGCGCAAAAAACGGCTACAACTACGCGCTAGCGGGAAGTGGCGAACCCGTGTCGACCTACGAAATCATCGCCTCACCCTCAGTCCCTAATCAGACCGGCGTTCGCTACTTCTGTTCCTTCGCCGACGCTGTTGTGCGCTACGCCGAGTCTCCCATCGCCAACTGCGATGGCAGCATCACTCCGCTTCAGTAACAGCGCAGAGTTCGCTCAGAAAATCAGCTTCAGTCCGAACTGAATCTGCCTGGAGTAGTTCGCTGTGGTGCTGATTTGTCCCGCCGTCGGACTAATTGCGCCGCCTGAAAATACAGTCAGGTTCGGTGTGTCGAAGTTTGCGTGATTCAGAAAGTTGAAGCATTCCGCTCTGAACTGCAACGCCATCTTCTCGGTGAGCTTCGTGTTCTTGAACAGGGAGACATCCATATCAACAAAGCCCGGGCCGGTTAGAGTTCCTCTACCCAGGTTGCCGTAAGTACCCGCCGCCGGCAGCACAAACGCGTTTGGATTAAACCATTGACTGGGACTCCCGAGCACGATGGGACCGCTAAAGGTCGGGTTCAGCGAGGGGCGGTCGGGATTTCTCGTATCTCCGTCGCCAGAAATATTGGAACCAACCTGAGGCGTCAACGGAAAGCCGCTCAGCAGCGTAGTGATGGTATTGAAGACCCAGCCACCGACCGCCTGGCCCACGAATCCACTGGCATTCGCCAGCCAATACTGATCATGTCCAAATGGCAGTTCATAAGTAGCCGTGAAGTGCGCCTGGTGAGCCACGTTCAGCGCGGATGGCCCCCAATCTTTCCGCAAGTCAAATCGATCGAGCACCATTTGTGCCTGGTTGTTGGCTTGCGCCCCGGTCGGTGCGGAATTTATGTCCAGACTTTTCGCCCACGTGTAGTTCGCTCGGAATTGCAGCTTTCGCGTGAAACGCCGGCTAACGTCCACTTGCAGGGCGTTGTAGCTGCTATTGCCCTCCGCATACCAGAAAAATCCGGCCGAGAGATTGGGATTGGGACGGAGACCTACGGGAATATATTCGGCGCCTTGAGGTACCGTACTCGTCGCCTTGCCATCGCCACCGGCAAGACATCCGCTCGGGTCGCTGCAAATTTGCGGCGGAATGGTATTGGGGTCGATGTTCACAAGCTGATGGAAACCAAAAGATCCCACATAACCAAGGCGCAGCGATGTGTTGCGGTCGAGTTTTTGTTCGATGCTTAAATTCCATTCCTCAAGCGTGGGTATTTTGGCATTTGCCTGCACACCCTGGGGAGCGTAGATCGTGCAGCCCGGAGGTGGGGGAGCTCCCGGAGTGCCGCACTGGGCCGGCGGCGCGGGGAAAGGCTCGGGAACAGGGATATGGTTAAACAAGGACTGGTTGGCGTAGGAAATTTGTCCGTTGTAAGGAGGGACCGAGTTGAGTTGGAAGGCGAGGGCGTCTAACAACGAATAATGGATTCCGAATCCCGCGTGAACTGCCGTGGTCCCGTCTCCGTGCGGATCCCAAGCCAGCGCAACCCGCGGCCCGAGCAGCCATTTTGCATTATTCTGCGTGAAGGCAGAATCGCCTACCCGAGGCACAGTGTCCAGTACGCCGTTCGCTCCGACAACGAAATTCGCAGCTCTTCCCGCTTCCTCGTTCCAACCCGTGTCGAATTCGTGTCGCAGGCCGATCTGAAGAGTGAGATTGGGGCGTAGCCGGATTGCGTCCTGAACGTACCACGCGCCCATCAGGCTTCGCCAACCCAACTCCGTAGGCGTGGGCACTACTTGAAAGGTGCTTACCTTCGACTGCAGGAATGTCGTCAAGCTGCTGAAAGAGGCTTGCCCCAACTGGCGCGAAGCCGTGTCTTCATTGTCATCGAGCCGCTGCAACCAGATTCCCAGGCTGATTTGATGAATTCCCCTGCTGATCTGAAGGTTGTCGGTATAGGTAAAAAGGTTTCGGCGATTCCAAACACTCGAGGCATTGTTCGGCCCCGCCGACGTGACGACACCGGCGCCCGTGGTCGTTACGCCGCCACCGATGACGATTCCGCCCGGGCCGAGTCCCTGCACAAAGGAAAGGCTTGCAGGGAATGAAATATAGGGCGAAGAATCATTGGCGAATGCAGCGCGCGAGAAGCCGACCGTGAAAGTGTTGACGGCCCGCGGCGAGAGGATGCGCTTCTCCTCCAAGCTCACTACCTGGCTGCCGACATCCAGAGCCGACGCAAATAGTGGATCCGCTAATGGAACCAGACTATTGCCATCATCGTTGGTGTACGCGCCCGAGAGCGAGTCTCGAGGGCTGAGAATATAGTCTGCGCGAACAGTGCCGAAATCCTCGCGAATCGACTGCTTCGGATCGTTGAACGACTTTGCGGTTCCACCGCCTAACTCTACGTTCGGCTGCGGCCAGAATTGCATATACGACAACATCGCTGGCACCAGCCCGGTGACCGGGGTTTCCGGACCGTTGGGATAGGGATTTGGCAACTCCCCCAGACGCGCATCTGCGTCGGGGACGAAGCTGACACTTGTTACCGACAATCTCTGCCGAAACCCTTCATAGTTCCCGAACAGGAAGAGCCGATCTTTCTTAATCGGCCCTCCCAGGGAGCTCCCGAACTGGTTTTGTTTGAAAGGCTCGGTCGCACCCTGATCAAAATAGTTGCGAGTATCCAGAACGCTGTTCCGCAGAAACTCATAGAGAGTTCCATGCAGCGCATTGCTGCCCGACTGGGTCACAACGCTGATTTGGGCTCCTTCGCGCTTTCCATATTCCGCTCCATAATCATCGGTCAGGACGTTGAACTCGCGCACCGCATCAATTCCCAGCAAGTTCCCGCTAACTCCGCCCGGGGTCACCGCCAGTTGGCTCGATCCCGTATATTCCACCCCGTTGAGCAACGTCTCGTTGTCACCTGGCTTTTGCCCGTCTACCGCGAAGGCATTGCCGTTGCTCGTTGTGGTATTAAGGCTTCGCAGCGCGGTGTAGTTGATGGTGCCGGGGTTGAGGGTAATCAGGTCATCAAAGCTTCGGCCGTTGAGCGGCAAGTCCTTTACCTCGGCCTCGCCTACCAAGCCGGAGACTGACGCAGTCGTGATGTTGACGACGGGAATCTCTTCCGAAACGACGATCTGTTGGACGACTTCGCCCACTTCGAGCCGCAGATTCACCACCGCGTCCTGCCCTACTTCTAACTTGACGCCCGTCCGGACTGCAGCCTTGAAACCATCTTTCTCCACTCTTATTTCCTGCAGCCCGATGGGCAATGAGAGGACCCGATAATTTCCCGTGAGGTCGGTGGTCACAACCCGCATCGCTCCCGTTTCCACATCCTTTACCCTGACGGTTGCGCCGCTGATGGCGGCTCCGGAAGCGTCTTCCACTTTGCCGGAAATGGCGGCGGACACCTGGGCCCATGCTCCCTCCCGACAGGCCAGCAGCACGAGGACTGCAACCAACAGCAGCAACGCTGGCCGCGAGCCCCGGAACCCTCTCATGCTTCAAGTCCTATTCCTGTCACGGTTATTTGAAGAATCAGCCAACGGGCGTGGCCGTCCACGACTAGACTGTTCTACCCTGCCGACTCTCGCAGTGGCAAGTCCCAAGTCGTAATCGCGCAGGGCTTTTCTGTGCTACTCGGCGGCACAACAATTTGGTTTAAACGGATATGTTTTCAGGATTGGAGCAAGTAATTCGAAGCCACACTGCGAAACGCGTCTAAGTGCTTTGTCCGGGTGACCTCGTCCCATCCCAACTCAGAAGCCATCAGGTTTGCGACGGCGGGCGCCATGGCGAGGGCTGCGCGCGCATTCAGGAAAAGAGCGCGCGTTCGCCTGGCGAGCGTGTCTTCCACGGTGCGGGCCATTTCGTGTCGAGCGGCCCAGATTGCCTCCGCCTTTATGTAGGGGAGTGCCGCATGCAACGGTTCGGCCAGCCCTGGATCCGCTTCGATCAGCTTGCGAATCTCGTGCGCATCTGAACCATACACCGCCAGCGAACCGAATTCTTTCGCAGCTTCTTCTTTTGCAGCTTCTTGAAAGCCGTGGATATGCAGGTGATGAGTTACGCACGGTCTGTCCGGCAACTGCGCGAGCGTTGCCGCCTGATCGACGCAATCCTCGGCCATGTGCCGGTAGGTCGTCCATTTTCCGCCGCAGACCGTGACCAGGCCCGAGCGATCAATGTGGATAATGTGATCGCGCGATAGAGATGCGGTACTGGGAACGCGGCTGATTGCGCCTGTTTCGCGTGCCAGCGGCCGGATGCCGGCAAATACGCTCAACACATCGTCGCGTGCCGGCGCCTTGGTCAGGTATTGCCCCGCAGTCGCCAGGATGAATTCAATTTCCTGCTCCATGGCGACAGGCTCCAGCGTTGCGGATGCAACGGAAGTGTCCGTGGTTCCGACGAGCGTGTGTCCGTGCCACGGAATCGCGAATAGTACGCGGCCATCGCTGGTGTGTGGAACCATCACCGCGCTTTCACCCTGCAGAAAACTCGCATCGAAAACCAAGTGAATGCCCTGGCTCGGGACGATCATCGGCTCTGCACTCGGCTCCGCCTTAAGCCGCAGCCGATCGCTGAAAGCTCCGGTGGCGTTGACCACAACCTTCGCGGTCGCGCGAAATTCGTTGCCGGTTTCCGCATCGCGCGCGGAAATCCCATCCACAAACCCCTGGGCGTCTTTCGTCAGCCCCGTGACTTCGACATAGTTCAGCAGCGTGGCGCCTTGCTCGGAGGCCGTGGCCACCATGTGGATGAGCAGGCGGGCGTCGTCGAACTGTCCATCGTAGTAAACGGCGCCGCCGCGTAGGCCTTCGGTCTTGAGTGTCGGTAAATGCTTGAGCGTCTCTTCCCGCGAAAGAATGCGTGAGGCGCCAAACCCGTATTTACCCGCCAAGAGTTGATAGAGCTTCAGACCGAGACCGTAGAATGGCGCCTCCCACCAATCGTAGTTCGGCACCACGAACGCGAGATCGTGCACGATGTGGGGCGCGTTTTGCAGAAGCAGGCCGCGTTCCTTGAGCGCTTCCATAACGAGGCCAATATTTCCCTGCTCCAGGTAGCGCACACCGCCGTGCGCCAGTTTGGTGCTGCGACTGGAAGTGCCCTTGCCGAAGTCGCTCTGCTCGACGAGTAAAACATCGTAGCCGCGTGACGCGGCATCAATGGCCACGCCAACCCCGGTAGCGCCACCGCCCACGACGATCACGTCCCATGCTTTGGGATGCGCGTCCATGCGGCGCCACATGTCGGTTCGATTCATAGCTGCGAGTTTGCTGATTGGCAGGATAGCGCGGGCCGCGCGTCAACCGAAGTCACGAGCCGGGTTCATCGCGCCCGGGTTCATCGCAAGTCTGGACGGGCGAGGCGCCCGTCGCTCCATTACTTCGATTCCACCCAGTCAAATGAGCGCGTCACCGCTTTCTTCCAGAAACGATAAAGCCGCTCGCGGGATTCTTCATTCATCGTCGGTTCCCACCGCCGATCGACAGCCCAGCTGCTCACAAGTTCGTCGGTGTCCTGGAAAAATCCGACTGCCAGTCCGGCAGCATACGCTGCGCCAAGAGCCGTCGTTTCCCTCACCATCGGACGCACCACGGGCTTCGCCAGGATGTCGGATTGGAATTGCATCAGCAGATCGTTCACGACCATTCCTCCGTCAACGCGCAAAACGTCCAGCGTAATGCCGGAGTCCTTGGCCATGGAATCGACCACCTCGCGCACCTGAAAGGCAGTCGCCTCCAACACGGCGCGCGCGATGTGGCCCTTGTTCACAAAGCGAGTCATGCCTGCAATCACGCCGCGCGCGTCGTCCTTCCAATACGGAGCGTATAAGCCGGAAAAAGCGGGAACAAAATAAACGCCGCCGTTGTCATCCACAGTTCGCGCGAGCGCCTCAATATCCGAACTCTTTTCGATCAGTCCAAGATTATCGCGGAGCCATTGCACCAGAGCGCCGGTAATCGCGATGCTCCCTTCGAGCGCGTAAAATGCCGGCTTCGCGCCGAACTTATACGCGACCGTAGTCAGCAGCCCGAAGTTCGACTGCACCGGCTTTTCTCCCGTGTTCATCAGCATGAAACAGCCGGTGCCGTAAGTGTTCTTCGCTTCTCCTGGCTTGAAGCAGGCTTGGCCCACCAGAGCGGCTTGCTGATCGCCGAGATCGCCAGCGATCGCAACGCCGGCCACTCCAGCGACATCCGTCGCCATGCCATAAACTTCACTGCTCGAAACAATCTTCGGCAGTATCTGGATGGGAATGCCGAAGTCTTTCAAGATGTCGCGATCCCATTCGAGCGTAGTGAGGTTCATCAGCTGGGTGCGGCTGGCATTGGTCACGTCGGTCACGTGGACTCCACCATGCGCTCCGCCGGTGAGATGCCAGATTAAAAAGGTATCGATATTGCCAAATAACAGATCGCCGCTTTCCGCGAGTTCCCGTGCGCCCGCAACATTTGCGAGAATCCAGCGCAGCTTGAGGCCACTGAAATAAGTGGCCAGCGGAAGCCCGGTCCGGGAGCGATAACGGTCCTGTCCGCCATGCGCAGCGAACTTGGCGACTGCGGCAGCCACACGTGTGTCTTGCCAGACAATCGCGTTGTAAACCGGTTTTCCTGTTTTCCTGTGCCACACCACCGTGGTTTCGCGCTGGTTGGTAATCCCGATCGCAGCCAGATCTTCCGGCCGCAGCCCCCGAGCGCCCATGGCTTCCTGAATCACCTCTTGCGTGCGCCTCCAAATCTCTTCCGGATCGTGTTCCACCCACCCGGGTTTGGGGTAGATCTGCTCGTGTTCTCTTTGAGCCGAGCTCACGATGCGTCCGGTACGATCGAACACGATGAAGCGCGAGCTGGTCGTTCCCTGATCAATGGCGCCAATGTAACTTGCCATAACTTTCCTTCCTCGTTCTTCGGCGCTGGCCCCGCCATTTTCTCTTCGTGACAACCTTTTCGTTCGTTTCAACCTGTGAATTCTAGCGCCTGACATGGCTTGGGTCAGGGACGATCCCAGACGCGCTCCAGGCTTCATTTCCCGCAACCGGCGGGAGAACCGGCTGTCTGCCTGTCTCGACAAAACTCCAAATACTGGGAATGAAAGGAGTTAGAGATCGCTTCATCATTGGTTACATTACTTCCAGTAACTCGCAATGGATTCTACTGTAACTGCTCATAGCACAAAGGTGGACTGCAGCCTGATATTGGTTTGTGGCATCTTAGATTGTATTATGCGACAGAGGTTTGCCGACCCGGCAAACCGGAACCGTGGGGGTTCCTATGAAGCGTTTGGGCAAGGTGATCCGGTCGGTACAGGCCTTTAGCCGTGAGTTGTCCCGGAGAGCGAATCCAGTTGAAGTGGCGCGCATCCCCACAATCGGTATTGCCCTCGGCGGAGGCTTTGCTCGTGGCATCGCGCACATAGGGGTTCTCAAAGTCCTCGAAGAAGAAGGCATCCCGATCCGCATGGTGGCGGGCACCAGCGTAGGCGCGATTATGGGCGCCGCGTATTGCAGCGGAGTCACCATCCCGGAACTGGAAGAACTCGCCCACAAAGTTCGTTTCACCACCTTCGCGCGTTGGACGATCTCTCGCTTCGGCTTCGCTACCACCGACCGCATGACCTCGTTTCTCAAACAAACTTTGAAGGTGCAGACTTTCGAAGAGTTGCGCATCCCCCTCGGCGTTACTGCTACCGACTTCAAAACCGGCAGGGGTGCGGTCTTTACTTCCGGATCGATCATCGACCCAGTGCGCGCGAGTTGCGCTTATCCGGGAATGTTCCTTCCGGTAGAGATTCAAGGGAGCTGGCTGGTAGATGGCATGCTCTCCTACCCCGTGCCGACGGTTCCTCTGCGCGAAATGGGTGCGGACCGCGTGCTGGGCGTGCATCTGAAGGGACAATGGTCGCAGTCGCCCGCGCCCCGGCATTACTTTGACGTGATCGGACAGTCCTTCGCTATCGCGCAAGACATGATGAGTTCTGTGTGGAGAAGCGCGGCCGACGTCGTGATCGAGCCCGACGTCGCCGGTTTTGACTATGACGATTTCAAACGCGCTGGCGAATTGATCCGCGTCGGCGAACAAGCCATGCGCCGCGCTCTGCCCGAAGTACGCAAATGGCTGAAGATTCCGGCGGCAGCGGTCGCTCCGCTGCAAGCCCCGGCACTCATCGCGCAACCCATGCCTGCAGATTGACGCAGGCCAGGCTATCCGACCTGCACCGTCAGCATTGAGATCGATCCTCCGTCAACGCCTTCGATGGGAAAAGTGATGACTTCGCCCTGCTGGCGGCTGGCAATCACGTAAAGCATTGGGAGGTAGTGGTCGGGCGTTGGGACGGAGAGTTGAGCCTCCGACCCCAGGGCTTCGTAATTGATGAGAGGCTTATACTCGCCGGCGACCATCATCTCCTTCGCTTCTTTCTCGAAGCGAATCGCCCAGTCGTAGGGATCGGGCATGTGACGTCCCCACGCGTAGGCATGAAGATTGTGAACTATGTTCCCGCTGCCCACAATCAGGATCCGTTCGCCGCGCAATGGCGCCAGCCTTCTGCCGATTTCAAAGTGGAATGATGCCGGTTGAGTTTCATCGATGCTGAGCTGCACGATCGGGACATCGGCATTCGGATACACGTGCTTGAGCACCGACCAGGTTCCGTGATCGAGACCCCATGTGCTGTCAAGGCTCACCGGCAAAGGTTGCAACAATTCCTGAACTCGGCGCGCAAGTTCGGGATCGCCGGGTGCAGGGTACTGCACCTGATAGAGCTCGCGCGGAAAACCGCCGAAATCGTGAATCGTCCTCGGGGATGTGCTGATGGTGACGCCAGTTCCTGGGACAAACCAATGCGCGGAAATCGAGAGGATCGCCTTTGGCCTTGGCAGTTTTCCACCGATTTGCCGCCATCCCGCGGTGTAACTGTTCTCCCACACGGCATTCATAGGATTGCCGTGACCGAAAAATATCGCGGGCAGTATGTCAGACATTCCAGGAATTCCTCATCGAATCGCGGCGAACCGCGCCATGCTTGTGCGCTTAGACTTGGGAAGCGAGATCAGTTTACACGGACGTTTGACGTCCCTCTCACCCTTTCCCGCCTTCGAATCACCCCTCGCCAGTGGTATCCTAAGCGGGATCACACCGCCAGGGGCTTTAACCTCTTCATGTCCAATCCAGAATCGTCCGAACCAAGCTTGACCGCTCCCAACCCATCCAGCCCCGGCGCGCCGGAATCCGCGCCCGCCAACGAACCGGTTGAATCCTTCAAGGATATCTTTTCCGAGTACGAGCAGAGTCATTCCCGCAAGAAGGAAGCCGGAGGTCAGGGCCGCGAAGGAACCGTGATTGCCGTGACCGCCGACTCCATCGTTCTGGATATCGGATTCAAGACGGAAGGCGTTCTCCCGCTCACCGCGTTTCCCGCCGATAAACCGCCGAAGCCCGGCGACAAGGTGCAGGTCACCATCAAGGGGCGCGATCCCGAAGGCTACTACGAACTGACCCGCGGCAAGGTCGAGCGTCCCACAGACTGGGCCTCGCTCGAAAAGGCCTTCGCCGAGAAGTCGACCATCGTCGGCACCGTGACGGGAGTGGTCAAGGGCGGATTGAGTGTCGATATCGGAGTGCGAGCTTTCATGCCCGCATCGCGCAGCGGAACCAAAGACGCCTTGGAACTCGAGAAGTTGGTCGAGCAGGAAATCCGCTGCCGCATTATCAAGCTTGATGTCGATGACGAAGATGTGGTGGTCGATCGCCGCGCCATTGCCGAAGACGAAGAACGCGCCGGCAAAGAGCGCCGCTTCTCTGAACTCAAAGAAGGCGATACGGTGCACGGCGAGATTCGCAGTCTCACCGATTACGGCGCGTTCGTGGATATCGGAGGCTCCGACGCGCTGCTTCATGTCGGCGAAATTTCATGGCATCGCGTCAACAAGCCTTCGGACGTGCTCTCCACCGGCCAGCAGATTGAAGCCGTCATCATCAAGATCGATCCGGACAAGCACCGCATTGCCATCAGCATGAAGCAGCTTCAGCCTCATCCGTGGAACGCCGTCGCCGAAAAATACAAGGCGGGCGAGCGGGTGCGCGGCACCATTACCCGGCTCATGGATTTTGGCGCCTTCGTGGAAATCGAACCCGGTATCGAAGGCCTGATTCACATTTCGGAAATGTCATGGGCCAAAAGAATAAGAACTCCGGCGGATGTAGTGAAACCGGGCGAGACCGTGGAAGCCGTCATTCTCGGAGTGAACGCGGCGGAACGGCGAATCTCACTCGGCCTGAAGCAGGCGCTCGGCGATCCCTGGGCGGGAGCGGCCGAGAAATTTGCGCCGGGGACGATCATCGAAGGGCCGGTAACCAACCTGACAAAGTTCGGCGCTTTCGTGCAACTCACTGAAGGCGTTGAAGGCATGATCCACATCAGCGAAATCAGCGCAGAGAAGCGCATCAATCATCCGCAAGACGTCCTCAAATCCGGTCAAGTGGTGAAAGCGCAGGTGCTGGCGCTCGACCCGGAAAAGCGCCTGATACGCCTTAGCATGAAGCAACTCGTTCCCACCGGCCTCGATGAATATCTCGCCGAACACAAAGAGGGCGACATTGTCACTGGCCGGATGGTCGAAGTTTCCGCGGGACACGCCCGCGTGGAACTCGGCGAAGGAGTCCTCGCGACTTGCCGGATCCCTGTCGAGCGTCCCCCCAAGGAAGACAAAGTGGAATCGCCCGCGGCGTCGTCGAAGCCCGATCTGTCCTCGCTCGGCTCGATGCTCCAAGCCCGCTGGAAGAGCGGCGCAGTCGCAGATGAAACGAAGCCAGAAGCCTGGCGGGCCGGGCAGATCCACAAGTTTCGGATCGCAAAACTCGACCCCGCAAGCAAGAAAATTGAGCTAGAGTTGGAGTAGCTGGATCTTCGCGATCAACCATCTCCGCCCTGAACTCCTTGCCCAGAGCGGGATTTGATCCATAAACGGGAATTTCCGGCCAGTGAATGCATTTATTTATGCCGAAACTGCCTTCTGATCCGATTGGCAAATGATAAGATCGACGAATGGCAAAGACCTTGATTCAGTCGGTAGTCAAACAACTTCAACAGGAACGTTCGCGGCTGGAGAATGAACTGCACCGCGTAACCGCCGCCCTTACCACCTTCGGGAAAGTCTTTCTGCAGGGCGCCCCTAAACGCGGACCGGTCGCGATGCGCAAGAAACGCACGATTTCTGCTGCCGGACGCAAGAGAATCGCAGCCGCGCAAAGAGCACGCTGGGCAAAGGTCAGAGCGGGCAAGAAGTAAGGGACCCGAATCTCACCGTCAGAGCTGCCAGCCCTTATTTCCCCGGAGGCAGCTTCAGCGCGGCAGGCCGCTCAAAACATCCCCCACAAACTCCGTAAACTGCCGGACGTCCTCCTCGGTCGTGTCGAACGAGCACATCCAGCGCACCACCGACTCTTCTTCGCTCCAGACATAGAAGAAGTACTGTTCCTGTATCTTTGGAATTGCCGCCGCGGGAATTTGCGCGAATACTCCATTCGCCTCCACCTGATACACAATTCTGACTCCCGGCAGTTTGCTGACTTTCTCTTCCAGCAATCGCGCCATACGGTTTGCGTGCTCTGCATTCCGTCGCCAAAGGTCCTCCGTCAGCAGCGCCTCCATCTGCGCCGACATAAAGCGCATCTTTGACGCCAATTGCATTCCCTGCTTGCGGACAAACAGAAAATCCTTCGCCAGTTCCGGACGAAAGAAGACTACCGCCTCCACGCCCATCAACCCATTCTTCGTTCCGCCAAACGAAAGCACATCCACTCCGAGATCGCGGGTCGCCTGGCGCAGGGTCAGCCGTTGCGCCGTCGCAGCGTTGGCAATCCGCGCTCCGTCCATGTGCAAAAACATTTCGTGCTCATGCGCAAACCGCGCCAACGCCTCGATTTCCGCGGGCTTGTACACGGTACCCATTTCTGTGGATTGGGTAATCGAAATGACCCGCGGCTGCACGTGATGCTGATCGCCGATTCCGTGATACGCATGCGCCACCGTTTCCACTGTCAACTTGCCTTCCGGCGCCGCCAACGGCACGAGCTTGCAACCGGTGAACTTTTCTGGCGCGCCGCATTCATCGACGTAAATATGAGATAGCTCGGGACACAACACCGCATGAAAAGGACGGGTCAACGCCTGCAAACTGAGCACATTCGCCGCCGTCCCGTTAAAGACAAAAAAAACGGCCACATCGGCCCCGAACTGCTCGCGGAATTTGCCGACCGCCGCTTCCGTGTACGGATCGTCCCCATACCCCACCGCATGCCCGTCGTTAGCGCGTCGAATCGCTTCCAGCACCTCAGGATGCACCGTCGCATTATTGTCGCTCGCAAAACTTCGGCTCGGTTTCATAACAAAACAATCTAGCAGAAAGCGAAAACTCTCCGGAGCCTCCTGCCCTTACCGTGAATCTATATGTTTGATCTAATATTGGAGCGAGCTGAGGTTTTCACTGAACGCAAACGATATGTCTCGATTCTTCGCCAGAGCGTCATCTCTGTTTCTACCCGGTATTCTTTTCGCCGTGCTTCTTTCCACTGCCTGCGGCAACAGTAAAGAAGCCAAAGCTGCCCCACCGCAAGCCATGCCGGTCAAAGTGCAAACCGCCAAGGCTCAGAAAGTCGACGACTCCACCGATTACGTCGCGACCTTGAAATCCCGCGACTCCGCTGTGGTTATGCCGCAAGTCGAAGGCATCATTACGCAGATCTACGTCCACTCTGGCGAGCACGTCGCAGACGGCGCGCCCATGATGCAGATCGATCCTGCCAAACAACAGGCCACGGTCAAGAGCCAAGAGGACGCCCGCAACGCCCAAGTAGCGCAGGTGACATGGGCCAAGCAAAATTTTGAGCGCGTCAGCGGCTTGGCCAATGCCGGCGTTGTCAGCAAGCAGGATCTCGACCAGGCTAAGGCGACCCTCGACAATGCTGAGGCGCAACTGCACTCGCTCGATGCTCAAGTGAGCGAGCAGCAGGTTCAGTTGCACTACTACCGGGTAGTCGCGCCGCGCGCCGGTATTGTCGGCGATGTTCCCGTGCGCGTTGGCGACCGCGTTGTCACAACCACCATGCTCACCACCGTGGATCGCCCCGGCGGCCTGGAAGCCTACATCTACATACCGATCGAGAAGTCTTCGCAACTGAAGCTGGATCTTCCCGTAGAAATCGTGGATGGTTCCGGGAAGTCCCTAGCCACGAGCCGTATCACCTTCATCTCGCCCCAGGTGGACACCTCGACGCAAACCGTGCTCGCCAAGGCGCAGATCACGAATGCGAACGACAGCCTGCGCACCGCGCAGTTCATCCGCGCCCGTGTGATCTGGGGCACTGAGGTAAAGCCGGTGGTTCCGGTCGTAGCCGTGTCGCGAATCGGTGGCATTTACTTCGCGTTTGTTGCTGAGCCCGATCAGAAAGGTGGATATGTGGTCCATCAGAAACCGCTTCAGATCGGTCAAATCGTCGGCAATAACTATGTCGTCCTGGACGGCATAAAGCCCGGGGATAAAGTGGTAGTCTCCGGCACTCAGTTTCTAATCGATGGAATACCAGTAGTTCCGCAGGAAAGCAGCAGCTAGGAATCAAGCAGCTAGGTATCGGGCCATCTCACCATCGGGTCATCGGGTGATCGAAAGGCCTTTGACTTTAGATCACCCGATGGCCCGATCACCCGATGTTTTTTTCTTATGGTCGACTTTTTTATTCATCGCCCGGTATTCTCCACCGTCTGCGCCCTGCTCATTATTCTCGCGGGCGCGGCTTGCATTCCCACGCTGCCCATCGCGCAGTTCCCTGATCTCGCTCCTCCGCAGGTTGGCGTCACCGCCGTGTATACCGGAGCCAGTTCGCAGACGGTCGAATCCGCCGTGACCACGCCGCTCGAGCAGCAGATCAACGGCGCCGAAGGGATGAAGTACATCACCTCGTCCAGCACCAACGACGGCGTCAGCACCATCACCGCTACCTTCGATCTCAACCGCAATCCCGACCTTGCGACGGTTGATATCGAAAACCGCGTCAACACTGCCTCCGGACGCCTTCCCGCCGCCGTCAAGCAAATCGGAATCACCGTTGCGAAGACGTCGCAAAATTTCGTCTTCGGCGGCGCCGTGTTCTCGCCCGACGGCAGCCTTACTCCGCTCTTTATGAGCAATTACCTCGACGTCTATGTCCGCGACACGCTCAAGCGTGTTCCCGGCGTTGCCGACGTGCTCATCTTCGGCGAGCGCAAATACTCCATGCGTCTCTGGCTCGATCCCGTCCGCATGGCCGGACGAGGCCTCACCGCCGACGATGCCGTGAATGCCCTTCAGGAGCAAAACGTCGAGATCTCCGCCGGACAAGTCGGCGCCCAGCCCTCGATTCCCGGCCAGCAATTCCAGATCAGCGTTCGCGCCGTCGGCCGGTTATCTGAGCCCGCGCAGTTCGATGACATCATTCTCAAAAGCAATGCCGACGGCACTCTCGTCCGCCTCAAAGACGTCGGCCACTCCGAACTCGGCGCCGAAGATTACACCAGCGACCTCGACTACAACGGCCGCGAATCCGTTGGTATCGGCGTCACCCAGCTTTCCACCGCCAACGCGCTTGATGTTCACCAACGTTGCGTCGCCGAGCTCGATCGCCTCGCCAAGCGCTTTCCGCCCGGCATGAAATATGAAATCGCCTTCGACACTACCGATGCCGTCGGCGAATCCATCCGTGATGTGCTTTTTACGGTGGGTTCCGCAATTCTCCTGGTCATCCTGGTGATCTTCGTTTTCCTCGGCGACTGGAGAACGACGATCATTCACTTTATCGCCACTCCAGTTTCACTCATCGGTACCTTCACTTTCATAAAGCTGCTCGGCTTCTCCATCAATACCCTCACGCTTTTCGGCATCACCCTGGCGACGGGTCTGGTTGTTGACGACGTGATTGTCGTGATTGAAAACATCGAGCGTCACCTGCAAGAGGGCGAGACCAGCGCCGCCAAAGCCGCCTCCGACGCCATGCGAGAAGTCACCGGCGCCGTGATCGCTACCTCGCTTGTACTGGTTGCGGTATTCGTACCGGTTGCATTCTTCCCCGGCACCACCGGAATTCTGTTCCGACAGTTCGCGCTCACCATCGCCTTCTCGATTACCATCTCCGCCTTCAACGCTCTGACTCTGGCCCCCGCGCTCGCATCGATCCTGCTCGGCCGCCTCGAACACCACCAAAAGAGCTGGTTTTTCCGGCAGGTTGACCGCGGCCTCGACGCCATCAACCGAGGCTATGTGCGCGCTCTCCGCACGTTCTTGCGCTTCGAAGTCCTCGCCTTGATCTTGTTCGCCATCGGCCTCGGTCTCGCTTATTTAGTCTTCAAAAAAGTGCCGCAAGGTTTCGTTCCCTCCGAGGATCAGGGCTATCTCATCGTCGCCATCCAGGCGCCTACCGGGGCTTCGCTCGAATACACTCGGGACATCGGCCGGCAAGTTTCCGCCATCACAAAAAATATCCCCGAAGTTCAAGGCACTTTTTCGATTGCCGGCTTCAGCTTCGGCGGAGCCACTCCCAACGCCGGCCTGGTCTTCCTGCCTCTCCGCCCTTACGGCAAGCGTGAGGGCGAAGAACATAGCGCCTCCGCCATCCTGAACCGTCTCCGCGGTCCGCTCTTCGGAATCTCCGGCGCCATCGTCATTCCCTTCGAACCGCCCGCGGTCCAGGGCCTCGGGCAGTTCGGCGGCTTCCAGTACGAACTCCTCGATGAGGGAGCTCACACCCTACAGGATCTCGACAAGACGACCCACGATCTCGTTCGCGCCGCCAGCGAGCTTCCGCAAAAAGATGTCACCGGGCTCTTCACTACCTACACGTCAAACGATCCGCAATACGTCGTCACCATCGACCGCGAAAAAGCCAAGAGCCTTCACATCCCGCTCAGCCAGATCACCGACACCCTTGGCGTCTACATGGGGTCGTCCTACGTCAATGATTTCGATTTCAATAACCGTTCCTACCGCGTCTACGTGCAGGCCGACAAACAATTCCGCTCTCATCCGCAGGATATCGGCCAGTATTATGTCCGCTCTGATTCTGGAGCCATGGTCCCGCTCGGAAATCTCGCCACCATCACCGAGAGCACTGCTCCGCAGGTCATCAATCATTACAATCTCTTCCGCTCCGCGGAAATCGACGGCTCCGCCTCGCCCGGCTTCAGTTCCGGACAAGCCATCGACGCTATGCAACAGCTTTCGGCGAAAGTCTTGCCGCAGGGGTACACCTACGAATGGTCGGGAATCTCACTCGAAGAGTTGGCGTCGGGATCGACTACGCTAATCCTCTTCGGCCTCGGAACTCTCGTCGTCTACCTCACGCTCTCGGCACTCTATGAAAGCTTTGTTCTGCCCTTCATTATTCTTCTCGCCGTGCCCATGGCTCTGCTCGGCGCTCTCGGCGGGCAATGGATCCGCGGGCTCCAAAACGACGTTTACTGCCAGGTCGGACTGGTCATGCTCGTCGGCCTCGCCTCCAAGAATGCCATCCTGATCGTGGAATTCGCCGAGCAACTGCGCCAACGCGGCATGACCATTCTCGACGCAGCCGTTGAAGCTGCCCGCATCCGCCTGCGTCCGATTCTCATGACGTCCCTAGCATTCATTCTGGGCGTTGTCCCTCTGGTCGTTGCCACCGGCGCTGGAGAAAACGGACGTCACTCGGTAGGAACAACGGTATTCGGCGGCATGATCATGAGCACGATTCTGAATTTGTTTTTCATCCCCGTGCTCTATCTCCTGGTCGAAGGCTTCCGCGAGCGCCGCCGAAAACCCAAATCCGCATAGCTTACGGCGTGATTTTGAAAACGACTCCACACCCGCTAAGGCCGAGCACCTCCTGCGGAGCCCCCCAATATCGGAACCGGATTGAAAGCGTGAAGGATGGTTTCCTTCCACTCCCCTTTTGCCGTAGGGGAAAGCTCGTAGACGCTCCCACAACCAGTGATGCTGTCACCCTGTTGCGTAGTTCCATAGAGATTTCCGGACGAGTCGAAAACGACACTGCCTGACGGCGTCTCACCATCCGTGACACCGGCAGTGAAGGAGTGAATCACATTGAACTTCCAGTTGTTTTTGTCGGGAGGTAACTGAAAAACCGCACCACAGCAGATCCCTTCATCTGGAGCTCCTGCAAAATAACTGGCCCCATAAAGATTGCCTTTCGCGTCGAAACTGGTGCCCGCGAAGGGAAACGCTCCGTCGCTCTTGAAGGTGAAGTTGTGCAGCGTCTTTTCCTTCGCCGATTTTTCCTTGCCTTCGGCCCATGAACTGGAAACCAGAATCGCACTCATACCGGAGACAACCAGCACTTTGCCCAACCGAGCCAACACACGATTTCTTCCCATGGGAACTCCTCCCGCGATTTTCAGTGAGACCCTTCTGCCGCACGAACCCGGCATTCATAGCGCATCCAGCGCGCACAGATGTCATAGAAATGTAAAATCCCTGTCTAAGGCACACTAGCGAATAGAAAAACAACCTCGCGATTGTCTACCGCGTCAATATTGCTTAGAATGTCTGGGCTTTTGGGTGTTACGAAATTCTGCGTGAGGTGAAACCCATGAAGAAGTCTCGGCCCGCGGTTCTTGCCGTGCCGCTCTTTCTCTTAATCACGATTTTCTCGATGGTGGCTTTCGCCAGCCCCGCCATCCAGGACAACCCCGCAGCAGGCGCGCTCCCACAGAAGAGTTTCGATCGCATCATGAAGGAAGTCCGCCATGAACTTGTGATGCTTCCGTACTACGGCGTGTTCGACAACCTCGCCTACAAGGTTGATTCCGATGGCACCGTCACTCTGCTCGGCCAGGTTGCGAATCCCGTTCTCAAGTCCGACGCCGAAAGAGCGGTCAAGCGCATTGAAGGTGTAGAAAAGGTCGTCAACAATATCGAAGTTCTGCCGCTCTCTCCGAACGACGACCGGATCCGCCGCGCCGCCTACCGCGCCATATACGGCAACAGCGTCCTGAGCCAGTACCAACTGCGAGCCGTTCCCCCGATTCACATCATCGTCAAGAACGGAAACATCACGCTCGAAGGCGCGGTGGCTCGCGAGATGGACAAGAACCTGGCCGGCATAAAGGCCAATGGCGTCCACGGTGCCTTCTCCGTCACCAACAACCTGATCGTTGACGAACCGGCGAAGAAGGACGACAAGAAAAAGTAAACGTCCGCAATCTACAATCACGCAATCTACAATCACGCAATCTACAATCAGTTATGCCCGCCACCGCGGATCCCGGCGAAATCGAACGCGCCGCCCGGCTTCTCCGCGCCGGCGGCCTCGTCGCCTTTCCCACTGAAACCGTTTACGGCCTCGGCGCCAATGCTCTAGACGCCGAAGCCGTAGCCCGCATTTACTTTGTCAAAGGCAGACCCGCCGGAAGCCCGCTCATCGTCCACGTGGCATCGATCGAAATGGCGCAATCGCTGGTTGCGAATTGGCCCGAAGTTGCCGACCGCCTCGCTCGCCGGTTCTGGCCCGGCCCGCTGACCCTCGTACTTGAAAAGCGAATGCCGAAGCCACCCGAAAAGCAATCCGCCATCCCCGACATCGTCACCGCAGGACTGTCAACCGTTGGTCTGCGCATGCCGGCCCATTCCGTCGCGCTCGCCCTTATCCAAGCCGCTGGAATTCCCCTCGCCGCGCCCAGCGCCAACCGCTTCACCGAACTTTCCCCAACCACCGCCGACCACGTTCGTCGCAGCCTCGGCAGCCAGATCGATTATGTCCTGGACGGCGGCCCGTGCCGTGTCGGTATCGAATCCACGGTTCTGTCTTTAGTCGGAACCGAATCCGGCGTCCAGCCCATCCTGCTTCGTCCCGGTGGTATCTCGCGCCTCGCTCTCGAAGCGATCGTCGGACCAATAGCTTCCGCGCAGGAAGTCCCGGCCGGTGCGCATCCCGCTCCCGGAATGCACCCGCGCCACTACAGCCCGCGCACTCATTTGTATCTGACCAGCTATGGGAAGGTGCCCGATCAGGGCAAGGGAATTTACCTGCAGTTCCAGCATTCGCCCAACTGCGCAAGCGTCGTCATCCACTACATGCCGCAATCGGCTGACGATTACTCCGCCGCGCTCTACGAAGTTCTCCACCGCGCCGACGCCGGAAACTACGATTGGATTGCGGTAGATCTCCCGCCTAATACACCCGAGTGGGAAGCGATTCAAGATCGCCTGAAACGCGCCGCAACAAGTTTCTTTCAGTCCGCTTAGAGTAATCCAAACGCCACCAGGCTGTTGTTCGTTCCCACATACACTTTGCCGTTCATCACGACCACATTTGCAAAATGGGGGATTGCCGGCAGTTTGTCGCGTCCATTGGGAGCCTGTCCGCAGTCATACAGTCTCGCGAGGTTCGTCGCGTCAAAAGCAGTCAGGCATTGACCGGTGATCTGCCACAGAATGCCCGAGTTGTTTCCATTGGCGGAGATGACCGGCGAATGTCCGCCATCCACTTTCTTCGATTGTGCGAACGGCGTAGTCGCCAGCACTCCGTTAGTAAGCGCCAGCGCAGTGAGCGGCGCTCCGGTGGCCGACGTATAGATGGCGTTGTTCCAGTAAACCAGTGCTCCTCCATTAGGAGTGAAACCCTGTAACTCTTGCGGAATCTGCGTGTCGCCACCGGTACAGGTAGAGCAGAAATGCCCCATATTGTCCTGGTTCAGAATGTAGATCGTGCCTTCCTTGCCCACGGCGGCCACTAGATTCGGATACTCTCCCGACTGTTGCGGCAGCACCAGCACTGGTTCGCTCATATCCAGATCGTGATCGTCCAGATACAACTCGTTGTAAGGCGTAAACCAGTCCGCCAGTTGCAGCGTGTTTCCCGACTGCGACAACTTGAATACCGACTGCCCGAAATCCAGACCCACTGCGAACGGCCCGTCCGCCGTCGCTCCATAGATGTTCCCCGCGCTGTCGGCGGAAAGTCCTCCACCTCTCATCCACACCGCAGCCGCCGAATCCCCAGGCTCATCATCAAAAACACCCGCCTGCTGCAGGGTCGCAGTATTGTAGGAGACAACCCATCCCTCCTCTTGGCCGCCGCGACATCCATTCGATCCAAAAGCGATGTAGAGGTAGCCATTCTCCAGCAGCAGCGCCGGACGGTTGACCTGCATCATGTCTGCAAAAACGTAGTTGTCGCCGCCCGATTCATAATTCATCGTAATCACGATGGGGAAGCCCTTTTGTTCCACTCCTGTCGCAACATTCAACCCATGAAGGCGATGCACAAACTTCGAATTCTCCATGGTCTTGGCCACCACATAAATCGTTCCCGCCACCGGATCGATCACCGGCGTCGAAACCACGCCCACCTGCGTCCATGCCGTGGTCCCACCGCATTTCTGTATAGAAATCGGAACCGTAGTCGCGCCGTCGACCAGGAAAGTGGTATGCCACAGCGGGCTCGCGTTCTTCCCCGCATCGCTGTCGGCGTCAAACGCATACACGCTGTCATTCATCGTCGCTACGTACACCACGTTGTGCACGCCCAGTTTTGGAATCGTGACCTGCGGCAAATAAAGCGCTTGCCCAATCACCTGCCCATCCACGACTTGCGTGAAGAGCTTGCCGAACTGGTTGTAATTCACGTTTTGCGGAGTCAGGATCGTTTCATTCGAATTCGCCCCGGAACGCACGTTATCGTAGTGCCATGTAGTCACCGGAATCTGCGACCAGCCGGCGGTTATCCCAAAAACGAGCGCAACGCAAACCACGATCGCGCGAGGACGCAAGATTTCAGCTTTCACAGGATCCTCCCAATTGGATTAACACTAGTGGTCTTTTGAAACGCCTGCGGGCTCAGGCTGCGCTATGACACGGGGTAGTCGCAGCCGAGGCGTTAACTGATTTCGGTAAAGATACTCTTTCATGGGCGGACTGGTCAAACTCGATTGGGCAGGCCGCTATCAACGATGGGATGGATTCGAGAAATCTGTAATTTGCAGCGGATAAGAACCGCCGCCAACGATTGCCCCGCGCTCATCTCGCTGTTATCCGCGCACGACTCCCGGAACCCGCACCCGAATTGTCTGGGGAACGGCCCGCAGCTTGGCCAGCATCGGCTCATCGCATTCCCGGTTGATGTCGTAAATCGCATATCCCAGCTGCCCCCGGGTATCAAGCACCTGCCGCTCAATGTTGACTCCGCGGTCCGCCAGAATGTCGTTGATCGCGCGCAAGATTCCGGGCACATTGTGATGGATGTGCATCAACCGGTGCGAGCCCGGTTCATAATCCAGATGACACAATGGCAAATTCACGCTCAGCAGAGAATTCCCGCTGCGAAAGTAGTCAATCATTCGCGCCGAAACAAACTGCCCTATATTTTGCTGCGCCTCTTCCGTGCTCCCACCGACATGAGGAGTCAGAATTACGTTAGCCAACCCTCGCAGCGGACTGGAAAACGCGCCGCCCGTCTCCGGTTCCCTGGGAAACACATCCACCGCCGCCCCCGCCAACTTCCCGCTCTTCAAATGCCGGGCCAAAGCCTCATGATCCACCACAAAGCCGCGGCTGAGGTTAATCAGGCAAGCTCCATCCTTCATGGCACGGAACTCGTCTTCCCCAAACAGATCCTGATTCTGCGTCTTCCCATCCACATGCAGAGTGATCACGTCCGAAGTTTCCAGCAATTCGCGAAAGCTAACCGGACGCGCATTCCCCCGAGCCAGAACATGCGCCACATCATGAAACACCACCCGCATGCCCAGGGCCTCGGCCAGATCCGATACCTGCGACCCAATCTTCCCGTACCCCACAATCCCCAGGGTGAGTCCGCGCACTTCATGCGATCCCGCCGACGATTTATTCCAAACCCCGCCGTGCAATTGGCTGCTGGCCTCAAACGTCCGCCGCATCAACAGGATGATCTCCCCCATCGCCAATTCGGCCACCGACCGGCTGTTCGAATGCGGATCGTTGAACACTCCAATCCCCCGCTCGCTCGAAGCCGCCCGGTCAATCTTGTCCACACCAATGCAGAAAGCACCGACCGACACCAACTCGGGAGCCGCATCCAGAACCGCGGCCGTAATCCGGGTTTTCGATCGCACGCCCAGAATCGAAGTCCCGCGAACCTTCTCAATCAGCTCCGCCTCGTCCAGCGCTCCTTTCAGCGACTCCACCTTAAACCCCGCTTCTTCAAACTGAGAAGTCGCCACCCCGCTGATATTTTCCAGCAATAAAACCTTCAAAGACCCTCCGGATTAAGACCGCAGATTATGTCCGCACAATAACCAGCAAGAATTATAAAGGTGGTACAAATATATGGGGCCGTCGAGACAACCGAACCCGCCCCGCATGAATCTTTCCTCCGCACCCCGTCATCTTTAGAACTTTGGAGGAAAAAGAAAATGGCACAAACTTTGGAGGAAGTGAAAATGGCGCACGAACTGCCCCCCCTGCCGTACGATTACACGGCGCTCGAACCTACCATCGACGAAAAGACGATGCACCTGCATCACGACATGCATCACGCCGCCTACGTCAAAAACCTGAATGCCGCGCTCGACAAACATCCCGAACTGCACAAGAAGAGTGCGGAAGACCTGATCCGCGACCTGAACGCCATTCCCGAAGACATCCGAGGCGCCGTCCGCAATAACGGCGGAGGCCACGTCAACCACACCATGTTCTGGAGCATTATGAAGCCGCACGGCGGAGGCGATCCCAACGGCCCCATCGCCGAGGTGATCAAGAAAACATTCGGCGACTTCAAATCGTTCCAGGAAAAATTCAACGCCGCCGGCGTAGGCCAGTTCGGCAGCGGATGGGTATGGCTGGCAGGAGATGGTAAAGGCGAAGTGAAAATCGTCAGCACTCCCAATCAGGACAACCCCATTTCGCAGGGACTCCATCCCATCTTCGGCAACGACGTCTGGGAGCACGCCTACTACCTCAAGTACAACAATCGCCGTCCCGAATACCTGCAAGCGTGGTGGAATGTAGTCAACTGGGAAGAAATCAACAAGCGCTATCAATCGTCAATCAAGAAGTAGCTTGTGTGAGAAACAATTCGTGTGGGGACGGGGCTCTTGCCCCGTTCCCGGACGGTTCGTCGAAGATGGCGCGGACAAATTCGTCCGCGCCGTTTTTGTTCTATCAACTTTCAAAGAACTCCCGAATCTGCCGCCAATATTTCGGCACAATCAAACTCGTACTCAAGTGCCCGCCCCGGCGCAACAGTTTCAACCGCGCACCCGTTGTCCGCGCAAACTTCACGACCGACTGATAAGGAATATAAGGATCATCCTGAGCATGAAACATTAGGACCTTCGCGGCATTAAATTCGCCCGCGTGATACGCAGGGTTATAGAACTTCCCTCCAAAGAGCTTCTTCCAATTCCGATCCGGTAGCCGATACCCCTCCCCAAATGCTGCCCGAATATACGCCGCATAACTAGGATTCGAAGTCTCCTTCTTCTGTTCCCGCCCAAGGATCGCCCAATCCACCACTGGACAGTTCGCCACCACCTTCTTCACGCGATCATCCAGCGAACAAAGCAGAGCCGCTGCACCGCCAAAACTCCCGCCAATTACAAACACGTCCTCGACCTCCGGACGAAACCGCCGCCCAAAGGCCAACTCACGAAACTCGCCCGACAGTCCGCCAATCACGTCCAGAATGTCCAGGTGCGGAGATTGCGCCAGAAACTCCCCGCCACTCTCCCACGCTCCCCGATAACGCGGATAAAACACCCAATATGCTTTTGCCGAAAGAAATTCACCCAACGGCTGTTTGCGTGGAATCGAAGGCATCCCATCGCACAACAGAATCGCCCGTTGCCGTTTCCCTGCGCGAGTCGGAGGCAAGAACTCAGTTAGAATGTCGCGTGCGAATCGTGTTCTGAACATAGGTCTGAGACGAAAAGGCTCTGTGTTCGCTTCCCCTTCGTGATCCTTCATGTCCCTGGTGGTTAGGCCTTTGCAGTTCCATCGTAAAACAGATCCCTCCTCGCCTTGACACCCACTCCCCTCTCTAACTAAACTGCTCTACCACCGCGGCTTTTCGCCGCGCAATCCGGTCCTGATCCTGCAACTTCTTGCACCACCTTGGAGGCTCCCATGCCCACTTCCCGTATTTCGAAATTCGCCGCCACTCTCTTCTCGGTGCTCGTGTTGTTTTCCACCCTCGCCGCCGCTCAGTTCAAGATCGGCTCCGGCAACACTGCTTTCGCCGATCCGCCCGTGCCGCGTCCGAAAACCACGCCCTGCAAAGTTCAACTCTATAGCGGATTCAAATTCGAAAACTTTAATCCCCAGAGTTTCAATTACACGCCGCCCTCCGACTGTCCCGGACCCTGGGCCGCTGTGATTCTCGAAGTCAATCTTGGGATCACCAAGGGCATCCAATACGATCGCACCGCCAACATCTGGATCGGCCCCACCAATATCTACTTCGGCACTACCGCCGAAGATCAGCCCAACGAGGGCCGAAACTGGCATGTAGAGCGCGATCTCACCGACTACAGCGCCATCTTCACCTCCGCGCAAGTCGGCACGGTCGATCTCGGCAACGAGGTCAATAAAACTTACACCGGCATCCTCTACGGCTCAGCCGACATTCTCTTCTACCCTGTGGCACAGGGCCAGCAAGCGCCTTATGTCGCCGATCAGGTGATCGCCTTCTCCGCGGGATCCACCGGCGGCACCGTCGCCCTCGACACCACCGGACAGTGCTGCACCACCATACTCGAAGACACTCTCACCCTTCCCACCAACGTCGAGAGCGTCTTTTTCGATGTCTTCGCCCAAAGCCAGAACGATGATGAATTCTGGTATACCTGTGTGCCCAACGATGTGGCCTCAGAACTCGAAAGCTGCCCCAACACAGCCTTCCGCGAAGGCGAAGTCACCATCGACGGCACTCCCGCCGGCGTTGCTCCCATCTATCCGTGGATTTTCACCGGCGGCATCGATCCCTATCTATGGATTCCCATCCCCGGCGTCCAGACCCTGAACTTCAAACCGTACCAGGTGAATCTAACCCCATTCGCGGCAGTGCTAAGCAACGGCCAGCCCCACACCGTTGGCATCAGCGTCTTCAACGCCGACGATTATTTCTCCGCGACTGCCAATCTCCGCCTCTATCTCGATTCCGGCTCCACGCAAGTCACCGGAGCAGTCACCACCAACACCTTAACTGCGCCCGTGCCCAACATCACCGAGAACCTAAAGACGTCGTCCAAGGGATACATCCACGGCTCCGTCAACACGACGTCAAGCCACAACTTCCAAATTGCCGGATACGCCAACACTTCGCACGGCACCGTCACCACTACGGTCGATCAGGATGTGAAGTTCGACAACCTGCAGAATTTTGATATCACGAACGTCGAATACGAGCAGAACATCAAACAAACCTCCACCCTCCACTCAGTGGTGACCACCAACAACGCCAGCGGCAACACCGTTTACACCGTCAACCATGATTGGCCGCTGCTGCTGAACATCACCGTCTTGGTTGCACCCGACGGCTCCGAAACCCAGACCACCACCAGCAACCAGTACTTCGAGGAGGATGAGGCGGCCAAGCAGAACGGACAGGCCATCAACTTCGCCCTGGTTCAAAACCGTGTGACCACCACCGACACCCTCAACTTCAATTCCAGCGGCGGCTTTACCGGCAACTCCGGCCAGGCCAGCGCCCAAACCTATTTCGGCTCCAACTCCACCGGATACTGCTTCAGCCGCGCCCTCACCGCCGCCAACAATGTTCTCGCCACAATCACCAACGGCCAAGGCTGCGACTGAAAAGGAAAGGAAAAGAAGAAAGGTTTCAAGGTTTCAGAGTTTCAAGGTCTCGAGGTTCTGGAACCTTGCAAACTCTGAAGCCCTGAAACCTTCTTCGTGAAACCTTCCTAGTGTGCGCGAAGTCGCCGCCAGCCCACTAAGATACCGAATCCAATCCCCGCCAGCACCGCGCCGGCGATTTTTTTTCGGCTGGTAATCGGGACGAATCGTGTCTCCAGTTCGCTCACCTCGATAACGCCCAGAGGAATCACTCGTGCTCCGCCACCACCCCCACCGCCTTCACTGCGGGCGCTCGTATCACCGAGTCCTGCGGCGCCCGCACCCGCGCCGTACCCATACATTATTTTTGCGACTGGAATGATCGTCTTTCCGTGTGCGGAAATGGGCTCGCCGTAGATCGTTTTTACGCTCGCTTGCCCAAGAATGCCTTCCTTCAGAGTCTGCAGAAGCGCTACGCTGCCCATATAAGACCTCCTCGAATGAAAACATTATCCCACTTCAGTTGAAACCCGCTGCATCAACGCGCTCGGCACGCGGCCGCTTTCCCGAGCCCTATATGTCCTACAACAATCTTTTTTATTTGGAGCTTTTATTCGGAGGACAGCAAAATTTCGAGGACGAGAAAAGTCGCGCGCGATTTAGACGCAGCTTACGCGCCCGGATTCTTGTCCGCTAGCTCACGCGTCACACAGCCTTGTGCGCAATTTCACACGCAAGAGTGCATGCGTGAATTGTTCTTAACCTGTGCACCCCTTGTGCAAATTCCGTCCGCCGCCGCGAAAATTGTCCGTCACAATTTTCTCCCACGCGCTCAAACACCGCCCCTCGTATGCCGAGCGCCGTCACGCTCGACCGAAACTTCATCCCAGCTCATCATTGCCAATCCGCGAACAGGAATTCCACCGTTGCACAATTCTTGTGGTATTGACCCGCTCTCTTTCTCCGCGTACAGTCGCTCCACTTGCAACAGGTATTTGCCGAGCGGCAATCGTGCTCGGTAAAAACTGAAACCTCAAAGCCCGAACCGTACACAGGCCCTCCCCCTTTAGGGAGTGAAAGAAAGATATGAATCCCGAAAGTCAATGGACCGTCTACCGCACCCGTTTCCTGGTGCGCGCTCGTCAACTCACCGAACCACTCGTCTTTATCGATGCACTCGGCCGCGAACAATCCGGCCGCCCCGGCGATTACGTCGTCGAGTCCTCCGACGGCATGACCCGCATTACCACCCAAGCTATCTTTGAAGACATTTACGTCCCCCTCGTCCCAAGTCAATATCCAACCAATGGAGCGCCGGGCGTTCTCGCCCGGCCGGTAACCCGTGCCTCGCCGGAAAATCCCACGCAGGCCGTCGCCTGAACGGATGGAAGATTTAGTTACCCTAACCGCTGGTGATCGAGGAAGCAGAAGAACTGGAAAACTGGCTACTGTGTTTCTCGATACCCTTAACACTTTCGGGCCACAAGATGTTGCGTTTCCCTCTTGACAGGCACCATATACGGGAGTACGTTAAGCATCCCAGAGCACTTTTTTAGACCTCCCGGTTGAGGAGGCAAAGACGGCTAAAACCCCGG
This sequence comes from Terriglobales bacterium, assembly GCA_050010155.1. Taxonomy (GTDB): domain Bacteria; phylum Acidobacteriota; class Terriglobia; order Terriglobales; family Acidobacteriaceae; genus Acidiflorens. The sequence continues at coordinate 137,272 of JBEKLO010000001.1, forward strand.
GGCGAGACTCAAAGTTGAGGTGACTTCGCGTCTTTCCCCTCACGGCAGCCATCCCGCCATAGCGGATGGAAAGCAGATGGAAAAAAGCGGTGACTTCCCCCGGGTCTGGCCCGTCCAGGCAATCCCCACGGGGGATTCATCCAAGAATTAGAGCTCGTGGAGGGACGGTGCTTGTTCCGTCTCCGTAGCGCCATTAGGAGCCCCGGATGGAAGAGTTGATCGAACTAGTTGCTGCCTCCTTTGCCCGTCATGGCATCGAATGCCCAACCGACGCACCCAAGGGCAAGATCGTGGATACACGGGCATCCTCGGCCGTCCAAGCCGACCCCATCGCGCTTCCAGAACACAATTTCCGAAAAGGTTTGCAGCCCGACCCCGCTCCATAACAAGCAGGTCTTGATTTTGGGGCGCAGCGCTGCGAGGCCAGTATTGCGATGACGCGGCTTTAGCCGCTGAGGTCACGCCGTCGCCCATATTGATAATAGATAGAGATTCAGCACCAATCGTAAAGATCATCCGTTCTTTGCCATCATCTAATTTAGGAGAAGGAAATGCCCGAAGTGCGCGACCAAGCCAAAACCCAAACCGCCGCCAGCAATACGACCGTCAATAATAAGAAGAAGGCCCAGGGTCTCACCTTCCGCCGCTTCTTTACCAAGCCCGGTGTCTCCCCGTACAACGAGGTCGAGTGGGAATTCCGCGACGCTCTCATCTCCGACTCCCAGGGCGGAATGATCTTCGAGCAGAAAAATGTCGAAGTTCCCAAAGACTGGTCGATGACCGCGACCAATATCGTTGCGTCGAAATATCTTCACGGCCAGATCGGCACCGATGAGCGCGAGACCGGCGTGCGCCAACTGGTAGCCCGCGTCGCCGAAACTATTCGCGACTGGGGCATGAAAGATGGATATTTCCGCTCCTCCGAAGACGCCGCCACCTTCCACGATGAACTCGTGCACCTGCTCATCCGCCAGCATGTGGCCTTCAACTCGCCCGTCTGGTTCAATGTTGGCTGCGAACGAGTCGAGCCGAAATCCGACGCCACCAACTGGCACTGGAACTCGACCACCAATCAAGTAGAATTCGGCGTCACCGGATACACCCGCCCGCAGTGTTCCGCCTGTTTCATCAACTCGGTAAAAGATTCGCTGGATTCCATCCTGACTCTGGCCAAGACCGAGGGCATGCTCTTCAAGTGGGGATCAGGCACCGGCACCAATCTCTCGCCGCTGCGCTCCTCCACCGAAGTTCTCAGCGGAGGCGGCACTGCCAGCGGCCCGCTCAGCTTCATGAAAGGCTTCGACGCTTTTGCCGGTGTCATCAAGTCCGGAGGCAAGACCCGCCGCGCCGCCAAGATGGTAATCCTGAACATCGACCATCCCGACATCGTCGACTTCATCGACTGCAAGTCCAAAGAAGAAGCGAAAGCCCACGCATTAGTAGCGCAGGGATACGACGGATCGCATCCCGACTCCGATGCCTACAGCTCCATCTTCTTCCAGAACGCGAATAACTCCGTTCGAGTCACGGATGACTTCATGGTAGCCGTCACGCGCGATACCGACTTCTCCACCCGCGCGATCGTTGACGGCCGAGTCGTGAACACGTACAAAGCCAAAGACCTGCTGCAGAAGATTTCCGAAGCAACCTGGCATTGCGGCGATCCCGGCATGCAGTACGACACCACCGTCAATCGCTGGCACACCAGCAAGAACACAGCCAGAATCAACGCCAGCAATCCCTGCAGCGAGTACATGTTCCTCGACGACTCCGCCTGCAACCTGGCCAGCCTCAACCTGCTGAAGTTCGCGCCCAACGGCACGTTCGACGTGGAAGCCTACCGTCACGCCGTAGACATCACCATCACCGCGCAGGAAATTCTGGTCGACAACGCCGGATATCCCACCGAGATCATCGGCAAGAACTCGCACGACTATCGCCCGCTGGGATTAGGCTACGCGAACCTGGGCGCTCTGCTAATGGCTGCAGGTCTGCCTTACGACAGCGATGCCGGACGCGATTACGCCGCCTGCGTTACCGCCATCATGTGCGGAGAAGCCTATCTCCAGTCGTCCAAGATCGCCGAGCAATGCGAGCCGCTAACTCCCATCACCGACACCGTCCAAACCAGGCTCGGAGTAACCACAGCAGAAGCCATGCCCGGAGCCGCTTGCCCCGGCTGGTACATCAATCGCGAGCCGTTCCTGGACGTGATCCGAATGCACCGCGCCAGCGTCAACAACATCAACAAAAATAACGTCCCCGCATCGATCCTCGAGGCCTCAAAAGCCTGCTGGGACGAAGCTCTTGCCCACGGCGACAAGCACGGCTATCGCAACTCTCAGGTCACGGTTCTCGCTCCGACCGGCACGATCGGCTTCATGATGGATTGCGACACCACCGGCATCGAGCCCGACCTCGCGCTGATCAAGTACAAGAAGCTGGTTGGCGGAGGCATGATCAAGATCGTGAATAACACGGTTCCCGCCGCGCTCTTCAAACTCGGTTACACCCACGAGCAGACCGATACCATCGTGAGTTACATCGACGCCACCGGAACCATCGAAGGCGCGCCGCATGTGAAAGACGAGCACCTGGCCGTGTTCGATTGCTCGTTCAAGCCGTCCAAAGGCACGCGTTCCATTCACTACCTCGGACATCTGAAGATGATGGCGGCCGCGCAGCCGTTTATCTCCGGAGCCATCTCCAAGACCGTCAACCTGCCGAACGCGGCAACCGTAGACGATATTTCGGAAACCTACATTCAGGCCTGGAAACTGGGCCTGAAAGCGGTAGCTGTGTATCGCGACGGATGCAAGCAGGCGCAACCTCTCTCGGCCGCTGGATCGAAGACGGCGAACTCCACCAAGGATGACGCCGCGCGCAACGCCGCAGCCATTGCTCACGCCGAAGACGAGAACCTCGACGCTCCTCCGCGAGCCGTGCGCCACAAGCTGAAAGAAGAGCGCATGTCGGTGACGCACAAATTCAACATCGGAGGCCACGAAGGTTACATCATCGTCGGCCTGTATCCCGATGGCGAACCCGGCGAGATCTTCATCAAGATGGCGAAAGAAGGTTCGACCGTTTCGGGCCTCATGGACAGCTTCGCCTTGGCCGTCTCCATCTCGCTACAGCACGGTGTTCCGCTGAAGCTTTTCTGCGAGAAGTTCGCGCACACTCGCTTCGAGCCCAGCGGATGGTCCAGCAATCCCGACATCGGCTATGCCAAGTCGATCATGGACTACATTTTCCGCTGGCTCCAAATGCGCTTCCTCAGCGGACAGCAGCAATTCCTCTTCGAGAACCTGCGTCCCAAGCCGCAAGCCGCGCCCGAAGGAATCGGCGATCTGAACGGCTCAAGTAGTTCAGGGATTTCCCTGGCGCCTGACGCCCGAGACATGAGACCTGGTTCTCCCCACGCAGCCGACGCGCTCGCCAACATGATCGACATGGGAGACGCTCCAAGTTGCCACGTCTGCGGTTCGATCATGGTGAGAAACGGCAGTTGCTATAAGTGCATGAGTTGCGGATCAACCAGCGGCTGCAGCTAGAGGGGTGTGTCTCGGACCCATCCTAGTGCGGTCTTTTGGAATCAGAGACTTAGCGGGAATTTTTTGCCGGGTCTTTGAGAATAAAGGACTTAGCTGTAGGGTCTTTATTTCTCAAAGACTTAAGCGATTTGATCGGTAAGTAGCTGACAATTCCGGCGAGAGTGATTAGCTGGCGTCGAGTCGGTGAAGCGCGCATGCACTTCAAAATTGTCGGTGCAATTGCGAACGTGGAGCCGATTGCCTCCGGTACCGCCGTCCGCGAACGCAGGCGGCTGTGGAAGGTCTACGGGAAGGGACGCTGGAGGAAGCTGAAAGGCACGGCGGCCGTGGAATTTCACGATGGTACGATATGCCATGCGGAAATCCACTGGTACGAAGCCCATGGCATCGGAGCGAAGGAATATAAGATCAAACGCATCCTTGACTGATATGAAGAGCGCAGCACAATACGTCATTTGCGTTGGCAATAAGGGCTATGCGGCCTCCCTGGAATTGCGCAAGATTTATCAGGTCCTCCCGGACAAAGCAGGTTCGAAACACCATCAGATTCGGGTCATCGACGAATCCGGCGAAGACTACTTGTACCCGGAGGAGTTCTTCGTGCCCGTGCGGCTGCCGCAAACTGTAGAGCGGGCGGTTCGCAGGGCAACCGCCTAATTCAGGCCCCACGTCGAAGCCACTCCGATCCTCTACGCGGTTGCGGTGCGCACCCGGCACGAAGGTTGGCCAGGCGAGCTAAAATCCTTCCATAAAGTTACAATCCTACTCACGACGTATTGACGGACTTCATCAGCGATGTCATACTTCTACGTATGAGTCCAACTGAAAAGCCCGACACGGTATGGTTCACGACGAAGGGGCAAGTCGTCATCCCACTTCGCCTGCGCAAACAATTCGACATCGAGGACGGGACCAAGGCCGTGGTTCAAGCCACACCGGAGGGAATCCTTCTCAAACCCATGACCGCGGCGCTCATCAAGCGCGGGCGCGGCATCCTTAAGCGCACGCCGGAAGGCAAGCCGCTGACGGAGGATTGGGCCGAGCACAAGAAGCAGGAACGGGCACTCGAGGAGCGCCATGCCCGCTAAGGTGCTCGACAGCTTCGCACTGATCGCCTACTTCCGCGACGAGCCCGGCGCGGAGACGATGGAGGATCTGCTCGTCACTGCCGGTAAGAACGACAACCCGCTCCTCATGACCGATGTGAACTATGCCGAAGTGAAGTACTCCATTGTGAAGAAAGACGGCGCGGCCGCGTGGGCGGAGGCTGCGAATGTCCTTCAGGGCCTGCCGATTGATTTTCATTCCACGAGCCGCGCGCTGGCCGACACCGCGGCCGATTTCAAGGCGCGTTTCAAATTGAGTTTGGCCGACGCCTTTGCCGCCGCGCTGGCAAAGGAGAGAAGGGCCGAACTCGTCACCGGCGACCCGGAATTCAAGCCGCTCGAAAAGGAAATCAAAGTTCAGTGGCTGAGATGATTACAGGCGAAGAGAACCTTGGCTCGTTGGCCCAAGTCTTGACACGTGAACATCCCCACTCAAGTCAAAACTAGGCTGCAGTGGGCGCCCGCCGAAGGGTGGACAGCCGTCTCAGGACTAGGTCTTGTCATTCTTCGCCGGCGGCGGTGGTGGTGGCGGCCAATCGCGCGGCCGCTCCACCTTGATGACATCTCCACGTCGTTCAGGAGGAGCGGAATCATTCGCCCACCCTGGTTTGGGTTGTGGCTTTGGCGGTGGTGGCGGCGGTGTGGGAGGCTTCTTATCACCCATTAGTCAATCCTCTCTTCTTAAGAACATGGCTGAACGCTTTTTCCAACAGCCTCTTCGATCCTGGCAACCGCGTCTCGTCTATGTGAGCTTCGCGATGTTTGATGGTCTCGAATTCCGACCAGGCCTCGGTCGACTGCAGTTGTCCATCCTTGTACCAGAGAAGCTCGTAGTCAATGAAGACTTCCTTCCAAGTGGCGACCAGTTCCGACATTCTCTTCAGGGCCTCAGAAGAAACAAAGAATGGGTGAGCCACGGCCGCGATAGCAGCTACGGCGGAGAAAACCTTCCAGCCTCCCGGGTACTGAGACCAGATGCCCCATCCTGCCACGGCGCCGGACGCAGCAAAAGCTATGAAGAACTTCAGGTATCGATCCCATGTGGAGTAACGAGCGGAAAGGATTTCCCAGTAACACTGATTCATCTCCGCATCGAGCATCGAGTCCCACAGAGCTTTGCGACGATCTATCTCTGACGCGGACGCGCCCATACCCGCATGTTACGCCGCTTAGATCAGCTGCGCCAGAGGGGTCGTCTCGTTGATTTAACTGTCCCCGTTGTCCCGCTTCTTGTTTGCTTCTAGTAACTCGTCAATGACCGATCGAAGCTGACGATGAACGTTGGTTTCTTTTCCCAACCGGAGCAGGGTGTCGAGGAACAGTACCAGATCTATAAGGCAGCGCTCCTCACCTAGCAACGCAGAGTCCGTCGAGGGTCGGACGAAACGCACCTCGCGTCCAATAATCTGAGTGTAGCTATTAAAGCACGCTGAGTTTGGATGTGTGTGTTCGCTCAGAAGAGCGTAGCTATCTTCAACATCACTTATCCCGTGCTGTTGTTGCTGATATTGCTCGTATGCTTTTAGAGCCTTCTTCACTCGCATTGAGTCAGGTATTTCATCGTAATCGTATCCCGGTTCGTATTTCTCGCCATGCTCCTTGACCCAGCGGTTGGCCCCCATGACACGTGACTGCAGTTCGTTTGCTCCCTTCCAGTTTTTTTTGCCGATAAAGCCTTCCATCTCTCTCGACATCAAACACGAATGAGCAGTCCATTCAAACACGTGTCTGCACGCAAGGAACGCAGTGGGAACATTTTCCAGACCGAGCAGTTCGACCATCCCGCGGAGGATTACCCGAACGTGGGCAATAACGCAGTAGGTGTAGTAGGTCGTCCCCCATAGCACCAATGCCTCGTTGGGATTGTCGTTGGGAACGGGGGGGCGAATGAGAGGGGGCAGGTCTATTCTTTCCATGCCGCCGGTAACTATCTGAAGAATTGGAATCTGGTTTTTATGCACTCTACATTGTCTCTCGGATGGCCGGGCAGTGGGGCAGTTCGTTCCCGCTAAGTAGTCGAATCGCACACCAAAGAGAAGCGCAGGGCAGCACACACTTCATTCATCCGCGCGGAACTAAGCTGGGCCGTGAAGCGCGAAGCCGCCATGTTCGTCACAAACCCTCAGTGAGCGCAATCACAGACATCAAGCCCGCCTGATGCAACAATCGAAATCTGATTGGGGCAGTAAAGAGGTGTACCCGTCAACCAGGACGGCCCTCGCAGCTGCCCCAAAGCCGTCTTCAAGGCGGTTTTGGAGCTAAGTCCTTATTTCAGAATACTTTGGCAGTAAGTCCTTTAGATTCAAAGACTGCGCGAAAAATTCCCGCTAACTCCATGATTCTAGAAGACCGGGGGAGGGGGGGGTAGGGTTACTAACCAGTAAACACAACAAATGACGGAGAAATGGCCAGCGGACTCATCCCTCTTTCGCAACGCCATCATCTTCCCATTGATGTCCGCAGGAATCGCACTTCCATTGGTATTTTTGGGAAGAGTCATCGGTTCCCTTCGCCGGCTCGGAAGTTAGCCCTTCAAAGACGACTTCCTCGGAATGGCATTGAGGACAGGACACCGCAACCTCTTCGGGCTCCGCAGTGTCTTTTGGAGTCTGGTCGTCCTCAGGCTCGTATTGCGCCATTGCCGACCTTGCCCAGGGCAAACCGATTTGCATGATTTGCACGCTGACTCCATTCGAGAAATTCGAGGTCACACGATCCACACTGGTAGCTTTTTCCGGTCCCATAAACAATGGAATTCCCGCTCCCTCGAGAATTGTCTGCAGCTTGAGCGCATCGCGCGCGCTCCAAACGGTGCAGAGCTCGACCAGTTTGCGGTCTTCGTCGTACTGGTCTTCGTCCTGCGGATCTTCATCCTGCAGATCTCCGTCCTGCGGTTCTGCACCTTCGTCTGACGAATCGGCGAGAGAATCGTCACCTGCCGAATCGCGGAATCTCGGAGCTTGGCGCTCGAAAGCTCGCGGCTTAGACGACGACGGAGCCAGCGGAACCGATGGCTTCTCCCCCTCGACTTCAGCCTTCAGTCCGCGTGAGCGAACTTCGTTGGCAAGAGCTTGCTGCGCGAAAGGCGTCAGTTCTGCGCTCTGCGGCATGAGGACCAGAAGTTCCTCGTCACTCATCTGCCGGTATCGTTCGGACATGCGCAGAAATTCCGTTCCAGCCGGATCGAAAGTGCCCATGGTAGCCGAATGATATACCGCCCGCGCAAAACACGGCGTTTGCGCCGCTCGTTGTAGAATGCTTGCCATTCGTGTGTGGGCACCTGCGGGCAATCTGCAGGCAATCTGCGTGGGAGATTCCATGGCAATTTGGTCGACTGGTGGTTCGCCAGTTTCACCCTTCGCGCGGCCGCGTCCTCTTCTGGCCATCTTCGCCGGCGGTTTCATGGTTGGCATTTTGGATCTGGCTTACGCGGTCCTGGTTTACAGTCCCCAGAAGCCGATCCTCGTTCCGCAAACCATTGCCAGCGGCATCCTGGGAATGAATTCGTATCTCGACGGCACGCGCAGCGCCGTGATCGGACTTCTACTGCAATTCGTGATCTCGTTGGGCGCAGCCACGGTCTACTATGTCGCCAGCCGCAAGCTTCCATTTCTGGTCAGTCGCGCCGTGCTTTGCGGACTCGTCTATGGCGCGCTGGTTTACTGCTTCATGCATTTCATTGTGCTGCCGCTTTCGGCGATGCCGAAGTCAGATGTGCCGCTCATCTACAGGCTGACGGAGTTTGTCGAGCATTGGTTCCTCGTCGGCCTCCCCATCTCGCTCTCGGTCCGACACTACGCTCGAAACTAAGCTCCCCAGGCTCGTCGTGCGTAGGCTCGCTGACCGCGTCGAAAGTTGTTAAGCTGAAACGGCCATGAATACCCATACATTTGTTTGCCGGATGAAGTCTGCCTTCGCGTTAGCCGCGGTATTGGTCGCCCTCGCAACTTTTGGTCTGCAGTTCGTCTTCGCGCAGCAGAAGGAAATCGTGTATAGCGCTGACGAGAAGCCAATTGCAGATCAGATCCATGGGCTCCGCAAACTCGCGGATGACGTTCGTGCAACTACGACCAAGGAGTTGGCGCTGAAGATTCGCAAGTTGCCCGCCACCGAGAACAAGCTGCGGCTGGCCGTGGGATTGGCGGACCTTTCCACCGAAGGCGATTTCGGACACGATGCGCTGCAGGCGGTGGCAACGACTCTGGCTGACACCTTGCGCGAGCGGCCCGTGCCTTGGGCCGAGGCAAAGAAGTCGGACGCGGGCAGGGAGACCACAGCCACACGCGAGCCAGCGTATCCGTACGTCGAACTCGCTACACTCGTGCGCTATGAGCACGTCGAGGCTTCGCTCGACGGCAGCATTGGCCTCGATCAGTTTCGCGCTGCGATGGGCCGACTCGAAGCGGATGATCGCAAGCGGGAACATCCGGAGTTCACTTTGCGCGATCTTTCCGGCAAGAGTTGGACGTTTTCGGAACTACGCGGCAAGGTGGTTTTGGTAAACTTCTGGGCGACTTGGTGTCCGCCCTGCCGCAAAGAGATGCCGGACCTGGACGCGCTTTACCAGCGCTTCGCAGCGAAGGGATTCGTGGTGCTGGGCATTTCCGATGAAGAGGCGGATAAGGTCGAGCCATTTATTCGCGAGCACAAGGTTTCCTTTCCTGTGCTGCTCGATCATGGGCGGAAGGTCAATGACTTGTTTGTGGTGGAGGGGATTCCGAAAAGCTTCGTCTATGACCGGGACGGCAAGCTGGTGGCGCAGTCGATTGATATGCGGACGCAGAAGCAGTTTCTGGAAATGCTGGCGAAGGCTGGACTGGAGTAGCTTCTCGGGCGCACGAGCTTGGTGCGCACGAGCCAGTTACATAGGTCCTTCGCTTCGCTCAGGATGACAGCGGGGTTTTGGGTGGCAGATTTTTTGGCAAATGGACAAATCAGGAGTGGACATTCAAGCCTACGCCCGCCCAGCGTAGTTTTGCCGAGCAATTGCTGCATGCGGCGGGTGCGAATTACTTTTTCATCAATCCCGCGATGGGGCTGAAGATGCCGCCGGGAGAAGATCCGAAGCGCGACCAATATAAGACGAAGGCTGCAATCGTCGAGTTTGTGAAAAAATCATTTGCCGACGGCGCTGCGACGATCAAGCTGAAGGGCGATAAAGGCTTGAATGATTTGATCGTCGATCCGTTCGCGAATCAGCAGACGCGCGTCTCCGATATGGCTTGGGGGCTGCTCGAACATTGCGGCGAACACTACGGGCAACTGGTTGTGTATTACCGCGTGGCCGGATTGGTGCCACCGGAATCGCGTCCGAAGAAGTAGCGGACCGCTGATACCATAGGAGCCGTGCGATCGCTGCTTGACGTCCGCGACCTGACCATCGAGTTCCCGCAATCGCGCACGGGGCGGGTGCTTTCGGCTGCCGGCGAGGTACCGGCGGCGAGAACGGATCTGCGCTCGGCTGGACCGGCGAGGGCATCTGTCACCACGAATCCTGCCGCGCGTGTGGCCGCGGTGCGTGATCTTTCATTCTCGATTGCTCCCGGCGAGGTGCTGGGTTTGGTTGGCGAATCCGGCTCGGGGAAATCCATCACCTCGCTGGCTATCATGGGACTGCTTCCTCCGTCCGCCAGGGTGACGGGCGAAATCAGTTTTCAGAATGGCGATGGCGCGCCGTTGCATCTGACTGCGCTGGCTTCCGACCAGCTGCGACACCTTCGCGGGTCGCGCATGGCCATGATTTTCCAGGAGCCGATGACTGCGCTCAACCCGGTCATGCGGGTCGGCGAGCAGATTGCGGAAGCCGTCATGGCTCATCACCACGTTTCCAAAGAAGAGGCAAGGCGGCGCGCGGTCGATGGCATGCGCGATGTCGCTATCCCCGAGCCTGAGGAGCGTGCTCGCAGTTACCCGCACCAGCTTTCCGGAGGCATGCGGCAGCGCGTCATGATCGCCATGGCGATCGTCAACCGGCCGCAGTTGCTCATCGCCGATGAGCCCACCACGGCGCTCGATGTCACCATCCAGCAGCAGATTCTCGACCTGCTCAACGACCTGCGCCACAAATTTGGATTGGCAATGCTCTTCATCTCGCACGATCTGGCGGTCGTCTCGCATGTTGCCGATCGCGTTGCCGTCATGTACGCCGGCAGTCTGGTTGAGCTTGGGGCGAAGGCCGATATTTTCAGCGCACCCGCTCATCCTTATACGCAGGGACTTTTGCGCGCGATTCCTACGCTTACCACCGATCGCGCCGTTCCGCTGGCTACGATCGAAGGCACGGTGCCGTCGATTGCTCAGCTTCCTTCCGGATGCGCGTTCGAGCCGCGATGTTCGTACCGTATCGCCGCATGCGCGGTCGAACTTCCACCGCTGGTCGAAGTCAGTGGCGGACATTGGGCCCGTTGCCCGGTTGTGAATCCCTAGCCGCCGAGGCCGCACACAGAGCCTTGGCGCAGACTGAAAGCCGTCGTGATAAGTTGGAAAAGGCTATAATCGTGCCTTTGTGCGTATCCTTCTTCTCAGCGACATTCACAGCAACCTAGAGGCGCTCGACGCTTGTGTAGCCGCCGCGCCCACCCACGACCTCGTCGTGAACCTCGGAGATACCGTTGGCTACGGCGGCAATCCGAACGAGGTCGTTGCCAAATCGCAAACGTTGGGGCGAGTCTTCGTCCGCGGCAATCACGACAAAGCCGTTTGCGGCCTGATGAACCTCGATGAATTCAACCCCGTCGCCGGCTTGGCTACGCTGTGGACGCGCAACGAACTCACTCCCGAGAATCTCGAATGGCTTCGAGCGCTGCCGCAGGGTCCCATCCAGGTTGACGAACTTCCGGACATGCAGTTCGTGCACGGCTCAGCGCTCGACGAAGATGAATACATGGTTAGCGCGCGGGATGCTATTGAGCCGCTGATTACCGATCCTGTCCCCATCACGTTCTTCGGACACACTCACCTGCAGGGCGGGTTCGTGCTGACGGGTGAGATCAGCGAAGCGTACCGTCCCGGATATCGGACGGTGGGCCAAACCGAGTCGTCGGACTGGCCGCTGCGCAAGGATCGCCGCTATCTCATTAACCCGGGGTCCGTGGGCCAGCCACGCGACGGCGACTGGCGTGCCGCGTTTGCCATATTCGATTCCGAAGCATGGATCGTGACTTTCTATCGCGTGCCTTATAACCTGCGCGTGGCCCAGGAGAAAATTCTTGCGGCGAATTTGCCGCAGCGGCTGGCTACTCGTCTGGCCACCGGACGATAACGTCGCTGCAACCCGTCTCTTCTGAGATTTCGTTCGGATATTCCCGCCCTGATTTTTCACGAAACTTTTCTGATGTTCCGGGTTTGTTTCCTTAGGGCGTTTTCTATACGCACGGTCGATGTATTCTCGGCACATACATTCGACACGGCGACCCTACTAAGGACGATTCGACAGATGAACAAATCTCATTTTGCCCGTTCACTTTTCCTGGCCGCCGCTCTGGCATCCACCATGGCCGGCACGGCCTGCGCACATCATTATTACCGCGTCTATGACCCTTACTACAGCGACTACCACGTCTGGAATGACAACGAAGTGGTCTATTACCAGCAGTGGGCGCGCGAATACCATCGCGATCCGCATCGCGATTTTCGCAAGCTGCGGCCCGAGGAGCAGAAGGAATACTGGAACTGGCGCCACAGTCACGGAGACCGCCGCTAGCGGGCGCGGCGCTTCAGCAACATCACCGGTCATTTCCGGGAGTGTGAGCAGGGTTTTTCCGCAGCGGGCCGCATGGCGGGAAAAACCGGTGAGACGGTCTCAAGCGAACATCAAGCCTTCGAGAGCCATCCGTCGCACCTGCCAGAATTCGGAGTCTTTCTCGTTCACAAGCAGCTTGCACTTTCCGTTGTCATCAAAGGTCAGGGTCACCTGAAACATGGGACTTCCCTTGTCGTCGCGCACTGCAATTGCCTGTTCGGAAAGTTGGAAGGATACGGACCGCTTCACATCCTTCGTCTTTAGAAGAACCGTAAACTCGTCCGTGTCATCCGTGAGCGAGAATTCATAAGGGGCGAGATCGGGGCGTAGACCGTTTCGGGTCGTGACATCCTCTGCCACCTGCTGCCTCAAGGTCGCAAAAACCTTCGGCAGAGTGCAGGATGAACGTGAGGTCACCCAATCGAATTTCGCCCCATTCTTCTGCGCATTCGTATCCTGAGTGTTGTCGTTCTTTTTCTCGTTTGCGTTACCGTTAGCTTTGTCGTTCACGCTTTCCCCCTGACCTGCCGTTCACTCTTAGCAAAAGTGCGCCGTCCCATTCCTGCCATTCCCGGATTGTGGCAAGTTGGGCGACCGTGCTTGGATGCCAAATGCCCCGGCAATGGCCACCTCTCAAACTTATTCGCGATTGCCAACATCGGGCTTCGCGGCACCCTCGTTGTAAACTCGTTCTATGGCTTTGCACTCTTCCGATTCCAAAAATCTATTCTCCACGCCTAAATCCGCTCCTGCCGCTCACACTGCCCACGTCGATGGCGGAGCTCGCGGGAATCCTGGACCTGCCGGTTATGGGGTTGCCATTCAGGACGCCTCGGGGCATCCGGTTGCCGAGCTTAGCGAATATCTTGGGCACCGGACCAACAACTACGCCGAGTATCAGGGCCTGATTGCCGCGCTGCGCTATGCTGCCGAAAAGCAGATCAAGGCACTCAAAGTGATTAGCGATTCCGAACTGATGGTTCGGCAGATGAAAGGCATCTACAAGGTAAGGCATCCCGAATTGCGCAAGCTCTATGACGAGGCGCAGACGCTGGTGCGGCGGCTAGAACATTTTGAAATTCGACACGCGCTAAGAGAGCACAACCAGATTGCGGATCGGCTGGCGAATGAGGCCATGGATCGCGGGCGGTAAAAGGCCAGGTTTCAAGGTTTCAGAGTTTCAATGTTCCGAGCCAGCTTTCAGTGTTCAGCCTTGAAACTTTGCAACTTTGAAACCTTTCCTCCCTCATTCTGCCGCCGAGTGGTCGTGGATAATTTTCCATCCCTCGGGAAACTTGCGAAATACGAGCGTGAACAGGCCGTGCGGCGTCTTGCCGTCGGACATGGTCAGATGAAACTCTCCGCGCACGAAGGCCGCTTCGGGCCCTAACATCTCGATCCGCAAGTTCGCGAATTCCAGCTTGCCCATCTCGTGGCCCGCAGCCTGATAGTTTTTCTGGTAGCGATCGAGCGCCGCCTGCCAGCCCTTCGATTCATGGGCTCCCGAAAAAAACGTCAGCTCGGGCGAATTCCAATATCCGGACATGAAGGCTACGAGGTCATGGCGATTCCACGCCGCCTGCTGCTCCTCAATCACTTTCCGAATCGCCTGGCGCGCGGCCTCGCCGGTGTATTGCGCACTGCTGGAGATGGCCAGACCTGCAACGACGCCGACCAGCAAAACCAGATCTCGCATAGGACCTCCTAAGCGAAACAGTTTCGCATTATTTCGGGGACAGGGACAAATGAGTGGGCGCGGCGGTCGTGGTTCATTTTGCCAAAACCGTCCACCACAGAGGACACGAAGGCACACGAAGGAGAAACCTGAGAGCAAAAACTGACGGCTGATGACTGAACGCTCTAAGCGCGGCTTTTTTTCGCCGCTGTAGCCGCTTTCACTTTCAC
>JBEKLO010000002.1:0-179876 GCA_050010155.1 Terriglobales bacterium
TTGTCGATAGGAGATGAGCGCTTGTTGGTGCTGAGATTCGGCCAAATGCAAGTTTCCGCGAAGAGCACCACCGGTGAAGATGGGTTGGTTGACTTGTGCCCCGTACGACCAGATTCCAAGTTGCGTCGGAAATAGGCTACTGAAAGCGGAGCTTCGCCCGAAAGAACCTCCACCCGAACCCGTCAACGCAATCTGCGGAAAGAACTGAGCTTTGGCGACTCCGATTTCAGCGTTGGCTGCAACCAGGATCTGCTCCGCTTCACGAATGTCCGGACGGCGCTCGATAAGAGACGATGGGAGCCCAGGTGGCACTTCGGGCGGGAGCTCCTGCTCGACTAGCGTAAGACCACGGGGAACGCCATTCGGGTAATTGCCAAGCAGAATATTGATGGCGTCTTCTTCTTGACCGATTTGGCGCTCCAAATCCGGAATCTGAGCGTTCGCGGTGTCCAGGACCTGCTGCGCCTGCAGGACGTCAAGCTTCGTAGCGACCCCGTGTTCAAGACGGAAATTAGTCAGCTTGACCGAATCGGTTTGTGTTACGACCGTATCACGCGTTATCTGCAGCTGCAGGTCCAATTGCAGCAAGGTAAAGTAGTCCGCGGCCAGGTCGCTGACGAGAGTCAGGACCACCGTCTGCCGGGCTGCGTCCGTAGCTAACAACTCCGCGCGGGAGGCCTCGGTTGCGCGGCGCAAGCGGCCGAAGAAATCCAACTGAAACGCAGCATCCCCGGCAAGGGTTAGAAAGTTGTATTTCGTTTGAAAGGTATTCTCTTTGCCGCCATTGAAATTGGCGCCAGCTTGCACCTGCGGGAAAAGGCTGGAGCGCGTAACTGCGAGTTGAGCGCGCGCAGCGTTGATGCGTTCCGTAGCAAGCTGCAAGTCGTAGTTTTGTTTGATCGCGGTGCGGATGAGTTCCTGTAATTTCGGATCTTTGAAAACTTGCCACCAAGGCAAATCGGCGTAAGAGGCCGACTGAGCCTGGAGTTGGGGATTCTCCGCCAGATCCCGAAAGGTGTTCGGCGTCTGCACGGCCGGGCGATGATATTTCGGACCCACCATGCAAGCGCCCAGAAAACCCGAACCCAGTACGGCGACAATCAGGAGTTGTCTATTGATGCGAGAGGCCATTTTTCAGTCTCCTACCGCGGGTGAAGGCGCCGGCAGTGTTCCGGAAGCGGGCTCCCTACGCGAGCTGGACCATTTCTCCACGGCGTAAAAGATCGCGGGAACGAAGAACAAGCCGACCGAGCTGGCGACCACCATGCCGCCGATCACCGTGGTTCCCAGAATCTGACGCGCTACGGCACCGGCGCCAGCCGCAGTCCACAGAGGAATACAGCCGAAGACGAACGCAAAGGAGGTCATCAGGATGGGTCTTAGACGCAGCTTTGCGCCTTCCAGAGTCGCGTCGGCAAGAGGTTTACCCTTTTCATATTCGCTTTTTGCGAACTCGACGATCAAGATTGCGTTCTTGGCCGTCAACCCGATAAGCATGACCAGCCCGATCTGCGAATAAACGTCATTTTCCATCTGGACCATGTAAGGCGGTAGAAAATAACCCTGCAGCACGCGACGCAACCAAAGGACGGCAAAGGCACCGAACACGGCTACGGGGGTGCTAAGCAGGACGCTGAATGGCAGCGACCAGCTTTCGTAGAGCGCCGCAAGAATCAGGAACACAAACAACAGAGAAAGGCCGAAAATGACCGAAGGCGGCACTCCTTGCCTGGCCTGTTGCTCCTGGAATGACATGCCGGAGTAATCAAAGCCCATCTCCCGTGGCATCGTTTGCCTGAAAACATCTTCGAGAGCGGCGGTCGCTTGATCTGCGCTGAATCCGGGGGCCGCACTACCGTTGATTTGAGCGGAACGGTATTCGTTGAAGCGCTCGGTAAATTCCGGGCCGAGGCGCGATTTGATATTAACTAGAGTGGAGAGCGGCACACTCTCTCCTTTGTTATTAAGAACATAAAATCGCCCCACGTTCTCGATGTGGGCGCGGTCTTCACCTTCCGCCTCGATATACACCTGCCATTGGCGGCCGAATCGATTGAAATAATTGATGAAAAAACCGCCCATGAAGGCCTGGATCGTGCGATAGGCGTCGCTCAGATTGACGCCTTGCTTCAGAACCTTATCCCGATCTAGATCGATATACTTCTGCGGGACGCTGGGCAAGAAAGTCGTATTGATACTGCCAATTTCAGGACGTTTGCGCGCAGCCTCAAGAAACGTGTTGAGGTTCTTCGCAAGAAACTGAACATCGGAGCCGGAACGGTCCTCGAGAAGGAAAGTGAATCCTCCGGCCGTGCCGACACCGGGAATCGCCGGAGGCGAAAAGCCGAACACCACTGCCTCGGGGATTTTGCTGAACTTAGCGTTCAAATTGGCTTTCAAGGTCTGAAATTGTTCGGCCCGCGTCGTGCGATCGTCCCAAGGCTTGAAGGTGACGAAGAAGGTCGCGTTATAGGTTGTACGAACGAAGCTCAACAGACTGAATCCGACGAAACATGTGGAGTATTGAACGCCCGGCGTATTCGTGATGGTTTTTTCGATGTCGGACACGGCCGCCGTCGTTCGCTCCAATGAGGCTGCATTGGGGAGTTGAACGGACACATAGGCATAGCCCTGGTCTTCATCGGGAAGAAAGCTGGTCGGCACACGATGGGCAAAGAATCCGGCAGCCAAACCAAAGAGCACAAGTAGTACTGCCATCACGGCGGTTTTCTTCAGGAGCACCCCGCTCCAATGCACGTAACCGTCAGTGGCTCGCTCGAACAAACGGTTAAACCCATCAAAAAATCTGCGCAACAGTCCGTGGCTTGGTTCCTTTGGACGAAGCAGGAGCGCGGCCAGAGCCGGGCTGAGTGTAAGTGCGTTGAACGCGGAGAAGAGAACGGAAATCGCGATGGTTACAGCGAATTGCTGGTAGAGCCGTCCCGTGATGCCGGGGATGAAAGCGGTCGGCACGAACACTGCGGATAGGACGAGTGCGATTCCAACGACAGGGCCAGAGAGTTCCTCCATTGCCTTCAACGCCGAGTCCTTGGGGGACATGCCTTCCTCGATGTGGCGTTCGACTCCCTCAACCACAACGATCGCGTCATCGACCACGAGACCGATCGCCAGGACCAAGCCGAACAGAGAAAGCGTGTTGATCGAAAAACCGAATAGCGGGAACAAAACGAACGTGCCCACCAGCGACACCGGCACGGCAAGCAGCGGAATCAACGTGGCACGCCAGCCCTGGAGGAAAAGATAGACGACCAGGATCACCAGGGCGAGAGCGATCAACAGCGTCTTGACGATTTCCTTAATCCCTTCCGTTACGGACAGGGTTGTGTCCAATGAGACCACGAAGTCGAGATCTTCCGGGAAGCGTTGCTTCATCTTCGCCAGGAGTTTGTTGACGCCGTTCGCCGCATCCACCGCGTTCGAGCCGGGCAGTTGGTAAACTGCAAGAATCGCGCTGGGTCTGCCGTTGAAACGGCCGGCAACGCTGTAATCCTGCGAGCCCAGTTCAATGCGGGCGACATCACGAACCCGGACCGTGCCTCCATCTGGTGTCTCCCGCAGGACGATCTCACCGAATTGCTCCGGAGAAATCAAGCGTCCTTGCGCCAGAACCGTATAGGTAAGTTCCTGACCTTTGGGAACGGGCGGGCCTCCAGCCTTACCTGCGGGATTCACAGTGTTCTGCGCTTGAATGGAGCTAATAATTTCCGGAACCGTGATGCCGAGCTTTGCCAGTTTGTCGGGGTTCACCCACATGCGCATGGCGTACTGACCCGCGCCAAAAACCTGCACGTTGCCGATCCCGGGCGAGCGAAGGATCGGGTCGACGAGATTGATGTATGCGTAGTTCGCCAGAAAAGTCTCGTCATAGGTTCCATGCGGCGAGTAAACGGAAATCAGGATGAGGGGAGCCGTCACCGATTTTCGTACCGTGATGCCGTAATTGTTCACGTCCGCGGGAAGCTGCGAAGCGGCCTGGGTTTCACGTGACTGGGCAAGAATGAAATCGTTATTGGGATCAGTTTTTGTATCGAAATCCACGATCAAGCTGGTGGTAGAGTTCCCCGTGGCGTTCAGAGAGTACATGTAATTCATGTTGTCCACGCCGTTCATCTGCTGCTCCAATGGCGTGGCAACCGATTGTTCCAGGGTTTCCGCATCGGCTCCAACGTAGGTAGCGAGGACTTGGATTTCCGGTGGAACTATGTTGGGAAACTGGGAAACTGGCAATCCGAGGATGGTGAGACCACCGACCAACACCATGACGATCGCGATCACCATCGCGACAATGGGACGATTGATGAAGAATTTTGACATTCGATCACCTCTTCATTTCATTGCGTCGGCATTGAACGGCTCCGGATTGACTAGCATCCCCGGCCGAACCTTCTGGATCCCTTCAGCGACGACCCTGTCCCCGGAATTAAGCCCATTTGCGATCACCCAGCGGCTGCCCACCTGCTCCCCGACTGCAACTGGACGGATAGCGACCTTGTTGTTGCTGTCCACTACGGCAACCTGGTAGCCGCCTTGCAGCTCTGAAACCGCTCGTTGTGGCACAAGCAATGCGTCATGTTGGATCTGGACAAATACCCGCACTTTGGCATAGCCGCCGGGCCGCAAGATGGCGTAGGGATTCGGAAATAATGCGGCGATGCGGATCGCCCCCGTACTCACATCCACTTGGCGACCGGCAAAATCAAATGTTCCCAGCTGTGGATACGTCGAGCCGTCCGCCAGCACAAGCTCGATCCGCAATTTTTTTTCGTCGGCTCGTGTACCTTCTTCCGTGGGGGATCGCTTTCGGAAAGCGAGATACTGGGGCTCCCCAACTGTGAAATAGACTTTGATTGGGTCGACTGTCGAAACCGTGGTTACCGCCCCACTGGCTGGGCTAGCGAGCGCTCCGACTTGCAGTTGCGCCTGCCCTGCGATGCCATCGATCGGCGCTATGAGCCGGGTAAAGTCGAGGTTAATCTTTGCCGTCTCGACCGCAGCCCGTGCAGTCTCGATCTGAGCTTTGGTAGTTTCGACAGTGGCAATGGCAGCGAGATTGTTTTGAACGGCGTTGTCGAGATCCTGCTGGGTTGCGGCTTGCTCCTTTGCGAGCGGAGTGTAGCGCTTGACGTCAAGATCGGTGCGTCCCTGCAGCGCTTCTGCGTTGGCAAGCTGAGCTTTCGCTTGCGCGAGCTGGCCTTCAGCCTGGTCGAGCGCCGCCTTAAACGGCCTTGGGTCGATCTGAAAAAGGAGTTGTCCTTTTTTGACGAATGACCCTTCCTGATAACCCTGTGTGAGCAGATACCCCGTTACCTGGGCTCTGATATCGGCATTCACAAGTCCGTCGAACGTGCCGATCCATTCATGAATAATCGGGACATCCTCCTTCTGGACCTGCACCACCCGGACGTCAGGAACATTCGGCGCGGCCTCCGCATGCTTGTGTGGGCGAACTGCTCCAACGATCAACGCAATTACGATGACGGCGACAACTCCACCGCCCCAAAGGTAACGTTGCGGCACATTCATATTCATCTCCGGCAATGGTGCGATCCAGTTCCAACGGAGGCTTTGCGGACAGTGTGGGATTAAAGCAAAGGGGATGGAGGTGAGTCTATTAGACGATGGTATTAACCGATACCCTCCGCATTAGCCAATGATACGGATGGCCTTCGGGGGAGTTGGGCTTGCGAAGGCGTTAGGCCGGCATTACGTCGAAAGGCTTAGGGCTTTGATTCAATTGAAACCCCGGACAGGATGCGGCGCATACGGCTCTTCGATAGAAGCAATTTCTTCCGGCGTCAGTCGGAGCGAAAGGGCTGCCACGGCATCCTGAAGGTGATGGGTCTTGGTTGCGCCAACAATGGGCGATGCGATGCCCGGTTTACTGAGCAGCCAGGCCAGAGCAATCTGCGCGCGCGCGACGCCGCGTTGTTCCGCTAGATGACCCAGGCGGTCCACAACCTTACGGTCAACCTCTTCAGATTGAGAGTAAAGGC
The DNA here is from genome assembly GCA_050010155.1 of Terriglobales bacterium. Lineage (GTDB taxonomy): Bacteria > Acidobacteriota > Terriglobia > Terriglobales > Acidobacteriaceae > Acidiflorens. The sequence goes on from JBEKLO010000002.1 coordinate 6,015, forward strand.
TCTTTCCGAACTGGTCGGTTTCGTAGCGCTTTGTAGGTTCGCTTTGCCAGGGACGCGCGAGGCGACCGCGGGCCAGAGGGCTCCAGGGAATGACGCCGATACCCTCGGACTGGCAAAGGGGAATCATCTCGCGCTCCTCTTCGCGATAAAGCAGGTTGTAATGATTCTGCATGGAAACGAAACGAGTCCAACCGTGAAGGTCGGCAAGATAGAGAGCTTTCGTGAATTGCCACGCATACATAGATGAGGCGCCGATGTAACGCACCTTGCCGGATTTCACCACGTCGTGCAGCGCCTCGAGCGTTTCCTCGATCGGCGTTTCATAATCCCAGCGGTGAATTTGATACAGATCCACAAAGTCGGTTTGCAGACGGCGAAGGCTCTGGTCGAGTTCGTAAAAGATGGCCTTGCGTGAGAGACCATGGCCGTTGGGTTCGTCGCGCATTACACCTTGCAGCTTGGTGGCGATGACCACGGCTTCGCGGCGTGTATTCGCCTTCAAGAAACGCCCAAGCACCTCCTCGCTCACGCCTGCTGAATAAACATTCGCCGTGTCAAAGAAGTTGATCCCGAGATCAAGCGCCTGACGAAAGAAGGGTGCGCTCTCGTCTTCGTTCAGAGCCCAGGCATGGCTGCCAGGCTTAAGCTTGCCGCTAGCTGGCGCGCCGTAGCTCATGCAGCCGAGACAAATGCGGGAAACCTTGAGGCCGGTTTTACCAAGGTTGACGTAGTTCATTTAGATTCTCCCGAATAAAAGCATACTGCGTGCGGACGATTCAACATATGCCAGGTGTGGATTAGACGGTGTTTCGCCACGGTTTTCGTCATCATCGGAGCTCTTGGCTGCAACTGCTGCCGGACGTAACGCTTTCCCCTGCGTCTCATCCTATTCATCATGGATGTCGGATTAGCTGTAACCGGTTGCGTATCAGCTGTAACCGGTTGCGTATCAGCGCGATGAAGGCTCGGCGGCGAAGAATGTCATCACTGCTTTGCGAAACTCATCAGGCTTTTGGATATGAGGGATGTGGCCGCATTCCGCAATCTCGACCAGTGTTGAACCCTTGATGGCACCCTGCGCCTTGCGCCCCAGTTCGGGATACTGTCCCGCTACGGATTGCAACCCGGGCGGCATGCGATTTTTGCCGACGACCGTGCGATCGGCCTGTCCGATGATCAACAGCGTCGGGCGCTTGATCTCATCCAATTCGTAAATGACTGGCTGCTCGTAGATCATCTCGTAGGTGAGTGCCGAAGACCACGCGTCGCGCGCATACTCACCCATACTAAGGATGCTGGCCTGATCCTGCACATAGATCTCGTATTCCGGCTTCCATGCTCCGGGGTAATAGGTTTTCTGGTAATCGCGCATCTTTTCATAGGTCTGGCTCAACTCTGCCGCATATTGCTGCTCTAGTGGAATGTAGGGGACTAGCTTGCGGTAGTCTTCGAGGCCGATCGGATTCTCCAGCACCAGCTTCTCGACCGTGTCCGGAAACAGCAGCGTGAAACGCACGCCCAGCATTCCACCCATGGAATGCGCAATCACATCGACGTGTTGGATGCCCAAATGATCGAGCAGAGCCTTCGTGTTCTCCGCCATCTGGTGGAAGCTGTAATGGATGTCTGGCCGTGATGATGCACCGAAACCTAACTGGTCCGGCGCAATTACGCGATAGCCTTGCTGCGTCAGGAACTCGATGGTGGGTTCCCAATAAAAGCCCGAGAAGTTCTTTCCGTGCAAGAGAAGTACGCTCTTTCCGTTGGATGGGCCCGTGGGCGGGACGTCGCGGTACGCCATGCGCAAGTCCTGGTTTTCCACTTGCAACTGAAAAAATTGCACGGTGTACTTGGGGTGAAGCACCTGCGTCTGCTGCCCAAGACAGGGCCAGATGGCTCCGAGCAGGACTAGCGCGAGCGTCGTGCGGGTTGCAAGCCGATGACAATCGATCATGAATCCTCGCCCCCAATCTTCAGTAACCAACCTTAGGTCGATCCTCTGCAGTGAACTCTCTACCATCATCGAAGTATGCCTCCCACGACTCCGCGCGGGCAACCCGTAACTCCCTTCCCGAGAGCGATAAGGAGAAATTTTGGTGGGTTCGCTCACAATGATCAGTGACGGCAATCACCGACTCGACCTCCCGATGCAGGAGATAACCGTTATGCAACATCCCCGGGTTGTTACCGGGCCGGAAAGAACGTTGGAACAACAGGGAATCGGGGGAAGAGAAAAACTGGTCGCGCGTACGACAAACATTAGCTGCTGAACCTTACTTGAACTCTTAGGTCTTACCGGTTGAAAGCGCGTATCTTCGGTCTCGTCCTCATCTTCCGCCTCTGCGGCGCCACGGATTAGAACACCGCTCTCGTTCGCGAGTGTTTCCGGTCTACCGATCCTGGGAAATACCTGTGTTGAGGAAGGCGCTAAATGTCCAAGCATCCAACGATTGAAGAGCATCTAGAGGCTCTCGGAGTCTCCCGGAGAAGCTTCATCCAGCTATGCAGTGTGCTGATGGCCACCGCCCCGGCGGGATTGGCGCTAACCCACAAAAAGTCGGTCTTCGAGATAGCGGCTGCGATCGGTAAGACGAAGCGCCCATCGGTGATCTGGCTCCACTTCCAGGATTGCACGGGATGCACGGAAACTCTGCTGCGAACGTCTGCTCCCGATGTGGCTCACCTGATTCTTGACGTCATCTCGCTCGATTACCACGAGACGCTGATGGCGGCCTCGGGCGCGCAGGCGGAAGCGGCACTGCAGACCGCCATTGCCCAGAACGAGGGCAAATTTGTTCTGGTAGTTGAAGGCTCGATTCCCATGAAGGAAGATGGCAACTACATGCAACTGGGAAGCAAACCGGCGGTTCAGGTTCTGCGCGAAGTTGCCGCCAAATCCGCTGCAGTGATCGCCATTGGATCCTGCGCATCGTGGGGCGGCGTACCGTCGGCAGACCCGAATCCTACCGGCGCGGTCGGTGTGGATTCAATCATCACCGACAAACCAGTCATCAACCTGCCAGGGTGCCCACCCAATCCTTACAACCTACTGGGCGTGGTCCTGGAATATGTGACCATGGGCAAACTGCCGGCGCTCGACGAGGCCGGCCGTCCAAAGTTTGCTTACGAGCGCGTGATTCACGAGAACTGCCCGCGGCGGGCGCATTTCGACGCCGGTCGGTTCGCGCTTGCCTTCGGAGACGAAGGCCACCGCAAGGGCTGGTGCCTGTACAAAATGGGCTGCAAAGGACCGGTCACACATGCGGCTTGTAGCACGCGCCATTTCAATGAAATTGCCGATTGTTGGCCGATCGGTGCCGGAATTCCCTGCGTTGGCTGCACGGAAAAAGACGTGGTCTGGAAACTTGGTACTTTCGAAACCGTCCCCATTCACCTCGCTACTCCGCCCGATACTTATCCCCCGATTTACAGTTCCGTCGGTGGAGTTACGGTGGCTGCGACAGCTCTTGTAGGCGCGGTGGCAGGCGTTCTCGGCGGCGCAACCTATGTTTACTCGCAACGCTTCGAGAGCAGTCAAGAGGCTGGCGAGGAACGAATTGAAGCTGGTCAGGCCGAGAAGCAGTTCGACAAGAAATCTGACCGGAAAGAGGTCTAATGTGGCGATCACACGGCGAGAACTGATTACGAATATCGGCAAGGCCGGAGTGCCGGTGGCCGTCGCCATGACCGTCGGCCCCCAGGCGCTTCAGGCGGAGGAACTTTCCGCTCCCACCGAGCCTCTCAGCCTGCTTTACGACGCTACGTTGTGCATCGGCTGCAAGGCCTGCGAGTCCGCCTGCAGCGCGGCGAACAATACAGAGCCCGACACCAGTGGTGACGGACTGCATCAGGCGCCCGCCGATCTCAACGTTTTCACTCGCAACATCATCAAGCTTTACAAACCTGAGGATGGCTCTCCATCATCTTTCGTCAAACGCCAGTGCATGCAATGTTTCGATCCTGGTTGCGTTGCTGGCTGCCCCTTCGAAGCTCTTTATAAGGATAAGGACGACGGGATCGTTCACTGGGATGGCGGCAAGTGCATCGGCTGTCGCTATTGCACGATTTCGTGCCCTTATTCCGTGCCGCGCTTTCAGTGGCTCGGATTCAATCCCGTCATTACCAAGTGCGAGTTATGCAGCCACCGGTTAGCTAAAGGGCTGAAGCCGGGTTGCACCAGCGTATGTCCCACGAGCGCGGTGATTTTTGGAAAGCGGTCGGCATTGCTACTCGAAGCCAAACGCCGCATCAAGAGCAATCCTGGCCATTACTACCAGGATCGCGTGTACGGGGAAACGGAGAACGGTGGCACGCAGGCACTTTACCTCTCTCGTGTCCCCTTCGAGAAACTTGGTTTGCCTGAGATCGGACCGACCTCCGGTCCCTCCTCAACCCTGCGCTGGCAGAAACGCATTTATTCCTACTTCGCGCTGCCGGCGGTTTTGTATGTCGGCCTGGTGACTGTGATCCGCAAGAACCTGAAGGGCCACGAGCAGGAAGCGCACGAGCAAGAAAAGGAAACCGGACTGAGGGCGCAATTATGAGCACCGCAACCCTATCGAACCGGCCGTTCGCGGGAACAAAACCGCCGGCCACCGACAACAAGCCACGCTGGGAGCGGGCGGTGCCAGTTTACGGCGTCACCGTGATCACTCCATTCTTCCTCGCTCTGGTCGGTTTAGCCATATTGTCGCTCTTCTTAACCGTCTACCGTGAAGTCGTTGGGCTCGGTCCGGCCAGCGGCATGAACGACAAGTTTGGCTGGGGAATCTGGAAGACATTCAACGTGGTGGTACTGACGGCGTGGGGTTCGGGAGCCTTCGCGGTTGGCGTTGTTGCCTGGGCGTTCGGGCGAAAGCGATTGTTTCCGCTCATGCGCATGGCCCTCCTCACCAGCATGCTGGCGTATGCCTGCGGCCTTTGCCTGCTTGGTGTCGATGTCGGCCGTCCCTGGAACTTCTACTGGGTCGTTTTGCCCTGGCATTGGAACCTGCATTCGCCGATGGCTGAAATTGCGATCTGCATGTCGGTATATGCCTCGATCCCCCTGTTCCTGGAAAATATTCCTCCGATTCTGGAGCGGCTCTGGCATGTGAACGTTAAATGGCAGCCTGCGGTAGAGCGCATCGAGCACGCGCTCCACGCATTCTTCCCCATCATCGTTGCCGCCGCTTACTTGTTGCCCGCGATGCACCAGTCGTCCCTGGGTGCGCTGATGCTGCTGGCAGGGCAGCGAGTTCATCCCTTGTGGCAGACTCCGTTTCTGCCTTTGCTGTATGTGGGCGCGGCCACTTTCATGTCTTTCGCGTGCGTCGCCGGAACCACGATGCTGTGCTGCCTGGTCTGGAAGCGCGCAATGGACATGGAAGTTCTTGACGAAGCCGCCCGCATCTCTGCCTGGACAATTTTCGGCTGGCTCGCCATCCGCAACCTCGACCTCCTATTCCGAGGCTCACTTTTTACCGCCTTCCACTTCACCAGTTACGCCGGAATTTTCTGGACGGAGACAATACTGATTGGTTACGGCGGCTGGATGCTTCTGCAATCCCTCAAGACGCACAAAAGACAAACCATGTTCGTGGGCTATGCTCTCAGTTCTCTCGGCGGCATGCTCTATCGCTTCAGCCCCACGACTTTGGCCTATATGCCTGGCCCGCACGCGATGTATTTCCCGTCCACTATTGAGATCCTGATCGCGCTCGGGTTTGCTTCCATCGGCATCGCGATCTTTCTCATCGCGGTTAAGTTGCTCGCCATTCTGCCCGCTTCTAATCAGGAGTGGCGCAACATGGCCGCATATTATAAGTTTCGCAAACCGGCCATCAGCCGGAATAAATATCTCGGATTTTTCGACCACAACGAGCTCTCGTTGTCCGATAAAAAATCCCACTAAAAGCAGGTATCATGGCAAACCGAATCACGATCGATCCCATCACGAGAATTGAAGGCCACCTTCGCATCGATGTCGAAGTTGACAACAATGCGGTTAGCAACGCATGGGCTTCTTGCACCATGTGGCGCGGTATCGAGAACATTCTCAAAGGCCGCGATCCACGCGATGCCTGGCTCTTCACCCAGCGCTTCTGCGGCGTGTGCACAACCGTCCATGCCATGGCCAGCGTGCGCTCAGTGGAAGACGCCCTGAAGCTCCAGGTTCCGCTCAACGCTCAGTACATCCGCAATCTGATTCTGATTGCGCACGCGTTGCACGACCACATCGTCCACTTCTATCAATTGTCAGCGCTCGACTGGGTCGACGTTCTACAGATCCCCAAAGCCGATATCGGAGCGACGACCAAGCTGGCGGAGAGCATTTCGCCGTGGACGCGCAATTCCCGTGAAGAGTTCCAGGCTGCGCAGGACCGCGTGAAGGCCGTAGCCGCGAGCGGCCAGCTCGGAATTTTCATGAACGGCTACTGGGGCCATCCGGCGATGCGGCTCTCGCCGGAAGTCAACCTGCTCGCCTTCACGCATTACGTGCAGGCCCTCGAGTATCAGCGCAAAGCGCTGCAGGTGGTCGGCATCCTGGGCGGAAAAACCCCGCACATTCAGAACCTCACCGTCGGAGGCGTCGCCAACGCTATCGACTTGGATAGCACCAGCGCCCTCGACATGGACAAGCTGGAAATGATCCGCGAGCTGCTGAGCGAGGTCGTTCGGTTCGTCAACGAGGTCTATTTCATCGATGTCTGCGCCGTTGCCTCCATGTATCCCGACTGGTTTAAGATCGGCAAAGGCGTCAACAATTATCTCGCGGTCCCCGATCTACCTCTCGACAGCGCGGGTTCATCGTACGATCTTCCGGGCGGCTACATCATGAACGGAAACATCGGCGGCGTGCACACCTTCAAGACGGCAGCCGACAAGGATTTCCGCGATGGCGTCAGCGAAGACGTAGCCCACGCCTACTATCACGGTGATAAGCCGCTCCATCCTTACAAGGGAGTAACCGATCCCGACTTCACCGGCTGGAATGGCGACCAGAAATACTCCTGGGTCAAAGCGCCGCGCTTCAATGGCGCGCCGATGCAGGTCGGCCCGCTGGCACAGGTGCTGGTCGGATTCGCCCAAGGTCATGCGTTGACGAAGAAGTATGCGGTGAAAGCGATCGACACCATTGGCGCCGTCGGGCACTTTCAGGTGACTCCCGGCATGTTGGAGTCGACACTGGGCCGTCATGGCGCGCGCGCGATTCGTTGCGCGATGCTGGGAGAACTGGCGCAGAAGCATTTGGGCTTGTTGATCGACAACGTCGCCAAGGGCGACTATTCGGTTCACAACGTGCCCGTGTTTCCGAGCGGCGAAGTGGAAGGCGTGGGAACTCACGAAGCCCCGCGCGGCACACTGTCGCACTGGATCGTGGTCAAGGACGGAAAAATCAAGAACTACCAGGCTGTGGTGCCGTCGACCTGGAATGCCAGCCCGCGCGACGCCTCAGGCGCGCACGGTCCCTACGAAGCCTCGCTGCTGCACACGCCGCTCGCCAAGCCGGAGGAGCCGCTGGAGGTATTGAGGACGATTCACTCTTTCGATCCTTGTATGGCCTGCGCTTGCCACACGTTCGATGCGTCGGGCCGTCAGATTGCCAAAGTGAAGATACTGTGAAGAGAATACTCATTGGCGGGATTGGCAACGTCTTGCTCGGGGATGACGGCGTCGGGCCGTATGTGGCGCGGCTTCTGGCCGCACACTACGAGTTCGAAGAGGGTGTCGAAGTCATCGACTTGGGTACCCCGGCGCTTGACCTGATCGATCAGCTCAGCGCCAACGAGGCTGTCATTCTCATCGATTCCGTCCACGCGGATGCGGATCCGGGAACGGTGCTGCTATACCGTAAAGCCGATATCATGCGCCACGCGCCATCCGTGCGCATGGATCCTCACTCGCCAGCGCTGGTTGACGCACTGCTCAGCGCCGAGTTGTTCGGAGTCGCCCCCGCTGATGTGCTTCTAGTAGGAATTCAAGGCGAATCTTTCGAGCCTAGCTGCAGCCTGACCAAGACAGTGAAAGCATCGTTGGATCAGTTGATCGCAGAAGTTATGAGTGAACTGGATCGCCTGGGTGTCAAACATTGCCGCCGGAACCAACCCATTGATCTCGGCATCTGGTGGGCATCCGAAGAACAGTTGGAATCTCCAGTGGCACTGTAGAAGGATTGCAGTAAGCCAAAGTCAACTGGCAGATGTCTGCTACTGATCGCCGCGCACTTTCCACCAATCCAAGCGTTCGAACTCAGCCATTTTTGCGTCCCCGTGTTGCCGATACCAGTCTTGCCAGGCAGATGCATCGGCGGACAAGTTTTCGTCGGTGATCTCGCGTAACGCGAGGAAGGCCCAGTTGCGCATTTGCGGCGTGGTTTGGGAATCTGCGGCCAACTCGATCAGTTTGGGGACCATTCGCATGCGCTGTTTGCGCATGAAGATCCCGCAGTCAGACACGTTGCAGCCTGCTCGATCACGGACCGCGTCGGATGGGTCGTGCGTGAAGGAATCAAAGAGTTGGTCAAGCGCTTCATCGCTGCCAAGGTAGCGCATGCCTTCAACAGACCACTGGCGCACCTGGGGGTTGGGGTCATTTTTGGCGTAAGCCGCCAGGACGGGATAAATGCGGTCGTACCCCACGCCGCGTCCGGCCAGCATTCCCATGGAAAACACGTAGTAGGCGCGATGCGCGCCGTCCGCTCGCGCTTGCGCAATGAGTTGATCCGCGGAGGCTTCGGTTTTCGCAACTCCGTTGATTGCCAGGTTGAGATCCGCATTGGCTTGACGAACGCGCAGGTCAGTCGAGAATTGCGAGCGCCGCTCCAATTCGTTCATGTTGGCGGTGCGCGTGATATTGTGCCACCCGCCAATATTCTGCTCGAACACGTCTAGGGCGCGGGTATCGTGCCGGATTGCGCGCTCCAGCAATTCTTCTGCTTGTGCCTGTTCGGGCAGCGTTTGCAGATTTTGCATATCGACGTCTGTGAGCGGCGAGTGAGCTGCCGGTTGCAGGGCGGATTTTCCCGGTACGCTGATTTTGGAGACCCGAAAGGGCTCTCGGTAATCTCGAGAGATGAACCGGTAGCTGACGAAGCCCGTCCATGCGAGAAAGAACGCAATCCCAATGGCCGTTGCAGCCGATCTGTTGAGCCGAAAAGCTCCGGGCGATCTTGAGGGCACTTGTCCGCGTTGCGGCGGCGGGCCGTAGTTCCGGAAACCACCCTCGACAGCGACGTGGGTGTCGAGTTTGAGGCCGGCGAGCTTTTCCAGTTGAGCGGCGACCCAGCGCGCTTCCTGACGGTTGTCGATCATGTCGACGAGCTTTGCCGTCTCTCCATTCTTCATCTGCAAGCGAAGGAAATAAGAAGCCGCTGCGCCAGCTTGTTGTGCATTGGTGACGGCCAATATCTGAGCAATGTCGGAGAAGGGAAATTCACGAGCCGCTCCCATCCCGAGCAGAGCCCGACGGCGGACAATCCGGTCGCTGCGTACCTGGATGCGGAATGAGACCAGCGTAGCCTGAATCAATCCGTAGAGCAGCGGAAGCTCAAACAGTGCGAACACCACGGTGAAGAACACCGGTGCTTTGGAATGTCCAAGCACAAAGACGATGCCCGTCCAGAGCGCCGTGAACAGGATCATAACCAGAATCCGGGACGGATTGCGGAAAGCGGGAAAGTAAAACTCCGTGCTGCCGTCCATCGCGGTCGAGACGACAACTTTCGGGTTCGTGGGAGCGGCAACGTCGGAGGTATCGCTCTGGAAGGCCGGCGCAACCGTTCCGCCCTCCGCATCATTCTGAAAGACAGTCGCGGGCGTTGAGATTGAGGCCGGTGCTGGCGTCAGTCGGAAAACTGGAACCTCAAAGTCGTCTGAATAATTCACTCCGGGAACGTCAGCCTGCGCGTGCAACAGCCACAGTACCTGATCATCCGGCTGGTCGTGGTTCGACTCATAGGCGTCGCTCGGGATGCCAAAGTCCACTGGGATGACGGCATCGCCTGTGGGGCCGGGCGTGAGCGATGCTTGTGGCACATTCTTGTCAGCTTCCCACAGAACGCTCTCCTGGACGGAACGATTCTTGCCGGCGCCGATAATGACACGACGAACACAGGAAAGACGCAGGTCGATGCCATGTCTGGCATCGGTGTTGAACCGTAAATGAATCGTCCCCTTCAGCGCGCGGCCGGGAGAAAAAGGCAGCGAGGCAAACTCAAAATATGTTTGTCCAAAGCGCTCCCTCCGGACACTGGCTCGGATTGCCGCGCCCAACAGAACAATGCCAACCACACAAAATGCAAGCGGGAAAAAGGCTTTGGGGTCGGAGGCGCGCCGGAGTTGTGGCACGGTCGAGAAGGCGACTGTGAACGCAATCGCATTCCAAAAAATCGCCGCCGCCCAGAGCCCGATAGCGCTGTTGCGGTTCTTGCTTTCAGCTCGGCTCGCGGCCCAATCCTTCTGCCACAGCCATGGGGATTGTGGATTGTTTACCTGGAGTGCCGCTTGTTCCTTTAATTTACAGTTGCCAGATATTCCGATGTAAATAACCCCGCCGCCAATCACAGCGAAGATCGCGCTGACCAACACTCCCACCCAGCGATTGCCCTGGACGTGGCCAGGAGCGGCGGAGATCATGGTGCTTGCGAAAAAGAGCCCAAAGGCCATAAAAATCCCGCCAAAAACAATGGGGAAGACCTGTGCGCCTTTGGATGGCCATGCCATGGCGAAAATTATAGATTGCGGAAGTCCGGACCCACGCCATGGATTGGGTCCAATTCGTTACCCAAGTCACGTGTTAATCGCTGACCGCAAACGCTTGCGAACGTTAGGTTTACGCAGTGGACGCCGCTACTCCATCTCAAACGCCAGCCAGCGCAATCCCTCTGCTCGCTCCACCTGCAGTACCACCGAATCGCGCGGCTTGATCTGCGACAAAGCCGTGCGCAGAGAGCTCAACGAGTCGATGGTCGTCTGGTTCACGCTGTGGATTACGTCCCCTGGTTCCAATCCCGTCGCGGCACTCATGAAATTCGCCACCCGTCCCACCACTACCACGCCGGTTGGAATACGCAGCGTGCCCAACATGGAGCGCAATTTATCATCCAATGTGAGCGCCAGGATCCCCAGCCGCGAAATCAGATTCTCGCGCGTGTTGGCGAGATTGGGCAGAGCGTCCATGGCGTCTTTCATTTCCAGCGCCGCGATGTAAAGTGTTTTGTGTTCCGTCCCGCGCAGCACCTCGAGCTTCAGCGATTCATCGAGTCGATGCAGGTAGAGAGCAGCAGTGAAGGCGGGCAGTGTTCCGATGGGCCGTCCGTCGGCGCGCACCACAATATCTCCAATCTGCAGCCCGCCTGCCTCGGCCGGGCCTCCCGGAATCACGTCATCGATCACCACGCCCCAACTTTGGGCGAGCCCCAATCCTTTGGCGAGGGTGTCAGTGATGGTTTGCGCCCCCGCCTTGACCTCGATCCGATGCACGTGCCCGTACTTGCGCAAGCTTTCGTAGACGAATTGGACGATTCGTGCCGGAATGGCAAATCCCAGACCCTCGCTCCCGCCCGCTGAGGACAGAATAAAAGTGTTGATCCCTACGACGTAGCCGTCGCTATCCACCAACGGGCCGCCACTATTCCCTGGGTTGATGGGAGCGTCGGTCTGAATGTAAACCATGGGACGGCTGGGATCAGCCTGCCGCGCAACCGAACTCACCACCCCCATGGTCACCGAGTTTTCCAGTCCCTCAGGACTACCCATGGCGAACACCAGTTCACCCTGATGCACGGGGCGGCGACTGCCCAGCGAGAGCGTGGGTAAGCCACTCTCCTCAATCTTGATAAGGGCAAGATCGGTATCTTTGTGCAGGCCGATGAGCCGTGCTTCCACAATGCGCTGCTTGCCCACAGGCGCAATCTGGTCAGGAAAATCAACAGAGGACATAGGAAGCGCTACGTGAATGCGCTGCGCTCCCTCCACCACGTGGGCATTGGTCATGATGTAGCCGTCCGGGTCCACGACTACTCCGGACCCGATCGCCTGCTCGCGAGTGATGAGCGCCGTTTGTCCGCGACTATTCTCGTCGACCGTCCCATAGCCAGTGACGAGGATTTGAACCACCGCCGGAGAAATTCGCGCTGTAAGCAGTTCGATCGCGGAATTCAATTGCTGCAGCACCGGGGACGGGTCCGCCGGTCGAGTTCCCATCGCCTTAGCTTTATCGGCGGTTGTCTTGTTAGCACCAGGCTGTGCGCTCTCACTGCCCGCAGCCGGAAGTTGCGCCGTTGCTTGGCCAGGACCTTGTCCCAAGGCAGGAGCGATAAACGACAGCCAGCAGAAACAGGCAGCCAGGCTAAGAAGCGCAATGCGGAATTGACCTCTCGACCCGCCAGTTGAGAAAAGCATAAACACACTCCTCGAATGCACCCTGATCAGGGTGGTAGTCAGATGATGATTATGCCGGAAGCGGACAAAACGAGCGTCACTTTAGCTGTGTAGATCGAATGGAGCGCCGGGTGCCGTCGCCCGGGAGGGAGGCGGTTGCCTACTGAATCGCATTCCCGTAAGTAGGCGAGCCCTGCTGCACCAGGAAGAGCAAAGTTTGTCCGCGCGACGACCAGTCGCTCTGCGGGTACTTGGAAACCAACTGTTGCGCGAGTTCGATTGCCAGGCTCTTAGATTGCTCGGACTTTTTCGGTTGTTCCTCTGTCTTGTAAATCTCGATCAGAGCCGCGCGCCGCGAAGCCGCGTCGTAGAGCGCCTCGGGTGCGGCCGGCGAATCCGGATGTTCTTTCACATACTTTTCGTAGATATCAGCTTCCTTCTCCGGACACTTCGAAGATCCCTGCCAGTCTCCGCAGAGTTTGTTATCGAGCAGGTGGAAAGCTGCGAGTTGAGCCCATTTTGTGTCTGGAAATTTTTTCATCACCAGTTTCATGTTCTGCTCATCAATGCCTTCGCGGAGGTGGGGATCTTTTTCCCGCGCCGAGGGGCGGGATTGCATGTCCGATCGGTCGATCTGCCATCGAATATCGGCCGCACGGTAAAGGGCTTCGCCGGCCAGCGGGCCGGACGGAAAAATATCGTAGACGCGGTGATAGAGACGCAAGGCATCCTGAGCCGCGCCGCGGCGTCCATGGCGTCGGCTGGCTTCGTCCTCGGAATCCACCGCCGCGCCAAATAGAATGCGATCCCCGTTGGGAGTGGACGACCACACCACGCCGGTATCAAGCACCCAACCGGTGACGGTCCTGCCTCGGTCTTCATCCTCATAAACAAATGCCGGGTCAGGAGCAAGCGATGAGGCCAGCAGAGCTTCCACGTGCAGCCACTGCGGGCTCCGATCGAGCAGAATCAGTTCCCGCCCACGCTCGACCTGGGCGAGCTTATTGGAAGTCGTGTCCGGAGACAGATAGAGGATGGCTTCCCGCACCAGCGTGCCGCGATCGGCAGCCAGCAGCAGCGAGTTTCCCAGCACGATCAGGATGGTCCAATGCAGCAGCGTTGTGGTCGTCTTCACGGTGTCTTCCTCTTCAGGTTCGAGGGTAGCACGCAGGTGCAGGGTTGCATGCTCAGCGGCAGCTCGAACCAACTAGAATTTATCTCAAATCGCTTTGGGAAGGGCGCGGTTGTCGGCGTGCCGCAACTTGCAACAAAGATGCGAAGCTTCTGCGACGAAAGAAAACCCCGCCCAAGACGGTTGGACGGGGCACTATCGGAAGATGAGATGGAAACGCTAACTACTGATCCAAGTACTATCGGTTCACCTGAGGCGCAGGAAGCACAGGGTCCACGGGATCCTTGTTCGAAGCGGTTCCGCTAAAGCCCAGCACGGTTGTAATTCCTTCGATCACGTATTCGACCTGGCAACCCGGTCCGCCGGCGCTCGAAGCCGCCGTTAGGTCCTGGGGAGAGGGCGCGAAGGTTTCGGGGTGGGTGAGAACTCCGGTGGTCCAGCTGCCCGTTTCCAGATACGTTGTACTCGTTACCGTCAAACCATCCGGACCCGCGGCAATGAGAGTCAGAATGTCCGCCGTATCCGTCAGATCGATCGTCATGGTGGACGGCGATTCGGTCTTGAATTTCTCTGTCCCGCTCTTAATCGAGATCGCTCCCGCGGGAAGAGTGTAGGTTACCGAACTCCCGCTCTGTGAGGTGGGCGACAGGGACTCGCTCGCTACCACCTCGACCGATCCTTTCTCGCCGTCTAAGCCGAGAGGGTCTGATCCTGACAGGATTGGTCCAATTTTTCCCTTGATCGTGATCTTTAGTGTTTTGCTTTTTTCCTGGGAAACGCTCTTGCTGGCGGATGCAGCTTCACTCGATTGAGCCCACGCCATGCACCCAAGCGCAAACACAGCGACAAGAACACAGGCAGTCTTTCCAGGCTTGGACACCATTGCAATTCTCCTCTTCACCGGCTGCGCCAGAAAATCCCTCTAGCTCAGAATTCCCTTTTTGACCGCTAGGACGGCCCATTGTCCCCTCAATCTTTGTGAGCGTCAACGTGAAAAGATTTGCGGTCCCGTTCTCCGTTTTGAGAGGAGATAAAAATGTAAAGGCTCATCGGGTGCGAAAACGTCCACCACTAAGGGCGCGAAGGTACACAAAGAAAAAGCCGTAGAGTTTAAGACCTTCGTGGCACTTTGTGTCCTTCGTGGCACTTTGTGTCCTTCGTGGTTCAGGGATTCTGAGAGCGCATCGTTGAAGCGAGCGACTACCCGAAACGAATTCAGGTTGACAAGCGCGCAACCGCTGCTGTACACGGTTGTGTTTCTCGCCATGCCCAGAAAACAGAAGCGAGCCAAGGTCCGTTCATGATGTCCCGCAGCGTTGCGCAACAGATCGCAATTCGCGACCTCAAAAGTATCGACGATCTCAGCCAGTTGAAAGCGGTAGAAAAAGAAGTTTGGGCCATGGCGGACGACGACGCACTGCCCCTAACCCTCGCCATCGCACTGAAGACGGCGGGCAATATTTTCGTGGGAGCCTTCGATAAAGATAAAGATAGAGACAAACTAGTTGGCTTCGCCTTCGGATTTCTCGGCCGCGAACACGGGCAAACGACGATCCACTCGCACATGCTCGCCGTGCTAGACGCCTATCGCCATCTCGATCTCGGCTCGCGACTGAAGCAGGCGCAGCGCGAGCGAGCCATGTCCATGGGTGTTCATGAGATGACCTGGACCTACGACCCGCTCCAGAGCCGCAATGCACATTTCAATTTTGCCAAGCTTGGAGTGGTGTCCGATACGTACAAGGTCGATTTCTACGGCCCGGAAACCTCCAGCGTGTTGCATCGCAACGGGACCGACCGCCTGTGGGTTCGCTGGATCCTGAATTCGAGGCGCGTGCGGGATCGTTTGGCTGGCAAGAGTCCAAACGCGCGCGCGGAAACGCTCGATGCCATGCGCCTGTTGGCTCCGTTAGTGCGCTTCGATCCCCACGGCCAACCGGGACGCGCTGACCTGGCCGAATCCCTTGCCAGGCAGCGCGTCAGCATTGAAATTCCAGGCGACATTCTGGAGGTGGAGCGCAAAGACGCGGGCCTGGCGCGAGAGTGGCGCGAGACGACAAGGTGGGCGTTTCGAGAAGCCATCAAAACCGGATTCGTTGTAGCTGAGTTTTGCCGTTCGATCCGAGGACAGCAGGGTCCAGGAGCGTATTTACTGCAGCGTGGCGAGGTGAAAGACCTTATTCCTGAAGCATAAAGAAATATGGGAAAGAGGATCAGCCGTTAACTTAATCCAAAGGAATTAGGCCAAGAGCCAAGAGCTAAAAGCCAATAGCTAAGTGCTGATTTGCTCGCGCTGCTCCCGCATCTGCGCCAGGAAAGTTTCGACCGGCACTTCAAACTTGCGCCGGAACAGGTCGACCAGTGCGTCTTCGCTTTCCGATGCCTTGCTCGCGGAAGCCTGCAACGTAACCCCGTCGTCGGAAGACGACATTTCCAGACCGTCGGGTTCGACCTGAAGTTCGGGAGATTTATCGGCGTTGTCGCGCAGCGTCGTGATCATCCGTTGCGCCTGTTCGCGTTGCTCGGCTGTGTTCCGGAGAAACTCCATCCCCATTCCAAATTCCGGATGCGCGACCAGCACTACGCCTGCGGCGCGGAATTCCATGTCCGACGTTTTGATTGAAAGGGTTACGCGCGTGCCCCTCGGAAAAGGTGAGCCTGTCGTAAGATAGCAGCCGCCGAGGCTGAGGTCAGTCAGGCGGCAAACTACCGGCGGATCGTCCGGTTCCGGCTCAGGAAGTTGGCTGTTCAGCCACTCGCGCAGCACCTTGCGCTGTTCGTCGCTGGCATTCTTGAAGCGCACACCGGCGTGGTCGTCGTTCCCTCCCCACGCCAGCTCTCCATAAATATTGATTACCTCGCTCGTCCCTGGCAATTCGAGCGAAAACCGCAGCGGGCTTTCTTTGGCGGCGCGTCCGGAAAACCGAATCGCCATGCCGCCTTCGCACAGGTCAAGGGTAGTGGCTTTGTAGCGGCTTGCCCCAAAACACTCGACCGGAATTTGCACCGGAACCCGCATCTGTAGCCGCCGCTCCCGCTTCATCAGGGCGCGCACCGCTCGAAAGCTGGCTTTGGCGCGCTCCACTGCAAATGGTTTGTGGAGCACGAAATGCGCTCCCATTTCGAAACCGCCCTTGAGCCCGACACAAGCCTCCACCAGTGCAATCGCAACGGCTCGCTTGTTCACGGGCGCGGATTTCGCTGCGGCGAGTACATTCGCGGCATCTACCGCATTTGCCCCGTCGACGATGATGGCTTCGAAACGCTGGCGCGTAATCCGGCGGACGGCGTCGTCCGCGCTATGGCAGTGCTCGACGTCAATTTCCAGGTCGCTAAGCACCCGGCGCAGGACGCGCACCGTTTTTTCGTCCGAACTCAGCAGCAGAGACTTCAAACTCATCATTCGAATTTCACACTTCAGATCGGCCTGCCGGCGATATCCCACCTGCACCGAGGCCGATGACGATAGAGATCCTGTAGATTGCCTTGGCCCTGCTTGATCGAAGGAGAGGCCGCCAGCCCTAATTGGCTGATCACAATGTTCTCCCACTTCGCACTCTAAGCGTACGATATTCCGCGGTCAACGCAATGGCCCAAACCTCCGGTTACCGGGGTCACGTCGTGTTCTGAGCTCCGAGAATCGACTGGGGAAGCCTCAATCTGCGCCCTGAAGATCGGTGACTCAGCGTCGGATGTCGGGCTTTTGCTCGCCCACCTGCTGTTAGCAGGGGCTAGCCAATCTTACCGGGCATTTTTCCGCTTCCCGGCGACCAGTCTTCCACTCGCCGAACTGCAACTGACTGTGCACAAAGGGGATAACAGAAACGATTTAACGGACTCAACTTTTCTATTGACTTCGGTGGAAAAACCTATTATTATCAATAGCTTCCATAGGGGTTGAGGGGCGTGGAGCTACGGTCGCAGGTTTTCCTCTTGCCCGTGAATCTCCTGAGCCCGTTTTGGAATCAAAGTCAATAGTGGCCTAGTAGTAGCGGACTGAATACTTTAGAAGTCCTTATTTCACAAGAGGGTATATTTTTCATGGCTAAGCGACGCGGAAATCCGAACTGGGGCAAACCCGAGCCTATCGGCCCGGTCGTCCCCACGGTTACGGAGTTCGAACAGGTTGTGCACGAGTACAAACTCTCCCCGGACCAGTATTTGCGCTCGACAAGGCTGCGCGAGTGGGCCCGGCGGAACAAGAATTCCAAGTACATCCCCGAGCCCTTGCTCGAAGCTTGGGGTTTCGAGATCGAATCCACCCTGTAACCGCAGGGAAATGAGGTCATGGAAGGGTCGCCACCGGCGACCCTTTCCTTTTTCCGGGGGTCTTGGCGTCGAGGCTCAGTGCGGGATATGCTGGCAGACATGAAGTTTGGCGGCTCCGAACTCGTCGGGTTGATCGTTGCCGTAAGTTTCGCGGCGGGGCTCAATGTCTACGCAACCGTAGCCACCCTCGGACTGCTCGCCCATGCCGGCTTGCTCGATCTGCCTTCCGGGTTGCACCTGCTTTCAAACTGGTGGGTGATCGCGGCCTCGGGTGTGCTTTTCGCCATCGAGTTTTTCGCCGACAAGATCCCTGCCTTCGATCTGTTCTGGAACGCTCTGCATACTTTCATTCGAATTCCAGTGGCCGGCCTGATTGCCTATAGCGCCACGTCTCAGCTATCGCCCGAAAAACAATTGCTGGCGACCCTGGCTGGCGGGATCATCGCTCTAGCCGCGCACGGAGGTAAGACCGCGGCGCGCGTAGCCGTAACGCCATCTCCCGAGCCCGTTTCGAATTTTGCGCTGAGCGCGGGAGAAGACGCGCTCGCTGTGTTTCTGACCTGGCTCGCCATTCAGCACCCGATCGCGGCCGCCACGGTCGTTGCCGTATTACTCGCCGCCATCATTTTTGTGATGCGATGGGTAGTGAGGGGTATGAAGAAACTGTTTTACGGCAGAGAGAAAGACAACGAACTCGTGACTTTAAAGCATCGCAACTTGAACGCAGCCTAAGCCTTATGACTCCTACTGCACCCTTTACCGATGTCCCCACCGCGGTCGAAGAAATCCGCGCCGGCCGCATGATCGTCGTGGTCGACGACGAGGATCGCGAGAATGAAGGCGATCTCACCCTCGCCGCGGAAAAAGTAACTCCCGAAGCGATCAACTTCATGGCCAAATACGGACGCGGCCTTGTCTGCCTGGCCATGACCGAAGAGCGGCTCGAACATCTCCGGATCGGTCCCATGACCAGCGAAAACACGTCGCAATATGGCACTGCTTTTTGCGAGGCCATTGATGCGCGTGATGGTGTGACCACCGGAATCTCGGCCCATGATCGCGCCCACACCATCAAAGTGGCAATCGATCCCAGGACGCGCCCCTCCGATCTGGCGCGCCCTGGCCACATGTTTCCGCTGCGAGCTCGCAAGGGCGGAGTCCTGGTGCGCGCCGGCCAGACTGAAGCTTCCGTAGATCTAGCTCGCCTCGCCGGCATGGTCCCCGCCGGAATCATCTGCGAGATCATGAAAGATGACGGCACTATGGCGCGCGTCCCCGACCTCGCCGGCTTTTGCCGCACGCATGACATGAAAATGCTCACAGTAGCGGAACTGATCCGTTACCGCATGCAGCATGAGCGCTACGTCTACCGCGTGGGCGAGGCCATGGTCGAGACGAAGTACGGAGAATTCCGCGTTATTGCCTACGAGAGCGAAGTGGATGGTGGCGCCTCCCACATGGCGCTCATCCGTGGCGACATCAACGATTCCTCTGCTCCAGTTCTCGTCCGAATGCACGCCCACTGCCTGCTGGGCGACGTTTTCGGAGCTACCGGCTGCGACTGCCATCAAACCCTTGAAGCCTCGCTGAAAATGATTGCGGCGGAGGGCCGAGGCGCACTGATTTACCTGCACCAGACGTCCAAAGGTTTTTCGGCGGAAAAAATAGGAGATCAGTCATTCCTAACCTTCCATCGCGATCGCCGTCTGCCGTCACTTCCAGAAAGCGAACGCAAGACGCATCGCGAGATCGGACTCGGAGCTCAGATTCTTTCCGACCTGAATCTGAAGCGCATACGAATCTTGACCAACCATCCAAGAAGGGTCGCCGCGCTGGAAGGATTTGATATAGAGATAGTGGAGCAAATCCCGGTGAACCTCGCCGTCCCGAGAACTTAGATGCTCTGTGTGATGCCTCGTGTGGTGAGCGGGCGGAACCTGCCCTGAGCGGGAGCCGAATACCGCGACTTCGGATTGGTCACTCAGCTTTCGCGAGGGGTTCGTATCAGGGTATCGCTTCAGCGATGCCGAAAACTTCGAAATTGAATGCCCCTTCAGAGGCTGCACGTCGACATGCACCAACGACCCGCGACAAGCTGGGTCTTCAGCGTTAAAACGGCTTTCTCGGCGTAATCTCCTCATCCTTGATAAAAAACTGCGCTGAGCACTGAGAAGACCCGCAGATTGTCGGCAAAAGTCCAGCCATCTGCCGCCGCGTGATCAGCCCCAACGTGCCGCACGATGGGCAGGAGAGCACCGCCCAATACGGATCCTCTTTCTCTCCCACCTCGCCAGCGTTCTCCAGCACGAATACGGTGCCGGGTTCCATCTGTTCGGGAATCCACTCGTTGATAATGCTCAATTCACCGATCATCATGCCTCCCCCGCTTTCCGTTTACGCCGCTCTATGCCTCGCCACCATTGCGGTGACGTTTATGCGCTATGCCGCCGCAAAGACCGAACCCCTTCCGAACCCACCATCTTCTTGCGCGCCTGAACTTCTCCTCGCACTCGCCGCACCTCGTCGCTCAGGCATATATCGAACATCGGCTGACGCGCATTCTTTAGCAGGTCTACGACCTGTCGTGCCGAGGTGCGCAGATAAAGATGAGTGCCATCGGTTAGCAGGTGATATTCCGAAGATGCCCGCACAGTAGCCGCCAGGCTGGTGCCGAATTCTTGTTGCAAGAACCGAATCACTTTCCGCATGCGCTGCAGGGAGAACCCGCGCCGCCGGAGCTGGCAGATGACCGCCACCGTGACCAGTTCGTCCCAGTTATAAATGCGGCGGTGTCCCCTGCGGGACGGCGCCACAATGCCTCGTTCATCCCACCATTGCAACTGACGGGCGCTGATTCCGGTCAGGGCGATCAAGTCGTTGGATGTGAACTCTCGTTGCATTCGCGGTGCGTTTCGTTCTAAACAATAAAGTTTCGTTCTAAACAATAAAATGGAGAAATGTTTGAAACATTCTAGGCGGCAGAGGCAAGAATTCAGTAGGCTTTCGTCGCATGCCGTATTGACTAAGCGGGTACGTTGCTGTGGATCGGCGTTGTGTGGCTGTGTGTATCTCCGTCGCCTGTGTTGAAGATTATTGCCGCGCCGGGCTCGAAACCTCTGACGAAGCGACAAAAGCGGTTTGTACCTTTCCCGCCCAAGGCATTACCATGAATCAAGCAAATCTTTTCTCGGGGCCACTGAATTGATGATCGTAAAAGTGCGTACGCACCTCGTCGTGCTCGCGTGTTTTGTGCTGCTGTCGGCAATCCTCACCTTCTCCCAGCAAAAAGAGCGGAATCGCAAACTGGATTCCGAGCAAAAAGACACCAGTGCCGAGTCCGCTGCGGCAGCGGATGATAAAGACAAAGACAAGAACGAAGACAAAGAAGAAAAGAGCGAAGGCGACCCGATCTTCCGCGGCATGAAGTACCGTTCGATCGGTCCGTTTCGTGGCGGCCGCTCGCTGACCGCAGCCGGAATTCCCGGCGATCCCACTACTTACTATTTCGGCGCGACCGGCGGTGGCGTGTGGAAATCCACCGACGGCGCCAACACCTGGTCGCCGATTTTTGATCGAGACGGAGCTCCATCGATCGGCAGTATCGCGGTCGCTGCGTCCGATCCGAACGTCGTCTATGTGGGCACCGGAGAAGCCTGCATCCGCGGAAACATTTCGCAAGGCGACGGCGTCTGGAAGTCGGTGGACGCTGGAAAATCCTGGAAGAGCGTCGGCCTGAAAGATTCCCGTTCCATCGGCAAGGTAATCGTGAATCCCCGCAATCCCGATATCGTTTTCGTAGCCGCGCTCGGTCATCCCTATGGCCCGAACACGGAGCGAGGTGTGTTTCGCACCACCGACGGCGGCAAGACCTGGGTCAAGGTTCTCTACAAAGACGAGAACACCGGAGCCATCGATGTGGCCTTTGATCCGCAGAATCCCAACATCCTATTTGCTGCGCTCTGGGAGGCGAGGCGCTCTCCCTGGTCGCTCTCGAGCGGTGGTCCTGGCAGCGGCATCTACCGTTCCACCGACGCCGGCGCAACCTGGAAGAAACTCGAAGAGCACGGTCTTCCCAAAGGTCCCTACGGGCGCATAGGGCTGGCAGTGGCGGCCGACTCCGACCGTGTGTACGCGATCGTCGAGGCCAAGGACGGTGGCGGATTCTACCGCTCCGAGGATGGCGGCGACACCTGGGATCTGGTCAACTCCAGCCACTCGCTGCTGCAACGCGCCTGGTACTACATGCACGTGACCGCCGATCCGCAGGATCCGAATACCGTTTACGTGGCCGACGTGGAATTCTTCAAGTCCACCGATGGTGGACGCAACTTCAATAAAGTAAAAGTCCCGCACGGCGACAATCACGGCTTGTGGATCGATCCCAAGAATACAAAAAGAATGATCGCCTCGAACGACGGAGGCGTCACCGTCAGCCTCGATGGTGGCAAGTCGTGGACCCGCCAGGACAACCAGCCGACCGCGCAGTTCTACCACGTCATCACCGACAATCGGACACCATACTACGTGTATGGTTCGCAACAGGATAACTCCACGGTCGCCATCGCCAGCCGCAGCGACGACGGCGCCATTGGCCGCGACAATTGGTACGAGGTAGGCGGCGGCGAAGCGGGCTACATCGCGCCCAGTCCGACAGACCCGAACATCGTCTACGCCGGCGACTATCAGGGCAACCTCACGCGTTTCGACCGCCGCACGAACCAGGTCAAGAATATTGCCGTGTGGCCTGAACTCAGCGATGCCCGCGGCGCGGCCCCGCTCGATCACCGTTTTCAGTGGACCGCGCCCATCGTCATCTCTGCGCATGACCCCAACACAATTTATTACGGAGGCGAACGCATTTTCAAAACTACCGACGGCGGAACTCACTGGGAAGCGATCAGTGGCGATCTGACGCGCAATGACAAATCGAAACAGCAGCCTTCGGGCGGTCCGGTCACGGTTGACGACACCGGAACCGAGTACTACGACACCGTATTTTCGATCGCTCCTTCGCCCCTGTCGAAGGGCCTGATCTGGGCCGGCACCGACGACGGCCTGATCCAGATCACGCGCGATGAAGGCAAGAATTGGACGAACGTAACTCCAAAAGGCTTAGCCGAATGGAGCCGCATCAGCTTGATCGAAGCGTCTCCGCACGATGCTGGCACAGCCTATGTGGCCGTCGATCGCCATCAGAATGACGATCTGGCGCCGTACATCTACAAAACGAGCGATTACGGAGCGACGTGGACTCGCATCACCACCGGAATTCCCGATGGAGCTTTCGCTCGCGCTGTAAGAGAGGACCCGAAGAAAAAAGGCCTGCTCTACGCCGGCACCGAGCGGGGCGTCTTCGTCTCCTTCGATGACGGAGCTCACTGGCGCTCGCTGCAAATTAACCTGCCGATCACGCCGGTCCATGACCTGGTCGTCAAAAATGATGATCTCGTGCTGGCAACGCACGGACGGTCGTTCTGGATCCTCGACGACATCTCGCCACTGCGACAGTATGCCGATTCCCTTGCCAAGGAAGACATGCATCTTTACCAACCCGCAACCGCGTATCGCGTGCACAGCGGAGAGGCTCCATCCCATTTGGCCTTCGCCGGAAAGAATCCGCCTAACGGCGCCGTGATCTATTACTACATGAAGCAGGCGCCGAAGCCCGAACTCAAGCAGGAAGTGAAAATAGAAATCCTGGACGCGGCAGGCAATGTGATTCGCAAATATTCGAGCGCAAAAAACGAACCGCTAGACGAGCCGCTCGATCCCGACGACAAGAAGCCAGAGAAGCAGATCAAGCCCGAAGAAGGCCTGAACCGTTTCGTGTGGGATCTGCATTATGAAGAAGCGAATCGAGTTCCCGGCTATTTTCTGTGGGAATACAACGAGGGCGCAAAAGGACCACTCGCGCTGCCCGGCAACTATCAAGTGCGTCTAACCGCCAATGGCAAAAGTGTAACCGCTCCGTTCGAAGTGAAAATTGATCCGCGAGTTACCACGTCACAAAGCGATCTTGAGAAGCAGTTCAAACTAGAGATGAACGTTCGCGAGCAGTTGAATCGTGTTTACGAAGCAGTAAACCAGATCCAGGATGTCCGCGAGCAATTGGGCGGCCTCAAGAAGCGCCTCGTGTCAGGCGATGCCACAAAACCCGTGTTCGATGGCGCGACCGCTCTTGACGCCAAACTGATCGCGGTTCGCGATCCGCTGATCAATTTCAAAATCAGCGCGAGTGAAGATTCTCTTGCCTACGCGCCGGGAATCGATGCGAAGCTGGCGTTTCTTTCCATGGCAGTGTCCGGTTTTGCCGACTCCGCTCCCACCGAATCCGAATACCAGGAATTCGACAAGCTGAAAAAGCAGACCGATGAATTACTGGGCAACTGGGATCAGGTGCGGAATGCGGATATCACCAGCTTTCAGAAGCTGGCCTCGGAACAAAACATCCACTCGATCTACGTGCCCGACGCAAAAAGTGAGAGGGTGCAGGGCGGAGAAGAAGAATAGAGCCTGGCTCGTATAAGGACTAGCCATTCGCAAAGAATGATTTGTATCAGGGTGTCGCTTTAGCGATACCGCAAAGATTCGAAATCAGCCGCCCCTTTAGGGGCTGACTAATCTAGCCGATTAAATGAACATCTCGTCCTGCGGCACGCCGGCGCCGTTTTTCCCGTGTCGACGTTTCTGCCCAAAAAACACGTCGACTCCCGTGCTGATCGCCGCCATCAGTCCGTTGACCTGCCGCAAGGGAGACACCACGGTCTTGTGCACAATTTCGCTCGTCTCTTCGACTTTGTCCATCGTGCGATTCAGCAGTTCATCCGCGCGGATCACTTGCAGCCGCGTCCGGTCCAGCGCATCCGTGAGCGTGGCGTCAATCCGTTCCAGCTGATTGCGTACCAGGCTGCTCGACTCCGAGACATTCGTCGTCAGCACTTCGATTTTCGGACGCAGCTCCACCAGCATGCTTTGTACGGTTTCCACCGTAGGCAGAGTCTTACTCGTCACCTCATTGGCGAGAGCTTCCATCTTCGCTGTGCTCTTGCGCACCGCAAGGTATAAGCCCACCAGAATTCCCGCCTGCACCACGATCGCGAATGTGGTCACTGCAATAAAAATTCTTAGGAGGTTGTCATCCATGGCTGCTCCTGCTGCGGATGCCCCACTCATTCGCGGTCATTTGCGAATGAGTGGGGCCATCACAATCTTCCTGCCGCCGCTAGATATTCTTGGCCGGTTCACTCCCAGCCGCGGTCGTCTCACTATACGCCTGTCGTCCGGCCTCGTAAGCGGAGCGGAATCGCTCTTTCTGCTGATTGATCACATCGCTGCCGCGATCCACCCATTCACTGGCCTGTTCGCGTGCCCGGCGAGCCTGTTCGCGCGCCCTCTCGCTGCCTTCCTGCGCCTTCGAACGAATTACGTCGCGCATCTCATCGCCAGAGCGTGGCGCATACAGCACGCCGACCACTGCTCCCACTCCAAGCCCCGCCAGAAACCACAAAAAGCTGTTGCCATCACGTTCCGCCATAACGACCTCCTCTAAAATTCTCTCAATACTCTCGATTGAATGGTAGCACTCCGATTTGTGATGCACAATGCGGCGCGCCCGCAAGCCATAGCTTGGAGTATGCCCTCCGCCGCAAGGTTGCTTCCTGCGTGTCTCGACGAGCACCCACGCGAAACCCGCTTCAAAGAAGCTCTTGTGCCCGGAGCGCCAAAAGCGGACAATGAGCCGTCTGTGGGTCATTCTCCAGGAGGCGCTTTTGTCCGACCGCAAGTATCGCCAGCACGGATACCAGGATTCCGGTGGTGGCGCAAAAAAAGAATTCGACAAGTCGTCGTCTCCCAGTCCAAAGAGAGAAAATACCTTTGGCCCGCGCCCCATCAACATGCCGGGAACGCGAACCGTCTCCCGCTGTGCCGAATGCGGCGCCCTGCTGCAGAATCTCACCGACCCCGTTGGCCAGTGTCCGAAATGTGGTTTCGATCTGCACGCTTGCAAACAGTGCGAGCATTTCGATCCCTCCAGTCGCTTCGAATGCAATCAGCCGATTCCCGCCCGAATCTCTCCCAAGGACAAGCGCAACGACTGCGCGCTCTATTCCATCCGAGTGATGGTTGAAAAAGAAACGTCCAGCAAAGCCGCTCAACGTCCCAACGACGCCCGCGCGGCCTTCGACAATCTCTTCAAAGACTGAGGAGGTTCTCAGTTGTCAACTCCCAGTCATCCCAATTCAATGTGCCATCCTGCGCGGAGCCGGGACTTCTCGAAGTGAAGTCTCAGCGTCAAGTCCAGCATGGGTTATAGGCCAACGCGCGATCGCGGAAGTCCCATCTGTCGAGAACCCGGATTCTCTACGAAACCGGTCTTGCAAATCGTGCATCTATACCCTGCGTAGAGGCATTTACCTGATGGATCCGGAAGGATCAACCTGCGTCCTCACTGGAAAGTGGAAGCGGCTGGAATGTTTGTTTTGAGTGGTGGTAAAGCAATCCTGGTAGGGACCCGAAGGCTCTCGAAGGGGAACACATTCTTCGGTCTTGGCTTCGCCGTAGTCCTGCTTATTTGTTGCGCGATGGCGAATGCACAGGCTGGGGAGCCTATCGGGCGTGGTCCCTTGGCCGGATGGGTATCTGCCGGGGTTCCTCCTCCGGCCACTTCGGATGGGTCGGAGCAGAAGACGCAGGAGCAGGGCAGCCAGGCGGCCAAAACAGGAAGTGTCACGGGCACGGTCCTCGACCAGTCCGGGGCGGTGAGCGTGGGCAAGGTGATCCGGCTCACTCCGGAGAGTGAATCCGATTATCGAGAGGTCATTACCGGCGACAATGGGCAGTTCTCCTTCTCGAACGTTCCTGCGGGCCACTTCGAACTTTCGGTGAGTTCGACGGGGTTCGGAAACGAAGTGTACTCAGGGGATCTCGCGCCGGGGCAGACCTTTCTCGCGCCACCGATCGTTCTCTCAGTGGCCACGGTCGTCACAGAAGTAAAGGTGTCCGCAGACTCGGTGGAAGTCGCAACCGAAGAGATCAAAGAGCAGGAACACCAGCGTGTGCTCGGCTTCATTCCCAATTTCTATGTGAGCTACCGCCCAGACGCGGCTCCCCTGACTACGAAATTGAAGTTTCAGCTAGCGTGGAAATCAACGACGGACGTGGTTACGATTGGCGGAGCTGCTTTCCTGGCCGGACTTCAGCAGGCGGGGAATGAATACTCGGCGTTCGGGCAGGGGGCGCAAGGTTATGCCAAGCGTTTCGGCGCGGTCTACGGAGATGTGGCTGCGTCCACGTTTCTCTCCGGTGCCGTTTTCCCATCCCTGCTGAAGCAGGATCCTCGTTATTTTTTTCGCGGGACAGGCAGTAAGAAGAAGCGCCTGCTTTACGCGATCAGTAACTCGGTGATGTGTAAGGGCGATAACGGACGCTGGCAAGCCAACTACTCCAACATTGCGGGAGTCGTCTCCGGCGCGGCGCTTGTGTCCACCTATTACCCCTCGCAAAACCAGGGTCTGGAGATCCTTCAGAACAGCCTGATCCGAATGGGCGAAAGTTCCCTGGCGGGCGTTGTAGAGGAATTCGTTCTACACAAGTTCACCAAAGTGGGTCGTCGCCAAGACTCGCCCGGCGCGTACCCCGCCGACACCCTCTCAGCTGCGACGTCGAGCAAGCCCTAGGCTGCTTCTGGACCGTGAAAGGCGAGTTGAGCCCTCGCTGGAAAAGGCGGGCTACGGTGCGGACCACTCCCGCGTCGAAGCAGAATCGCTCTCGCGAACCAAGCGAAAACTTCGGAGCGTCGCACTATGGCTTGCGAAGCATAACGGTTGCACTTGCTTCTAATCCCATTACGACGTTCGCTGCGACAATTTTTTCATCACAATTACGCTGTGAGCGCCATCACATGCACCCACCTTCAACCATGCGAAACTATGCACCGACAATTAGGGCAGTCGACGAAACAAGCCGCTCAACGCAGCGGACGTTTCTTCGCTGCCCCATTCCCATTTTTCGGTGTTCTTTGACAACAGAAAGGCTCAGTTGAAGCATTTTAGTGAGCGCCTCTGAGCGCAGCAAAGGCGAAGGTCTCTTCCCCTTGACACGATTGACCCACTTCGAAGGCCGGCAAGACCTCTCCATGCGGTAAAGAAATCCCGTAAGTCCTTATTCCGGAATATTTTCCATGTAAGTCCTTTAAGCCGAATATTTTGCAGCTAAGTCAATGATTCTATAGATCAAAAAATAGGGGGGGGACGGTACGGGGTGTAGACCGCATTGCTGACACTGCAACCCGGTAAACATTTTTTTCGAAAGCTGCGGTTAGGGCTTCTGTGTCGGCCGCAGTAAAATCTCGCTGGCGAACGATTGCGGCGTCTGCGTCACCAGCATGGCCACAACGTGCGCCACGTCCGAAGCCTGCAGCATCTTCTCGGCATTTTTGCCCACGTGCACGCTGAAGTCCGTATGCACCGATCCCGGACAGATCACCGAAACGCGAATGTTGTGCGCGCGCAACTCCTCCGCCACGGAGTAGCTCAATCCGTTCAAAGCCCACTTCGACGCGGCGTAAGCGGCTCCGTTCGGCAGCGCGTTCTTTCCGGCCAATGACGAGATGTTGATGATGTATCCGCTGCCAGCCTTGATCATCAGCGGTGCGAAACTGCGCATACAGTAGTACGCGCCGCGCAGGTTCGTGTTCAGTATCCTCTCCCAATTCTCGGGCGTCAGTCGATGGAGAGGTCCTTCTGGGCCGCTGATGCCCGCATTATTGATTAGGATATCGATGCGATGGAAGGCGCGCTCCACTTGCCCCGCAAGCGCTTCTACAGAACGCAAATCTGTAATGTCACATTCAATCACGGTACACTCGGCCCTATTTTCCCGCGCGTCACTTCGCTTTGCAGTACGCTTCGCCGGTGCGGCCGTCAGGCCAGTTGGCGGAGAAGTCAGTACGATCGACTGGATTTCGGCCGACGTTCGTTCCAGAGCTTCACGTGAGCGTCCGCACAAAACGGTGTGCGCGCCGAGTGCGGCCAGGTGAAGGGCCACGGCTCGGCCAATACCTCGTCCAGCGCCGGTGATGACAGCGACTTGGCCGGTCAGCGGCCGGTCCAACGATGATTCAAGATTCGTCAATGCAATCTTCCTCCTGCCCAGGCATATTGTATTTCGCCTTGGTTCGATTGTGGATCGAACATGAAGAACTGTACGCTGCTGCGTTTTTCAGCATCCAACCTGATTGGAACGATAGGAAGAATGAATGGCGCAAGAGGCTTGCCTTAGAAGGAGTACATCCTTATAATCCGCTCACCGGAATAATGTTTCGCCGTGTCTTATCGCTCGACGGCCGATGAATTTCGGGACTACTCACTGAAGCATTGCTTCATGGTGCAAGCTCGACACCAGCACGAGGCGGAATCGGGCAAGATGTCTATTCTAGCTTCCCGGAAGAGTTAAGGAGCCACAGGAATGAAGAAGATTGTTCTCGCGATGTTGCTGGTAGCAGCCGTTACCGCCGTCGCTCAAACCGCTGCCGCGCCCGCTCCAACGGCGCCGCAGCAGAACGCCGCGCCAGCCGCCGCGCCGGCGCCCCAGAAAAAAGAGATCAAGGACCCGGCCGAGTACAACGCCTACGTGGGCGCCGCGGGGCAGTCGGACCCGGCCGCCCAAGTCAGCGGCTTTGAAGCATTTCTCACTCAGTATCCGAACAGCGTGTTTAAGGAAGAGGCGCTGGAGCTTTTGATGGTTGCCTACCAGAAGACCGGCAACCAGCCCAAGATGCTTGAGACTGCGCAGAAGCTCTTGCAGGTCAATCCCTGCAACATCCGCGCGCTGGCTCTGGTCACCTATTCCAAGCAGGCGTCGGCAACCGGCCCGAGCGCGCAACAGAATCTTGCCGAGGCTGGCCAGTCCGCTGAAAAAGGCCTGCAGTGTTGGACGACGGCGACCAAGCCCGCCGACACCCCGGCCGCGGATTGGGACAAACTGAAATCGCAGACTACAGGAATCTTTAACAACGCCGCCGGCATGAGCGCCTATGCGGCCAAGGATTACGGCAAGGCAGAGCAGTTTCTCCGCGCCGCGGTGCAAGCGGATCCGTCTAACCTGACGGAAGTTTATTACCTGGCGCTGGCCGACCTGCAGGCGGGACCGACGGAAAATGACGTGGAAGGCCTTTTCTATATTGCGCGCGCTTCGAATCTCGCGAACGCCGACGGCAAGGCTAAGATCGCGCAGTTTGGCAAGAGCAGGTACGTCAAGTACCACGGCAGCGAAGATGGATGGAACGACCTGCTGACGCAGACCGCCACCGCAACCAAGCCTCCCGACAATTTCGCGATCACGAAGTATGTGCCACCAACTCACGCTCAGCAAGCGGCGGATCTGGTCAAGACCAAAAAAGTTGAGGAAATGAGCTTCGCGGAGTGGCAACTGGTTCTTTCCGAAGGCGCGCCCGAAGATGTCGACAAGGTGTGGAGCGTACTGAAGGGTAAGCCGTTGCAGATGGCGGCCCAGGTGATCAGTATCGATCCGCCCAGCAAGACCGAGGTGAAAGGCAAAAGTGTCGAAGCCCCGACCACACTCAAACTGGCCGGCAGTTCGGACGATATCGATGCCAAGCGATTCGACATCGACTTGACCATGACGGCGGCAATCCCCGCGAGGCAACTGCCAAAGGAAGGTGCGGAATTCCAGTTTGAAGGAACGCCCGTCTCCTACGTGGCGAAACCGTTCGTGATGACGATGAATGAAGGAGCCTTACTGGTGAAATCGGCGCCGAAGCCAACCGCCCACAGGAAGCCCGCTGCGCAATAGACCCAAGCCTTCAGGCGGCAGGAGTAGGAAAACATGTAGTCGGAAAATCTGAGAGCAAAAGGAAGACGGTCCTGAATTGGGACCGTCTTTTTATTTTGTTATCGAGTAAGCGTTTAGTCCGCTAGCCGCTGGCTAAAGGCCAATAGCTAAGAGCTAGCAGCTTCACTCTATCGAACCTGTTTTCTTTCGAGCGTGACGGGACGCGCGCTTCGCGGCGGACGTTTGGCGCCGGCGCGCAACGGACGAACATCAATCTTAAGTTCCTGCATGGTGCGGCTCAGCGTGTTCCGGTGCATACCCAGTTGCTGCGCGGTTTTGCACTGGTTCCCGCGGTTTTCTTCGAGCACGGTCACGATAAAGCGCTTTTTGAATTCGCGGACCGCCTCCGAATAGAGAATATTGCTTTTGTACATCTGAAGTATAAGTGCTTCCAGTTGATCCTTCACCTGTGCCTCGTTTCCGCACGCTACTACCTGAAATTCCTTTACTCACAAATTCACAGCAGCCGCTATCTCGCCGGTATGGAAACTTGCGGTGGAACCTTGTCGGTTGCCGAATGCGCGTGCCGCATGTAATCCAAACCCTGGTAGAAACGGTGACGCAACTCCGACGGTGCGAGCCAGATCGCTGCCCTGCCGCCTACCAGGAAATACGGAGCCAACTCGGATCCGTCCAGCCACTTCGCGGCCGGGGCAAAAGCAGCCATGGCCGTCAGCAACACCGCTACCATCAAGGCGCCCCGCAATAGACCCAGGACCGCGCCCAATACCCGGTCAATCGCGCTCAGACCGGCTTTCTTCATAGCCCAGCGCGCGATCCGTCCAGCCAGCCCCGCCACGAGCAGGACCGCGAAAAAAATGATCAGGAACCCAGCGATCTCGCCCAGCCACGGCGATTTCAAATGAGGCGCGAACCAGTCCGCCAGGCGAGGATACTGCCAGGCGGCCAGAAGATATCCCGCAACCAAGCCAGCCAAGGCGAAGGCTTCATGGAAGAACCCTTCGATGGCTGCCGCGGTCACAGAAAATACCAGAAAAGCGATGATGATCCAGTCCGCAATGCCCATGGTTTCAGCAATCCGAATCCAGTGATCCGAATGTTACGATCGAATGCAATGACACCAGCGCACGCGGACTAAATCTCCAACTCGCGTCCCGTCAACTGACGGTATGCCCCGAGGTACTTTTCGCTCGTCCTCCGCGCCACTTCCTGGGGGAGGGCTGGCGCGGGAGGTTGTTTGTTCCAGCGAATTTCCTCGAGGTAATCCCGTACATACTGCTTATCGTAGGAGTCCTGTGCCTTGCCCGGTTGGTAGGTGTCGGCCGGCCAGAAGCGCGAGGAATCCGGTGTAAGCACTTCGTCCGCCAGGGTGATGCCCTTGGCGGTTTGTCCAAACTCAAACTTGGTGTCGGCGATGATGATGCCGCGCTGCCGCGCATAATCGGCGGCCTTTTTGTAGATGCGCAGGGTGATGTCACGCAGCTGCCGACTCAATTCGGGATCGACGAGCTTACACATCTCTTCGAACGAAATGTTGATGTCGTGTCCGGTGGTGGCCTTGGTTGCGGGCGTGAAAATCGGCTCAGGGAGTTGGTCGGACTCCTTCATCCCAGCGGGCAGCTTGATGCCGCAGACGGTGCCCGTCGCTTTATATTCCTTCCACCCGGAGCCGGAAAGGTAGCCGCGCGCCACGCACTCGACGGGAAACATTTCGGCGCGCATTACCATCATCGAGCGGCCGCGCAGTTCGTCGGCGTGCTTGCGAACGGCCGCTGGGTAGCGATCCACGTCGGCAGTGACGAAATGGTTGGGAACGATATCCTTGAGGAAGTCGAACCAGAACAGGGAAATCTGCGTCAGCACTCGGCCCTTATGCGGAATGCCCGTCGCGAGTACGTAGTCGAAGGCCGAAATGCGGTCGGTGGCGACGAACAGCAGGTGGTCGCTGTCGAGCTCATAAACGTCGCGCACCTTGCCGCTGGCATGTAACTTCAGTTCGGGATAGTCGGTTCGCAGGAGAACTGTATCTAGAATTTCGGGGCTCATAGCAAATTCACCGGTAAGAAAACTTTGCGTATTCTAGCTGTCGGGGGAAATTTGTCAACGGTTTCCATCACAACCGTCTGGTTGCGCCATCCACCGTTGCATCGAAAAGAGTTGACAGGTTCAGTTTAAGCTAGAAACCTTGTCTGGCGCTGGTTTCCAAAGAGTTGCGATGTGGAAAAACTGAGGAAGCCTCTGGAAAAAAAGGCGGCGAGTTTTCGTTCAGTATCAAGCAAGAAAACCATTCCTACGTCAAGGGCTGAGCGTAGAAATATCCGGCAACAAAGGTTGTGTGATCGGCGGGGAAGGCTCCGTCACTAGAACAATGATCGCTGTTACGCGGCACCGAAACGCACCGACACAAGCTTTGAGACTCCCGGTTCCTGCATGGTGACGCCATAGAGAACGGGAGCGATACTCATGGTCCGCTTGCTGTGGGTGATCAGGATGAACTGAGTCTGCACGCTCATCTCGCGCACGAGTTCCGTGAAGCGCGCGATGTTCGATTCGTCGAGCGGAGCGTCAACCTCGTCAAGAATGCAGAATGGACTGGGCGTGTACTGGAAGATGCCGACCAGTAGGGCGAGTGCAGTGAGCGCTTTTTCGCCACCGGAAAGCAGCAGCACATTTTGCAGTTTCTTTCCCGGCGGCGATGCCACCACGTCAATGCCGCTTTCCGCGCTGTTTTCGAGATCGGTCAGCCGCATGAAGCCGTGTCCGCCGCCGAACAGCTTGCGGAATGTGCCCTGGAAGTTCTCGTTGATTTTGTTGAACGCTTCTTCAAATTTCTGCCGCGAGACTTGATCGATCTCGCGAATCGTGGCGGCTGTGTCTGCGATGGCATCGAGCAGGTCTTTGCGCTGGGTTGCGAGGAACTCGTGCCGCTCCGCCGTTTCCTTATATTCCTCGAGCGCCATCATGTTGACCGGGCCCATCGCATCGAGCCGGGCGCGCATTTCGCGGTGAGCCAGATCTTCGGCCGCAAGTTCCTCCCCGGCAAGCAATGGAATCGCCGCGGCGCCGGTCGTGTCGGCCATCAGGGCCGCGCGTTCCATGCCGAGTTCGTTGAGGCACGTGTCGGCCAGATGTTGCAGGTCAGATTGCAGCTTGGCTGCTGTTGCCGATAGCTCGCCACGGCGGTCGCGAGCGAGATCAAGTTGCTGCCGCGTGTTCCGAAGAAGCTCTTCGATCTCAACCAGCCGCGCTCGCACCTGCTCAGACTCGAGCTGCAGCAAGCCTTCGCGGGCTTCTCCAGCATTGCGCTCGGCTCCGAACTGCACGATCTGTTCGGCGAGTTGTACGTTCTCATTTTGCCGTTGCGCGATTTCAGCGCTCGCCGATGCCATTTGGACCTGCAAAGCGCCGGCCCGCTCGCGCATTTCGGATACGAGCGCCTCGATGCGTTGTAGCAGCGTGGTCGCCGAACGATGACGCTCTTCGAGCGTAGCAACGCGAGCGGCCCGCTGCGAGGTCGTTGCAGCAGCCACGTCCCGCTGTCTGCGTAGAGCGCCGAGGCGGTCTTGTCCGGCCGCAAGCTGTAGTTCGAGTTGCGCGCGCGTTCCTTCGATCGCGGTCAGCTCTGCATGCCGCGAAGCGATCAGGCCTTCCTGTTCCTGTCGCTCAGCCACTAGTCGTTGCAGCTCGCGTTCGCTGATGGAGATCCGTTCGCGCACCCGCGTCATCTCGTTTTCCAGTTGCTTCAGCAAATGGCCGGAGGTCATGGCCTGCTTCTCCGCTTCGCGCTTCTCTTCCTCCATGCGGTCGAGCAGGGAACTGTGGTCCTTGATTTCGCGTGCCAGAGTGAGAGCGAGCATTTCCTTTTCGCGAAGAGCTCGTTCCAACTCTTCCAGCAGGCGCAGCACGTCGCGCAGTTCACGCTTCATCGACAACGGGCCCTCGCTGCGCTGCTTGCCGCCGGTGACGGTCACGTTGTGAAAGCATTCCCCCGTCTGGGAGAGAAAGAACGCGTCGGGGCTGGAGAGCGCAAGCTCGCGCGCCACCGCCGGATCGGGCACGATGTAGCCGTTTCCCAGCTTGGGCAGAATCACTTCGAGGGACTTGCCGAATCCATTCAGCACGCGAATCGAGTTCTTCAAGGGAAGGACCGTGTCGTTGAGCGGAGCGTAATGATGGCTCTCATCCGCGACGAACGAAAACTTTGCCTGCGAATCCTCAGGATGTACGAGGAAGGTGGCGCGCCCGTTGACGTCAGAGCGCAGAAGGCGCAAGCCTTCATCGGCGGCGCCCCACGATTTGACCACCACGAAATTCAGTTCGTCGCGCAGGAAGTCCTCAACCACGCGCTCATAGCGGGGTTCGACTTCGAGGAAATCGGCAAGCACGCCGGCGGGAGTGTTTCCTCCCTGCATCGCGCCAGATTGAAAGAGACGCCGCACCGACTCGGTGGAATAACCGTGCTCGGCGATGACCGCTTCGAGCGATCCCTTCTTGCCGAGCGCGGTGGCGAATTCGGAGCGGAGGGAATCGAGGTGCTTCTTGGTTTCGTTCTCAGCCGCCCGTTTGTTCTCGATGGTTTCGCGCAGGCTCGCGATCTCTGTTGCCAGGCCGCTTGCACGCTGGGAAACGCTTTCGAATTCCAGCGCAATTTGGCCACGTTGTCCCCCGAAAGCTTCCGATTGCGAGGCAGCTGTTGCGATCTCGGCGCGGAGTCGCTGCTCTTCGCGGCCGATGCCGGCCAGTCGCTCCTCGGATTGCGTGAGCCGGTTGCGCAGGTTGGACGCTGCGCCGACGGCCTCAAGAATCGCGGTGCGATGCGATTCCTGTTCCTGTTCGAGCATTGCCAGATTGGTGGCGGCGCAGGCCGTCTCCTGCTGGCTGAGCGTCAGTTCTTGCTGGGCGGCTGCGAGATCGGCTGCCGCCGAGTCGAGTACCTGCTGATGGCCGTCGCGTTCTTCCTCGAGCGCCGTAAGCCGATTTTGAGCCTGCGCCAGCTCCGTTTCCGCGGACGCCGTGCGCACGATTAGTTCCGCGCATCGCTCTTCGTTGGTTCGGATGCGCGCTTTTCCGCGGTCGCCCTCGATTGCGATCTGGTTCAGTCGCTCCCGATTTTGTCGCGTCTCCGCATCAATCGCGTACCCGCGCTGCGTGCGTTCGGAGTGCTCGGCTTCGGATTGCTGCACGCTTTCGGTTTGCTGACCAATTTCCTCGCCCAGTTGGCGGATCTGAGTATCGAGCGTCACGCTCTCCTGGTCCATCTGCGTAAACTTGCTGGCGAGCACCACCCGTAGCTTGGCCCGCATTTCGTCACGCAGCTTGGCATAACGTTCCGCCTTGCTGGCCTGACGCTTGAGCGAGTTCATCTGGCGCGTAACTTCCTCGAAAATGTCGTTGACGCGATTCAGATTCGTCTTGGCGTCTTCGAGACGCGCTTCGGCCAGGCGCTTCTTGGTTTTGAACTTGGTAATGCCAGCAGCTTCTTCGATGATGGCGCGGCGGTCGGTGGGACGGCTGCTCAAAATCTGGCCGATGCGCCCCTGCTCGATCAGCGCGTACGATTCCGGACCGAGTCCCGTGCCCATGAACAGTTCCTGAATGTCACGCAATCGGCACAGCTTTCCATTCAGCAGATATTCGCTGTCGCCGCTGCGGAATAACCGGCGCGTCACTGAGATTTCTCCGGCGTGGTGTTGCTGTTGATTGAATTTGCGGCGGCGGATCTTCAGAACTACCTGGGGCTCGAGCACGGTCACAGTGCTGTTGTTAACTGGCAACTCGTTAGCCGGTGATTCGGCAGTCGGTGCTGCGGCCGCGACCTCGCCTTCAACCTCTTCGGTTTTTCCGGGTTGTGCCTCTTCGACTGCGCGTTCGGTTTCCGCGGCGGCTTGAGCGCGAACCTCAGCTTCA
Organism: Terriglobales bacterium; assembly: GCA_050010155.1. Taxonomy (GTDB): domain Bacteria; phylum Acidobacteriota; class Terriglobia; order Terriglobales; family Acidobacteriaceae; genus Acidiflorens. Next base: position 42,498 of record JBEKLO010000002.1, read on the forward strand.
TCCCAATTTTCTTCTGCCGGCAAGTCGTCTTGAATCTCGATCTCTGTCGGCGCGTTTGTATCCGGGCCGCCATAAATTTCGGGGTCAATCAAGGTAAGAGACACTTCTGCCATGCCGGTGGGGTTGCGGTCGCGCGTGCCGGAGAAGATCACATCTTCCATGCGCGAACCGCGCAGCGACTTGGCCGACTGCTCCCCAAGCACCCAGGAAATCGCGTCGGCAATGTTTGACTTGCCGCAGCCGTTCGGCCCGATGATGGCGGCGATGCCTTCGCCGTGGAACTTCAACTCGGTGCGATCACAGAACGACTTGAACCCCAGGATTTGCAGCTTCTTAAGTTTGAGCAAAGTGACTCCTTCGTAGACGGACATACCCGTCCGCAGACTCGGTTGGCGCTGGCTGGAGTGCGCTGCAAATCGCGGGGTGGGAGGCGAACCTCGTGCTGTTAACTTCCCAGGTTCCCGCTGGTCATATTCCGTTCGATGCCGTCCCGTGAACCAGGAACGTCACCCATGCTTGTGACCAACTCTAACGGCGAATACAGGGACGGGTCAAGTAATAAAACACCACATATAGGGGTGCGTTTCCCACAACCGCCTTTAGTTGCACACAGACTGCAGCTATTACGCGCAAATTGCTGGTGAGGAAAAGAAGGCGGGAGAACGGCGAGAGCATAAATACTCTAGCGCCGCGGCCGGGTAGATTCAAGGGTTGGTTAACCAGGAATGGGTCGTTGTTCTCGGTACAGACGAGGCTTGCCACGTCTCTAGCAGGGCACTGGGGAAAGGTTTCGGTGGCCGTGGCTCTAGACTTAACAGGCCGCGTCTGAAGCTATTTCTTACGCTCGACGAGATAGTGAGCAAGTTCTTTCAGCGTCGCTGCGGCGTCCCCATATTCGTCTAGTGGTGCGCATGCTTGATCGACCAAGGCGTCGGCCTTGCGGAGCGATTCCTCGATTCCGAACAACGCTGGATACGTGGTTTTCTCGGCGGCTGCGTCTTTGCCAGCGGTTTTGCCAAGTTGCTCGGATGTCTGCGTCAGATCGAGGACGTCGTCCACGATCTGGAACGCGAGGCCGATCGACTGACCGTATGTGCGGAGGCGGGTGATGTCGGCGGCCGTTGCCCCGGCGTATAGGCCTCCGCTGACCACGCTGGCGGTGATGAGCGCGGCGGTTTTTGAGCGGTGGATGTAATCCAAAGTGGTCAAATCGGGCTTCTTGTGCTCGGATTCCAAATCAACCACCTGGCCGCCGATCATGCCATCGATGGAGCCGGTGGCGTGGGCGATTTCACCAATGATCGCAACGCGCGCCTCGGCGGGGCATGGGATCTGCGCCAGCACTTCGTACGCCTGCGTCTGCAAGGCGTCTCCGGCCAGAATGGCGATGGCCTCGCCGAAGGCTTTGTGGCACGTAGGACGTCCGCGGCGCAGGTCGTCGTTATCGAGCGCGGGCAGATCGTCGTGGATCAGGGAATAAGTGTGGAGCATTTCGAGCGCGGCGCCCACCTGGTCAATACCGGCCGGCAACGATCCAGCTAACGCTGCATCCTGCGTACCCTCCTGCGACCTAGCGAGCGAATTGGCCAGCGATGCTGCTCGGATCATGCGACCCGCTTGCATACAGAGGATCGGCCTAAGGCGCTTCCCGCCAGCAAATACGCTGTGCCGCATGGCCTGATGGATGGAAGTTGGATGTTGGGCGGCCGGGGGCAAAAGCCGCTCGAGTGCGGCGTCCGCGGTTTCGCGTCCCTCCTGCAGAATTTCTTTCAGCATTGCAGGGCAGTATAACAAGCGGAGAAAGGCGGGTGTCAGGTCTTAGGTGCCAGATCTCAGGAAAGCGGAAACAAGCGTCGTGTCTCGGAGAAGCTCTTGTTGTTCCTTAGACCTGAGACCTAACACCTGTAAATCAGGCGGCCGCATGGCGCCTGAGCCCATTCGACACGGAGCGCACCACGTCATCCTGGCGCGGCTCACAAATGTCGGATGCACCATGATTCAGCGCTTCGGTCCATAGTTCGTCGTCAGCCAGCCGGTGCGTGCCGACGATACAGAGGTTGGGGAATTCATGATGGATACGCTCGACCTCGTCCGGTCCCGATGTTTCCAGGTCCAGCACCAACGCATCGGCGCGCTGCCCGGCAACCGCGCTACGAGCTTCTTCGCACGAGCGGGCCAAGTGAACAGAGTGAAAATGTTGGGAAAGGCTGACCGCCAGAATTTGAGCAGTTCCGGGGTCATTGTGATAGAGCACTACGCGAAGTGTTTCCATACATCCCCCTGACTGCGCCGCGAATCGCGGCGGCCTTGGCTGCGACAGCAAGTTGCCAGCACAGGCGTTGACCTTCCGAGCACGAACTGCGTTACTTGCGCAACACTTTCTCGGCCGGGGGCTCGAACGGTTCAGTTTGGAGCTTTCCGTTCTGTTTTAACAGAATCTCTACTTTTCCTTCCGCGTCTTCCAATTGCTTCCGGCAGGTCGCGGAAAGTTGCATGCCTTCTTCAAAAAGCGTCAACGACTTTTCCAGCGGAACCTCCCCTTTTTCCAGTTCCTGCACAATCTTCTCGAGACGCTCGAGGCACTCTTCAAACTTTACCAATCCGATGGCTCCTATCTATATTGTAATGCCGTTTCCGGGACGGAATGTCCAGTGAATTTTTGTAATTTATTCAATCTGTTGGGCAATGGTGTTCCCAAAACTACACAGAAGCTGGCCGCTTCGAGCCCAGGGCCTCCAGAACATCGACCGCAGACGCATATCGGCCCAACGGAGCGCTGATCTGCGCACCCTGTACGCGGGCGCGCACAGCCGTCAGCATTTCGCGGGCGATGGCTACACCTTCCTCGCGAGCCGCTTCCGCGCTCGTGGCCTTGGTCATCCGGTTGAGAATTTCCTCAGGCACCGAAACTCGCAGCTCGTTTTTCATAAACTCGGCGTTGCGAGCGCTGACCAATGGCCAAATTCCGGCAATTACCGGAATTCGGCAGTGCTCGATCCGTTTCAGAAAAGCTTCCAAAAGGCTGAGGTCGAACACGGGTTGAGTCACGGCGTATTCGGCGCCCGCTTCCACCTTGTATTCGAAACGCTTGATTTCTTCGTCCAGGTTGGGCAGTCCTGGATTGGCTCCCACGCCAATGACAAAGCTGGTGCCAGTGCCGATCGGATTCCCGCCTAAGTCCAACCCTCGGTTCAAGTTGTGGACGATATTCACCAATCCTATGGCATCCACGTCAAATACCGCGGTGGCGTCGGGGTAGTTCCCCATTTTCGGCGGGTCGCCCGTGATGCAGATCAGATTACGGATGCCGGTGGCCGCAGCCCCCAGCAGGTCGGACTGAATGCCCAGCACGTTTCGATCGCGGCACGTATAGTGCAGAATGGCTTCAATTCCGACCGCCTGCTGCATGAGCAGCGACAAGGCTTGGTTGCTCATGCGCGCCGAAGCGCGGGGGCTGTCGGGGATGTTGATCGCGTCCACGCCCACCGATTTGACGAACTTCGCGCCCTCGATTTCTTTGCGGATGTCAATGCCCTTTGGCGGCACGATCTCGACCATGGTCACAAATTCGCCGGCCGCAATCTTGGCGCCGAGGCGAGAGCGCTCGGACATGGGAACGCTCGCCGGAACTACGGGCGCGGTTCCGGAATGAATCGCCTCCGTAAGCGCGGTCTTGCCACGCGCTTCGCGGACGCGTAATGCCGATTTCATGGCGCGGATATGATCAGGCGTGGTGCCGCAGCAACCACCGATCAGTTGCACTCCGGCGGCCACGAATTTCCGCGTGTAGCTCGCCATGTATTCCGGGGAACAGAGATAGATATTCCGTCCTTCGACCGAGCGCGGCATACCGGCGTTTGGCTGCGCGGCCAGAGGAAGGGACGTCACGGCACGAACTCGCTCGATAGCGTCGAGCATCGCCACCGGTCCCACGCTGCAGTTGATGCCGAGCACATCGACATTCCATTCCGCCAGCCGGGCGGCGAAAGCTTCGGGATCCGAGCCATCGAGGCAGTTGCCGTCTTCGTCAATCGTGACCTGGGCGACGATAGGAATCTTCACGTTCACGTCCCGGCAGGCGAGCACGGCCTGATGTAGCTCTTCCACGTAGCCAAAGGTTTCCAGCATGAGCAAATCGACGCCGCCCTCAACCAAGGCAGCGACCTGTTCGCGGAATGCTGTTCGGGCTTCTTCAAAAGAAGTTTTGCCTAGCGGTTCAATGCGAACGCCCAACGGGCCAATCGATCCGGCGACCCAGACGTCGAAACTCTTGGCGGCTTCGTGAGCCACGGAGGCGCCCGCCAGGTTTATGTCGCGCACCCGATCGGAAATGCTGTGCCGCGCCAGACGAAAGCTATTCGCGCCGAATGTATTGGTTTCGATAATCTCGGCGCCCGCCTGCAGATAATCGTGGTGGACCCCGCGGATCAGCTCCGGCTGTGACAGGTTCAGCTCGTCATAGCACCGGTTGATGAAGATGCCTTTGGCGTAGAGCAGCGTTCCCATAGCCCCATCGCAGAGCACAGGCGATTGCTTCAGACGTTCAAGAAAGTTCTGCGCCATTGACTTGAGAATACAAGATGCAGCGAGTTCTGCGCATCTGTACGAGGGCAACGTTCTCCCTTTGCTATAATCGCTATTCTGCATCCAAGTGATTATCCGGCATAAGGTTGGAGTCCCAGGTTTGAAAAGAGCCCTGATTCTTGTGGTATTTCTGCTGCCCTCCAGTTTGGCGTGGCTGAGTTGCGGCGGCGGTTCTGGCAGCGGTTCGCACGTGAGCGGTATCGCTTACCGCGCCTTCATCTCGAATAACGTTTCAGCCGGTACCTCGGCCTCGGGTGTGTACATCGTGAACGCTCAAAACGATGTGCGTGGACCCGCAACCCCAATTTCCGCGGGCAGCTTTCCGGGGATGATGGTGGTCACGCCCAACCGGACCCAGACCCTGGTGTTCAGCGGAAACGGCACGCAAGAGTCTGACAACCTGTTCAGCATCATCACCAACTCGACCGAAAAAAGCACCTACCATTTGACGTTGCCGGGGATGACGCAGAGCTTCGTCGTTTCCCCAGATAGCTCTACCACCTATATCGCTGTTCCCACCGCGCAGGTGCTGGGGCAACCTCCCGGGTTAGTAGGCGTCGTTTCGCTGCTCAATGGTACTTTCGAGGGTCAAGCCGCGGTTCCCGCGGTTCAATACCTCTCGATTAACAACAGCGGCAGCCTAATTCTTGGCTTTAGTGCTAACTCTGATTCTGTAGCGGTTATCACGCCGTCGCAAATCGGGATTGGCAATGCGGTAACGTACATCGGCGGTCCCGGCATTTTCGATCGTCCGGTGGGAGCTTTTTTCAGCACCGACGACAGCACGGCCTATGTGGTCAGCTGTGGCGCCGAATGCGGAGGAACGCAGGCCAGCGTGCAACAGTACAACCTGGTCACCAATCAGCTCGTGGCTTCCGTTCCCGCCTGCATTCCCAACCCCGGCTCGAACCCAGTCGCGTGTCAGGGGCCGGCAGCCGGCAGCGTAGCTCTGCTTAATGGTTCGACCATGTATTTGGCGGGCACTCCGTATACTCCCGGAGGCGGGGAGTCGCTGACGTGCCCCGCGGGAACCACGCAGGCGCAGTATTGCGGCCAGCTCACGATCCTCAACCTCAGCACCATGTCGGTGACCAACACGTCTGAGATCATCATCACCGATGGATACCACAACCGGATCGCACTCGGACCCAACGGGCAGCTCTTTATCGGCGCGCATACATGCACCGAGATTATTCCGCCGGTTCCACCTCCACCCGGCGCCGAGGTCCGTGGCTGCCTTTCCATTTACAATACGCTCACGAACTCTGTGGGCACCGTTCCGCCCGGCGGTGTAATTGTCCCTCCCGCCAACGGAGACGTGACCGGAATCCAGCCCATCAACACGCAGCGCGCTGCCAACTCCCCGCCAGCTGTCGTGTATCTGGTCCAGGGCGGATCGCTCAATATCTACGACGTGACTAAAGATGCTTTGGAGTACAACCCGAACAATCCTGAAAACCCCGGCGAGGTCAGGGGCCTCATCGGGTATTTCTTCGACGTCAAGACCGTCGATTTTTGACGGCGTCGGGTGTTGTTCGTGACATACGAGTCGCAAGCTAAAAGTCCGACGCTGTAATCCCGTTTCCCAAAAAAATCTGGACTGATTCAGCTCTGTGGTTACGTCGGTGCAATTTTGTTTTGCATTTCGGTCGGCGTCCTGCCCCGAAATCCCGCGCTGCATGCACGATTTCACTCTTTACGGAGTTAGCGAACCGCGATAGAATCGCGCACCCTCGAACGGCGGAAAGCGCGCCGTCCTGGCAAGGAGCCGGAATGCAACATCGCCCGCAACATCGGAATTGGTTCGGTGGAATGTACCGTGGAGTGGCCCACGTCGCGTTTGTACTGGCGTTCCTGTCTGTAATCACCGTAGTCGGCGCCGAATCGGGGCAGGCGCAGACGTACGCGGAAACTGTGCTGCATTCGTTTACGGGCGCGCCCGCTGACGGCACGGGCCCAGGCGCGTTAGTAATGGATGCGAAGGGCAACTTGTATGGCACCACCGCTAGCGGCGGCACTGCGGACTTCGGGACGGTGTTTCAAATGGACACAACGGGACACGAATCCGTGTTCTGCAACTTCACCGGGGAAGGCGGAGACGGGGCCGATCCCGCGACGGGTTTGGTGCTGGATGCGGAAGGCAATCTCTACGGTGCTACCACCAGGGGCGGAGATCCTGATTGCGTGGGTTTCAGGGGAACCTGTGGAACCGTATTCAAGGTGAATCCGCAGGGCGAGGAAACCGTACTCTACAGCTTCCAGAAGCTTGTGTTGGATGGTGCAAATCCCTACGCGGGCGTAACACTGGACGCACAGGGCAATCTCTACGGCACCACCTATCGTGGTGGCTACGACCATCCCGGCGCGGGGACAGCGTACAAACTAGACACAGCCGGCAACGAGACGGTGCTGCATGACTTCGGCTCCCCGGGCGACGGGTCATATCCCTGGTCCAATCTAGTGTTTGACGCGCTCGGCAATGCGTACGGCACGACTGCGTTTACCGGCGGTAGCACCGACACGCATCCCGGCGGCACGGTGTTCAAGATCGATGCGAGCGGCAATGAATCCGTGCTCTATAGCTTTCAGGGGGACCCCGACGGCGATTTCCCCCTCGCGAGTTTAGTGTTTGACGCGCAAGGCAACCTGTATGGCACCACCTACCGTGGCGGCGTCTACAACAGAGGCACGGTGTTCAAACTGGATGCGAACGGCAATGAGACAGTACTCCACAGCTTCAGCGGGAAAGAAGACGGTGAGCATCCGCAAGCAGCTTTATTGCTGGACGCGCAGGGCAACTTGTATGGCACGACCGAAAATGGCGGCGGTGCGATTGCATGCGACGGCGGCGTTCTCGGGCACGGCTGCGGAACGGTGTTCAAAGTGGATACAAGTGGCAACGAAACCGTGCTATACAGCTTCACCGGAACAGCTGCCAGCGGCGATGGCGCAAATCCCGATGCAGGTTTGGTGCAGGATGCCGAAGGCAACCTGTATGGCACCACAACTCGTGGCGGCACGACCGGCAACGGAACAGTTTTCAAGCTGACGCTTCAATGATGGTGCGAGACGCGAGAGGAAGCGAACGGCGAATAGCGAATAGCGAACGACGTGCAAACGAACGACTGCTTTCCCTACTGCGGTACTAGCGTCATCTCATGCGCACGATGCCGCTCGACCGCAGCTTGCGAGAAGGGAAGCGCAAATGTCGACCCTCCATACCACGCTGCCCACTGATTCATGTAATACGGGCTGAGGAATACTCCGCTCTCTCCCGTCACCAGGTTTAGCCGGCTTTCGTCAAAGTTCGCAAAGTTCCACGTCAGACGTTCGGATGGCCCAAATTCGCGGCCCACAGCCTTTACCGTGTATGCGCTGCCGCTCAACGGATGCATGCCCGGCCCCGTGAAGCGTCCAACCACTGGAAGCCGGCTGAGAACCGGATGATCGATTTCCACCGGATAATGCTTTCCCCACGTCCATTGATTCAAATCCGAAGGAACGCCCGAGGCATTTTTCGCGACGTCTCCTGAGGGTGCTGCGGTTTGCTTCACTACATTTTCCATTGCAGCTGTCAGTAGGCTCTCATAATCCGCGTATCCCGGAGGCAGCCAGCGCGCCGGTTGCTTGGTGAGCACATTCTCAAGCCATACTGTCGACATCATCCAGTCGTAACTCTTCCAACTGAGAGCGCCCGAATTATTGGCGTCTGAATCCGGCACATCCGCCGCTGCGCCCAGTTTCGGTTCGAGCAACAGCCGCACCAATTCTTCACGCGCCTTGGTCTCAATTGTCGGCGCGGCGGAATCTGCCGACATCCTCCCATCCCAGTCCCGCAGAATTTCGGCTGCACGCTTCGCCCGATCGGTGGCGCTCGCGGCGTGATCAACCGCATAGACAAACTTGTCGGCGCAGAAGCGGTCAAATGTCGACGACACATCCATCTGCAGCGCCAGCATGTCCGCTGGCGCAAATTTCTTTCCTGATTCGAGCACGCGGTAGATGCGATCTGTCCGCCACGGCGCTTCCCATTCCGTGCTGATCGAGTATTTGTAGCCGTCCGGAGTGATGCGCCCGTTGGCGGTCGCCAGAATTCCCGACGGCGGATCGTAGACATGCGGCATCTCGTCGAATGGAATCCAGCCTGTCCACTCGTGCGCGTCATCGCTGCCGCTTACCGGCAAGCTGCCATCTCCCGCCATGCGGATCGGCACTCGCCCGGTCGCCTGATATCCGATGTGGCCATCGACGTCCGCGTACATAACGTTCTGTCCGGGTGCGCCTAAAGCCGAGAAGGCCTTCCGAAACTCAACCCAGTTCTGGGCCGAGTCCGCGTCGAAGAACATCAGCCCCATGCCATCCTGCAAGGTCCAGCGCAGGGCAATCTTGCGCGTCTCACCGGGAACCAGTTCTGTAATGATCGGTCCGTGGCGCGTGGTCACGACGTCGAGCGTCACGTCTGGCTTGCCTTTGACGTGAATCGTCTCCTGTCGGTGTTGTGCATCAACCCATCCCGCCGGAGTCTTGTATTGGCCTTGCGCATTGAACTCCTCGATGAAGTCGTCTTCGACTGTCGGCCCGACGTTCGTGAATCCCCAGCCGATCCGCTGATTGTGGCCCACGATCACAAACGGAACTCCTGGCAGCGTCACGCCCGCCACGTCGAAGTTGCCACTTTTCAAATGGGCCGCAAACCATAGGTTCGGCATCTGGTGGTCGAGGTGCATGTCGTTCGACAGCAGCGGTTTTCCCGAAACCGTATGCTGGCCGGAAACCACCCAGTTGTTTGACCCTGGCCGGAACGAATCGGATTCTTCCCGAGTGAACGCCCCGAAAAACGTTGGCCCCTTTGAGACTTGTCCCGAAGACAATGCCGAACTCAACCGAGGATTTCCGCCGTCTGGGTCGACTTCTTCGTCGTCATCGTCATCTTCATCGCCGTGCTTGGCCGCGGGTTCATCCTGAATCCGCCGCACCTCGGTGGGCGGACGATCGTGCCAGCAAGAATTCACGTAGAGGTCCGCCGTCAGCTCCGGGCCCAGCTTGGCAAGAATTTTCTCTCGCTCCAGCGCACGCTTGTAGCTGTAGTGGTTCAGGTATTGCACCATGTGCGCGCCCACGAGCAGTGAATCCGTCACAGTCCACGGTCGCGGCGCGTACTTCAGCAAGCGGAATTCGAGCGAAGGCCGGTCCCGATGCGAATTGATGAACGCATTCACGCCACGAGCGTAAGCGTCGAAATAAGGCCGCTCGCGAGCGGAGATTTTCTTCTCCGCCGCCTCGGCCGCCGGCCGCAGTCCCAGAATCCGCTGCTCGCGGTCCATTTCCACCGTGGCTGAGCCAATCACTTCCGAAAGTTCTCCGGCAGCGGCGCGCCGCATGATGTCCATCTGCCACAGACGGTCTTGCGCGGTCACGTAGCCCTGCGCAAAAAACAAGTCTTCGAGCGTGGAAGCTTCAATCGTCGGCACACCCTGCCCATCGCGCACGACTCGCACCGTAGATGAAATCCCAGGGACAGAGACGGAGCCATCCAGTTGTGGCAGGGCCGAGCGCGCGATCCAAAACAGCCACCAGACGCCGGCGATGAGCGCCACCAGCAGAAGGCAGACAGCGTAGTACAAGATGCGGAGCGCAGGGCGGCGCCGCCGGACTTCGGGATGAGAAACCTCAGGTAGGGACGCGGCAGAAGACATTACTGAAAGATTGTAGGGGTGCGTGGTGCCTCTGACAACCGGGCGTCGCGATAATCGCGATTTGAGCTATTTGTGAAGCAGCAGTCTACTCGCGATTCGACAGGACCATAGGCGCGAGCTGGTTGCAAGCGCCTACTTCGACGGTTGCTTTTCCGGCCGTTGAAAAATCCTTACGAGGAATTCTGCCTTCGCGAACACTGCGTTTGCTTGCCATTCTCCACAGGTACATTGCCGCATAGGCTCGCCATGGCCGCCAAGCTTCGGCGCGCTCCTCCAGTTCTCGAGCACTGTCTACCGCCATTGCGTGCAGCAGGCCGAGGTCTGTGGAGGGAAACGCGTCTGGCTCTCCGAGCGCTCGCATGGCAATGTATTGCGCCGTCCATTTTCCGATGCCGGGAATTTCGCACAGGCGGTCGAGGAAGGGTTCGGAATCGACAACTCCTCCAAAGCTGATGGCGCCATTCGCAACTGCGCGCGCCAAAGCGCGAATGGTTTCGGCTCGGGCCCGAGTCAGCCCTATGCGAGCAAGGTTCGCACTCGCGAGGACCTCGGGCATCGGGAATAGATGCGTGAGGCCGTTGACGGAAGGGAACGGCTTCCCAAAGGCGCTTGCCAGACGGCCGGCCAGGGCGGTCGCACCCTTGACGGTAATCTGTTGGCCGAGAATGGCACGCGTCGCCAGTTCAAAGCCATTCCAGCATCCCGGCACTCGGAGCCCGGGATCGTCATCGACTGGCCCTGCCAATCCCGGGTCGGGTCGAAGACTTTGCACGATGGCGGCCCAGTCCGCATTTAGATCGAACATGGCACGAATGCGCTCGACAATAAAAAAGAGAGAATGGGGATCGCCAAATTCAATCCGGACAGCGAGTGCGTCGCGTCCGGAGTCGAGCGCAACTTCAAAGTAGCCGTCACGACCGTTGAGGGAAATGGTACGTCGGTAGCTGCCTTCCTCTACGAGTTCTACGCCGGGCGTGGCGCGTGCCGCCAGAAACGCTAACATGCCCTCCCAGTGATAGGGTGGCCGAAAGTGAAGGCGAAAGAAGTATTGATTGCATGGTTGGGCATCTGTTTGCCGGCCCACCGTTTGTCGATCCGATATCTGCCGGCCCAGCGTCTGCCGGCGCAATGTCTGTCGCGCCAGACGCCGGATTTCGGTTGGAGTTCGATGATAGATCTGGCGAATGCCGGCGTTGAAGCGTCGCACGCAACCGAAGCCGGACGCGAGCGCGACTTGGCTCATCGGCAGACTGGTCTCATCGATCAGCTTTTTTGCAAAATGCAGACGTCGGGTCTGAGCCACGGCAATCGGCGTCGCTCCCAGGTGTCGCAGAAACAAGCGGCGAAGATGGCGCGACCCAACTCCCAGACGTTCGGCGAGGATTTCCACTCCGCCATCCTCCAAGCCGCTTTCGCCGATTAGCCGCAGCGCTCGCGAAACTGTATTGGACGTTCCCAGCCAAGCCGGTGTCCCGGGACAACTCTCCGGCCGGCAGCGCAGACAGGGACGAAAGCCCGCTTCGGCTGCGGCTGCGGCGCTGGGAAAATAGCGGACGTTTTTTTCCTTCGCCGTCGGCGCCGGGCAAATCGGGCGGCAGTAAACCCCGCTCCCAACCACGCCAATATAGAACTTGCCGTCGAAGCGCGGATCGCGCGACAGCCGGGCTCGCGAACATACTTTCCAATCAAGATTCATAGCGTCATAAGATTGCGAACTCTACACGCGACTCGCCATCCGAAGTCGGCATCAATCGCCACTTATGATAATCGACCCTGCCTGTCATGTTGGACGTTTTCGGACCGCGATATCGGCGTTCAGCGTCGGGTCTGAGAGCCGCTTCTTATAGCCAGGTCCGCAAATGTCCACTGCACCAGCATCCATTGCGCTATGGTCAGCACAGCGCGGCAAATCCGATGAAACCTATTGCTCAGTGGTCGAAAGTCAGCGTCTTGTCGATGACTCTGCTGAGTTTGATGATAGTGCTGAACCTGGGCACTTTTTTTGCAGCGAGAGACGTAACCATCGCGCGAGCCTCTCCACCAGCATCTCCCGGATACTGTGCCGGACCCGCCTATCACCAGTTTGATTTCTGGGCCGGTGATTGGGATGCGTTCGATGTCGGCAGCCCGGTTCAGGTCGCGCGCGCTCGAGTTGATCGCATTCTCGATGGCTGCGTCTTGCACGAGGACTACCGAGGTTCCGATGGCCACCACGGCGAGAGCTTTACGATTTACGACGCGAGCCGAAAAGTCTGGCATCAGAGTTGGGTGACGAATCGCGGCGAATTGCTGGTGATCGAGGGAACAATGGAGGACGACAGCATGGTTCTAAGCGGCATGGATCATGCGAAAGGCGCTCTCGTCCGCGGCGAGTGGAAGCCTGAGAATGGGAACGTTCGCGAGACTGCCGCAACCTCCACGGATGGCGGCAAAACCTGGAAGCCGTGGTTCGATCTTGTGTTTCGCCGCCATCCATAAGGACTAGCCGTTTGGCGGAACGCGCTCTCCCCCAGTATCATGATTGGCGACCCTTGGGCGTCGATTTCGCAGTTCGATTTCGGCGCCGAACGCCATGCTGCAGAAACGAATCGACGATCACACGAACATCTCTCCGGAGAACATCCGCGAGGCCGAAGGGATTTTCCTGCAGCATCTCAAACGCGTTGGTCTCAAACAGACCGAACAACGCAGCGCCATTCTACGGACCTTCCTGGAAACTCGTGAGCATCTTTCCACCGACGAATTGCACCGCCTGGTCAAAAAAACCGATCCGCGCATCGGTTTCACCACTGTTTACCGCACGCTGAAGCTGCTCGCGGGTTGTGGCCTGGCCAGCGAAGTCGCCTTTCACGACGGCATCGCGCGCTATGAGCACCAGTACAACCGCCGCAGTCATCACCACATGGTGTGCACCGAGTGCGGCGCCTCGGTTGAATTTTTTTCCGAAAAAGTCGGGGAAATCGAGCAGGAGATCGGACACAAGCACCATTACGTTACCACCCGGCACACTTTCCAGATTTATGGCGTTTGCGAAGCGTGCCGGAAGAAAGCGAATGGACGCCGACTTGTCTAGTCCAGAAGAAAGCCCAGCAAATCCGACGCACCCTACCGTGAAGTGTCCGCATTGCGGAACGGTGATGCCCGCGGATGCCGCCTACTGCCCGGCGTGCGGGTGGTCGATGACGCCGCTTCCTCCAGTGGATCGGGCGATCGCGGCCATCGCTTATTTCACTTTTGTCCCCGCCGCGGTGATCCTGTTTCTGCCGGCATATCGCAGCCATCGCTTCGTCCGCTTTCATGCCTGGCAAAGCGTTTTGCTCTGGGGAGTGTTTTTCGTTTTGACCATCGCCGCGCTGTTCCTTTCGAATGTCGCCGCTGCCATGGTCTTTCTGTTGTTTGGAATTCTGGCTTCACTGGCCATGTTTTTCTTGTGGATAGTTCTGACCTTCAAGGCATGGGAGGGCGAGCGCTTCGAGTTGCCGCTGTTCGGCGAGCTCGCGGCGCGCCTGCGGTAGTGCAGGTCTCAGGAAAAACAGAATACCCGCCACCCGAGACCTTGCTGTTCCCGTCCACATCGTTCAAAATAATCCATTCAATGCATCGCACTTTATCTCACTCTGCATCTAGGAGATCTCATTGACCCAGCTTCAGCGCGTTAAGATCAGCGCTCTTGGCACTTATGTTCCCCCTCGCCTTCTCACCAACGCCGACCTCGAAAAGATGGTCGATACTAATGATCAGTGGATCATGGAGCGCGTCGGCATCCGCGAGCGTCATCTGGTGGACAAAGGGGTTGCGACCAGCGATCTCGCGACCGAGGCGGCGAAAAAAGCGCTCGCGGAGCGCGGCATTGCCCCGTCCGATCTTGATGCGATTATCGTGGCGACGGTCACGCCGGACATGTTTTTCCCCTCCACCGCTTGTCTCGTTCAACATAAGCTCGGAGCGCAAAATGTCTGGGGATTCGACCTCTCGGGCGCCTGTTCGGCATTTGTTTACGCCTTGCAAGCGGGAGCGCAGTTCGTCGCGACTGGGGCTCACAAGAAAGTGCTCGTAATCGGCGCCGACGTGATGTCGTCGATCATCGATTACACCGACCGCGCGACCTGCGTCATCTTTGGCGATGGAGCGGGCGCCGTCCTGCTCGAACCCGCCGAAGACGAGTCGGTTGGGCTCATTGATTTTCTGCACGAGGTCGATGGATCGGGTGGTGCCTCGTTGTACATGCCCGGGGGCGGAAGTCTGAATCCGTCAAGTCACGAAACCGTCGACAAGAAGATGCACGTCGTTCATCAGGACGGGGCCGCGGTCTTCAAGTTCGCCGTGCGCAAGATGGCGCTGCTCTGCGAAGAGATTCTCAAACGCAACAACATTCAGGGCAGCGAGATCGATGCCTTCATTCCGCATCAGGCCAATAAGCGCATCATCACCGCGACCGCCGATCGCCTCAGCATGCGTCCGGAAGCCGTCATCATCAACATCGAAGAGTTCGGAAATACCACCGCAGGAACGATTCCGCTGGCCATGGAAACCGCGCGCCAGCAGGGCAAATTGAAGAAGGGAAGTCTGGTGCTCTTGGCTTCGGTTGGAGCCGGATTTACCAGTGGAGCGACGTTGCTCAGGTGGGCGTACTAGCTTATTTTGTCGCCAATGCTCCCACTAAGGACTCGAAAATCTTAAAGCCGTCGGTGCCGCCGAGTTCGGGTTCGGCCGATCGCTCAGGATGCGGCATCATGCCCAGTACGTTGCGGCCAGGGCTACAGATTCCGGCTATATTTTCGAGCGAACCGTTCGGATTTGCTTCCGGCGTGATTTCGCCTTGCGCATTCGAATAGCGGAAGACGATGCGGTTGTCGTGCTTCAATTCGGCGAGCGTCGCTTCATCGCAAAAATAATTGCCTTCCATGTGGCCGATCGGAATGGTCAACACTTCGCCTTTACGGCACGCGTTGGTAAACGGCGTTTCGTTGTTTTCGACTCTTACCTGCACCGGCTTGCAGACATATTTCAAGCCGATGTTGCGCATCAGCGCTCCGGGCAGCAATCCCGACTCGCACAAAATCTGGAACCCATTGCAGATTCCGAGGACCAGTCCGCCCCCGGCGGCGAACTTACGGACGGATTCCATGACCGGCGAAAACTTCGCAATCGCCCCGGTGCGCAGATAATCGCCGTAAGCGAAGCCGCCCGGCACAATGATCACATCGCAATTTTCCAGATCGTGCGAGTCGTGCCAGAGAAGCGTCGCCGGCTGCCTGGCCACGTATTTAGCGGTCCAGAAAGCATCGTGATCGCAATTCGATCCGGGAAAAATTATGATGCCAAATTTCATGGAAGTCCTCTTATTGATTATGGTGACAAGGTTCCATCCCCAGGTCAAGGGATAAGCAAGAGGCAATCGCTAAGAGCTCACGGTTGCCCCGCGAAAATGCTCGAGAATCGATTCCGCTTGGGACTTGGTGACCACCGCTGACAGGGCGGCGACGTCCGCTTGCTTTACGGCTTGCAGGCTGCCGAAATGTTCCAGCAAACGGCGGGTGGTCGATTCGCCGACACCCGGGATTTCTCGTAACTCGGTCGCGCGATCCCGGATCTGGCGGCGTTTGCGATGGAAGGTTACGGCGAATCGATGCGCTTCGTCGCGGATCATTTGCACCAGATGCAACACCGGAGAATGATGGTCGAGAACGACGGGGTCATCCTCCTGTCCGTAGACGTAAATGATTTCTTCGCGCTTGGCGATGGCGGCAAGCGGCTGATTGATGATTTCGAGTGATTCGAGTGCCTGCGCGGCGGCGTGGAGTTGTCCCAGACCTCCGTCGATCAGTACCAGGCTGGGCATGGGTTTTTTTTCTTCGCAAACTCTTCTGTAACGACGCGTAACCACCTCACGCATCGACGCGAAATCGTCCACACCCTCGACAGTCTTGATGATGAACTTCCGATAATCTGATTTTTTCATCTTGCCGTCTTCCCACACCACCATCGATGCCACCGTTTCCGCTCCCTGAATATGAGAAATGTCGAAGCACTCGATGCGTTGCGGGAGCTCGGGCAGGGCCAGCGCATCTTGAAGCGCTTCTTGAATGACTCGGCCATTGGGTTTCAGCACGCGAAAACGCTGATCGTATGATTGCTTGGCGTTATTGCCTGCAAGATCGATAAGCTCGCGCTTCTCTCCACGTTGCGGGACGGTCAAGTGCACTCTCGTGGCGCGTGTGCCTTCGCCCGCCAGTTGTTCGCTGAGTGCATCCTCCAGTTCTTCGCGATCTTCGAAGTCTATGGGGACGTATATGTTGCGTGGGACATAGGGCTGGCCGAGGTAGAGTTGTTTGACCAGAGCGGAAAAGAATTCGCCGGGATGGAACTCATGCGTGGTCGCGGGACTCTGCTCCTCCGGAACTGGCTCCGAGACTTGATCCGGCCCAACCCCAGGCAGGTCTTCCCAGAAAAATTCACGCCGGTCGAGGACTTTTCCTCCGCGCATGTGAAACAGGTTCACGGCCAGCATTTGATTCTCGTAGTGATAGCCGAAGACATCGGCGTCGTCGCCTTCGGCGGCGGCGATTCGTTGTTTTTCCTGTAATTGCTCGACGGTCGAGATGAGGTCGCGGTAGCGGGCAGCGCGCTCGAACTCCTGAGCCTCGGCCGCTTCCGACATCCGCTCGCGCAGTGATTTGACCAGGTCGGTTTGCCGCCCTTCGAGAAAAAGTTTCACGTCGCGCACGGCTTCGGCGTAGATCTCGGGCGTAGTCAACTCCTTTACGCACGGGCCCAGGCAACGCTTGATATAGAACTGCAGACACGGACGGGGGTGGTTACGCGTCAAGTCCACTTTGCACGACGGAACCATGAAGTGACGATGGATCAAATCGACGATGCGATAAGCAAGATTGGCCGGGAAATAGGGGCCGAAGTAGGCGCTGCCGTCCTTGCGCAGGCGTCGTGTTACGTAAACCCGCGGATAGCGCTCGGCGAGGGTCAGCTTCACGTAGGGGTAAGTCTTGTCGTCGCGCAGCAGAATGTTGAAGCGCGGTTTCTTCTGCTTGATCAGGTGGTTCTCAAGCGCCAGCGCCTCCTTGTTATTGGCGACTACGATGTAATCGACGTCAACCGCTTCGCGGACCAGCGTCCCGGTTTTCGCGTCCTCCCAGCGACCTTCATGGAAGTAGGAAGAGACGCGCGAGCGCAGGTTTTTGGCCTTGCCGACGTAGATGACCTCGTCCTCGGCGTTCTTGTACAGATACACGCCGGGCGACGCAGGCAGACTGCGGATTTTCTCGGGGAGATCCATGGCGCTACGCTCTATGATAGAGTCTGCGACGCAAAGGATTCAGGGTCACGGCGAAAGCGGCTAGCGCTTTACGCGCTCCATCCCTTCACAAACTCTACCAGGCTGCGCAGTGCGATTCCGGACGGGCCTTTAGCGATCCACGGTTTATTCTCTTCCATCCATGCGGTGCCGGCGATGTCGAGGTGGATCCAGGGTGTGTCCTCGGCAAACTCCTTCAGGAACATGGCGGCGAAGATGGCGCCGCCGTAACGGCTTCCGGCATTGACCATGTCGGCGATATTGGATTTGATCAGCTCTTTGTATTCGTCGTCGAGCGGCAGACGCCACATTTTCTCGCCCGCCTGCTGGTTAGCCTTGGCGAAGCGCTCATACATCTCGTCGGTGCTGGCAAAGATTCCCGCGTTCACGTAGCCGAGGGCCACGACGACCGCGCCCGTCAGAGTGGCGGCGTCGACCAGATGAGTGCAGCCTAGCTGGCGAGCGTAATAGAGGCCGTCGGCGAGGATGAGGCGTCCCTCGGCGTCGGTGTTGATGATCTCGATCGACTTGCCCGACATGGCGATCTGCACGTCTCCGGGCTTTTGCGCTTTGCCGGAGGGCATATTTTCCGTGGCGAGGATTACAGCCGTGACTTTGACCTTGGGCTTCAGCAGCGCGATGGCGCGCATGGCGCCGATCATGGTCGCAGCGCCAGCCATGTCGTATTTCATTTTCTCCATGCCATCTGCTGGTTTGATCGAAATCCCGCCGGTGTCAAACGTGACTCCTTTGCCGACTAAACCCAGATGAACTTTGTCGGCTGCACCGACCGGATCGTAGCGCAGCACGATGAGCGCGGGCGGTTCATCGGAACCCTGGGCGACTCCCCAGAATGCGCCCATCTTCAGCGCTTTGATTTTGTCTGAGCCGTAGGTTTCGCAAACGAGGCCGACTTCTGATGCCATTTTCTTGGTGCGCTCGGCCAGTATGGTTGGGGTCATGAGATTCGACGGCTCATTGACCAAGTCGCGCGTGAAATTCTGCGATTCGGCGATGATGCGTCCGATTTCGAGAGCCGCTTGACCGGATTTCTCGTCGTCCTTTTGCACGACAATGGTGACGGCTTCGATCTTTGGGTTTTTGTCTTTGTCCTTGCGCTCGCTCTTGTAATAGCCGGGATCGAAGTCGCCGATGGTCGCGCCTTCGACGATGGCGCGGATTGCAAACGAGGAAGGAACCGTGCTGCCGTAGGCGAAGACGAAGCTGCGAATGCTTTTGCTTTTTAGCGTTCGGACCGCTGTTCCAGCGATCTTCCGCAACTCGGCAGCGGAAAAATCCTTGGCCTTTCCCGCGCCGATCAGGAGCAGACGTTTGGCTTTCAATCCGGTGGGGTTGTGAAGGAGCGTAGTTTCGAAGATCTTGCCGGTAACTTCGCCGCTGGCGATGACATCTTTGGCGGCTGCGACGACGGCTGCGTCGTCGCACTCGACTGAAGGTGCGGACTTGTCTTTTTCGTTGCGGTCGAGAACCACTACTACCAGGCAATCGGTTTCCAGTTGAGACGGCGTGGAGGAAGAAAGATTTGTTTTCATGTTTGGGATATTCAGTATCCACGCTCGAAGGGGAAACTTGCAACTCGGCAGCGAAAATCTGGATGGAATGCGCCCACTGCGGTTGACCCCTCCCCAAAGAGTCTTTGAAAACAAGAGACTTAGAGTTTGATTTTAGCCAGGTCTTTGAAGAATAAGGACTTACATGTAAAGTCTTTATAAAACAATGACTTAGCGGGATGCAATTGTCGATATTCCGCTAAGGTATTTATAAAACAATTAGTTAGCTCGATTACGCTGCTTTGTTTCCGCCATGTCTTTGATGTATAAGGACTTGGCGTCTGTGTGGAAATTGGAGCGAAAAGCAGGTCCTTCGCTCCGCTCAGGATGACAATCTTATGGATGGCTTGGGGGCCGCTTCTCGAAACGCGAGAAAGTGGCGCACCTCATCGCTTAGGTTTTTCTACCCCGGGAGATAGCCTCACGCGCTTCTTTGTCGGCGGTGCGGCGGCGCTCGGTTTCTCGTTTGTCCCAGAGTTGTTTGCCTTTGGCCAGGGCTAGTTCGACTTTGATTTTGCCGTTCTTGAAGTACATGCGGGTGGGGATCAGCGTCAATCCCTTCTGTTGAGACTTTCCGATGAGCTTGCGGATTTCTTCTTTATGCACCAAGAGCTTGCGGGTTCGTAGGGCGGCATGATTGGCGTAGTTGCCATGCTCATAGGGACCGATGTGGCAATTGAGCAGCCAGAGCTCCCCATCTTTGATCAGGCCGTAGGAGTCTTTCAGGTTTGCCGTGCCGCTGCGGACGGATTTGACCTCGGTTCCGGTGAGAACGACTCCGGCTTCGAATTTTTCGAGCAAGAAATAGTTATGACTTGCGTTCCTGTTAACAGCGGCGTCTTTTTCCCCCGAGGCGGTCGGCTGGCGGCGAGGATTTTTCTCTCGATTCGGCTGGGTTTGGTGGGTGCTCTGCTTGGCCATGGTGCTGAAAAGAAAGTAACACGAAGGCAGGTCTCAGGTGTGAGGTCTCTGGGACAATCGTGGTTTGCTGTTGCTGAGACTCGATACTTGAGAGCTGCTACCTTGAGTACCTGTACTAATGAGTGTAAACACTGCCCTACCAATCACTTCGAGTGCCACTTGATGCGATGCTATAATCGAAATTTCCAGTACTTTTTTGCGCTTGACAGCGTTTGCGATGCCCGGCCCGTGGCTTTTTCTGGTGGCCGGATGGATCTTGCTTCGGATGAGCGGGCACGTTCCTCCGGCGAAAGAGATTTTTATGAGGACTGCTAGATGAGACGTCTGATCCGTCCCTCCCTGTTTGCCTTGCTGCTGCTCTGTTTCAGTCTTCCGGTGATTGGGAAAGACAAAGATTCTGCCAAGACAGCTTACTCGAAGGGCACCGAGGCCGAGGCGCGTCAAGACTACGAGAAGGCCTTCGACTATTTCAAGCAGGCCTACAGTTTGAAGCCGAAAGACCTGCGCTATCGAACCGCGTTTGAGCGCACCCGCTTCTATGCGGCGTCGTCGCACGTGCATCGTGGGCAGATTTTGCGCGATGCCGGCAAACTGGACGAGGCCGTAGTCGAGTTCCAGAAGGGTTTGGATATTGATCCATCCTCATTCATCGCGCAGCAGGAACTGAACCGGACGAAGCAGATGATTCGTGAAGTCCAGAATCCGCCGCCCGCGGCGGCGGGTCCAACGCCTTTGCGCCGACGGCTGCAATCGGCGCAGGGTCCGGTCGAACTGGCTCCCATCTCGAACGTGCCCATCACCATGAAGGCGACGGACAAGGCCAACGTGATCTATGAAACGGTGGGTAAGCTGGCCGGCATTAATGTGCTTTTCGATCCCGATTACGTGCCGAAGCAAGTGCGCATTGAACTTAACGGCGTAACCCTGGAAGATGCGCTGGAGATTATTTCCTTCGAGACCAAGACTTTTTGGCGTCCGGTAACGCCGAATACAATTTTTATCGCGCAAGACAGTCCCGCAAAGCGGAAAGAGCTGGAACAGAACGTCATCAAAACCTTTTATCTTTCCAACCTTTCCCAGCCCACCGAGTTGCAGGATGTGGTCAACGCGATGCGCACCATTCTTGAAGTCAGCCGCATTCAGCAGTTGCCTTCACAGGGAGCGATTGTGGTGCGCGGCACTCCCGATCAAGTGGCGCTGGCGCAAAAACTGGTGGACGATCTCGATAAGGCGAAGCCTGAGGTCTTGATCGATATCGCGGTCATGCAAGTAAGCCGCGATAAGTCGCACACTCTGGGAATCAATCCTCCGACCAGCGTTTCGGTGCAACTGCAACCCAATATCAACACCTCCACTACAACCTCCTCTTCCGGAACCACGACATCACCGTCGTCGACGTCGAACGGCATCAGTCTGAATACGATCGCCAATTTGAATGCCACCGACTTCCAGGTCACAATTCCGCAGGCTACGGCGACGGCCTTGATGAACGACACCGATACCAGGGTGATCCAGAGTCCACAGGTGCGCGCGCTGGACGGGCAGAAGGCGACGTTGAAGATCGGCGACCGCGTACCGGTCGCGACCGGATCGTTTCAGCCCGGAATTGGCGGCGTCGGCATCAACCCGCTGGTCAACACACAATTTCAATACCTCGACGTGGGCGTGAATATCGAAATTACGCCGCGTGTGCATGCCGGACGCGAAATTTCCTTGAAGTTGTCGATGGATGTTTCGGATGTCGATTCCTATGTGAGCATTGGCGGCATCAGCCAGCCGGTGATCGGGCAGCGCAAAATCGAGAACGAAATCCGCCTCAAAGAGGGTGAAGTCAGCCTGCTCGGCGGCATGATGGAGGACTCGAAGACCAAGGCTCTGACCGGGATCCCGGGTCTGGCTAACATTCCGATCCTGAAATATCTTTTTGCGCAAGATACCTCCGACCACTCGACCAACGAAATCGTATTCGTCCTGGTCCCGCATATTATCCGCGGGCCGGACACTTCTCATGGCAGTGAAGATATGCTCGACGTGGGTACGGCCAATGCGCTGTCGCTGCGCCGGACCAACACCAAGGCACCCGATTCCCCGAGCGCGACTCCTCCCGCAACGGCACCGGCAGCGATGCCACAGTCGGTAACGCCTCCGGGCCACGCGCAGAACGTGGTGGCACCAGCGCAACTTCCACCAAGTCAAGTTGCGCAGAAGCCTGCGGGGCAGAGTCAGACGGGCGCCGGCGCCGGTACGTTTCTGTTTGATCCGCCGGCTTTGAGCCAGGCGAAAGGGTCGACGTTCACGGTGAACGTCATGCTTTCCGGTGGGCAGAATGTGTACTCCGTGCCCGTGCAACTGAACTACGATCCCAATCAGTTGCAGGTAATCAATGTTTCGAATGGAGGATTCCTGTCGCAGGATGGGCAAATCGTAACCGTTGCGCATCGTGAGGACCCGCTGACGGGGACCATGCAAATCACGGCGTCGCGGCCTCCGGGGGCCGGGGGCGTTTCCGGACAGGGCGCGGTGGTGACGCTGACTTTCATGGCGAAGGGGCAAGGACAGTCAGCGCTGACCATCACCCGGGGCGGAGCGCGGGATCCGGCGATGCAGCCGATTGCGATGAGCGGAGCGCAGGCGGCTATCACGATTCAGTAGGGAAGGCGCGCCGCGACACGACAAATGAAGCAGTTAATTCATAGACGGAGTGGGGATTGCGGTATCCGCCGCCAAGGCGGTTTTACCCTGATTGAGTTGATTGTGGCGACCGCCATTCTGGCCATCCTGGTGGGGATGGCGGTGCCGATGGCAAAAAACGCCGTTGCCCGCGAGCGCGAGCGCGAGTTGCGCTACGACCTGTGGATGATCCGCGACGCTATCGACCGTTACAAAGCCGCCGCCGACAATGGCATGTTCCGCACGAAGTTGGGATCGGAAAATTATCCTGCCGACCTCGACACGCTGGTGAAGGGCGAGGACGTTGGCGGCAAGAAACTGAAATTTATCCGCAAGATTCCTCTCGATCCCATCACCAAAGACGAGTGGGGACTGCGCTCCATGCAGGACGACAAAGACTCGACTTCATGGGGCGGGCAGAACGTTTTTGATGTTTACAGCAAGTCGGAACAAACCGCGTTGGACGGCACCAAGTACAAGGACTGGTAGATGAGATTCCGGTGCAGAGCGCATAATCCCAAACTTCGCGATCCTAAAGTTGGCTATCGCGGATTCACCCTGATCGAGATGCTCGTGGTGATCAGCATCATCATGGTGCTGCTGGCGATCGCCGTGCCGAATTACAGTCATAATGTCCTTTTGGCCAAGGAAGCCAAACTTCACCAGAATCTGACGACGCTCAATAAAGTCATTCAGGAGTATTCGCTCGACAAAAAGCATGCGCCCCAGTCGCTGGACGATTTGGTGCAGGCCGGATACCTGAAGTTCATCCCGGACGACATCACGGGCAGCAACACTACCTGGGTGACGGAGGCGGAGGAGTCCGAGAACGCGTGGGATCCGAACAACACCGGCATTGCGAGCGTGCACAGTGGATCGGATCAGACGGCGATCAACGGCGAGGCGTATGCAAGTTGGACGCACTGAAGCAGGAATGAATAGCAGAGGCAGGGGACGCGAGCGCGGATTTACGCTCATCTCGATGATGGTGGTCATCAGCATCATGATCATCCTGTTGGGAGTAGTCATGCCCATCTACAGCCACAGCATTCTGCGCGTGCGTGAGGACAATCTGCGGCACAACCTGGATACGATGAATCAGATGATTTTCCAGTACACGCTCGACCGGCAAAAAACGCCCGACTCGCTGCAGGATCTGAAGTCGGCGGGCTATCTCCAAACCATTCCAGACGACATCACGGGGAGTGATACCTGGGAAGTTGAGCCGGCGGAAGACGTGAAGCTGTCGCCGTACCAGAAAGACGCGGATGGCATTATCGGCGTCCACAGCGGCTCCCACCAGGTGGGCAGTAACGGCAAGGCGTATTCGACCTGGTAGAACAGGTGTCGGGTCTCAGGACTCAGGAAAATCTCTTCCTGCTTCGCTTCAGTTTCCCCCAAGCATCTCTGGCGCTATTGACTGTCGACCCGCGTGGCGTCAGCCTTTCTTTGAGACCTGCTCTGGAGGCTAGCTTGGATTTTCTGAATCGGCTGCAACCGCTGGCGCTGCTCGTGATGCGCTTTGTTCTGGGCGCAATCATGATTGCGCATGGTTATCACAAGGTATTCGGCGGTTTTCATCATCATATGGACATGGTGGGTTCGCTCGGACTTCCGCGCTGGCTCGCGTATCTTTCCGCGGGGACGGAATTTTTCGGTGGGATCGGAATTGTGCTGGGATTGTTTACGCGCTTCTGCGCGCTTGCTTTCGCCATCGAGATGGGCGTGGCTATTTGGAAAGTGCATTTTAAGAACGGGCTTACGGGGACGGGTGGCTACGAATTTCCTCTGGCGCTGGCCGCGATCGCATTTGCGCTGATTTGTTATGGGGGAGGACCGTGGGGGTTTAACTCCGGGAAGGGCGGCGGAGGCGGTTCTAGCAAGATGAGGAAAAAGTAGGCTCAGCCGCCCGGGGTTCAGGGTAGGCGTCCGCAAGCCCACGGGCTAAGAGCTGATAGCTGACTCTAGAACTCTGCCAATTCCTTCATCGCCCGGAACAGGTCGCTCGCCTGCGGCAGGATGGCATCTTCCAAAATTGGCTGATAAGCGACGAACGTATCCGTCGCCGCCACTCGCTTCACGGGCGCATCCAGATGGTGGAAGAGTTGGTCGGCGATGCGGGCCGCGATTTCGGCTCCGTATCCCCAGCTTAGTGAATCTTCATAGGCGATCAGCGCGCGGTTGGTTTTCTTGACTGAATCGGCAATCGCGTCCCAGTCAAACGGATTCAAGGAGCGCAAGTCGATCAGGTCAACGCTGATGCGATGCTCACGCTGCAGTTTTTGCGCGGCCTGCAGGGCGCGCGGAACCACCGCGCCGTAGGTGACGACGGTGAGATCGGTTCCCGCCTGAACGACCTTTGCTTTGCCAAACGGAACCATGTAATCGGGCCCGGGATAGGGCGCGCGTCCGTAGGTTTCGCGATACAGGCGTTTGTGTTCGAGGAACAGAACCGGGTCGTCGCAGCGGATGGCGGTGCGCAACAGTCCCGCGGCATCGAGGGCGTTCGAAGGGAACACGACGCGCACTCCAGGCGTATGGGTGAAGATGCTCTCGCCGCATTGCGAGTGGTAAATGGCTCCGCCGGTCAGATAACCGCCAATCGCCACCCGCACCACCACCGGTGACGAGAAGGCATTGTTCGAACGCCAGCGTACCAGCGGAAGTTCGTCGCGCAATTGCATCATCGCGGGCCAGATGTAATCGAAGAACTGGATTTCGACCACTGGTTTCAATCCGCGCGTCGCCATGCCGATGGCGCGGCCGACGATATTGGCTTCTGCCAGCGGAGAATTAAATACGCGGTCGCCGCCGAACTCCATCTGCAAGCCGGAGGTGAGTTTGAAAACTCCGCCCTTGCCCTTTACTTGTTTCGATTTGACATATTCTTCGCGGCTGCAGTCGGCGATGTCTTCTCCGAACATGACAACCCGCTCGTCGCGGCGCATCTCGTCGCGCAAGGTGTAATTGATAAGGTCCGCCATGGTCTTGCTCGCGGCGGCAGGGCGCTTGTCATCTCCGGCGGTTCCGGGAGCGCACGCCGACACGGTCGGCTGAGTGTTGAACGCCGCTGAAGACGGATCGAGATCGGGCGAGTAGACGAAGTTGTAGATCGTGTCCGGCTGCGGAAGCGCGGCTTCGAGGGCGCGGTCGGCATCGGCCTGGATTTGTTCTTCCACGGCGCTCTCGATTTTGTTGATCGCCTTTTCGTCGAGGATGCCCTCGCGGAGCAGAAACAACTGCAACCGGTGAACCGGATCGCGCGCGGCATCGGCCTGACGCTCGGAGTCGGGCCGGTAAAGCCGCTCGTCGTCCGAGAGCGAGTGGGAATAGGGACGAATGACGTGGGCATGGACAAATGCGGGACCATGGCCAGCGCGGCAGTGGTCGGTTGCGCGACGGAACGCTCCGTAGGAGACAACCGGATCCGTACCGTCAAACTCTTCGAAATGGAAGTTGGGAAAGCCGGACACGAGGCGCGAAATGTTGCCGCCCGAGGTCTGCACCTCAACGGGTACGGAAATGGCGTATCCGTTATCTTGCACGCAAAAGATTACCGGCAACCGGCGGTTGGAAGCGGTATTCAGCGCCTCCCAGAATTCACCTTCGCTGGTGGTGCCGTCTCCGAGCGAAACGTAGGTGACTTCGTCGCCCTGAAATTGGACGTCCTTAAATTGACGATAATCGCCTTCAGCTTTGCGCGCGGAATTCGGATGCGCGGCGAAATAGCGTCCTGCTTCCGCGCAACCGACAGCTTGCAGAATCTGGCTACCGGTACACGATGACTGGGTGACCACATTCAGGTGTTTGAAGCCCCAGTGCGAGGGCATCTGGCGGCCGCCGGAATTGGGATCGTCGGCCGCGCCGACCGCGCCGAGGAGCATTTCATACGGAGTTGCGCCCAGCGCAAGACACAGAGCGCGATCGCGATAATAAGGATAGAACCAGTCGTAGGCGGGCTTCAGCGCAAGCGCGGCCGCCACTCCCAGGGCTTCGTGGCCGGCGCCTGAGATCTGGAAAAAAACTTTCTGCTGGCGCTTGAGCAGGATCTCGCGGTCGTCAACCCGCCGCGAGGCGAACATGATGCGATACGAATCAATAAGTTGCTGACCAGTCAGGCCCTCGTAGGTCTTGGCCGGTTTCGCCACCTTCGCTTCATTTAGCTTGGGATCGACTTTCGTTGTAGCCATTGTTTGCAGCTCACCCCACTGAGCTTCAGCCCCGGAACATTGTATATGGGTTGGACGATTTGGGGATAGGGTTGGCTTCGAGCGGCGAGCTACGGGCTTCGAGCAGGCCAATGCAGCTTGGAATCGCTCGTAGCTCGCGGCTCGCAGCCATCGGTACCCACGCAATCGTTTATCCTAAAGAGTCATGATCCGTTTCCTGCGTCCGTTCGATCCGCGCCGCCTCCGCTTGCTGGTGTTTGATCTGGACGGCACGTTAATTGACTCACGCCTCGATTTGATTCATTCGGTGAATGCAACGATGCGACATATCGGCCGTCCCGAACTGGACGGCGCCCTCATTGCCAGCTATGTAGGGGATGGCGCGCCCACGCTCGTCCGTCGTGCCCTGGGCGACGGGGACGACGGCACCGAAACAACATTCCGAGCGGCTCTGGAGTATTTCCTGGGCTACTACCGGCAGCACAAGCTCGATCACACCACGGTTTATGAGGGCATTCCGGAAATGCTGGCGCGGCTGGCCGACGGGTCGGACGGGGTGGGAACCGAGGGCGTGCACAGGCTCATGGCGGTGCTTTCCAATAAGCCCGTCAATCCATCACGCGACATCGTGCGTGCGCTGGGGATGGCAGACTTCTTTGTGCGGATTTATGGCGGCAACAGCTTTGCGACGAAGAAGCCCGATCCGCTGGGCGTGCAGACGGTTTTGCAGGAAACCGGCGTGGCTGCGGACGAGGCGCTGATGATTGGAGATTCGTCGATTGACGTTTTGACCGGGCGCAATGGCGGGCTGTGGACGTGCGGCGTAACTTACGGTTTCGCTCCTCACTCGCTCGAAGACGCGCCTCCGGATGTGCTCGTCGAGAGCCCGCGTGAACTTGAAGAGTTGCTGAGGTAGGAACGGCGGAGTATTGTCTAGAAACGTAAATTTGCAGCCTTAAAGGCGTTTCCGGCATCTCCTTAAGTAGCGAAACGTTAGGTAGCGAAACTAATGGCGGGCTCGGGTGTTGAAGCATGTGGAGGGGGTTCTAAAACTTATGGATACTTCCAAAGAAACTGCAGGATTTGAAATCGTTCGGCGGGCGAAGCAGAGTTTGGCGTTTGTCCTGTCGATCGCACTGCTATTCGCCACCGTGCCGGTAACCGTGTCGGCTCAGGATCAAGATGCAGATGCGCAGGCCGCGCCGCCGCAAGGCGCACAGGCGCCCCCTTACGCGCAGCAGACTCCGGAGCAGTTACAGCGGCTGGTCGCGCCCATCGCGCTCTATCCAGATTCGCTGGTGGCGCAGATTCTCGCGGCGTCCACTTTCCCCGATCAGGTTGTCGAGGCCGACCGATGGGTGCAGGCGAATCCCGATTTGAAGGGTCAGGCTTTGGGTCAAGCGGTGGACCAGCAACCCTGGGATCCAAGCGTCAAGGCGTTGTGTGCATTCCCCAGCGTTCTGGGCAATATGGACAAAAATCTTTCCTGGACGTCCTCTCTTGGCGATGCGTACTACAACCAGCAACAGGATGTGATGGATGCCGTACAGGTAATGCGCCGCAAAGCGCGAGACGCCGGCGCTCTCAAAGACCCGCAGCACGAAGTTATAAAGGACGACGGCCCGAATATTGACATCGAGCCTGC
Organism: Terriglobales bacterium; assembly: GCA_050010155.1. Classification (GTDB taxonomy): domain Bacteria; phylum Acidobacteriota; class Terriglobia; order Terriglobales; family Acidobacteriaceae; genus Acidiflorens. The sequence continues at coordinate 71,066 of JBEKLO010000002.1, forward strand.
CGACCCCGATGTCGTCTACGTTCCCGCGTATAACCCCTGGCTCATTTATGGATATCCCATCGTGGCTTGGCCGGGATGGTATCCGTATCCCGGAATCTGGTTTGGCGGTCCATTCTTCTCCTGGGGCTTCGGTTTCGGAATCGGTTGGTATGGTGGCTTTGGTTGGGGCTGGGGACACTGGGGATTCAATTGGGGTGGTCGATACGCAACGTTTGGCGGTGGCCGGTATTTCTCGCATAGCCGGACGTTTTACAACCGTGGCAACTTCGGCCGAGGCGGAATCGCGCGCGGCGGTGCTTTCCACAACGGAGTTGGGGCCAGGCCGTTCGAGGGTAACCGTCAGGCGGCTCGTGGATACGCTTCGCCTCGCGGTCAGAGCGGCACACGCTCGGGCGCGTTCAGCGGCTACGATCATGGCGGCGAGTCCAGAAGCTATTCGTCGCGCGGACGAGCTAGTGTGGGCGGTGGCGGTTTCCGTGGTGGCGGCGGAGGCGGAGCTCGTGGCGGTGGCGGCGGACGCCGTTAATCGAAGTCATTGGCCGATCACATGAAACACACCTGGAACGAACTCTTTCACGACTCTCGACACAATCGAGAGTTCGTCAGGGTCCTTGAAAAAATCTGGAGATGGAGCTGAGCCATATGCGTCGAATTAAGCTGAGTTTCGATGAATTTCATTGGGCCAATCTTCCTAAATTAGCAGCGGTGGCGATTGCCGTGACGATGTGCCTTCCGGCGGGATTAATGGCGCAACAGCATGGCCAGAAGACATTTGCCTCGGCGCAAGCGGCCAGTGATGCGCTGGTCACGGCGGCCGAGAGCAATGATCAAAAAGCCATGCTCGAAATCCTCGGACCCGATGGAAAGCGGATTGTTTCCTCTGGAGACGATGCCGAGGATGCCGAGAACCGCGCGAATTTTGCGCAGAGATATCGGGAAATGCACCGTCTGGTAAAAGAACAGGATGGAACCACAACCTTGTATATCGGCGCGCACAATTGGCCGTCGCCGATTCCGCTAGTGAATAAAGGTAGTGTGTGGTATTTCGACACCGCAGCGGGCGAAAAGGAAATTATCTACCGGCGGATTGGGCGGAATGAGGCTTCGGCGATTCGCATCGGGCAGGAACTGGTGACCGCGCAAAAAGAATACGCCGCGCAGCACAACGGTGAGTACGCCGAGAAGATCTTCAGCGATGAAGGACAAAAAGACGGGCTTTATTGGAAAGCCGCGAATGGCGAACCTCAGAGTCCTGTTGGACCGCTGGTAGCGTCGGCCGCCGATAGCTATGCCAAGAGCCAGGCGGGCGCTCCGACTCCTTATCGCGGGTACTATTTTCGTGTCCTCGAAGGGCAGGGAAAAGGTGGTTCTGGTGGCGCGAAGAGTTACCTCGTAAACGGAAAAATGACTGCGGGTTTCGCCTTCGTGGCTTATCCGGCGGAATACCGGTCGTCGGGCGTGATGACATTCGTGGTTGACCAGGATGGAGTCGTTTACGAGAAAGATCTCGGCAAGAAAACCGAGGCTCTTGCGAAAGCGATGAAAGAATACAACCCCGGTTCCGGCTGGAAAAAGGCGGAAGAGCAGCAAGAGGAAGCTGCGAACGAACCGGCCAAGTAAGAAGCTTACGTCAAAGCTGTCATCCGGAGCGGATATGTATTTGAATCGAACTACAGATCCCTCGATCGGGATGACAAAGTCGGGATTTAGGATTTGCTATTGCGGAAAGCCAACGTTTCTTCCTTCGGGGCGTTCCAGTGAAAATGACGCACTTCACGCCCCCGCTTTCTTCCTCTCCGTTGTCATCAGCTTGCGCAGTGCTTGATTGATCCTTGTCTGGTAGCCTCGCCCCTGCTTTTTAAACCAAGCTAGAACGTCGGCGTCTAACCGCAGTGTGATCGGCTTCTTGATCGGCCGGTAGTATTCTTCAAGGGGAAAGTTCGGCTGTTCGGCGGAAGCCTGCAGCCGGGCAACCTTCCTCCGCTTCGCAATTCGTTTCCGTTTCTTCATGCGCATGTTATATGTATAGTATTATATGTACATTTATACTACTACAAAATTGTTCCACGTGAAACACTTTCCAATAAAGGCCGCATGGTCAATCACATAGAAACCTGGGGAATGACCCCTGCCGAGCTCCGCAAGCTGCGGAGCCTGAAGACTCCCTACGGCATTCAGCGGGCGCTGGACGCCATGCCCTACCATCTCGAGGACACGGCCTGGTCTCCGCGCGTCGTGCTGCGCGAGAACACTTCGCATTGCTATGAGGGCGCATTATTTGCCGCGGCGGCCCTGCGTGCCATTGGATATCCCCCCTTGCTGTTTGATCTCGAGGCTGAGCACGATACCGACCACGTGCTGGCCGTGTACCAGGTTGACGGGCATTGGGGAGCGGTGGCCAAGTCGAATTTCACCGGATGCCGATTTCGTGAGCCCGTGTACCGGTCGCTACGCGAGCTGGCTTTGAGTTACTTCAACATCTATTTCAATCTGCGCGGGGAACGGACGTTGCGAACCTTCTCGCGGCCGGTCCAGATGAAGCGCTTCGATTCGCTGAACTGGATGAGTTCGGAGAAGCCGGTGTGGTTCGTGGCGGAGTATCTGCTAACCATTTCTCACACTCGGCTGATCACACAGGCGCAGGCGAAGCGGCTGCATCGCGTGGATGGGCGGTTGTTCCGGGCGGAGTGTCTGGAGCGGGCGGAGAAGAAGCGTTAACCACCAAGGACACAAAGGCACACGAAGTAAAAACCGGAGCATCCAAACCTTGGTGAAGACGGGAACTAGATTTCGTTTTGTTGCGTAGGTCCAGCATGGGTGTGTGTCTTCGTCGGACCCTCGTGGTCTTGCTCCTCTCTATTGGTGCGTGCGGACTTGCGCAAACGCAGGCTCCTCCGGCGCCTATCGATCTAAAGCCCGATAGCAGCGGCGCCGTGCCTCCCGGGCAGATTCGAGAACTGCTCCGCCGTGCCGAAGAGCGAGACCTGGAAAACGATAAGCGCCAACGTGATTACACCTATATCGAGCGCGTGGAGCGGCACACGCTCGATAAGCAGGGTGGCGTCAAGAAGAGCGAAGCCTGGACTTCGGAAGTGTTGGAGATTTATGGCGAGCCCGTCGAGCGGCGAACCGCGAAGGACGATCAACCTCTCCCCGCCAGCGAAGTGAAGAAAGAAGACGAGAAGATTCAGAAGCTCATCGACAAGCGCAAGAACGAATCCGAAGAGGAGCGTCGGAAACGGCTGGAGCGGGAAGACAAGGAGCGCGAGGAGGATCGCAAGTTTGTGCTAGAGATTGGCGACGCGTTCAATTTCCGGCTCATCGGCTCGGAAGTGGTTGACGGGCGCGACACATGGGTGGTTGAGGGTGAACCGCGTCCGGGCTACGAGCCTAAGGATCGCAACGCCAAGATGCTCAGCAAATTCAAAGGCCGGGTTTGGATCGATAAAGCGGAGGCGCAATGGGTGAAGCTCGACATCACAGCCATCGACACCGTATCGATTGGCTTCATACTGGCTCGGATCCACAAAGGAACGCATTTTGTCATGGAGCTGACCAGGGTAAATGATGAAGTGTGGTTGCCGAAACGCGTAGAACTCCATTTCGACGCGCGCGTGGCGCTGTTCAAGAGCTATGACGACGATGTCGAGCAGACTTACCGGGATTACAGGAAGTTTCGAACCGATACCAAAATTACAGTGCTGGGAGAAGAGAATCAGCAGTAGCGACGGGCGAACAGGCGCAATCGCAAACCATGATCGCTACGCTGATTTCTTCGATCCGCAAAACTGAATCACTTTTCCGGGTCTTGACTGCGGGGATGTCGTCGCTTTTCTTTGGAAGTTCGTCGGAATGTGAAAATCAATCACTCGTGCCATAGAAGTTCTCCGTTCCTTTGGTGTTTGGATCTTGTTCGCCGGGTTCCGCTTTCGTTTGGATGGTTTTACCACTGCCACTCCCACCCACACCGGCAGCGGACAGTATCGTGTAGGTGAAGCTTGATCATCAGTGCTTTACATACGGCGCAGGATCTCATCCACATGGCTTCTTCCCCTCTGGTGAATGTTCCACCCACCTATGCATGAGCAAGCGAGTAGCCAAAGTGTGCGCGACCCACGCCAGGGTTGTGAGATTCGAAATGTCCGCTGTCGAAGCGGCTGCAGGACTTCGTCCTTTGTTGCATCTATTACGGAAAGGCGCGGACTTTGAACGGGCTAGGGTGTTCGCCGAACCGCGCGGCAGGGGGCTGCGAAAGGAGGAGTGTGTGATCTCGCCTCAGGTGGGTGGGTGAAATCCCTACGGTCATTCCCGACGATCGATCCCTACGATCAACCCGCGACAGACTACATGGTCGGGCCAGGTTCGGAGCTGGTTCCGGGATCTTTCGACTTTTCTTCCGAATCCACCGAGAACATCATGAAGTGATCGAAGCTATGCCGTCGTAGGTAGTGATGACCGCGGAAGTCGAAGTAGATCTCGGCGTTCTTGGGCAACCAGAGTTCGACACTCTTCTTTTGGAAGAGCTGCGGATTGTAATCGATGGCGAGATGCTCGCCGAGCAGTTTGATCTCGGGCATCGGGCTGATCAGATCCGATTCGAGATGCACCAGGTGAAAGGTATTCGCCGAAATCCAGGCGCGGCCTTTCAGGCTGATGGAATAGGAATGGCCATTGATTTTGTATTCTTGTACGCGGTGGGGACGATCCTCGCGCTGCTGAAACCGAACCAGCCAGGTTGCCTCTCCGTGCCAGTCGCCCAGCCCTTCGCAGACCATGTTGAAATCATCGCGTTCGTCGGGATGGAAGATCAGCGCGAGCGAGGGTAATCCACGGGTAGCGATCTGGCCGGGGAACTCATCCGCGTTCGGGTTGCGAAATTCCTCGACGTTAAACACACCCGGCTTCGTCTCCGAAATGGAGGCGACGTAATTAAACTTGAGCGTGGTTCGGGTGATGGGATGGCCGAGGGCGTCGAGGTCTTCGTGCAGCATGTCCTCGATCGCGCCAAACCGGCCCACGTCGTCGAGAAGTTGCTTTACGCGCTCGCCCACGCCGTCGATCACTTCGTCAAAGGGACAAACAACCCCAGCAGCGACGCGCGGTCTGACGTCATCAATGCCCGGCGGTCCCCAGGCCTTCATGGCGAGTTCTGGTGCGCTGGTGGCGAGCAGCGCGTCGACGCCCGGCGCCGAGGGCGCATTCTTCGCGACTGTCGCGGCGTTTCCAGCAGGATTGGAAATGCGCTGTTGCAACTGGTCGATCATGGTGCGCACTTGCGCCACCATCGGGCTGGAGGGCGACTCAGTGAGGAAGGTTTTGTAAGCCTGCAGCGCTTCCTGGTCGTGTCCCAGGTTTTCTAGAGCTTGTCCGAGGGCGATCTCGGCGGAGTTGCCGGTACCTTTCCCTTTGTCAATGGCGAGTTGCGCCTGCACGCGGGCCTTCTCGTTTTCGTGCTGTTTCAGGTAGGTCTCGGCCAAAAGGCTATGAGCCATCCAGTTCTCAGGGTCAGCCGTGGTCGCTTTTTCCAAAGTGATTCTGGCTGCCGCATAGTCCTGCCGTTGAATTTGCAGTCTCCCCAACAGAGCGAGGGCTTGGACGTTGTGGGGGTCAACGGTGGACGCTGCGAGCAGGTAAGTTTCCGACTGTTGAAAATCCTTTTCCTGAAAGAATAAGTACCCGAGGAGAAAGTTCACCTCCGGGTTCGACGGAAGCAACTCATTCGCCGCGCTAAGACGCTTGTGAGCGTATTTCAATTTTCCAGAATTGAGGGCCGCGACTCCCTGACTGATTGCTCTGCGCGCCTTGGCCGGCAACTGCTCCTCACTGGGCACGTTTAAGTCGACGGCGGCAGGGTCCTTCTTCAGATCGACGCTCACTTTGTAGAGGTTGCTCGCGTCCTGAATCTGCACATCAAGTTTCGCGGTCAGATATCCGACGGCACTTACCTCGACCTCGTAGGTGCCTGCGCTCAAGTTGGTGAGAGTAGCCTCGGATTTACCCGTGGTCGTTTCCCAGGATACTTTCTCCGTGTCCTTATTGAGGGCTTTCACCACCGCCTGGCGATCAAGAGCAGTCTTATTTTCGCCAAAGACGGCAACCAGCAGGCCTCCCGGCATGGGGGTTGGATTCGTTTGAGGTATTGGCGTCCCTTTTTGCTGGAATGACGGGGCCGGTTTCATTTGCGGCCACGCACTGGCAGCAACCAGCAAGCACAGCATCAACACGGTTCCCGAACGCGAAACGCCATGGCTCATACGCTACTCCGTTGAGGGATGATGGCAGGCCTTCCTTGATTTTTCAAGCCCTGTGCCGCAGAAGACTTCTGCAGAGAATTGTGGAAGGAGCCAGACCTCAGGTTAGCTTCATTCTACGCCCTGGCCGCAAGCGGGCGAAGGTGACCGCCGGACCGTACGGATGGGCGGCTAAGCCGCTACTTACTCCATGCGGTAGTCAATCTTAATGCCGCGGCGCGCTACTTCTTCCAGGAATGCATCGGCGGGGACATCCCGCTCCTGCAAGACTGCGCCGCGCTTGCTGATCGCGCCCATACACATCATCTGCAGCACGATCGATGCGGGGAAAGCAGTGGTGCGCATCATTGCGCTCATGTCGCTCTTCGGATCGTAGTGGTCGACCATCGTAAACGTGGCCACTCGACCCTTCAGCTTTCCGCCGAGCAGGCCGCGTACCCCGGGAGCTTTGATGAACTCGTGGGCTTCGAGACGCATGATGCAGACATCGGGACCCTTGCCGGCAAACTTACCCTCGAACACTTTTGACATGAGTGCCCGCGGCGCCACTTCCACGTTGCCGACGCGCATCTTCTCATTCGAAAACAGGCCGAGCGCTTTCAACTCGCAGAGCAAGTCGTAGTGGCCGGGATAGCGCAGCGTTTTTTCGAAACACTCACCCACTTTTCCCTCGAAGGTCTCGGGCAAAGTGGAAGTACCACCGGAGGTTTGAAAGGCGACGAGCGGGGCGAAGCCGTCCATGTGAAACTCTTCGGGCTCGGTGAGCGGATCGATGGTCATCAGCTTGCCCTTGCGCAGAATGCGTGCGGGCTCCACGTATTCGTTGATGAGTCCTTCCACGGAAAACACGAGCTGATAGTGAAACGGAGGCACGGGTTTTTCGGGCAGGCCTCCGACGTAGAGTTTGAGCGCGTCGGCGCGTCCATCCAGGCGGCGAACTAATTCTCCGCCGAGAATGGAGGCCATGCCGGGGGAGAGCCCGCAATCGGGCGCCAACGCGACTCCTTTCTTCTCCGCTTGCTTGGCGAGCGCGAGTTCCTGGCGAACGACGGTGTTATTGCCACCCAGGTCGGCGAAGTGACATCCCGCGCTGATGGCGGCTTTTGCGAGGCCGAGGTTCAGGCGGTAGGGAACGGCGGAGAGAACGCCATCGTGACCTTTCATGAGGCGCGCTGCTTCTTTTTCTTTCGCCGCATCGAGCGCGACGGGCCGAACCTTTTTGTTGCCGGCGATGCTGTTGACGCGCGCCGCAACATCTCTTGCGCGCTGGCGATCGTTGTCGGCGAGAGTGACGGAGTCGACGTGATCCTGGCGGGCCATGTCATAGGCTGCCGCAGAACCCATCATGCCGGAACCGATTACGAGCAATTTCATGAGTGCTCCCTGTGAGACAGATCAGGCTACAGGAACTTCTCCGAACTAGAAGTGACAGACCTCACGTTGCGGGGATGAGGGGAGGACAGCGTGGCCGGCAATTGGGGTGGAAGTCAACCAAGATTGCGTTAATTTCCGCAGTCGGAGTCGCGAGCGAGACGGCGCATTTTCAATGATTTGCGCGCCCGTCCAAGTACTTCCGTACCGTCTCTAGTACCTTAGTTACTCCAATGCGGGTGACCGGACATCAATTCGTGGTTGACATACTATATGAAGTATTAAGCTGACATATGGATACAATATATAGATAGCGACCGCAACTCTACTTCCGGCGAAATCCAGAAAAACCCTATAAAACCCAGCAAAACCGGGAGATTCCCTTGGAGAGGCCCTCGCTTCCGGTTGAGATATGCTCAGCACACCAAATAACTCGAACGCTGCAGGGAAACTGGAATGGCCGACTCGCGAGAAGTAATGAATATTCGCCAAGCTTCGCAGTATCTGGGAGTGAGTCCGGACACGCTTTACAAGTACGTGAACGAACAAAAAATTCCGGCGTTCAAGTTAGGCAACCGCTGGCGCTTCAAGAAATCGAAGATCGACCAATGGATGGAAGAGCAGTCGGTGGAAACGGAACCGCGGGGCAAAAAGAAAGTCCAGGCAGCTGGTAAAGCTGCAGGAACTCTGTAAGCGAACTTCGTAAGAGAAGGGCGGGCACATGTTTGGAATGGGATCGAAAACGATAGTGGGTCTGGACGTAGGCTCCTCGAGCATCAAGGCCGTCGAACTCAGAAGGACGCGCACGGGAATCGAAGTGGCACACCTCGGGCTGGAGCCGATCGCGCCCGACCTGGTGGTCGATTCCATGATCGTGGATTCGGGTCAGGTTTCGAGCTCGATCGCCAAGCTGTTCACCGACACGCAGATCAAGTCGAAGGCGGTGGCGACGGCGGTCAGCGGACACTCGGTGATCGTGAAAAAAATCTCGCTGCCCTCGATGAGCGACCAGGAACTGGCCGAGACGATTCAGAAAGAAGCGGCGCAGCATATTCCGTTCGATCTCGCTGATGTGAACCTCGACTACCAGATTCTTTCGGAAGATGCGAGCAGTCCACAAATGGACGTACTCCTGGTGGCCGTGAAAAAAGACAAGATTCTGAACTACACCAACGTACTCTCGATGGCGGGCAAGACTCCGGCTATTGTGGATATCGATGCCCTGGCTTTGCAGAACTGCTACGAGTACAACTACGAACCCGCGCCAACGCAGGTGGTGGCCTTGCTCAACCTGGGTGCGAGCGTGATGAACATCAACATCGTGAAGGGCACCACGCCGCTGTTCCCGCGCGACGTTTCGGTGGGCGGACATCAGTACACCGATTCGCTGCAGAAGGAACTGGACCTGAGCTTCGACGATGCGGAATCCCTGAAGCTGGGGCGCAAGGTAGGCACGGTGCACGACGACGCGAAGACGCCGATCCTGCAGCAAGTGACGGAAATTATCGTGCTGGAAATTCAGAAGACATTCGACTTCTTCCGCGCCAGCGCGGCGGGCGAGCATATCGAGAAGATTTACCTGGCTGGTGGTTCGGCCAAGGTTCCCGGGCTGGTGGAAGCGCTGCGGCAGGAGTTCTCGATGCCGGTGGAATTGTTCAACCCGTTTCAAAAAGTTGTGGCTCCGGTGGAAGGAGCCGGGGCGGAGCTGGTCGAACAGAACGCGGGCCAGTTGGCAGTGGCCGTGGGTTTGGCCCTGAGGAGCTTTGAAAAGTTATGATCCGAATCAATCTGCTGGGTGGTGCAAAACCGAAAGGGAAGAAGGGCCCTGCGTTCAGCATGCCGAGCTTCGAGCTGGGCAGTTGGGCGGGACCAGTGGTGCAGGTGGCGGCCGTGCTGGCGATTGCCGGCGCGCTCAACTTCGGGTACTGGTATCGGCTCGACCAGCAAAAGAAATCGATCGAGTCGCAAACCCGACTGGCGGAACAAAGAAACCGCGAACTGGCCGATATCAAGGTGCGTTACCTGGAACGGCAGAAGCAAGCCGAGGCCTATAAGCGGCGCGTGGACGTAATCGACCAGCTGCGCTCGGGCCAATCCAACGCGACGGTTAACCTGCTCTCCACGATCGGCGACACGGTCAACAGCACTGAGGCGGTTTGGTTGAATAGCATGCAGGACTCCGGCACGAGCGTTGCCATCGATGGCACCGCGCTGAGCGCCGATGCCGTGGCCAACCTGATTTCCAACCTGCAGAAAACCGGATTTTTCAAGAGCGTCGAGATCAAGGAAAGCTATCAGGACGACGGAATCAAGGATATGCAGGCGTTTCAGTTCCAACTGACCTGTACGAAGGCGTAAAGGCGGAACCGACTATGAATCTGGGCGAATTAACAGGGGTGAAGCTGCTGGGGTTGCTGATACTGGTGGCGGTTCTGGCCACCGGCGGCCTTTACTACACCGTCTATAAAACGCAACGCGATCAGAATGACGCGGCGCGGATCAAGCTGCAGAGCAAATTGCGCGAGAATGCGGAACTCGAAGCGTACCGGCCGAAACTGGCCGACATCGAGCGCCAGCTTGCCAGTTTGAAGCAGCAGCTTGAAATCGAGCGGCGCATTGTGCCCGACGACAAGGAAGTGGACAATTTCATGCGCCTGGTGGACGGAGAAGCGCGCAAAGCGGGCGTTGAAATACGCCGCTACACGTCCAAGCCAACCACCGCGAAAGAGTTCTATACCGAAGTGCCTTTCGAAATGGAGTTTGACGGTCCGTACTACTCGCTGCTGGGTTTCTTCGACCGCTTGGGAAAAGTGGAACGCATCGTCAACGTTTCGGGCCTGGCGATCGCCTCGACCCGCAAGCCTGCGGACGCGAAGGCTAAGCACAACTATCAGTACGCGCCGAATGAGAGCGTGGTGGCCACTTGCCTGACCACGACGTATTTCAGCCATGATCTGGACCCGGGAGCGCCGGCAAGTCAACCGGCAGCACCGGCGAAGAAGTAGGAGGGGCATGATGAAGAAGAAGCCAGCGATCACGATCACGACGACAATTCTGGTTTCAGTACTGGGCGCGGGGTTGGCCTTGGCCCAGAGTCCCCGCATAATCCAGAACACGCGCGAAACCATGAACGGGGTGAGCAACCGTCAGACGGCGGCCTCGAATCAGGCTCTAGGTGTTCAGGAACGAGCTCCGTCGGCGGCAAGCGCTACGCGCGCTGCGAAGAAACCGGCGGCCAGCGCTACGACCGCGAAGAAACCAGCGACCGTTGCGCCGAAGGCTCATGCAGCCGCAACGGTGCATCCGCGTTCGATGGAAGCAAGAAAAGAACACCGCTGGAGACGTGGCGGGGCTGTTTTAGTCGGCGAAAGTGTGGCGGGAGATTCTGCTGCAGCTGCAGGTGCCCCCGAAGAACAGCCGGTTGACAGCGCGGCCAGCGCCGACGCAACTGCGGGAAGCGGTGCGGGAGGCGGGGAAGGCGCGGCGGGAGATGGTGTCGTTCCGGACAGTAAGTATGCCGCGAACGGCAGACGAGATCCTTTCATTAGTCCGGTGGTGAGCCACGCCGGCGGTTCGGGTTGCAGCACGGGTAAGAAGTGCCTGGAAATCGGCGCTATCAACCTGCGGGGCGTGGTGCACAGCGAAAACGGTTTCATTGCAGTGGTGAGCAACGGCCTGAACAAGGCTTATTTCCTGCGGGAAAACGATCCGGTGTTCAACGGATACGTGATGAAGATCACGGGCGACTCGGTAGTGTTTCAGGAAACGCTGCAGGATCGCATGGGCAAGACGTTTACGCGGGAAGTGGTGAAGAAGATTACGGCTCCGGCGGTGTAGGCCAGGAGGCAAGAGCAACAGAAGATTTCGGGAAACACGTTTCAGGGAACAAGTTTTAGGAAACACGTTTTAGGAAACACAAGGAGGCGACAGGGCCTCCGATGGGGAGAGGGAAATGCGAAAGCAACTGCTGGGTCTCATGGTTCCGCTGATGGCGTTCGTACTGATCGCCGCGGCGGCTGACACGACGGGCAAGGGGGTGGCCGCGAGCGCTCGTTTGCAGACGCTTGAGGTCGCACACGGCCAGGACGGATTGCGGGTCGAGTTCAAGGCGACGGGCACACTGGCGCCCAAGGTGTCGACTCTGGAATCTCCGGCACGCATCGTCATCGACCTTCCCAACACCGTGATGGCGACGGCGCAGAGCCATATTAACGTTGGCCGGGACGGCGTCAAAGGCGTCCGTGTCGGGATGGACGGGCAAGTTCCGCCCAATACCCGCGTCGTCATTGATCTGGCGAGCAGTTGCCAGCATGAACTGGTGTCGGGTCCAGACGGCAGCTTCATTCTCAAAATTCACGACGCCGAACTAGCCCATCACCAAGCCACGGCGCCGGTCAAGGCAGCAGCCGCGACGGCTACGCCGAAAATAGTACTGGCATCGGTTCCGGCAGCTTCAGTTCCGGCAACCTCGGTGCCCGTGATCCCGGCTCCGACGACCCAAGTGGCGCCGGTTCTGGCCTCGGCGGTGAACCCCGGGAAACCGGCGGACCTTACCTTCGTTGAGCCCAAGTACTCCGTCAGAGCTGCCAAGGCTGACGACCAGGTCGCCACGCCCGTCGCAAAGGCGGACGAAGCGGCGAGTCGTTTTGCCGACAAGACAGCGGCGGAACTGGTCGCGACCAACAGCAATGCCGCCCTGGGGCAAGCAGGTGGCAACGTCCAACCGGTGCAGCCGGCCGTGAACCTGGCGGCGGAGCAGAAAAACCAGTTGGAGCAGCCGAAGCCGGCGACGAACGGGTCCAAATACACTGGCGAACCGATCTCGGTCAATCTCAAGGATGTGGATCTGAAGGATTTCTTCCGTCTGATTCACGAAATCAGCGGGTTGAATGTGGTGCTCGACCCGGCGATCCACGGCAACCTGACGATCGTGCTCGATGATGTGCCGTGGGATCAGGCGCTGGACATCGTGCTCAAGAATAATGACCTGTCGCGGCAACTGGACGGCAATGTGCTGCGCATCGCCACGGTAGAAACCTTAAGGCATGAAGCCGACGGCCGGCGCGCACAAATCGATGCCGAAGCGCTCGCGGTGGATAAAGTCAGCATCACGCGCTTTCTCAGCTACGCCCACGCGAAAGACCTGTTGGCTCCGATCAAGAAATTCCTGAGCCAGCGGGGCGACATCGTTGCTGACGAACGCACGAATGCACTGATCGTTTCCGACATTCCGGCGGTCCTGCCTCAGATTGACCGCATCATTCAGCAGATGGATCGCAAGACGCAAGAAGTCGAAATTGAAGCGCGCGTGGTGGCAGCTACACGCAACTTTGCGCGCGATATCGGCGTGCAACTCGGCTTTGGCTGGGGCAACGGCACAACCGCAGTGGGCGGCGCGCCAGCGGTTGGCAACTCGCCCCTTATCGCCAACGGCCTGACGCCGAGTTACATCCAGAGTGCTACTACGCCGGGATCGATTCCGTTGTTTTCGAACCTGGGTGCAACCAGTCCGAGCAGCGGTCTGTCCTTTATCAACGCCACCAATAACATGCGGATCGACATGATTCTGACAGCGGCCGAGTCACGCGGCTTGCTGAAAGTTCTTTCCCGTCCGCGCATCGTTACGCAGAACAACATTCAAGCGGTGGTGAAACAGGGCTTTAAAATCCCGATCATGACCGCAGCCTCGTTGGGCGCTCCGGCGACCGCGACCTACGTGGATGCTTTCCTGCGGTTGACGGTGACTCCGCAGATCACGTCGGAAGGAACCATCTTCCTCAATGTGGACGTGGAAAACACCTTGCCGAACTTTGGACAGGAAGATCTCGAGGGCAACCCGGAACTGATCACCCAGCAGGCAACTACGCAAGTGCTGGTGACCGACGGCGGCACGGTGGTGATTGGCGGCGTGATCCAGACGCAGAACACGCTGAGCTTGTCGCAGGTGCCCTTGCTCGGAGACATTCCGTATCTTGGCAACCTGTTCAAGCATCGTTCGGTGACCACCCAAACGCAGGAGCTGATTTTCTTCATCACTCCGCGCATTGTTCAGACATAGGTTCAGACATAGGCTCAGACATACGAACCTAAAAAGAACCGCAGCCGCCGGGCTTTCTCGGAGAACCTGCCGAGAGCCCGGCGGTTCTGCGTTTGCTGCGAGCCGCGAGCTTCGAGCCTTCAACTCGCAGCTCGAAGCTCGCAGCGGTCGTCCTGTAAACTCCTGCTATGGATCACGCTGGTCGCCTCAGCCGCCTTCGATCTGGGCTCGACGAGAATGAATTTGACTCGCTGCTGGTAACACATCTTCCGAATGTCCACTATCTTTGTGGCTTCACGGGCAGTGCAGCCGCACTGCTGGTCTCGGATCGGGGTTCTATCCTCTTTACCGACGGCCGCTACCGCACCCAGGCAAAGGAGGAAGTAAGCGGCGCCAGCATTGTTATTGCTGGCAAATCTCCGGCGATGGCTGCTGCGGAGTGGCTGGGCGCGCGGCGTAGAGGTTCGTCACCACTGACGATGGGCGTGGAAATGGAGTCGCTCACGGCCGGCATGCGCAGCCGGCTACAGGCAGTTTTAAAAGGGAAGACGCGGCTGCGGTCCGCGCCGCCGCTAATCGAGCGCGCGCGCATGGTGAAGGACGCCGCTGAGATCCGATGTATCCGCCGGGCGGTGAAGCTTGGCGCGAGTCTGTTTGGGATCGCGCGCAAAACGATTCGGCCCGGAGTGAGTGAGGTCGAAGTCGCCGCTGCGATGGAATACGCGGCGCGGTGCGGCGGGGCCGAAGGCATGTCCTTTGGGACCATACTCGCTTCCGGAAAACGCTCGGCGATTGTGCATGGCCGAGCATCGGGCGCGCGGATTCCCCGGCGCGGGTTCGTGGTCTGCGATTTTGGTGTTATACTCACCCGTTATTGTTCGGATCGCACGCGAACTGTGCACGTCGGGCGTCCGTCGGAAGAGGCTCGACAGCTCTACGAGGCCGTGCTGGAGGCGCAGCAGGCGGCCATCGCGGTCGTCCGGCCCGGCGTGACGGCTGGCGAAGTGGACGGGGCCGCGCGGGGTGTGCTCCAAAAGCGAAAACTGACCCGGTACTTCACCCATTCGACCGGCCATGGTTTAGGATTGGAGATACACGAGGCCCCCCGGTTGGCCTACGGGCAATTCCAGAAGCTGGAACCGGGAATGGTCATTACGATTGAGCCCGGGGCATACATTCCGGGGAAGTGGGGCGTGCGGATCGAAGACGTGGTAGTGGTTACGCCGTCGGGCTGCGAAGTGCTGATGCCGACGGATAAGGAACTGGTTATCATTTAGGCTAGTTAGGAATGATTGGTGTGGTGACGGGCTTTGCCCTGTCTTGGCAGCGCAAGGCTTCGCTGCCACAATGAGTTTCTAAGGAATTCAAGAGCTGTACCCTGATATGAATCCGGCATCGTAATCATGCCGTGAAAGCAAAAACGGAACCCGCCCTTATCCATGAATCAAAAAGAGCTGAAGGAACTGATCGAGTTCTTAATCGAAAAGGACATCGCCGAATTTGAGTTGGAGCGCGGCGATGTCAAAGTGAAGATCAAGCGCGCTGCTGATCCTGCGCCAGCGGTGCCCGAAACCCGCTACATTCCGATGCAGTCCGCGCCGATCCCTGTTCCTGTTCCGGCTTCGGCCGCCGCACACGGCCGGGTTGATCTGGCAGCAAATGTGGCTGCGCCCGAACCTGACGAAGGCTTGCACATTGTGAAATCGCCGATCGTGGGCACTTTTTACGAATCGCCGTCTCCTGGGTCTCCACCGTTTGTCAAAGTCGGCGATGTGCTCGAAGTCGGCCAGATTTTGTGCATTGTGGAAGCGATGAAGCTGATGAACGAAATCGAATGCGACGTAGCGGGAGAGCTGGTCAAAAAACTCGTCGCCAACGGCGAACCCATCGAGTACGGCCATGAATTGTTCGCGGTCCGGCCAACGAAATAAGCCGTCAGCTATCAGCCTTCAGGAAAATCCTACGAGCGCGCAGTCCTGAGTTTCCTGAAGGCTGATAGCTGATGGCTGACAGCTGAGAGCTTTCACAATCATGTTCAAGAAAATTCTTGTAGCGAATCGGGGCGAGATCGCGCTGCGCGTCATTTGCGCATGCAAGGAACTCGGCATCCGCGCGGTCGCAATTTACAGTGAAGCCGACCGGAATTCGCTGCACGTACGTTTTGCCGACGAGGCGATTTGCATTGGGCCGCCGCAACTGGCGCTGAGTTATCTCAACGTTCCGGCGGTGATCAGCGCCGCCGAGATCGCGAACGTGGACGCCATTCATCCCGGCTATGGCCTGCTTTCGGAAAACGCCAACTTCGCCGAAGTTTGCGAAGCCTGTCATATCAAGTTCATCGGGCCGACTCCGGATGTAATTCGGCTGATGGGCGAAAAAGAAAAAGCGCGCGCCGCTATGAAAAAGCATGGCGTGCCGATTCTTCCCGGCTCGGACGGCGTGGTTGCTTCGGCGGAAGAAGCAGTCGAGTGGGCGCGGAAGGTGGAGTTTCCCGTCATTCTGAAAGCCACGGCGGGCGGCGGTGGGCGCGGCATGCGCATTGTGCGCAATGAAAATGATTTGCCCGCGCTGTACCAACAGGCGCAATCAGAAGCCGCGGCCGCTTTCGGCAACGGCGATCTTTATCTGGAGAAGTATGTCGAGAACCCGCGGCATATTGAGTTCCAGGTGCTGGCCGACGAGCACGGCAATGTGGTTAGCCTGGGAGAACGGGAGTGTTCGATTCAGCGGCGTCACCAGAAACTGCTGGAAGAATCGCCGTCGGTGCGGATGACGCCCGAGTTGCGCAAGGAAATCGGCGACGTCATCAGCAAGACGCTCAGCACCGTCGGCTACCACAATGCCGGCACCATCGAATTCCTCATGGACCAGAACCGGCGGCTTTATTTCATCGAGATGAACACGCGAATCCAGGTGGAGCATCCGGTCACGGAGATGGTCACGGACGTGGATCTGGTGAAGAGCCAGATCATGATTGCCGCCGGCGAAAAGCTGAGCGACGTGTTGCAGGGGCCGATCGTGCATCGCGGACACGCCATCGAGTGCCGCATCAATGCTGAGCATCCGGAGAAGTTCACGCCCTCGGCGGGGAAGATTACTACGTTCAATCCTCCGGGAGGGACGGGCGTGCGCATCGATACGGCCGCCTATGCCGAAGGCACGATTCCTCCGTATTATGATTCGCTGATTGCGAAGCTGGTGGTGCGCGGCAAGGATCGCAGCGAAGCCATCTCGCGCATGAGCCGCGCGCTCGGCATGTTTATTGTCGAAGGGATTTATACGACGATTCCGCTGCACCGGCGGATTCTGGCTGATCCTGATTTTCGCGCGGGGGATTTTGATACGGGGTTTATCGAGAGATTTCTGGCGAAGGGGAAGTAGTTGCTGGTGGAATGGGATTTCTGCGACGACGTGCGACTGCTCGCTCTGCGTTGCCACATGCCGCTCGGTACAGATCGGAAACTAAAAGTCTCCCGCACATTGGTCATTGGCGAGATAGTCGGCGGCCTTTCGTTGCTCCCATCGACTCGCATCGGGATTTGTCATCAGGGCTTTCAGGGCTTCTAAGCTACGGGGAGCGTTCAGTCGATGGAACGCGAGTGGGGCGTATTGACTGATCCATGGATCGTCCGCAAACGTAAGAATTATGTCTTCCAAAGACCGTGGGGCAACGCTGGCCAAGATACGGGCTGCTTCCGCGCGCTTGAGCCGATCCGTTGATCGGAGTTGGTCGACCCAAGGTTGGAACAATTTCTTATCGGGAGGTTTCTCCTCCACCAGGAAATCGAGCGTCGAGTGGATTTCAGGCGTACCCTCGGGTAGTCCCGAAAAAGGGACGCCGTATGCCGCCTGGAGGGTGTACATTCCGGCCGCATCTACCTTGTGGCTAAGGTTCAGCAATATACGGTCGACATGTACCTCGCCGGGTTGTAGGACTGCCTTGTAAGAACCGCAGACAACGCTGAGTCCTCTAGCAGGGCATGACAGGTTAGGCCGGGGCTCAAAGGGCCGGTCCCGCGAAACATTAATCCGATAGGGCGAGCAACCGGGCTGAATGGAGTAAGGATCGCCGAATTGAAGAGTCTCAGGTTTCGGCCCATTGTTGACGACCTGAAAATAAACGAAGATAGGCTCACCCAGCGCGTAGGAATCCTTCTCTGTGTAGAATCGGCCGGAGGTCTGCCCGGCCGCGATTGCCGACCAGCACAAACAAACCACGACTAGCCAGCGGATGCCCATGTCGTAAGATTAGACCCCATTTGGGGTCAATTTGGAAGGATTGTATCAATTAACTCGCTCCTGCCTAATGTGATCGCCGTGCTGACTCTTAGTTCAGAAACGCATAGACTACGAGCGGACCATGCTCCTTCCACGCCTATACCCGATTCTCGACGCTGTGTGTTTCGCTGACGCCGCTGCCATGTTTGCCGCGGCCGAGGAACTTGCCGCTGCTGGCTGTATGCTGCTGCAGTATCACCAATAATGCACCAAAATGGTGTATAATGATGTCATGCCGGTGACCAAGCATGTCCGACGGAGCGTGTCGCTCCCCGCTCCCATTGCCAAACAAGTAGATCGTCTGGCCAAGAGCCAGCGCCTGAGCGATAACCGCGTGCTGCTCGAACTCATCGAACTGGGCATCGAAGCGCGAAAACAGAAAGAGAAGGCGTTCTTCGAGTTGGCCGAACGCTTCCGAAACGCGGATGATCCCGAAGAAGCGAAGCAGTTGGGCGACCAGTTGGGCCGCCTGGTTTTCGGTGAGTAATGCCGCAAATTGAAAGCTGGCCGCGAATTCCCGCCCCCATCCGCAATCATCTGATCGAGCGCATGCGCGACCGTAACATTAACCTCGACGACCTCAATCAATTGCGGGTCTGGCTGGAGACCAAGCCGAATGTATCCGCAGGGCCGTGGTACAAGGATTTCGGCTCCTTCAAACTATGCGGTGAGGGCAAATATCCCAAAACCTTTCTTCTTGCGGGACAGGTTGCCACCGGCGAAAAGCTTTAACAATATAGGAATCTGCGGATATGCCATAATCCACCGGTAAACGCTTCCAAAATGCTTCTTCCACGCCTATACCCCATCCTCGACGCCGCCTGTTTTCCGGCCGCTGCCGCCATGTTTGCGGCGGCCGAGGAACTTGCCGCTGCTGGCTGTACGCTGCTGCAGTATCGTGACAAGTCTGGAAGCGCCCGCCACATGCTCGATGAAGCTCGGGAACTCAGGGCGCGCATTAGACCTAACGTAATTCTCATCATGAACGACCGCGCCGACCTGTGCCTGGCGGCAGGTTTCGACGGATTGCACGTTGGGCAGGATGATCTTTCTCCCGAGGCGGCTCGGTCGATCGTTGGATCGGCTCGCTGGCTCGGAGTATCTACGCACAATCCCGAGCAACTCTCCGAGGCGGATCTGACTTCCGCCAACTACCTTGCCATTGGCCCTGTCTTTGCGACCGCGAGCAAGGCCAATCCCGATCCGGTTGTGGGACTCGAAGGAGTCCGCCGGGCGCGGGAACTGACGCGTAAGCCGCTGGTTGCAATCGGCGGAATTACCCGCGCCAGCGCCCGCTCCGTCATCGATGCCGGAGCCGACTCCGTGGCTGTGATATCCGACTTGATACGGGATACCCGTAAATCGGCTGAGGAATTTTTGAAGGTTCTGGGGTAAAGTGGAACCCACTCGTTCGCAAGAGACACGAATGAATGGGGCACCCGGTTTTTCAGGAGATTCGTGAGCACCGACGTTCAACGTGCAACGCCACCACCGATTTCCAGCGATTGGGAGCGGCATACCCACCAGGACAAGGATCTCGTCAAAGGCCTCGGCCTGACCAGCGCCACCATGCTGGTAATGGGGTCAATGATTGGCTCGGGCATCTTTATTGTGTCCGCGGAAATTTCTCGCGAAGTCACTTCGCCGGCGCTGCTGATTGGCGCTTGGCTCATCACGGGCTTTCTAACGATTGTTGGTGCGCTGACTTATGGCGAACTGGCTGCCATGATGCCGCGGGCGGGCGGGCAATATGTTTATTTGCGCGAGGCGCTCGGGCCGCTCTGGGGATTTCTCTACGGCTGGACTCTTTTTCTTGTCATTCAGACGGGGACCATTGCCGCCGTGGGTGTCGCCGTCGGCAAATTTCTCGGAATCTTCTGGCCGGCGATTTCTTCCAGTCATTGGATCGTCCACCTTTGGAAGGTGCCGAAGTTTGCCGTCGGCCCGATGGTGCTTGGCGGAATGGATGTTGGGCTGAACACGCAGAATCTCATCGCCATCCTGGTGGTGATCGCGCTTTCGATCATCAATATTTTTGGCGTAAAGACCGGTGCTTTCATCCAGAACATTTTCACTACCGCGAAAGTCTCGGCGCTGCTTGGGCTGGTCATCTTCGGAGTATTTCTGGGGCGAAACGCGCAGGCGATCGCCGCAAATTTCGGCGCGAACTTCTGGAGAAATTCCGGCCTGGGTGCGCTACACGATGTTGGCATGGGCTCCGGCGGAGCGGTACTGGTTTCGACGCTTACCGTGCTGGCGATTGCGCAGGTTGGATCGCTGTTTTCCGCCGATGCCTGGAACAATGTCACCTTCACGGCCGGCGAGGTGAAGAACCCTAGCCGCAATCTTCCGTTATCGCTGGCGCTGGGTACGGGCGTGGTGATCGCGCTCTATATAGCGTGCAACTTTATTTATCTGGCCGCGCTGCCGTTGGTGGGAAGTCCGACCGGAACGACGCTGATCGAGCGCGGCATTCAGTATGCGCACGAGGATCGCGTCGCCACCGCGGTGATGACGCAGATGTTTGGTTCGATTGGCGGATCGCTCATGGCGGTCGCCATTATGATTTCCGGCTTTGGCTGCTGCAATGGCTTGATTCTCTCCGGGGCGCGCGTCTACTACGCGATGGCCAAGGACGGATTGTTCTTTCGTAGGGTTGCCCGCCTGCATCCTGGCTACAAGACGCCTGCAATTTCGCTGATGGTGCAGATGGTTTGGACTTGCGTCCTGTGCGTATCGGGCAGCTATGGCCAGCTTCTGGACTACATTATTTTTGCGGTGCTGGTGTTTTATGTGCTCACCATCTTCGGATTGTTTGTCTTGCGCCGCACTCATGCCGAGGCCGAACGTCCGTACAAGGCCATCGGATACCCGGTTTTGCCCGCGATCTACATCGTGATGGCTTTGTTTATTGACGTGGTGCTGTTACGCTACAAACCGCAATACACTTGGCCGGGATTGTTTATCGTGTTGCTGGGTATTCCCGTGTACTACCTCTGGCGGCCGCGCGCGGGGACCGCCCAGATTTAGCTTTCATAATTTTTGACTGCGGGTTGAACGGACAGGAGAAACGCAACTCATGACTGATCTCTTTGCGAAAAAGCCGCTTGAGCTTCTGCTTCGCGAAGCCCAGGAAACAGGCTCGCATAGTTTGAAACGCACGCTGGGCGTATTCCAATTGACGGCTTTGGGTGTCGGCGCCGTGATTGGAGCCGGAATTTTCGTCATGTCTGGATTGGGCGCGCATTATGCTGGGCCGGGGTTGATGCTCTCTTTTGTGCTCTCGGGCTTGGGGTGCACGTTTGCGGCGCTGTGCTATGCGGAGTTCGCGGCGATGATCCCGTTGGCGGGTAGCGCCTACACCTATGCGTACGCTACGCTGGGCGAAATTATTGCGTGGATCATCGGCTGGGACCTCACGCTCGAATACGCCATGGGCGCGAGCACAGTTTCTTCTGGTTGGTCGAATCACTTTATCGAACTGCTCAATATTTTTCATGTCAAGATGCCGCTGTGGCTGGCGTACGACCACTGGACGGGACTTCACACCGCGGAGGACATTGTGGCCCGCCAGATGGCACTGGCCGCCGATCCCACGCTGGTGACCGGAACCCAGACTTTTCTAGAAGCGAAGAGCGCGGTCATGGCCGCGCAATCGCCAGAGTTGTTGCAGAGAGCTCACGCCTTATTGAATGCACCGCATCTCTTTGGATATGAAATCGGCGTCAATGTGCCGGCCTTCTTGATCGCTCTGGTGATCACGGCGATCCTGGTGGTTGGCATCAAGGAGAGCGCCCGCTTCAACGCCACCATCGTTACTATCAAGGTTGGGGTTGTTCTTTTCGTGATCGGGCTCGGTATCCATTACATCAACGCCGCTAACTGGGGTACGGACTGGGCGACTTTCGCGCCCTTCGGATTCTCTGGAATCGGGGCGGGAGCAGCGTACATATTTTTCGCCTATATCGGATTCGACGCCGTTTCGACGACTGCGCAGGAGGCAAAGAATCCGCAACGCGATCTTCCGATCGGGATCATTGCCTCGCTGCTGGTCTGCACCGCGTTGTACATCGCGGTGTCGGCGGTTCTGACCGGCATGGTGCCATGGCGCGAGATCAACATCGAAGCCCCGGTGGCGCGCGCGTTTCTCGACCGCGGCCTCCCCGGCGCATCGCACATCATTACGCTGGGGGCGCTGGCGGGGCTGACTAGTGTCATGCTCGTGATGCTTCTGGGGCAGACGCGCGTTTTGTATTCGATGGCCAATGACGGGCTTTTGCCCAAGAAATTTTTCGCCGATATTCACGAACGCTTCCGTACGCCATGGAAGAACACCATGCTCGTCGGAATGCTGGCGGCGGTCGTTGGCAGCCTGACGCCGATCGACGATATCGGAAAAATGGTGAATATCGGAACGCTACTGGCGTTCGTGATCGTTTGTATCTCGGTCATGGCCTTGCGCCACACAAACCCCAACCAGCCTCGACCTTTCCGCACGCCTTGGGTACCGTTTGTGCCGGTCATGGGCATCCTGTTCAACGGCTACATGATGTACAAACTCGGCTGGATCAACTGGGCGCGATTGATTATCTGGCTGGTAATTGGCATGGTGGTGTATTTCGGCTACAGCCGAAAACATAGCAAGGTGCAGGCGGCACTGGAAGGGCGCAAGACGTCCTAAGTAACTTCCTGTGGAGACGCGGCTAGCCGCGTCTCACGGGGCACGCGGCATTGCGGTGGACGGGCGGGGACGCCCGTCGCTCCTTCACCCGCTATTTTTCCTGGATTTTCCGCGCAACCGCCGTCACCAGGCGTCGTGGAGCGAAGCGCAGCGATTCTGCAAGCAGCCAATTCTTGAATCCTGAGATCACCACGGGCTTTCCGGCCATCAGTGCGCGATAACCATCCTCGGCAACGGTAGCGGCATCCATCGAACCGAACTTCAGCAGACGCAGGCCCGTTGTGCGCGCGCGCTTGTGGAACTCCGTGGTCGTCGCGCCTGGGCAGAGGCAAGTTACCGTGATGCCTGAGTTTTGGACTTCATTGCCCAGCGCCTCGGAGAAATGCAAGACGTAAGCTTTAGTTGCGAAATAGACGGCCATCAGCGGTCCGGGCTGAAAGGCTGCGGTGGACGCCACGTTCAGTATCTTCCCGTTCTTCCTCTCCATCATCGCCGGAAGATATAGGCGAGTGAGGTGAGTGAGAGTGGTCACGTTGAGTTGGATCTGGCGCAGACATTCTTCCAGATCGTTCTCGGCGAATATGCCGTACTGTCCGAATCCCGCATTGTTGACCAAAACATGAAGCTCAATGGCGGCGCGCGTCGTTTGATCGACTACATACGCGGCAGCTCCCGGTTCGGATAGGTCGACGGCGAGTATCAGCGAACGGGTGCCGTGGGCCTTCTCGAGTTCGGATGCGAGTTGCCGCAGTTTGTCCGCGCTGCGGGCTACGAGAACCAGGTGGTAGCCTTTGCGCGCGAAGATGCGGGCGAGTTCCAGTCCAATGCCGTACGAGGCGCCGGTGATCAGAGCAGTTTTGGGTTCAACAGTAGGCATTCAGCATTCAGGCAACAAAGGCGGGTCCGAAGACCCGCCTGTTGGCTTGCAAAAAGTTTTCACTTAAACGTGGGCGAACGCGGGTTCCACTCCGTAGATCGAGTGCCACGAGGTTGCAGCCTTCAGTTTCCCGTTGACGTTGTTGATGTTCTTCACTCCCTCGGTCTCCAACCACTTCCGGAACGCGTCGGCGCCTTGTTTCGCGTAGATCGGAATGCCATCTTTCCAGGTGGCGCGTCCGCAGAGCACGCCATTGAACTTCACTCCCGACTCTCCAGCCAGTTCAAGCGTCTCGCTGAACTCCGAGTTGCTGACTCCGGCGGAAAGATAGATGAACGGCTTGGTCGCGGCCGCGGCTGCGGTGTGGAAGAAGTCGATCGCTTCTTTCTTGGTGTAGGCCTTGGTGCCCCCGAAGGATTTCGTGCCCTCGACGAACTTCATGTTCACGGGCACTTCGACTTTGAGCACGTCGACGCCGTAACGGGGCTTGCTGAACTCGCGCATGCTTTCGGTGACGATGTGCGGTTTCTTCTTTGCGTAGTCGAGTCCCTTCTCATCCGCTCCTTCTTCGTAGCCGACAAATTCGAGGAAGAACGGGATGTCGTTGGCGCGGCATTCATCGCCGATCCGTTCGACCCAGGAGTGTTTTCTCTCATTCACGTCCTTGGGATCGGTGGGCGTGTAGTAGAGCAGAATTTTGACGCAGTCTGCGCCCGCCTCTTTCAGTCGGCGCGCGGACCAATGATCGAGCAGGTCGGGCAGGCGGCCGGGGCCGGTCTTGTCGTACCCGGTCTTTTCATAAGCCAGCAGCAGGCCGGCATTCTTGGCGCGGCGCTTTGCGGCCGGCAGTCCCCACTCCGGATCGAGCAGGATGGCGCTGGCGTGCGGGGTTAGGACTTCGCTCACCAGGATCTTGAACTCCTCCATCATGGCATCAGAAACCGCCGAGCCCTTTTCCTTGGCGAGAGATTTCTGCAGAGAGCCGCGCTGATCCATGGCGGCGGCCGCTATGACTCCATGTTCATTGGATACGGCCTTCATTCCGGCGAGCTTACCCGGGGTAAGTTTCATAAGATCCTCCTAGTTATTGCAGTATGACAGGCCATTCTAAACCACAGCCATCACCATTAGCGTAAACATTCCAAACTCTGTTGTCCTGAGCGAAACGTGGGGTCTGCTTCTTGCCGCGAACAGCAGGTCCTTCGCTTTGCTCAGGTTGACAGCTCAAAATAAGATTCCGTTTCACTGCCGCAGAGCCAGCGTTCCGAGCAGCGATTGCTGCTTGGCGATCAACGACTGAATTCCTTGCCGCGCTAGCGACATCATCTTTGCCAGTTGCGCGTCGTCGAATACCTGATGCTCAGCCGTCGCCTGTAGTTCGACGATCTTGTTGCCAGCGGTCATCACGAAGTTCATGTCCACGTCGGCGCGCGAATCTTCTTCATAGTTGAGATCGAGAAGAATCTCGCCGTCCACGATGCCGACGCTGATCGCTGCCACAAAATCCTTGATCGGCGCGGCTGTCAAAGTTCCGGCATCGATCAGACGCTGCAAAGCCAGGCCGAGCGCAACGAATGCTCCGGTGATCGAAGCGGTTCGTGTGCCTCCGTCCGCCTGAATTACGTCGCAATCGATCCAGATGGTGCGCTCGCCCAGGCGCTTCAAATCAGCCACCGCGCGCAGGGAGCGTCCAATGAGGCGTTGAATTTCCTGCGTGCGACCACTCTGCTTTCCCTTGGCCGATTCGCGTGCGGTGCGGGTCAAGGTCGCGCGCGGGAGCATTCCGTATTCACCAGAAATCCATCCCTTGCCCGAATTACGCAAGAATGAAGGCACCGACTCTTCGACGGATGCGGTGCAGATGACGCGCGTGTTGCCCATCTCGATCAGTGCCGAGCCCTCGGCGGTCGAGATGAAGTCGGGAACGATGTTAACGAGCCGTATCTGCTCGGGAGTGCGGTTATCGCTGCGGAAGATCATTAGAGAGAAATTCTAACAGCCAGAGAGTGGATCCCGTGTGAACGCGCGGCTTACCCACACATTCGCAAGAAACGCGAATGTGTGGGGCACCCGTAGACTTGCGGGCGTATGTGCGCGCTTCCGGTGGACGGCAAGAACTTTCGCGCGAGAGCCTAGGACTGCGTCTCGTTCCACACGTACAAAAAATCGGTGTCGCTTGCTGTTTTCACACTACGATCGCCTTTGTGAATGGCGCGATTCAGGGCGGATCGCACATTTTCCTTGCTTTCCTCTAACTCCGCCAACGGGACTTTGAGCGCAACGCCATCCGCCAATTGATCGAGGTCGGAGAGAATCTGTGTGATGATCTGCTTGTGCTTTCCGTTGCGTCCTTGCGGAACATCCACTTGAGACATGGTCTTGAAGTTCATCGGGTTCTTCTTTGCTTGATTCATCGAACGCCCTCCCGGAGTGGAGAGAAATCATTAACCTAACGTAGCGCAATCGTAATGTAACGACACGACTCGTTGCAAGCAAAAAATCGAAGCCTGAAAATGTCGGGCGCTGTCGTGATCGCTGCGTCGAGATGAACGACGCATAACTCTCGGCATTTGAGCTACTTAACGCGCTAAAGCAGGTGCAAAGATTGTCCAAAAGATATAACCCGTACGTCCCCGGGAGTGGTACGGTTTTTGAAGTGAGCGAGGCAAAACAATGAAAGCGTCGAAGACACATTTTGAGCAAATTCCCGTGGAGACTGTAAAGAGAATTGCGAAAGAACTCTCTAACGCCATCGACATTGACGATGTGACGCGCGAAACGCGAGATGAAGTCGCATCTCAGCCGCAGAAACGGTGGCGTGATATGGCTCAAAAGGTTGAAGCTGAGAAGGACCCACAGAAGATGATCAAACTTGTGGAGGAACTAATCGCCGCGTTCGACGAGGAAGAACGTCGTCAGTCTGGTAAAGACCTCCCGATTGGGAGTTGCAACGTAAGCCAGACGGTGGTTTCCAACCTCCCTGATCAACCGTCCGCGCTCAGCCAGTTGGGCTCGGAGAAGGCTCCCGTCTTGCTCGATTAGCGCATGGATTTTGTCGTGATTGGCCTCAGCGGCAACTTCCTTAACCGATTCGGGAGTTGCCTTGGCGACGCCGCCGGAGCTAGACCAGAAATGAAGTAGGATCGAGGATAGAATCTATCGCAACTGGAACCGATTCATCGATATCTAGAAAAAACGAAGGTTCGCCGCAGACAGGTTGTGGTGTTAGACGAAAAGAGATTCTAGGATGTCGAAAATGAGACCAGAGAGATTCACCGATCCCTTTCCGCAATCTTCATCGTTATAACCGCCTTCCTCTTGCGCTCAGCGAATATGGCACCGAGGAAAGCTGGTCAGCGGGCGGGTTCAGGACTTCGCACCGTGAAGTTGTGTGGGGTAGAAATCATGGCGTTGCATGGGACAGTGCGGCGCCCAACCGACACGTGACCCGTGCAAATGCAAGAAATCACGGCTTGATACCGTAACAATACCCCTTCACACTTGCGCCCACATCCGATCGGTTGCATGCTCCCCTGCGTGAAAACTGGCGCGATGCCCCCTTCCCGGCGAGCGCTGGGTATACGGATCATCAGGAGAATGCAAATGATAAAGACAATGCACCGCGCTGCAGGAAAATATATTTTCTGTAAAACCCTCGTGGCTATTTTGGCGCTCTGCGCCTGGCCCGCCTCAATACATGCACAGGACGTCGAGCAGAAGGCGGCCGCGTACGTCTACTGGACCAACTCCCTCAATGGCACGATCGGGCAGGCGACGATCACGGGCACAGGCGTTAACCAGGACTTCATCACAACCGCCGAGGGGACCGGGGGCGGAGGGTTGACGCTGAATACGGACTACATCTACTGGACCGGAGCCAATGGTGGATCGGCAACCAACATCGGACGGGCCAATCTTGACGGCAGCGGCGTGGACGACCAATTCATCACAGGCGCCTCGAATCCATGCGGGGTCGCAGTCAACAAGACTTACATCTATTGGGCGGGGGACGTGGGAAGCTTCATTGGGCGGGCCGACCTCGATGGCAGCGGCGTGAATCAGGACTTCATCGAAACCGGAACGGGAGTGTGTGGGATCGCCCTCACCGGCTCTCACATCTACTGGGCAAACTACGAAACCGAATCGATCGGGCGTGCGTCCATTAAGGGAACCGATGTGGACCTGAACTTTATTTCTGGAGCAGGCTCGGGCTCGGGAATTGCCATCCACGGCAAATACATCTACTTCACCTCAAACGGCGGCACCGGCATCGGGCGCGCCGACCTTACTGGCTCTGATGTGAACCCGAACTTCATCACCGGCCTTGGCGGTGAAATTGCGTTCCTCGCGGTCGACAGCAAGTACATCTTCTGGGCGGACTGGGGAGACCGCGGCACATGCAGTAATCCGGGTCCAACCTGTACGATCGGCCGGGCGAATATCGACGGAACAGATGTGAATCAGAGCTTCATCACCGGGACGGACGGCGGCTTCGGCATCGCCGTGACAGACGGGAACCCCTAGTACAGCGGCCAGAAGTCGAAAAACAAGCAGCGATCCAGAAGCAAGCCGGGCGGCATCTTCAGCGTCCGGTTTGCTTGTTATTCCAACATTGGTGTTCATTCGCGAACAGCAATGGTCCATTTCGGACAGCTTTGAGGCTCTCGCAACGTTGAGCTAAGCTACGTATCTCCAGACAGATAAGTGATTTGGATGTGCAGGATGGTTTGGCAGGGTACATGCCAACCCTTGACGGGTCAAACTGTCTTCAGGGGTACGCATGCAAAATTTGTTACCGGATCTACGGTTAGGCATTCGCAGTTTGCGCAGGTCCCCCGGATTTGCTTTCTTTGCCATCTTGACGCTGGGCTTGGGAATCGGGTCGGTCACGTCGGTATTCAGCGTGGTGAATTCGGTTTTGCTGAAACCGTTTGCCTTTCACGATCCTGAGCGTCTGGTGGTACTGCGCCCAGCGGCGCGGCAGCGGAACCAACCCGCTGGCCCTGCCAACTACAAGCAATACCTCTATTGGACGGCCAACTCGAAGACCTTGACTGACGCAGCGATTTTTCGAAACCGCGGTTATAGCGTTTCCACCGACACCGATCACCCGAATATCGCAGGCGGACTGGAAATCTCGTCCAATTTTTTTTCAGTGCTCGGAGTGCAGCCGTTATTGGGGCGGAGCTTTCTGCCCGCTGAGGCAAATGAGGGTCGCGATCAAGAAGTCATTCTGTCCTGGGACGCGTGGCAGAAATACTTTCACGGCGATGCCGACGTCATTGGCCGCACCGTGCGCATCTCCGGCATTCCGGAGACCGTGGTCGGCGTTGCGCCGCGGGCGTTCAACTTCCCGCACATGAGTGAAATGCCGACTGCCGTTTCGCAGCGAACGATCCGACCCTACGAAGTCTTCAAGCCGCTATTGCCGGACATGACTGACAGCGGAAACTACAATTACCTCGTCGTCGGCCGTCTCAAGAAGGGGATCGGTCTGGCGCAGGCACAAAGTGAACTGAGCGGTCTGCAACGGGCCTACGCGCGAAACGTCCCCGCCATGCCGAGCGATGCGTGGGTGCTGGTGAAGCCGCTCATCCATGAGGTCGCGGGACGTGTGAGTACCGCACTCTGGCTCTTGCTGGCCGCGGTGGGAGCGGTGCTGCTCATCGGTTGTGTGAACCTTGCCAACCTACAACTGGCGCGGGGCGTCACGCGAGAGCGCGAGATTGCGGTGCGGGCGGCGCTGGGCGCAGGGACGGGCCGCCTGCTGTGGTCCGCGCTGATCGAGAGTCTGCTGCTGGCCGGGCTTGGCGGAGGGCTGGGCATTCTGCTGTCATTCACTGGGGTGCGGCTGTTTGTGGCCGCGGCTCCCGCTAACCTTCCGCGACTGAACGAAGTACACGTAAACTGGCTGGCACTGCTGGCGGCGACGGGCCTCTCGATCGTGACGGCGCTGCTGTTTGGTTTACTGCCGGCATTGCGGACGATCCACGTCGATCCGCAACGGGCAATGCAATCCAATCCCACGCGTGTCGCCAACACGCGCGAAGGGCAGCGCACGCGTCAACTCTTGGTCGCCGGAGAAGTTGCCTGCACTGTGGTTCTGCTGATTGTTACGGGACTGCTGGTGCGCAGCTTTTCGCGGCTGCTGACGCAGCAACGTGACTTCGATGCCAGCCATATCACGTTAGCCAGCGTGAGCCTGAGCACACCTCAATACGGCAATTCGCCAGAAGATGCGGGCGCAGAACGTGTACGCCGGAATTTTATCGATCGTGCGATGACTGACCTGGGGCGGCTTCCCGGAGTCGAGTCCGTCGCCATGACTAGTGAGATGCCCATCGCCGGCGACACATGGGTCAGCAGCATCGTGCGGCGGGACCATCCTGTGCCGCCCGGACAAGAACCCGATGCCAACATACGCTGGGTGAGTCCGTCCTACGTCAGCACGCTCAAGATTCCGCTTGTCGCGGGCCGTGATCTGCAGGCTTCGGACCAAAATCATTCGACCAATGCACTCATCTCCGAAGATGCGGCGCGGGCAGCATGGCCGGGAGAGGATCCCGTAGGAAAAGTGTTCGAGGTTGGTGGAGAAACGACTTACACAGTCATCGGGGTGGTCGCGGACGCGCGCACCAATGACCTGAAGCAGACTGCCAGCATGGTTTACGTGCCGTACTGGCAAAATCCGTGGTGGAGGGCGTTTTTCTTCGTCCGCAGCCCGCAGCCGACCTCGGCACTGGCAGATTCGATTCGCCGCACGATTTGGAACATCGATCCCCAGGTTGCGATTCCGACGCTGAAATCGCTGGACGATCAGGTGAACGATTCGGTCGCGACAGAACGGTTTCAGGCAATGCTGCTGTCAAGCTTTGGCGTGGCAGCTTTGCTACTGGCAGTGCTAGGCGTTTACGGGGTGCTGGCGTATTCGGTGTCGCTGCGCGAGCAGGAGTTTGGCATCCGCGTGGCGCTGGGCTCGGACAAAACCGCGTTGATGCAATTGGTCATCCGACAGGCAGCCATTCCAGTCGTGGGAGGCATTCTGGCTGGGTTGGCGCTGGCATTTGTAGCGGCGCGGTCGATCGGTAGCCTGCTCTACCAAACCAAAGTTGGGGATCCCACTGTCATCTTTGGCAGCACCGCACTGCTGTTGCTCGCCGCGTTTCTCGCCGCCCTGCTGCCGGCGCGGCGTGCGGCTACGGTTGATCCCATGCGGGTCCTGAGAAGCGAATAATATTGGCAACCTGTTGACGTAACTCTTAGCGCGGAATCAGCCGGACATCGTCGCTAATGGGTCGGGTCGAGGGTTTGCTTAAAGCCCAGAATCATGTCAATGACGGCTTGGTCACCTATCGCAGTATTGATCATGGCGTGGTAGATCGCGCGGTCAGGCCATTCGACGTGGAAGTACTTCTGGATGAAATCGACGCGCTCTCGATCCACCGTATCCACCAGTTGATCGGCTTCCTGCTCGCTCTTTCCGCGGGCCAGCAGGCGCCGCACTTTATCTGCTCTCGGAGCGAAAAGAAACACACGCAAGGTGTCCTGGCGGTTTTTGAGAAACTGCTGCGAGCCCCTTCCGACGATCACAGAATTTCCGGTTTTCGCCGCGTGCTGAACGACTTGTTCCGTAAACTTCAGGATGCACTCGCTGTCGACCAGTTTGAGCTTGTGCGCGTTGAGGCTTCCTTCGTAACTGCCGCGCAAAAACGA
The DNA here is from genome assembly GCA_050010155.1 of Terriglobales bacterium. Classification (GTDB taxonomy): domain Bacteria; phylum Acidobacteriota; class Terriglobia; order Terriglobales; family Acidobacteriaceae; genus Acidiflorens. The sequence goes on from JBEKLO010000002.1 coordinate 102,274, forward strand.
TTTGAAGAGGCGGTAGTAGAGGGGATCGGGCTTTTCCTCTCGTCCTTCAACGACTGCCTTGGGACAATCCGCCCGCCGCGCGATCTCCTCCGTTAGCAATTGGTCCCACAGCTTCCAGCCCAAGTGTTTGGCAAGCAGTTGCGCGATTTCACCGCCGCCGCATCCGTACTCGCGTTCTATCGTAATGATTTTGATCATGTGCGCTACCTCAAATGTGGACGGCGAGAACCGGGCATGGTCCCAGCTGAAGCACCCGGTAGGTCGTCGAACCGAACACCGCCATATCCAATGCGCCGCGGCCACGCACTCCCATGGCCACCAGATCAACTTGTGTCTGCTCGGCGAGTTGAATGATCTGCTGGTATGGTTTTCCGACGCGCACCACCGTCTTGACCTTGAGACTCTTGCGGGCTTCCGGTGGAATCAGTTGGTCGAGGTGCTGTGCCGCTTTCGCCATGACTTCTTCCGTCTTGCCCGCACTGGGAGCGTCCTCCAGAACATGCAGCAGGGTGAGTTCGGCATCGTACTCGTCGGCGGCCGAGATTGCATAACTCAACGCGCGCTCTGAATTCTCCGAGAAATCCGTGCAGAAAAGAACACGGTTCAAGTGGTGGCCGCGCGCTTTACCCACCGCCATCTCCGCTGAACCGGACTCTTGCGGCAGCTTACAAACGGCCAGCACTGGGTACGGAGTCTTGCGCATGACACGGTTAGTCACCGATCCCAGCACCAGCCGGTCGTATCCGCGCCGGCCGTGGGTTCCCATGACAATCAAATCCACTTTGCTCGCTTGCGCCAGCGACAGAATACAATCCGGCGCTGCTCCTTCATTCACCACCAGCTCCGGTTGAATCTCGCCGTGATGATGCTTCTTCACGAAGTCGCGCAGTTGTTCCTTGCCGCCCTCGTGCAGCGTGCGGCAGAACTCCGCATAATCTCCTGCCGTGGCCGCGTAATCAGCGTAAGGATATCGCGACATCTCGACGATATGCTGCGCCACCAACTTGGCTCGATAATGCTCCGCCAGCGATAGCGCGTGCTGATACGCCCGAACCGAGAACTCCGAGAAATCAACCGGACAAAGAATAGCTTTAAATTCCAGCATGACTGCCTCTGTGCCTCTCAGGGAGGTCAGAAGTCAGAGGTCAGATTGCAGAAGTAAAATCCCAGGATCGCCGACGCGCTTTGCTCCATGGCATTTTCACCTCTGCAATCCGACCTCGAACCTCTGACGTCATCACTACTCCGCGACCCTCACACCGCCACCGCCAGGATCGTTTTTCTTTAAAACAAACGCCAGACAGAACATAATTCCCGCTCCCACGCAAAGCACCATGAAAGTATCAATGTATGCCAGACTCGCCGCCTGGTTTTGCAGCGCTTGATAAATCTGTGCGTAGGCCGTAAGTTGCGCCTCATGCCGCCCCACACCGGCAGTAGCCAGTTGATGACTCAGGCCGTTGGCCGAATTCATAAAATTAGGATTGTCCACACGAACGGTTTCCACGAGCCTTGCCTGATGAAGTTGCGAGCGACGGGCAATCAACGTGGTGACCATAGACGTCCCCACACTGCTTCCCATATTGCGCATGAAGTTGACGATGCCCGCAACCGAGTTATTCTTCTCCGGCGCAATTCCGATGTAAGCCACCAGCGTAATCGGCACAAACAGGAACCCTAAACCAATCACCTGGGCAATACGCAGCCACGTAGCGGCGCTGAAGCTGATCAGCAAATCGATTCGTTGCGTGGAATAGTACATGGCGATCGACAGCGACAGCCAGCCGAAAGCAATCAAATAGCGCGCTTGGATTTTCGTCGTTAGTTGCCCCATGATGGGCATCTCAATCAGCAAGACCAGGCCTCCGGCAGAAAGTGCGAGCCCCGCCAGTTGCGACGTGTATCCGACGAGCGTCTGCAAAAATTGCGGCATCAACACCAGGCTGCTGAACAGCATGATGCCCAGCGTGAACATCATCAGGCTCGAACTAGCGAAGTTGAAGCTCTTGAACATGCGCATGTCGATGATCGGCGCCTTCTGATACAGCTCCCAGATCACCAGCGAGATCAGAGACACGGCCGACACGACGATTAAAGTTGTGATGAAGCGCGACCCGAACCAGTCATCTTCCTGCCCCTTGTCGAGCAGCACCTGCAACGCCCCGATGCCGAGCGCCAAGAGGGCGATGCCGATGTAGTCCAACTTGACGCCAGCGGACTTGAGCCGGCTTAAGTAAGGAGGGTCCTCAACAAAGCGCCGGACCAGAAACAATGTGAGCATGCCGACCGGTAAGTTAATAAAAAAAATCCATCGCCAGGAATAATTAAAGGTGATCCACCCGCCCAGAGTTGGCCCGATGGTAGGCGCCATGATGGCGGTAATGCCATACAGCGCAAATGCCAGGCCCCGTTGTTGGGGCGGAAACGTATCTGCCAGAATGGCCTGAGCCATCGGCTGCAGCCCGCCGCCGCCCGCGCCCTGCAATACGCGGAAGAAAAGAAGAAAGCCCAGACTCGGCGCGATACCGCACAGCAAAGAACTCACAGTAAAAATGGCCAGGCAGGACATGAAGAAGCGTTTCCGCCCCAGCGTTCCCGCAAGCCAGCCGCTGATCGGCAGGATGATCGCATTCGAGACCAGATATGACGTCAGCACCCACGTACTCTGGTCGTTGCTCGCGCCCAGATTCCCGGCGATATAGGGCAACGCCACGTTGGCAATGCTGGTGTCGAGCACCTCCATGAACGCTGCCATAGCCACGACCACAGCGATCAGCCAAGGGTTATACTTCGGCCGCCAAACGTCCTGGTCGAGGGTGATTGCCGCAGAACTCATTGCAGGAAACTCATTGATCGCAACTCATTTGAGATACACGTCCGGCACTACGTTCATGCCCGGGCGAAGCCGGCGATCCCGGTTCTCTCCCGCATCGAGAACGATCTTTACCGGAACTCTCTGGACAATTTTGACGTAATTCCCAGTGGCATTCTCTGGCGGAAGTAAGCTGAACAGCGGGCCGGTTGCTCCCGCAATGCTGTCCACATGGCCTTTCAAAGTCCGGCCGCTCGAATCAATATGGATTTCGGCTCGTTGTCCAACTTGCATGTGTCTAAGCTGCGTCTCTTTAAAGTTGGCGGTGACCCAGACTTCGTCGAGCGGCACTACGGTTATGAGTTGCTGCCCGTCCTGCACGTTCATCCCGACCACAACCGTTTTGTTTACTTCCCCGGTGACGGGAGCCACGATTTTCGTATACGAGAGATTCAGTTGCGCCTGCTCAAGCAACGCGCGCTTTTGCTCCACATCGGCAATCGCCGCCCGCACTCGAGCCTGGGTCGACGAAACTTGCTGTGGCCCAGTCTCCGCATATTTGTGGTTTGCCTCGGCTTGCGACACGCGACTGCGGGCCTGTTGCACGAATTGCTCCGCTGCCGATTCGCTGGCGCGCGCGGCCGCTACCGTAGCGGTGCTCGACTTCGCTGCAGCTAGCGCTTGATCGTAGATTTGCTGCGATACTTCCCGCTTGTCGACCAGCAACTTGTAACGGTGGAGATCGTCTTGCGCCTTCACATCATTCGCTAAGGCCGCTTCCAGTTGCTCATGAGCGGCAGTGAGTTGCCTTTCGGCGGCCACGACTCCGGCATTCGCGTCCTCGACTCCGGAAGCCGTGAACCTCAGTTGACTGGAACTGTTCACGGAAGTAATGGGAACGGTGATATTCAGCGATTGCGCGGTAGCCTCCGCGTTGGTGAGATTCGCTTGCGCCTGCGCGACCGCAACCTCGTAATCCTTCGGGTCGATCTCGACCAGCACCGTGCCTTTCTGCACCCACTGGTTGTCGTCAACGTTGACGCGCACCACGTAGCCGGAAACACGAGCGCTGACGGGGTAGAGGTGAACATCGGCTTGCGCGTCGTCAGTCGATTCGTAGCTGCTCAGCCAGCGCCACAAGAAAATTCCCGCGACCAGCACGACGACGACCGCGACTAGGATCACGATGTTCCTGCGGCGATTGCGATTTTGCCGCGCCGGGGGCCTATACTTCCTATCCGCCAAGGGCGATGCCTCGGCGGACGACGAATCGGTCGCAGATTCCTTGCCTGCGTCGGATACCGAAAGGGGTGGGTTTCCTTCCGCCATGTTCATTTTCCTTTGAAATATTCGTTGACGCCCTGGTCAGCAACGCCCAGAGCGCGAACCAGAGAAATTTTCGCGTAATTATAGTTGTAGAGACTCGAGATGTACTGCTCGTGTGCGCTCGCGACCGCTTCCTGCGATTGCACCACTTCTACTGTATCGGTGACACCGGCGCTGAAACGATCGCGAGATTGGGTCAGCGTTTCTTCCGCCAGATCAATGTTGCTGCGCGCTACTTTCACTTGCTCGGCCGACGACTCCAGGTTCAGCAGCGCCGCACGCACGTCGGAATCGATCTGCGCGCGTAGATTCTCCAGTCGCTCGCGGCTCTGTTCGAGTCTGGCATCGGCCTGCAAAACGTCGCCGTGAACGCTACCGCCCTGAAAAATCGGAATTGACAGCGTTCCCCGCGCGTCGGCGACCGGCGTTGCGGTGGAGGGATGCGACCCTGCCAGCCCATAATCGGCGTTAAAAGAAAGCGATGGGAGATAGCCGCCCAGCGCTGCTTTCCTTGTGAATTCCGCCGCGCGTACGTCGTTCATCGCTGCCTGGTAATCGGATCGCGAAGCGTAGGCACGTTTCAGCGCCTCATCCACCGTGACCTCTTCGAACGGCTGGTACGGCGACTTGTCGGTGAATTCGAATTCCTGCCCAGGAGCCAATCCGATCACGCGCGCCACGGTCAGCTTCTGGATGGCGAAATTATTCTTCGCCTGGATCAACTGCTGTTGCCGGGTCTGGAGCTCGACCTTTGCACGCAGAGCGTCGATGTCTGGTGACGTGCCGGCATTCACCTGGTCCGCAGCCTGATCGTAGACCGCCTGTGCCGTCTCGACCTGCGCTCGGGCCGTTTCAATGCGAGCTGTGTCGGCGATGGCTTGCAGATAGGTATAGCCGACAGCAAGCACCACCAGATCGCGGGCGTCCTTGAAGGTATAGCTGGCGGATTTCAAACTCTGGCTCGCCGAGCGCGTCGCGTTGATCGACTTCCAGTCGAACAGGGTTTGAGTCAACGACGCCCGCGCGTCGAAGTAAGAAAACGGGCCGATCGATGGCGAGATGTGCAAGAGGCTGCCCAAACCGGCAAACCCGAGTTCATCGATATTGAGCTTCGACTCCGCCACGTACGGCGCCGCTGTCACGTGCGGGAGGAGAGCGCTAAGCTGCTCCCATCGCTGTCCTCGGGCCGACTGAATGTCCGCATTCGAAAGCAGTAGTCCGAGATTTTGTTTCAATCCGCGGTCGATGGCGTCTCGCAACGAAAGGGGCAAAATCCCCGGAACCAGCTTTGCCGGCACGCTGCTGGCGAAAGTGCTTACCCCACCTGTGCCGGGGATGGATTGGCCGGGAGAACCCGGGTTGGTATCGGTTTGCGCGAGCGAGATTGCGGCTCCACAGATCAAGACTCCGGCCAACTGGAAAACGCGGCGTGGTTCGTAACTGCGTCTCAAGAAAGTCTCCTAGCGCCGAATTTTCTGCGGCGGTGCCGGGGCAATATCCTATTCTGGACGGGCTACTTCCGGCAAATCCATTCGATGCCGAGGGAAGGCTGATCGGTGCTTTATGGACAATCAGGCCGATCCAGAACCTTGACCAGGAGCCTCAATATGGCAAGCTCACTCATGCCCCGACTCGTTCCCGCTCTCGCGACCCGCGCTCACATTGCCTGTGTGCCGTTATTCTGCTCAGTTCTTCTGGGCGTATTTTCTGCATTCCCGCTGGCGCAAACGATTTCGACGCCGGTTCATGGGCTGTGGGTATGGAAAAGCCCGACCGTCTTCGAATCGCCTCGTGCGGCGGAGAAGTTGCTGGAGTTCTGCCGATCCGGGGGGATTAACGAAGTCTACTTGTCGGTCTCCGAGCGCAGTGCCGCAGCCGAGGAGGCCCGGCTGACTCGTCTTATTGCTTTGCTACATGGCTCAAACATTCGAGTCGAAGCCCTGATATCGAGCGTGGACGCGGACGAACCCGGGAAACACCGAGAGACGCTGCTTGGTCACGTCCGTGAAATCGTGGAATTCAATCGGCGACACGCGATGGAGCGATACGACGGCATCCACCTGGATGTGGAACCGCAACAGCGTCCGGAGAATAAAGGGCCACGCAACCTGCGATTTTTACCGGGCCTCGTGAATGCTTTTCGCGCGGTGCGCGCGCTGGCGGAACCCGCGGGAATGACGGTGAATGCCGATATCCAGAATAAGCTTCTCAAGGGCGATTCTGGCGAACGCAGGATGCTTTTAACCTCTGTGCCGCGGGTCACATTGATGATGTACGAGCTGAGCAGCCCGGGAGACGGGAAAAGCTTCGAACAAAAAGCCGGAAGAGTGCAGAAGACCAGCCAGAACTTCCTCTACATGGCTTACGGCGGGTTGGACGATGTGAATCTAGCAAAGATGGCGATTGCACTGCGCACGCCCGACTATGGTGAACTGCTTCCGAGGATGCTGAAGAAGCTCGATGATACGAATCGCGCGAACCCGCATTATTTGGGATGGGCAAGACACTCGTACAACGACTATTTGAAGACAACCCACTAGTGCGATCAGGCGTCGCCCCAGTTCAGAAGCCCGGGGGCCGCGCGCTTGCCACACCGAAGCTGGGCTCGAGAGCGATCCCGACTCTGCTCAGCGTCCCTTCGTCAAAAAGCCGGCCAATCAGCGTGATCCCGTGAGGCACGCGGCGGGGCGGCGAAAATTTCGGCAGCGGGTGTTTCGGATCGGGCGCCCAGTCGCTGCGAGCCTCCGACACTTCCACAAACCCCGCTCGCATTGTGAGCGAGGGATGTCCGGTGAAGTTCGTAAGCGTGAGCATTTCGTCCCGCAGGGAAGGGACAAGCAGCACGTCAACCTGGGAGAATACATGCGCCATCTCCTCGGCCACTTTGCGCCGGAAGCGGTCGCTCTGCACGAAATCCACGGCCGACAGAAAACGGGATTGACGAAAGAGGTTAGGCCACGCATCCGGCACCTGCACCTTCAACTGGTTCGCTTCTCCGCTCAATGTAAGTTGCTCGAAGGCAGCTGCGGCTTCGGCAAAGAGAATCACATACAGAGAGTCATAGGGCCAGTTGGGAAGAGTCATCTCAACCGGGATCATCCCCAGCTTTTTGACGACGTCGAGGGCCGCACGATCCACATCGGTCGCCGGATTTTCTTTCATCCAAGCTGGGAAATAACCAACTCGCAACCCTTCCACCGGCGCACCCGAGTCGAAGTCAAGCTTGCTCGGCACGCTGGCCAGGTCGCCGCCGTCGGGACCGGAGATGGCGTGCAGTACCAGCACCGCGTCCTCGACAGTCCGCGTCATGGGGCCAAGTTTGTCGAGCGACCAGCAAAGCGTCATCGCGCCCGTGCGAGGGACTCGTCCATAAGTAGGCCGTAGGCCGGTAATGCCGCAGCGCATTGAAGGAGAGACGATGCTGCCCCCAGTCTCGCTTCCAATCGCAAAACCCACCAAACCTGCAGCCGTGGCCGCGCCGGGTCCAGCGCTTGATCCCGACGATCCTTCCTCCAGTAACCACGGATTCATGGTCTGCCCGCCGAACCAGATATCATTGAGCGCCAATGCTCCCAGACTCAGCTTGGCCACCAGCACAGCGCCCGCCGTATGCAGACGCTTTACCACCGCGGCATCCTCTGTGGGAACACGGTTTCGGAAGGGCTCGGCGCCATACGTAGTAGGAATTCCAGAGGTGTCAAGAAGATCTTTGGCGCCCCACGGGATACCATGCAGCGGACCGCGGTACTTGCCCGCTGCGATCTCCACGTCGGCCGCTTTCGCTTGCGCGAGCGCGAGGTCGCGTGTGAGCGTGATCACGCAGTGCAGCTTCGGGTCGAACTCCTGCAGACGCTTCAGATAAATCTGGGTCAGACGCTCCGAGGTGAGCTTGCGTTGCTCGATCCATCGCGAGAGCTGCACCACCGAGGCGAAAGCGATGTCTTCGTCACTTCCGGGCAAGGGCCCCGGGTCGGTGTTGCTGCGCACAAATCGGTCCCGCTCTGGAATCGCTTTCAGGCCCGGCAACATCGGGTTCCACTGGGTGGCCGGAGAGAGCGCCGTCTCCAGCGCCACTTTCCGCGGCCCGGTGCGTCGCTCGTAGAGTCCGGCCATGTTGGCACGCCAACTACCCGCGGCTTCCGAGCGCTCGGCTTCCGTCAATTCGACCTGAACCAACTTTTGCGCCTCGGCGAAGGTGGAAGGCGACACTTCCGGACCGACGGCCGGTCCTGTGCCGAATGCGGGTGGCGCCCCGGGCGGCAACGTGCTCGGCTCCTGCGCCCGGCTGTTCGCTGTGACGGCTGCTCCGACTAAACCGAGCGATGTAAGCGTCAGAAATTCCCTGCGTGATTTGGCCATTAGACCTCCAAGCGGCACCCGGTGGGATTATTTCAGGGTTTACGGCAATTGGGGAATAATCCCGCTTGCTCCCGGATGGTTTCGGGGTGCGCGAGGTGGTCGAAGAGGTGGTCGAATAGGAGTGCGCGGGTGTTGCCGGCCAGGCAACTTATAACGCGGCCTTCCAACTCCGGAAGCCGTCGCGAATTGAAAGCAGTTCCCAATAAAAAAGGGCACCGCCCACGCGGTGCCCCACCTACCAGCAACTTGATTTACTTATTTTCGTTTTGTGATCCCGCGCCAAATTCCTTGCGCTGTATCACTGGACGCGCCGCTCTGGCCGCCGCTACAGCCGGCATCGCCGCCGCCGCTCCGTAACGTTCGAGCAGCACAGGCACCATCGCGCCTTCGGCCTCTTTTACAAAAGTGAGTGTGCTCTCACCCAGCAGATCGACGCGGATGAAATCTCCCAGCTTCACTTGTCCTGTCGCCACCAGGTTCGCCAGCGGAAACACCAGATGCCGTTCAATCGCCCGCTTCAAATGCCGCGCTCCATACTTCGGGTCGGTGCCTTCCGCCAACAGGAAGTTCTTCACCTGCGGCGTGCAGTTGAATACAAACTGATGTGCGCCGGCTGCCATCAACACCCTTTGCTGCACCATTCCAAGTTCGATTTCCAGGATCTGCTGCAGATGTTCGGAACGCAGTGTCTTGAATACCACGACTTTGTCGATGCGGTTCATGAACTCAGGCGCAAACTTGCGTCGCGCCGCATCCACGGCCGAGCGGGTAATCTTTTCGTCGAGCGAGTTATCCACCTGCACTGCTCGTGGCGCGAAGCCCAAGCCGCCATCTACCAACCCGTTCATTTCCGCTGCGCCCAGGTTCGAGGTCATGATGATGATGCAACTCGAAAGATCGACGCGCCGGTTATCGCCCAGCGTCAGTGTGGCCTTGTCCAGAATGCCAAGCAGCAGCTGCCATAGCGAGTCCGAAGCCTTCTCGATTTCGTCAAACAGCAGGATGGACAGTTTCAGTTTGTCCGTGTGCCACTGGTTGAGCGCTTCCTGCGTCAGCAGTGGGTGCGTCTCGCGATGTCCAAGGTACCCCGGAGGCGAACCGATCAGCTTGGCAATCTCGTGCGAGTGCTGGAACTCGGCACAATCGATCTTGATGCAGGCTCTCGCGTCACCGAACAGAGACTCGGCCACGGCTTCCACTACGCGCGTCTTGCCTGACCCGGTCGGCCCGAGGAAAAGTAGATTGCCGACGGGACGGCCCGGCGCGTTCAGCCCGGCTAGAAACATCTGGTAGATTTCCGCGACCTTTTCGATCGCCTGATCCTGCCCCACAATCTTCCGGCGCAGGCCTGCCTCAAAATCGCGGGCATCATTGCTGCGGCGATTCGGATCTAGCACGGTTGCAAGGTTGGTTCTCATCGTTTCGGGCCCCTGTTTCCTTTCCGGGATCTGCGAGTTACCGGTAAAACGCTTGTCTGCAAAACTGCTCATTTTTGGCATCCGGGAGATAGGTTCCATTTCCTCACCCGCTCCCTCCTAGTGCAAGCCGCTAGCCATCCACCTGAAGCGCCGTAATGCCCCGTTTCTCATCGTTTTAGATGCGGCTAGGCCTGCTCACGTCATGGCCGTCGCGTTACCCACAGCTTGCCCAAGAGCAATTCTTTGCAGACTGGCAGGAACTTTCCCCACATTGCCACCATCTAACCATATGTCCCTGTCCGTTAAGCCATTACCGGCTTGACCGGACGTAACTGGCGGCCCAGGTTACCGAAGCTCCACACTAAGAAACATATTTCTTCTCTGGAGAATTTCCTTGTCGCGATTCTCGACGGCTAGACTTTCAGCGGCCAGACTTTCGACGGTAAGCCTTGCCGGTTTCCTCGTTCGCGTGTTTCTGACCAGCTTCGGTTTCTTTTGCCCCACCGCTGCCGCTGTACAAAACCCCCATGCTCTCCAGTTAGTACAGGTGACAGCTAAAGCAACCAAGAAGCCCGAGCCGCCCGTCTCTCTGATTGCGCCCCCTGGCTCCGACCTTTATGTCGCCCAGCGCGGAGACAGCATCCCTTCGGTTGCTAGAAAGTATTTGAAACGCACCAAATACCTGACTTCAACTGAACTGTCCGAAGCCATTCGCGAAGCGAACCATAACCACCAGGCTGCCTACCTGAAACCCGGAGAGACTATCATTATCCCCGGAATTCTGGAATCGCCTATTGTAGAGAGAACCGTACCAGTTGCAAGCGATTTCGAAGTCCGCGCCATTTATTTGACCGGAGTGATGGCAGGCAGTGATCACGGCGAACGCATTGTCCGTCATTGGCGTGAGGTCGGCGGCAACGCCGTCGTTTTCGATATTAAAGATAGCGATGGTATCGTCAACATCGCGTTCGACCACCCTCTGGCCACCGGACAACGTCACTATATTTCCGACCTGCCCAAGCTCATTCACTTCCTGCATTCCCAAAACATGCATGCCATCGCGCGTATAGCCATCTTCCGCGATGAGCACCTGGTCACCACTCATCCAGAGTTGGCTGTCAAGTCTCGCAGTACCGGCCAGCCCTGGCGCGAAAATGGAAAGCTCGTCTGGACAGACCCCTCCAACTCCAAGGTGCAGGATTACGACATAGCCCTGGCCAAATTCGTGGCCCAGTCCGGAGTCGATGAAGTGCAGTTCGACTACGTCCGCTTTCCCGCCGAAGGGGACCAAAAAGATGCGGTTTTCAACTACCAGACTGAGCATCCGACTGCCGACTCTTCAACGGATCACCCGAAAATAAAAGAAGTTCAGCGCTCGGAAGTGATTGCCAATTTTCTCGATCGGGCCTATGCCCAACTGCATCCAACAGGCGTCCTGTTCTCGCTCGACGTCTTCGGAGTCATGGCATGGCAGCGTCCCGTCGATCTCGCCCACACCGGCCAAGACATCGTCGCCATGGCCAAGCACTGTGACGTGCTTTCACCCATGATCTATCCGTCCCACTTCTTCGGCATGGACGGCATCGCCCATCCCGGCGACGCCCCGGAGCATTTCATCGGCGAGTCCATGGACCGCTTCAAACTGATCACAAAGAACAGCAACGTAGTAATCCGCCCCTGGCTCCAGGCCTTCGCCTGGCGCACCAAGACCTACTCGCCCCAGTATGTCGAAGTGCAAATTGAAGTGGCTAAACAAAAAGGCGGCGTAGGGTTCCTGTTCTGGAATGCCAACAATGACTACTCGAAGCCGTACACCGCCATGCCGGAAATGCGCGCCGACAAAAATAAAGGCCGCTACTTCCGCGGCGACGAGATCGGCGTCAAGCCCCAGCAGGTCATAACCCCACCCGTTGCTTCCATCCAGGCCCCCGCGACGGTACCCGCTGCCGCAGAGACGCGCCAAGCCTCGTCTCCGAGCGACGGCTCCCCCCACCAACAGTAGAACTTCTCGTGACTAAAGCGACGGATCTATGCATTGTTCGCCGTCGCATAGCTTCAAGGTCAGGCATGACCGGCGTTTGAAACCGTAACTAAGGTAATAGTTACCGGATCTCTCCACTTCCTATTCCCGTTGCCGGGACCAAGCCGAACCCGTCTGATGTCAACTACTTCAAGGGATAATCCCCGTCGTAGTAACGTGAAATAACCCCAGAGTTACTCTTACCGGAAGGCCACCCATCCTACGATATTGGGCCATGTACTCTCGTGTGCCGCTGCCCTACTCTCGTCTTAGCTTAACAAACTAAGTACTGGAGACTAAAAATGAAAGCCCTCCTCACCATTCTCTTACTGAGCGCCGCGATGCAGGCACAGAGCTTCCAGGTCAATCGCTTCGCACTTCCCGATGCGCCCAAGCCGCAGCATCCATTCTGGACGTTCGAGAACAAGGTGAGTGCCAGCGTGTTGGCCGGACTGGTTGCCACCGACGCTATTACCACGCAGCGCGGCTTGAGCGAGGGTTTCCGTGAAGTCAATCCGATCATGCGCCCGTTCGTGACGCGCGGTGCAGTTGGAGAGGCTGCCGGCTCGGCTTTAGGTTTTGGCGCCGCCATCGGAGTCGCGTACTGCTTGCATCACTACCACCACTACAAAGCAGAACGCATCGCCATGAGATTTATGGTCGCGGGTGAATCCGGAGTCGTGGCCAACAACATCGTGCAGCTTCGCTAACCGTGGCGGAGGCGCTGGCGCGGACCCTACGTGCAGCTGCACTCCGTCGCTGGAAAGCCAGATTCCCTGTGAACCCAGCCATCCTTTCTACTTTCTGTGCCGCTACTATAGATTTCGATGAGCCCGCCCGGTTCCACGTTATAATTCCAGCCTGGAAGAATTTTCTCCCACGATTCGGAGAAACCTCAGCCGCTTCCTGCGAATCTGTATACCGAAGGAGTCTCAATGGCGATTCAGAAGACGGACAAAATCTGGCACAACGGCAAGTTTATCGATTGGGACGACGCCACTATCCACGTTATGTCTCACGTTGTGCACTACGGCTCTTCGGTATTTGAAGGGATTCGCTGTTACGCGCTGCCGTCCGGCCCGGCGATTTTCCGCGCCACTGAACACATTCAGCGGCTCCTCGACTCGGCACGTATTTACCGCATCGACGTCCCCTTCACGCGCGACCAGATCATCAACGGCATGCTTGACCTTGTGGGACACAATGGCGTCTGGCCCTGCTACGTCCGCCCCGTTGTTCTCCGCGGCTACGGTGAAGCCGGTGTCAACCCATTCAACTCTCCCACCGAGGTCTACATTTGCAATTACCCTTGGGGAAAGTATCTAGGGGCCGATGCCAGCGAGGGCGTTGACGCTTGCGTTTCTTCATGGACCCGTATTGCGCCCAACACGCTGCCCGCGATGGCCAAGGCCGGCGCGAATTATATGAATTCGCAGCTCATCAAGATGGAAGCCATCGTCAATGGCTACGCCGAAGGCATTGCCCTCGATGTGAACGGCTATGTCAGCGAAGGCTCGGGCGAGAATCTGTTTGTTGTCCGGAACGGCGTGCTGCACACGGCCCCACTGGGCAATTCGGTGCTTCCGGGCATAACGCGCGATTCCGTTTTGCAGATCGCGCGCGACCTCGGCATCAATATCGTGGAGCAGCAGATTCCGCGCGAGTCTCTCTACGTTGCCGACGAGGTTTTCTTTACCGGCACGGCGGCCGAAATCACGCCCATCCGCTCCGTCGACAAGATTAATGTTGGCAAGGGGAAACTCGGCCCTATCACCAAATCTCTGCAGGCGGAGTTTTACGGCATAGTTCGCGGCGAGAAGCCCGACCGCTATGCTTGGCTGACCACGGTCCCGGTGAGGACCAAGCAGCCCGTGGCCGTCTAGCGCAACTCATCGCGAGCCCCTATCCGCCGGCGAATGACCGTCGTTTGCCCTTCCGGTTGGCTTGCACTATAGTTAGACCCGCCAATTCGCAGGCGATCGTAGTCGTCTTCCGTCAGACCCAGCCTAAAGGAGAACCGCTATGTCCGCTCCAACCCCGGAATTTGTCCTCGCCTACCGCGCCATGATGCTTGATGGCGTTGCCCGAGAGCTTGAAATTACCAAGAGAGTTTTGGCCGCCATTCCTGAGGGTAAAAGGGACTATCGGCCCGATCCTCACGCCCGCACGGCTTGGGAACTGGCCTGGCATCTGGCCAACACTGATGTTCAGTTCCTGGACGCGATCGCAGATCGTAAGTTCGTCATGCCTCCTCCGCCTCGGGAAAATAAGCCCACTACCGTTGCCGAGTTGGTGGATTGGTACGACAAGAATGTGAAGCGTAGCGCGGATCGGGTGCGCGCTCTATCGGCGGAACAGTTGCTGACCCCGGTCCAATTTTTCATGTTCAACTTCCCGGCGGCCTTTTATCTGGGATTTCTGAACAATCACAGCATTCATCATCGCGGCGAGTTGGCTACTTATCTCCGTCCGATGGGATCGAAGGTCCCTTCCATTTATGGAGGAAGCTTCGACGAGCCGTTGCAGCCAGCGGCTTGAGCTAGACGCTCGTGTAGGGACGGTCGGCCTCGGCCGTCCAAGTCCAGCATCGCGGTGGGGCAGTTCGAAACTCGCCTTCGGCCACGGTGCCGACCTTCAACGACCCAATGGTCTTGTTACCTCCGTCATCTCGTGTGCGGGACCGCTTCCTGTGATGATAAGCAGGTAGCTGGAGTCCCGCCTGCATGAATATCGATGACTTGCTCCGTATTGCCATGGAGCGCCGCGCTTCCGACTTGCACTTGAAGGTGGGAAATTATCCTCACCTACGCATTGATGGCGATCTGGTGCCCTTGACCGACCAACCGCGTGTGTCCGCGGAAGATATGTTGAACATGGCGTTCAGCATGATGTCGGCGCGGCAAAAGCAAAAATTCAAAGAAACCACGGAAATCGACATGGCCTATGGCGTCGCCGGCTTGGGACGCTTCCGTGTGAACGTATTTCAGCAGCGCGGCAACGTGGGATTGGTGCTCCGCGTCATTCCTACGAAAATCCGCGCCCTCGACGAACTGTTCCTGCCCAAAGTGGTGGAGCAGATCTGCGACATGCCGCGCGGGCTGGTGCTGGTCACCGGAGTGACCGGTTCGGGTAAATCGACGACGCTGGCCGCCATGGTAGACCGCATTAACTCCACGCGCGCCGAACACATCATCACCATCGAAGACCCTATCGAATTTCTGCACCGTGACAAAAAAGGCTACGTCAACCAGCGCGAGGTCGAAGTCGATACGCCATCGTTCTCGGCGGCGCTGCGTGCTTCTCTGCGTCAGGATCCGGACGTGATTCTGGTCGGCGAAATGCGCGATCTCGAAACGATTGGTACGGCCCTGCACGCGGCCGAAACCGGTCACATGGTTTTCTCTACCCTGCACACCCTCGATGCGGTCGAAAGCATCAACCGTATCATTGCCATTTTCCCGCCGCCAGAACAGAAACAGATCCGGTTGCAGTTGGCGGCCGTGCTCCGCGCCATCGTCAGCCAACGACTGGTGCGCCGCTCCGACGCCGAGGGCCGTGTGCCCGCGGTCGAAGTCATGGTCACGACCGCCTACATCCGGGAATGCATTCTGGTACCTGAAAAAACGCGCGCCATTCGCGAAGCCATTTCCGCCGGCACCTCGCAGTACGGCATGCAGACCTTCGACCAGTCGCTCTGGGATCTTTTTCAGGCCGGACTGGTGAATTACGAAACCGCTCTGGAGAGCGCTTCGAACGCCGACGAGTTCAAACTGCGCATGCAGGGCATCGCCTCGACAGCGGACATCTCGCGGCAATCGATGCAGTCTGCGGGCTTTGGACGCTGAGGTTGGAAATGAGATGGAAGTGAGATTTGAGTTTGTCCTGCTGAACCGTTGTCGTCTTTGAAGATTGTTTCTCCTTGCCTTGGGCGCGCTTCGGCGCGCCCCTTTTTTATGGCGAGAAGTTTCGAGGCCGTCTACAACGCCTTTGATAGATGGACGGGAGGAACGGGAATCGTGGTGATCTGCTCTGGTGGGAAACGCAATGTGCCGTCTGGTTCGCAGCCGCAGCGTCCTTTGCGACAGCACTAGTTGGGTTTGCGGTACTTACTATCGGCGAGGTAGCGGAGCATGATGGCGTCAGTCGCGCTTTGGAACTGCTGCTCCATTTCAGGGACTTGAACCGGGGCTTCCTGGCGTAGCGTCTGCCGGAACTTTTCACCCATCTCGGAATCGCTGGTGACGACCTGCATGTAGAACCAGAGGAAATGGCGCATCTGATCAAGGGCCGACTTCAACACCTGGATGGTTTCCATCTCCGGGGCATCGGCAAGGGCTTCCATCAGTTCGGGGTCAGTGGGGGCCTGCATAGCAGCACAGTTGAGTTCACGCTGGATCATGCGCAGGTCGTCCGTAACGCGCAAAATGCGAAGATGAATCTCGTCCATGCTTTCCCGGTTCTCGTGATCCATAACATCCTTTCCGTTCTGACCAAGCATGCCTGATCAATGCTTCCTGACCAAGATCGCATCTTAACGCGCGATGGGAAAGGTTCCCCGTGTGCATGAGCTTCGGTAATTGAAGTTGTCGATTGTAGTTACCTTAGGTCGAAAGCCGCGCGGGAAGCGCCATTTCAGGCGCTTTGGCGCGTTACTTCAGAGGGCCGGCCCAGTCCCGCGAAGCGGATTTCGGGGACGCTGACGATGCGTATGCCCTGTACAGGTGATTCCACGGCCTCGACCAGCGCGAGAATCAATTCGTCAAGGGTTACCAGGCCCAGACGCTGCGCGATTGCCCGTGTGAATGGCAGCCACTCGCAAATCCTGTAGAAGGGCAGCAGCGCGTAGAGCCAGCGCTGTCCAGGCCCCAGCACGCACCAGGGGCGCAAGATGGTCGCATCGAGATGACGTTCCCTGATCATCCGTTCGCACTCCGCGCGCACCGCGATGTAGTCCTTCTTCATCCCCATAGGTGCCGGGTGGGCGACGCTGAGATAGACGACATGATGCACACCAACTTCGGCACAAGCGTCGATCGCCTCGCGGGCGGAGACCAGGTCAACGGCACGAAACTCAGCCGCCTTCGCCGGAGTTGGGCGGGCTACTCCGACCAGGTGAATAAATGTATCGGCCGGGCGAATCAGTTGCCGATAACTGTTCGCGTCCAGCGCATTGCCGGAAACCACTTCACACGCAGCCGGCAGCTTGGCTTTTGAGCCGGGACGGACCAGTACGCGAACGCGGTGGTCACGCTCTAGAAGTATGGGAATGAGACTGCTGCCGATAAGGCCGGTTCCTCCGGTGATGAAGACGCGCCGGGAGGCGGACGACTTGGGGAGGGATTTGACTCTCAGTAAGAGCCGGATGTCAGAGATGGATGCAGCCACAGAATGAATACGCTCCCAGGCACCGTTGCGGATTTGTGCTAGCCGTGGTCGTACGGCTGAAGAAGTTTAATCCAAGGAAGGGCCTGAGTGTGGTAAAAACGGTTTCGCGATGACATCCACCCCAACTGGCCCGCTGCAACCTGCCACAGCGCAAACTGGCCCGGCGCAAGCTAGTTTGGTGCGGGCGATTGGCCGTTGGAGCCTGGCCGCACTTGCCCTGAACTCGATCATTGGCAGTGGCATTTTTGGCTTGCCCGCGACTGTCGCCGGACTTCTCGGCCCACGTAGCGTTGTGGCCGTATTGGTGGCAGGGGCAGCGATGGGCGTAATCATGGCCTGCTACGCCGAGGTAGCCTCCCAATTCTCCAACGCCGGCGGTCCCTACTTGTATGCTCGTACGGCCTTCGGCCGTCTGACTGGGATTCTGGTCGGCTGGATGCTCTACCTGGCGCAAACCGCAGCTCCAGCGGCGAATGCGAATTTGTTCGTCATTTATCTGGCGGAATTCTGGCCGGCGGCGAAGGAACGATGGCCGCGGTTTGTGATCCTGACATTATTGGTGGGTATCCTGGCAATCATCAATGCCAGGGGCGCTCGCCAGGGCACGGTTGTGAGCAACGTATTCACAGTGGCGAAGATTTTGCCGCTGCTGATGGTTGTGTTGGCCGGAGCCGGGGTGATGATCATTCATCGTGTGCCGTGGGGGGCAGCCGCTCCCGTGCCGGCCACCGCGTGGATGAAGGCGCTGGTTCTCCTGATCTTCGCGTATGGCGGATTTGAATCGGCGCTGGCGCCGATGAGCGAAGCGAAGAATCCCCGCCGCGACGTGGGTTTTGCCCTGTTTGTTGCGCTTCTGGCCTGCGCCGTGCTCTATGCGCTTGTGCAATGGGTGGTGGTCGGAGTGCTCGGCCCGGGCGCAACCACCGATCGTCCGCTGGCGGAAGTGGCGCGCGTCGCTATGGGCAATCGTGGAGCGGCTCTGGTTGCGATCGGGGCGCTGGTTTCTGTGTACGGTTATCTGAGCGCCAAACTCCTGGGAATGCCGCGCGTTACTTTTGCACTCGCCAAAGGCGGCGATCTGCCGAAAATCTTTGCCAACGTGGGTCCCAGATTTCATACCCCATGGTTCTCGATTCTTTTCTTCGCCGCGGCAGTATGGGGATTGGCGCTCGTGGGGACTTTTACCTGGAATGTTACCCTCTCCGTCGTGGCCCGCCTGTTTTATTACGGTGTGGTTTGCGCTGCATTGATCGCTTTGCGCCGAAAGCAGCCACATGCCGCCTCCCAGACTAGTGGCTTCCGTTTGCCGGGTGGCCCACTCTTCTCCATTCTGGGAGTTGCGATTACCTTGGCGCTCGCCGCCTTCGCGCAAATATCGAAGCAGGTGGACTTAAGTAAGTCCCTGACCTTGGCGGCGACGGTAGGGGCAGCCGTGCTGAATTGGTTGTGGGCGCGAAGATCGCGGACGGCCGAGTGAGTGGTCGTCGCGGAAGGCGCGGTGGAGGTCTTTTGTTAAGCTTTCGACCCCTGATTTTGTTTTTCGTTATTTCTGTCTCCTGCTTCGCGCAACGCGAAGCTGTGCTCAAGCAGATTGATCTGCCTCATCCCTATTACTTCCGTGAAATGTATCTGCCGCAGTTGACCACGGGGCCGAGCGCAGTTGCTTGGTCGCCGGATTCCTACAGCCTCGTGTATTCGATGGCGGGCTCGTTGTGGCGGCAGGAGTTGCGCAGCGCGAAGGCGGAACAACTCACCGCCGGCCCGGGCTATGATTATCAGCCGGACTGGTCCCCAGACGGACGCTGGGTCGTTTTTTCGCGCTACGATCACGACGCCATTGAGCTGTGGTCCCTAGACTTGCGGGACGGGCAGACGCGCAAGATGACTTCCGGGGGCGCGGTGAACGTCGAGCCGCGTTTCTCGCCGGATGGGCAACGCTTGGCGTTTGTGTCGACGTCCTGCAAGGGGCATTTTCACATCTTTGTAGCGCGTTTCGAAGACGGCATACTGAACCATGTGCAGCAACTTACTCCGGAGAACATCAGCCCACTGCCACGTTACTACTACAGCCAGACGGACCATGAGATCAGCCCCGTTTGGACGCGGGATGGATCGGAAATTCTCTTCATCTCGAACCGGGGCCACATTCACGGGACCGGCGGATTTTGGAAAATCAAAGCCGAGCCTGGTTCGGAAGCGCACGAAATCCATTACGAGGAAACCAATTGGAAGGCGCGTCCCGATTTTTCACCCGACGGCAAGCGCATGGTCTATGCGTCGTACCTGGGACAGTCCTGGCATCAACTATGGCTGATGCCTGCGGATGGAGGAGATGCGTTCCCGATTTCATATGGCGCTTTTGATAACGTGAATCCGCGCTGGTCGCCCGATGGATCAAAGATTGCTTTCATCTCCAATCGTGATGGCAACACTTCGTTGTGGGTGCAATCGATTCCGGGCGGGGAACAGGCGGAGATCGTAGCGCGCGATCGGAAGTATTTGAGGCCAATGGGGCGTCTTGCACTGCGCGTAATGGATGGCTTGACTTCGCAAAACGAAGTAGCGGCGCGCGTGTTTGTCACGGGCTCAGACGGTTTGGCCTACGCTCCCGACGGTGCGTGGATGTATGCAGACGACAGTTTCGATCGATCGGAGCGGCCCTTTGAAGCGCACTACTTCGATACCACTGGACTGTCGGAGATCACAGTCCCCGCCGGCAATGTCGAGATCGACGTGATGCGCGGATTCGAAAATCACTTTGAGCAGCGTAAGGTCGATGTAAAAGCGGATAGCATCACACAGCTCACGATCCGAATGGCGCCCCTTTTTGTCGCCGTGGATACGGCGCCGAAATGGGTGAGCGGAGATGTTCATGTCCACATGAATTATGCCGGAACTTATCGCAATACACCGGCGCACCTCGTCGAACAGGCGTCCGCTGAGAACTTGGCGATTGTGGAAGATCTGGTAGTCAACAAGGAGCAGCGGGTTCCCGACATGGCGTATTTTTCGCCGCTACTCGATTCAGCGTCAACGCCTGATCATCTGTTGTTGCACGGGCAGGAATTTCACACCAGCTACTGGGGACATCTGGGATTGATGAACCTCACGAAGAACTTCATCCTGCCGGGCTACGCGGCCTATCCCAATACAGCCGCGGCGAGCCTGTATCCGGCAAACGCGAACGTGGCTGACATGGCGCATGAACAGGACGCCCTGGTGGGATATGTGCATCCCTTCGACACTTTTCCCGATCCCATGAAAGATGTCTCGCTTACCTCCGAGTTGCCGGCAGACGTTGCTCTAGGCAAGGTCGACTACATCGAGGTGCTCGGATTCTCCGATCACAAGTCGACGGCCGAGGTGTGGTACAAACTGCTGAATTGCGGCTTTCGGTTGCCGGCCGCCGCAGGCACCGATTTCATGGGCAACTTCGCGTCGTTGCGCGGCCCGGTGGGTTTGAATCGCGTTTATGCAGAAGGGCCAGGCACTCCGTTGAAGATTGCGGCGTGGCTCGCTGCCATCAAGGCGGGACGAACCTTTGCCACCAATGGCCCGCTGCTCCGGTTCTCGCTGGGCGGGCAGCGGATCGGCGGAGATGTGCGCGCGGACAAAAATCAGCCGGTGGGATTTTCGGCCGAGATGTTTTCGATGGTGCCGGTAGATCATCTGCAGATCGTCTGTAACGGAAAGGTGGCACGCGAACTCGCGATGGATCGCGAACGCACCTCGGCGCACGTCGACGGCTCGATCTCGCTCAGTGCCAGCGGGTGGTGTGTCCTCCGTGCTTTCAGCGACAAGGCGGAGTATCCCATTCTTGATTTGTATCCTTACGCGACGACCAGCCCGATCTATGTCAGTGTGGCGGATGCCCCTGTGCACAGTGCGGCCGATGCGGCTTACTTTGTGGCCTGGATCGACCGTCTGATTGCAGCGGCACGAAGCAACACTTCGTGGAACACCGAGGCCGAGAAACAGTCGGTCCTCTCGATGCTGCAAGAAGCGAAAGAGAAGTACGCGAAGATGGATTAGGTCGAGATCTCAGTGACAGAGTCGCCCATTCAGCCAGTGCCGGCAGTCTTCCAGAGCGGCGGCAAAGCCATCCGCCTGGACGCTTACTTGCCGGAATCCGCGAACCGTCCTCTTCCCGCCATCATTGCGCTCCACGGCGCTGGAGGCAGCGTGTCTGGCATGGAGCGTTATGCCAGCCTGCTCGCACAACAGGGTTTCGCCGTCTACCTGCTTCATTATTTTGACCGCAGCGGCATTGCGTCCGCCGACAAGCCGACCATCATGCGCAATTTTCCCCTGTGGATGAAGACTCTTTGGGACGCGATCAGTTTTGTCGAGACGCAGCCGCCGGTCGATGGCAAGCGCATCGCTCTTCTCGGTTTTTCGCTGGGAGCCTACCTCTCGCTGGCCAACTCTGCGATCGACCATCGTGTGAAAGCCGTAGTCGACTTCTTCGGAGGCATGCCCAAAGAAATGAACTTTTTCATGAGACGCCTCTGCCCCGTGCTAATCCTGCACGGCGAGGCTGACCAGACCGTTCCGGTCGAAGAGGCCTACCATTTGCAGAAATTACTGGAGAAGAAAGGAATCTCCTACGAAATCAAAATCTATCCCGGAGTCGGCCACGGCTTCGAAGACCAAACCGTGTGGCGAGACGCGGGACTGAGAAGCCTGCAATTTCTGCAGAAATATCTAATGACGGCGGAGTCGGAGAAACTTACGTAGGGGCGGACGCCCTCGTCCGCCCAGCCGGGCGAAGCCCCGGCAGTTTAAACTCTCGAAAGCCGGAAGGGTGCGCTAAGCAAGCGCGCAGGCAGCATCACCACGGCCCAGACAAGCGCGAGTGCGCCGTGGACCGCGATTCCAACTATCCGGAAGGGAAGCAACAGTAACCACACGATCGGATAGAGCACGAGCGCCAGCAGGGCCAGTGGCCAGCACAGCACAAAGAGAAAGCACCACAGCAGGAAGCCAACCATAAGCGCACCTCCGCCTGAACAGGATACGAAAGCGGAAAAAGAAAAGTTCCGAGGATCCGGCGGTTGTCAGTTTGAATCTGTGCTACATCGTCTTCAGTTCAGGACTAACCTTTAATTTCGCTTCAGTCGCTAGCTGAACGTCGTCGACCGTTAGCCCCGGTGCGATCTCCTCCAGCAGCAACCCTTCGGGCGTGACTCGTATGTAGGCCATCTCAGTGACGATTGTGTCGACGACCTTCACGCCGGTCAAAGGCAAGCTGCATTTTGTCAGGATCTTGGGCTGCCCATCTTTGGTCGCATGTTCCATGGCGATGATCACGCGCCGTGCTCCAGCCACCAGGTCCATCGCGCCGCCCATCCCTTTGACCATTTTGCCGGGAATCATCCAGTTCGCAAGATTGCCCAGTTCGTCGACTTCCATCGCGCCCAGCACGCTAAGGTCAACATGGCCGCCCCGAATCATGGCAAAAGAATCGGCGCTCGAAAAGTACGCGGTGCCCGCCATTTCGCTGACCGTTTCTTTGCCCGCGTTGATCAGGTCCGCATCCTCCGAGCCTTCGGCAGGGTACGGCCCAATGCCAAGCATGCCGTTTTCGGATTGAAGAATCACGTCCATCCCTGCCGGAACATAATTCGCAATCAGAGTCGGCAACCCAATGCCGAGGTTGACGTAGAATCCGTCCCGCAATTCGCGGGCAACGCGCTTGATGATGCGTTCACGTTTGTCAGTGTCTTTCGGCGCCTTAGGCAAATTTGACATGCTTCCTTCGATTCAAGTACGGCGATGAGGGCAAATGCTGTTTGTTGCCTACGATCCACTTCCCGCAAAATCAGCGCGATTTGGCGAACGACGAACAGCGAACGACGCATCTCCAACTATCCCGCTGCCGATTTCCTCACCGTCCGTTTCTCGATTCGTTTCTCAAACTGCTCGCCCACAAAGATTCTCTTCACGAACACGCTCGGCGTATGCACCATGTCAGGATCGAGTTCTCCCGGTTCGACCAGGTGTTCGACTTCCGCAATCGTAATCTTCGCCGCCGTGGCCATCATGGGATTGAAATTCCGCGCGGTTTTGCGATAGACAAGGTTGCCCCACTTGTCGCCCTTCCATGCCTTGATGAAGGCGAAATCAGCTTTGAGCGCGCGCTCCATGATGTAAGCGCGGCCGTCGAACTCGCGCGCTTCTTTGCCCTCTGCCACCATCGTGCCGACGCCAGTAGGCGTAAAAAATGCCGGAATGCCAGCGCCGCCGGCCCGAATTCGTTCCGCAAATGTTCCTTGTGGAACCAGGTCAAGTTGCACCGTACCGTTCAGCACCATCTGTTCGAGCAGTTTATTTTCGCCAACGTAGGTTCCGATATGCTTGCGGAGCTGGCCATTCGCCAGAAGCAACCCTATGCCGAATCCATCTACGCCGGCATTGTTGCTGATGGTAGTGAGGTTCTTGACGCCCTTCTGGACCAGCGCCCGGATCAGGTTCTCGGGATTTCCGCACAATCCGAACCCGCCGACCATGATGCTGGCTCCGTCCGAGACGTCATGGATCGCCTCTTCGGCATTCGCAACAACTTTATGCATGGCAGAAGAATTCTATAGGAAAGTTCACCTCTGCGGCACGGAGGCGGCTATTAGCTGTTAGCTCTTGGCTGTTGGCAAGAGCTAAGAGCTCAGGAGCCTTTCTCTGTGTCGCGGTGCCGCGGTGATGAACTCTTCTTCCTCAGTTGGTGCGCGCGCTCGAATTCCGCCGCCAGTTCCCGCGAGTCCAGATTTTCCCGTATGTGCGCCAGCCGTTGTTCGAGTTTCTGCAGCGCATCGCCGACATTCTTCTTGTTGGTGATGGCGATGTCGCGCCACATCGAGTACGGACTGCCGGAAATGCGCGTCATTTCGCGAAGTGCACGGCCACCGATGTCGAGCACCGGCGCATCCGGGCCGAATTCGTCGACCAGGGTCGCGGCCAGAGCGGTTGAGATCATCTGCGGAACGTGGCTGATCCATGCGCAAAATCGATCATGATCCACGGGATCGACGACGGCGATTTTGGCTCCAATCTTTTCCGCGCAGTGAATAAATTCGCCGCATTGTCCAGCGTAAACGTTCTGCCCCGGAAGCGGGGTGAAAAGCCAGGCCGCGCCTTCGAAAAGATCGGCATCCGCAAACTCCACGCCGGCATGTTCCTTGCCCGCCATGGGATGTCCGGCAAGAAATCTGTGACCCGCGTTTCGCCCAAACGATTTCGCGGCGCGCTGGACAATCTCTTCTTTCGTGCTGCCCACGTCCGTGACCACGGTCTTGGCCGGCAGCACCGGGCTCAGTCGGTCAATCAGATCGAGGATTGGGATAACCGGTGTGGCCAGCACCACCAGATCGCTTCCGCGCACGGCATCCGCGGGATTGGTCGTTCCCCGATCGATGGCGCCGCAGTCCTGCGCCCGTTCTAATACTGGAGCTCGATCGCACCCGACGATTCGTCCGGCAAGCCGTCGCTTCTTGAGCGCAAGCCCGAGCGAGCCCCCAATGAGCCCGGTCCCGATGATAGTGACTTGTTTGAAGGCCATGGACAAACAACCAGTTGTCATCCCGACCCTGAGCGGAGCCGAAGGGGAGGGATCTGTAATTCGCTGCAAGATGCAGATGCCTCGCTTCGCTCGGGACGACAATTCTGGAAAGTTTACGCGATCTCGCGTCCCACCGCTGGCGCGATCATGCGGAGCTGGTCCATCAACTTGGCAAACTGTTCCGGGTAGAGCGACTGCGCGCCATCGGAGAGCGCTTTGTCCGGCTGGTGATGAACTTCGATGAGCATGGCATCCGCGCCAGCAGCCGCAGAGGCCAGCGCCATCGGAGCCACTTTGTCGCGCCGTCCAGTGCCATGCGAGGGATCCGCGGTCATCGGCAGATGCGAGAGCTTATGGATGATCGGAATCGCCGAAATATCCATCGTGTTGCGTGTGTAGGTTTCAAAGGTACGAATGCCGCGTTCGCAGAGAATGATGTCGTAATTGCCGCCCGCCAGCAGGTATTCGGCCGAGCACAGCAGTTCTTCAAAGGTGGCCGAGATCCCGCGTTTCAGCAGCACGGGCTTGCGTACCTTGCCCAGTTCGCGCAACAGATTGAAGTTCTGCATGTTACGCGCGCCCACTTGGAAAATATCCACATACGGCAGCATCAGCTCGATCTGCGAGATCTCCATGACCTCGCTGATCACCAGCAATTTGAAGTGATCGCCCGCCTCGCGCAGGAATTTGAGCCCCTCGAGTCCGAGCCCTTGGAATGAATAAGGCGAAGAACGGGGTTTGAACGCTCCGCCGCGGAGAATACGGGCTCCCGCTTTCGCGATCAGTTCGCTGACCGTGAACAGTTGTTCGCGAGATTCTACCGAGCACGGCCCAGCCATAACCACAATCTTCTTGCCGCCAATTTCGATGCCGTTGGCGAACTTCACCACCGTACCTTCGGGGCGAAAATTGCGCCCCGCCAGATGGTAAGGGGAAGTGATGCGGTGAACTTCCTGCACGCCAGACATCATTTCGACTTCGCGGGTGTCGAAATCACGAGGTACTCCGACGCCGCCAAGCACGGTCTGCTGCGCTCCCGTGGAGCGGTGGACTTCAAAACCAAAGTGGACCAGTTGATCGATCACCTGCTGGATCTGATCTTCACTGGCTGAAGCTTGCATTGCTACGATCATGAGTTGCGCTCTTTTGCCCGGCTGCAGCCCGCAAATCACAAGCTGCGAACCTCAGCGTTAGCTGGCCTTTCCTGGATACTTGCTGGATTCTCGAATCTTCAATCGATCTCGGCTTCGTGGGTTGCTGGCTCGGAGTCGGGAACGATCTCGTGCTTTTGAATGCTGCGCATCACATCCATAATTCGTTCATAGATCTGACCCAGATCGCGTGCGGCCAAGGGACCGGTGCTGTGGCGCTGCACATTGGCAATTACTTCGCGCTCGCGTTCGGGTTCGTAAACGGGCAAGCTCGTATTGCGTTTCAAGCGTCCAATTTCGACGGCCGCTGCTGCGCGCTCATTGAGCAGTGACGACAGTTTGCGGTCGAGTTCGTCGATTTTCTTGCGCCAGTCGGAAATGTCCATAGAGCTACGAGCTGCGAGCCACGAGCGATCTTATGAATTCTGCCACAGATGCGGCTTCTCGTCCGGGATTTTGTTCGATGGCCTGGACAATCGCGCTGCCCACGACCGCGCTTTCGGCGAACTTGCCGACGGTCGCAAATTGCTCTGGAGTCGAGACTCCGAATCCCACAGCAATTGGAAGCCTGGTGAAACGGCGGATGCGCGTGACTAAGGCTTTCGCGTCTCCAGTCATCTGCTGCCGCGCGCCCGTGACTCCGGTGCGTGAAATCGCATAAATAAATCCGTTGGAAACTTGCGCGATCAATTTCAGACGTTCGTCGGGCGAGGTCGGGGCGGCAAGAAAAATAGTTGCCAGTTCGTGCTTGCGAGACTCGCGTAGATATTCGGCCGCTTCTTCGACGGGCAGATCGGTGATCAAAGTTCCGTCAATTCCGGCGAGTCGCGCTACCTGGCAGAACTTCGCGAGGCCCATGCGCAGAATGGGATTGAGGTAGGAAAAAATCACCAGGCCTACAGTTTGTGAATGCTCGCGAATCTCCGCGGCGAGCGTAAGTACCTGCTGCAGCGACGTGCCGTGTTTAAGCGCCCGTTCGCTGGCGCGCTGAATAACCGGTCCGTCCGCAAGAGGGTCGCTGAAAGGGACGCCGAGCTCGATAATGCTTGCTCCTGCTTCAATGGCAGCGAGAATCACATCGCGCGTGGTTGCGAGGTCGGGATCACCGCAGGTTACGTAAACAACGAGAGCAGGCTTCAATTCGAAGTGGAAGGGCACAGAAGCATTGTAGATTGCGGAGGGCTGATTGGAGTTCGAACGGGAAGCTAAATGCTTAGGAGTCGAGTTCGAGCGTTTTCAAGAAGAGTCCCTTCGCAAAGCTCACCATTACGCAAAAGCCCCCTTGGTATGGTCTCTGAAAACAAAAGACTTAGAGGCCGACTTTTGCTTTGCGGCGAAGTTTCGGCGCATGTTGTTGAGAAATAAACGCCTTACTCCCGAGCGGCTAATCCAGCTTCAAGTTTTCACGCATAATGCCGATATCTTTGTCGCCGCGGCCGGAGATATTCACGATCACAATTTCCGACTTCTTCATCTTCGGAGCGCGCTTGATAACTTCGGCTACGGCGTGAGCGGACTCTAGCGCGGGGATAATGCCTTCGGTTCTTGCCAGGAGCGTGGTTGCTTCCAGTGCTTCGGTGTCGCTGGCGGGAACGTACTTTGCTCGGCCCGTGTCTTTGAGCATGGCGTGCTCGGGGCCGATCGACGGATAGTCCAAGCCAGCGGAGACTGAATGTGTAAGCGCGATCTGACCGGACTTATCCTGCAGCACGTAAGAGTAAGTTCCCTGCAGAACGCCCGGCGAACCGCCGCGGAAGCGCGCGGCGTGCTCGCCCAGCGCTTCGCCTCGGCCGCCGGCTTCCACTCCGATTAGTTCGACTTTTTTATCTTTCAGGAAATTGTAGAAGATTCCTATGGAGTTCGAGCCTCCGCCCACACAGGCGATGATGGCGTTCGGAAGTTTGCCTTCGGCCTTGAGGATTTGGGCTCGGGCTTCGCGTCCTATGACGCGGTGAAAGTCGCGCACCATGGTCGGATACGGATGCGCTCCGAGCACGCTGCCGAGCAGATAGTGGGTTGTGCGCACGTTGGTGACCCAATCGCGCATGGCTTCGTTGATGGCGTCCTTGAGGGTGCGCGAACCGGAATCCACGCCGCGAACTTCCGCTCCGAGCAGCCTCATGCGGAAGACGTTGAGCTCTTGCCGGCGCATGTCCTCGGTGCCCATGTAGACAACGCACTCAAAGCCAAGCAGCGCGCACACGGTAGCGGTCGCCACACCGTGCTGACCTGCGCCGGTTTCCGCGATGACGCGGTGCTTGCCCATGCGTTCGACCAGCAAAGCCTGGCCCAGGCAGTTGTTGATTTTGTGCGCGCCGGTGTGAAGCAGATCCTCGCGCTTGAGATAAATTTTCGCGCCGCCTAGTTTTGCGGTCAGGCGGCGCGCGAAAGACAGCGGGGTGGGGCGTCCGGCGTAGGTTTTGAGCAGGTGATCGAGGCGCTGCTGAAACTTGGGATCGAGCTTCGCTTTTTCGTATTCGTGCTCCAGTTCCTCGAGCGCAGCCATTAGCGTCTCGGGAACGTAGCGTCCGCCGTAAGCGCCGAAACGTCCCGGCACGGCATGATTAATCTTGTTTGTCCCGCGCCCTGTTTTTGATCTGATCATCGCTGCCGCCATTGTCTTTTTTCCGGGTGCTGAAGATCCAATCGCCAGCTCGAACCGCAGCGGCTAAAGCCGCAGCTTAAACTTGGGGCCTTATCGCAGCGCTGAAGCGCTGCGCCACCCAAAATCAGCTCGCCTCTTCCATGGCTCGTACGGCCTCTACAAACGCGCGGACTTTTTTCGCGTCCTTCTTGCCTGGGGTGTGTTCGACGCCCGAGGAAACGTCCACGCCCCATGGATGGAGAAGGTGGATTGCTTCCTGCACATTGCCGGGATGCAATCCGCCGGCGACGACCAGCTTGCTGATGCTGTTGATGATCCCGGCCCAAGGCTGCACACGTTCCCAGTCGAAAGCCTGTCCAGTGCCGCCAGGTTTTTCGGCGCTCGAAGAATCGAGCAGCACACCCGAAATCACTCCAGGACGGAAGCCGTGAGTTTCGAGAAAGAGGTCGCCGTTCTTGGCAACGTGAATTTTATGCACGCGTTTGCCTTTGTAGGCCTCATCGGGCTCGATGAGGCCAGCCGCGACCGGATCCCATCCGACAGTCTGGTCAGCCGGCGCGTCAAAAATTTTCGCAGGCCAGGTACGGAAAATCATCGGCCGCCGCGATCCGTTGGAGAGTTCCCTGAAAAGCCCGCGGCTGAATTCCGCGCTCTCGTCGCCGCTTAGTTGGACGGCCGTCAGTCCCGCGTGTGTGACGGCTTCGCGCACGTGATCCACCGTTTCTCTGACAAAAACTCCAACCTTCTCAATAGGCGCCGGCAACTTGGCGATGATCGACTGGGCGTTTTCTAAAGTGACATGGCGCGGGCTCTTGGGGTAAAACACGAAACCGAGCGCGTTCGCGCCCGCATCGCTGGCGGCTTGCGCGTCGTCGAGGTTCGTGATCCCGCAGATCTTAATCCAAGTCATAAAGCAGTTGTCAGCTATCAGTTGTCAGTTTTGAGTGAACCCACACTATCCGCTGACGGCCATTCTCGCTTCTTCCATCAACTTCGTTAATGCTTGGCCGGGACGCTCTGCTTTCATGAGCGATTCGCCAACCAGAAACGCTTCGTACCCCGCTGCTCGCAGACGCGCCAAATCTGCGCCCGATTGGATGCCGCTTTCAGCAACGCGAATGCATGTCGGCGGCATTTTTTCCACGAGGCGCAATGCGGTTTCGAGATTCACTTCGAAGGTGCGCAGATTTCGGCTGTTGATGCCGATTCGGTTTCGTCATGCGCTTCGCACAAAACGTCGAGCCCCTGGGAGCGGGCGACTGCGGCCAGCGCGACCAGTTCTTTCTGCTCGAGCGCCGCCGCAATCAGCAGGATGGCGTCGGCGCAATTGGCTCTCGCTTCCACGATCTGGAATTCATCGACAATGAAATCTTTTCGCAAGCAGGGAAGAGAAGTACTCGACGAGGCTTCGCGCAGATAAGCGAGCGAGCCCTGGAAAAACTGTTCGTCGGTCAACACCGACAGCGCGGCGGCCCCGGATTGCTCGAGATCGCGCGCCAGTTCGGAGGGTCTGAAATCGGCGCGAATCAATCCCTTTGAGGGCGAGGCTTTTTTCAGTTCGGCGATAATGGCGATTCCGTCGCGCGCGACTCGGCGCAATTGCTCCCGAAATCCGCGTGGAATGTGCGCGGCGGCCCCGCTTTCCAATGCGCGCCGGTCGCAGGTTTCCCGCCGCAGCGAGAGGCGCTGTCGCGTTGCGGTAACAATGGAATCAAGAGAGGCGGGCATGGCAAAAATCCAATTATACGGAACCGGCCCGATTCTGGCGGAGGCGAGGCGTGGGTTGTGCCGCCTTGCGGTTGGATTACCCAATTCCATCCTGTGATGTGCGTCATTGACCCACCTTCCGGCAAGGTGCTATAAACGAGTGCTTTGTGCCGTGGTCTGTAATTGTCCGAGGGGCGTTACGCCGGGGCACAGGTTTTTCCGACGCGGCCAAATCGGTACTCCTATTGAATTGTGTTGCCTGGCGGTGGAAGCGCGTTCGGAGCGTGTTGGGAACTTCGATGTCGGCCGTACCCGCGCATGGAATCGTGCAGGGGGCGGCTAACCGGCCGGAGCAAATCGCCCTCACGACCCCTGAATCGAATCTTTAGGAGAATTGTAATGCGCACTTGGAACGTTAATCTTGCGTCCGCCGGACGCTACTTCA
The DNA here is from genome assembly GCA_050010155.1 of Terriglobales bacterium. Lineage (GTDB taxonomy): Bacteria > Acidobacteriota > Terriglobia > Terriglobales > Acidobacteriaceae > Acidiflorens. Next base: position 133,054 of record JBEKLO010000002.1, read on the forward strand.
CGAAAACTTTGGCAAAGCTTGCAACTTTATTTCTTCTGACTGCCGGCTGCGCGCTGGCGCAACCTGCTGAAGAGGGTGGCGAGGCGGCGCTGAAACTGCCGGACCTTTCTTCGGTTTCGTTCCTCGGCATCGATGGCCATCGACTGCTCATGATCGGGCTGCTGTTCTGCGTGTTCGGCCTCGGCTTCGGCATGTTCATCTTCATGCGGTTGAAGAACCTGCCGGTGCACCGCTCGATGCGCGAAATCTCGGAACTGATTTACGAAACTTGTAAGACCTATCTGGTCACGCAAGGCAAGTTTCTTATGCTCTTGTGGGCATTTATCGCCGCCATCATCGTGCTCTATTTTGGTGTGCTAAGGCATTTCGAAATTCCCCGTGTCGTGATCATCCTGGTGTTCAGCCTGGTCGGAATCGCGGGCAGCTACGGGGTCGCGTGGTTCGGCATTCGAGTCAACACCTTCGCGAATTCGCGAACCGCCTTCGCGTCGCTCCCCGGCAAGCCCTATCCGGTTTATCAGATTCCGCTCGAAGCCGGAATGTCGATCGGCATGATGCTGATCTCGGTCGAATTGCTGATCATGCTCTTCATCCTGCTCTTCGTACCTGGCGACTACGCCGGCCCTTGCTTTATCGGATTCGCTATCGGCGAATCGCTCGGTGCGGCGGCCTTGCGTATCGCGGGCGGCATCTTCACCAAGATTGCCGACATCGGCGCCGACTTGATGAAGATTGTCTTCAAAATTAAAGAAGACGATGCCCGCAACCCCGGCGTGATTGCCGACTGCACTGGCGACAACGCCGGCGACTCGGTTGGGCCTTCGGCCGACGGTTTCGAAACTTATGGTGTGACCGGCGTCGCGCTGATCACTTTCATCCTGCTGGGCGTGAAGGAACCTTCGGTCCAGGTGCAGTTGCTGGTATGGATTTTCGTGATGCGCATTATGATGCTGGTCTCCAGCGCCTTGGCGTATTTCATCAATGGCGCGATCGCGAAGGCCCGGTTCGGCAACGCGGACCATATGAATTTTGAAACGCCGCTCACTTCGCTGGTCTGGCTGACCTCGATTGTCTCGATCATCGCCACCTATATTGTTTCGTATTTCATTATTCCGAACCTCGGTGGCGACATGAGCCAGTGGTGGAAACTGGCTTCGATCATCTCCTGCGGAACCCTGGCAGGAGCGCTGATTCCGGAACTGGTCAAGGCTTTCACTTCGGTCGAATCCCGCCACGTCAACGAAGTGGTCACCTCGGCCAAAGAAGGTGGCGCATCGCTCGGCATTTTGTCGGGCCTTGTGGCCGGAAACTTCTCGGCATATTGGCTGGGTCTGGCGATGGTCGCTCTGATGTCGATTGCTTACCTTTTCAGCGGGATGGGCTTGGCCCTGGCAGCCACTATGATTGCCGCGCCAGTCTTCGCGTTTGGCCTGGTTGCCTTCGGCTTCCTCGGCATGGGACCGGTAACCATCGCCGTCGATTCTTACGGCCCGGTGACCGACAATGCGCAATCCGTCTACGAGCTTTCGATGATCGAGCAGGTGCCCAACATCAAGGCGGAGATCAAGAAAGATTTCAACATCGACGTGAATTTTGAACGGTCTAAGGATTTGCTCGAGGAAAACGACGGGGCTGGCAATACCTTCAAAGCAACTGCTAAGCCAGTACTGATCGGAACGGCAGTGGTGGGCGCGACGACGATGATCTTCTCCATCATCATGGCCCTGACCAATGGGCTGACCACAAATGTGGAAAAGCTTTCGCTGCTGCACGCGCCATTTTTCCTTGGCCTGATCACCGGCGGCGCCATGATCTACTGGTTCACCGGCGCATCCATGCAGGCCGTAACGACCGGAGCTTATCGTGCAGTCGAATTCATCAAGGCCAACATCAAGCTGGAAGGCTCGGAGAAGGCCTCCGTTTCGGACAGCAAGAAGGTGGTCGAGATCTGCACCAAGTACGCGCAGAAGGGCATGTTCAACATCTTTCTGGCCGTTTTCTTCGGAACGCTGACGTTCGCCTTCGTCGAGCCGTTTTTCTTTATCGGCTATCTGATCTCGATCGCGATCTTCGGTCTTTACCAGGCTATCTTCATGGCCAATGCCGGCGCTGCTTGGGATAACGCTAAGAAGATCGTGGAAACCAAACTGAAGCAGAAAGGCACTCCGCTGCACGACGCAACGGTTGTCGGCGATACGGTGGGCGATCCTTTCAAGGACACCTCTTCGGTGGCCATGAATCCGGTCATCAAATTCACCACGCTCTTCGGACTGCTGGCGGTCGAACTGGCCGTTTCGTTGACCAACGACCATCCCGGCAATCTGACCCACATTCTGGCCCTCTGCTTCTTTGCAGTCTCCGTCTTTTTCGTGTACCGGTCGTTCTACGGAATGCGAATCAGCTCGGAATAGCTCCGAAACAAATGCGCAAAAAAAACGCCATCCAGCGCAACTGGATGGCGTTTTGACTGTCCAATTCCTCCGTTCCCAAACGCTAAGTCGAGCCGGGAGGCAAGCAATTACCAACTCCGCTCAGCAATTTCTCCACTGCTTCTCCCGGATCCTGGCTGGCAAAGTTCTCGTCTAAAACGAGCAGACAAACGGCCGGATCAATTTCCTCCAGTGCCTTGCGTGTTGGTTTGCCATGCACGGATTGCATGCGCGCGGAAACTACCACCAGTTTCGCCTTGGTGGCCTTAAGCAGGATGCGCGCGTCGTCGATCGTGGCGGATGTCAAGGCGTTGTATCCGGCGCCGCACAGCACCTCCCGCAGGAACGTGCCCACATCTGGCGATTCGCAAACGCAAAGCATGCGCGGCCTCGTGTCCCCTTTTCCCCGCGAATAGCGCGAGCCTAGATACGCGGCCGTGATGGCTTCTTCAACCGATTCATAAGTTTCAAATTGCGAGAGCAGGTTGGTCATCGCTAGGGTCTTCAAAATCTTGGGGGGTACGCCACTTAGTTTGAGGTCTCCGCCCTTGGCTCGCGCAGCTTGCGTCAGGCGCACCAGCGCTCCCAGTCCACTGCTGTCGACGAAGTCCACCTGATCGAGTTGCAACACCACGTCGCCGTACTTCGCCAAGGAGTCTCCCACCTGGGCGTGCAACGTATAGACTTCATTTCCGGCGACGATGCGGCCGTGACATTGCATGACTAAGACATCGCCGACCGGACGACCCTCCAAGCGCAACTGCATCGTCGCCTCCTTAAAATTGACGTTGTGATTAAATCACGGATTTGTCTGGAGTGGTAACTAAAATCCCACCACTTCGGCTTCGCTCAGGGCAGGCTCTTGCCTACAGAACGCGCAAGCATGGGGCACCGCTGCCTTCGAGAATTAGTGTGAAATGAAAATCGGGCGAGCGCCAAGGTGAGCCTATGCGACGGCCTCACCGAGTTCGTCCGTGGTTCTGGCAAGGGCCCTGCGCACCTCTTTTTCCCAGTTGGCTGCGTCTGCATCGGAGAACGCATTCGGAAACAGAATGGGCCGCGAAGAGCTGACGATACCACCCTCCAATCCAACTGGGCCCCGGCGAAAGCCGCGCACAGCTTCGCCTGCAGAGGCGCCTTGGGCGCCATAGCCGAGCACCAGAAAGAGGGCATGAGGTAAGGCCGTTCGAATCCGCTCGCTGTCTTCAGAATGAGTAGCAGCTACTGTGACGCCCAGGGAGGACCACCGGTCACCGCGCCGGCCAGGCAATCCTGCCATTTCGCTAGCGATGCCGCAACTACAGCGAAGAGTGGTCCGGCCGCCGTACCCAGCGACTGGTAGATCGAGGAATCGGGATTACTATTGCGGACCAGGACGACGACTCCGCGTTCCGCCTTCTTTGCCTCGATGATGAATGGCGCGAGACTCTCTGGCCCGAGATATGGATTGACCGTGATTGCGTCCACGCTGCACGAACTATCTGGCGAGAGGTAGGCTTGCGCATAGGCGGTCGCTGTTTCAGCGATGTCCCCACGCTTCGCGTCGAGCAAAACCAACAAGCCCGCGGCACGCGCATACCGGATCACACGCTCCAGCGCTTGCCACCCGCGCCAGCCCAGGCGTTCGAAGAGCGACGCCTGCGGCTTGACGACAGCCACATCAGCGGCAATCAGATCAATGACGCGGCAGCAGAACTCCTCGATAGCCCCTGCCTTGTCCGGGTGTTGAGGCTGCATAGCGCCGCGACGAAATAGCGAGGGAATGCGGTCGAGGTATGGATCTAATCCAACGCACAGCGGGTGTCGGAGCGCCCGCGTCCGTTCGATCACGCGATCGCCGAAACCAGCCATGCTCGTCATGGGCGAGTGAGCCACATTAACTTCGGGAGTACAGCGCGGTTGTCGAGGGTGCAGTGGTGCACCTCATCTGCGCAGGCTCTTGGGGCAGGTGACAGTCTGAAGGCATTTCGGCTCGACCATCGCGCCGCGTGGGGTTTTACGAGGGTTTGGGCGGGCGAGGGCGCCCGCCCAACACGAGCTACAACTGGCTCATCTTGGCTAGGAATTCGCTGTTGGTGGCGGCTTTCGCTAGACGCTCTATCAGCAATTCCATGGCTTCTACTGGAGACAGCGGATTCAGCACCTTGCGCAGCACCCAGATTCGCTGCAAATCTTCTTTAGGAATCAGCAGTTCTTCCTTACGCGTGCCCGAGCGCTGGATGTCGATGGCCGGGAAGGTGCGCTTATCGACCAGTTTGCGATCGAGGATGATTTCCGAATTGCCGGTGCCTTTGAATTCTTCGAAGATCACGTCGTCCATGCGGGAGCCGGTGTCGATGAGGGCAGTGGCGATGATGGTCAGCGAGCCGCCTTCTTCGATGTTACGGGCGGATCCGAAAAAGCGCTTCGGACGTTGCAACGCATTGGAATCGACGCCGCCTGAGAGCACCTTGCCCGATGGCGGAACGATCGTGTTGTAGGCGCGCGCGAGACGGGTAATCGAATCGAGCAGGATCACTACGTCGCGTTTGTGCTCGACTAATCTCTTGGCTTTCTCAATCACCATTTCCGCTACCTGCACGTGGCGGGCGGCGGGCTCATCGAAGGTAGAAGAGATGACTTCGCCCTTGACCGAGCGCTGCATGTCGGTGACTTCTTCGGGGCGCTCGTCGATGAGCAGTACCATCAGCACGACTTCAGGATGATTGGTGGTAATTGAATTCGCCACGTTCTGCAGCAGCATGGTTTTGCCGGCGCGCGGCGGAGAAACGATCAAGCCGCGCTGGCCTTTGCCGAGCGGGGTTAGCAGGTCCATGACGCGGGCGCTGATATTTTCGCGCACAGTTTCGAGCTTCAGGCGCTCCTGCGGATACAGCGGCGTCAGGTTGTCGAACAGAATCTTGTTACGGGCCTCGTCGGGCGACTCGAAATTGACCGCCTCGATCTTGACCAGCGCAAAATATTTCTCGCCCTCATGCGGGGGGCGCACTTGGCCGCTGATGGTGTCGCCGGTTTTCAGGTCGAACTTGCGGATCTGCGATGGCGATACATAGATGTCGTCCGGCCCGGGCAGATAGTTGTAGTCGGGCGAGCGCAAGAAGCCGTAGCCGTCAGGGAGGATCTCCAGCACACCTTCGGCGAAGATGTGTCCTTCTTTTTCACTTTGCGCCTGCAGGATCTTGAAGATGAGGTCCTGTTTGCGGAGTCCGCTGGCGCCGGGCAGTTCCAACGATCGGGCGATCTTGGTCAGCTCGGTGATGTTCTTCTCTTTCAGTTCGGCGATGGTCATATTTACCTACGTGGATGATTTTCTTCGGGAGGGATTCTCTTTAGTCTCTCGCGGGATGGGATTTGCTTTGCCGCCGTGCGGGCACACGGCGGAGCTGCTTAAGCAGCTCGCCGTTGTGCTTCGGCAAAGTGTTCGGGTTCGCTCAGGATGTCATGACGTTCCGCATCGGCGATTTTGTCAAATACCTGGTTCATGGTTTCCTGAATGCGGGTGTTCGGCTTATGAAACTTGCGCGTGGCCTTCGAGGCCAACTGGCAAAGCATGTACCGGTTCCGCAAAGTATGTAAAGCATCAAAAACACGATCAGAACGCATGTTCGGTCTTTCTCCTTCAATAGGAATCATTTAGCTCGCATCCATCGTCCGCCCCAAGTGAGTGATGGTCGATTACGGCGAGCCAAAATGTAATTCGGGCCAGATTCAAAGGAATCAGGTTCAAAGGGATTTGCCAGAATTACTCAAATAGATGCTCCGCCCAACCCGAAAGTTGCTCAATTCTCTAAGGAGTCCACAACACGAGCGGAGGTTCGTAGGGACAGATCAGAAACAGCAACACATGTCCAAAGAACGTCTAAGTATAACAAACCGCTAGGGAAGGTCAAGAACAATCTGCAGCCGGTTTTTGCCGCTCTGATAACTCCTCCGGCACCTGCTCGAGGCCGTCCAGAGCTTATTTCAGAGCGTCGAGTCGCGTCCCCAGACGAGACTTGTAGCGCGAAGCCGTGTTCTCGTGCAAAACGCCCTTCTGGATCGCCTTGTCGAGCGCCGATACCGTCAGCCGGTAGGTCGCCGCCGCACTGGTTTTGTCACCTTTTTCCAGGCTCTCACGCAGGCTCCGCAGCGCGGTGCGAAGTTGCGAGGCATTGGCCCGGTTGCGGGCAGTTCGTTTCGTAGTCTGACGAGCGCGCTTCAGCGCCGAAAAATGATTTGCCATGTAGCTTGATTACCTTTGTTTGTCCTAGATTGCGCTAGGAAGATGCTCCGGCGGAGACCGAAGCTATGATTGTACGGGAGCAAGTCCTACTGGGTCAAACCTCGATCTTTAGGGTCCGCCAAAAAAGCAGTGTTGCGCCAGATGTTGAACTAAATGCTGAACTCACATTGGCACTCTTGGGAACAAGCTGTAACCGGCCTGCTACTCTTGTTGGTCCAGGGCACGCTCTATTGGTACGCGTGGGCCCAGCCGGCCTGCAGATCTTTTGCCAAGTTTTCGCCCGCAGCCAAGAAGACGCTGCTGGCGGTCTCAGCGGCGGGCATGATGGTCCTAATTCTTGTCTGGGTGTGGGCGAGCGGACAGCGGGGCTGATCTGACATCTATGAATCCACTCGAACGCTTGAAGATTCTCATCAACTCCTCCACCCCGATCGTGGTCATGGAGACGGTCGAGGAAGTCCGCGCCCTGTCTCTGGTGCATACGGCGTGCTCGGATCTGAGTTTACCCGTCTTCGAGTGGACCATCGCCGACGGGCTCGTCCGCTCGGGAAGCGGTGCCGTTGCCCCTCCTCCTCCGCAGATTCGTCCGATTCCCCAGAGCTATTCCGATGCCGGAGTTGGTCCGAGGACGGCTATGTACAACACGGTTGACCCCGTGCAAGCGCTGGCGAATATGGAGACCATGACGGTCGAAGCTGTGTTCGTGCTGAAAGATTTCCATCGCCACATGGACAGCCCCGTGGTGGTTCGCCGCCTGCGCGATGTAGGACAGAAATTTTCCGCTAATCGACGGACTCTTGTGCTGACCGCCCCGGCTATCGAAATGCCGCCCGAACTGGCGAGCCTGGTCGAATTCCTCGATCTGCCCCTGCCCGACCGCGAACGGCTGCGCGAGATTATCCGCGAAACCTATACCCGAATGGCTGGGACCCACAGCCTGAAACTTCAACTGGACTCGAACGGCGTGGACGCGATGGCGGGCAATCTCCGTGGTTTGACGGAGGAGGCCGCCGATCGAGCCATCTCGCAGGCGGTAGTTGGACGCCAAGCGCTTTCGCCCGACTGCATCACCGATGTGCTCGACGCAAAAAAGGCTCTGCTGAAGCGTTCCGAAATGCTGGAGTTCGTGGACTCGACCGACGACATGGCGAGCGTCGGGGGTCTCGAAAATATCAAACGCTGGCTCGAGCAGCGCCGCGGAGCCTGGGACGATTCAGCACGGGAGTTCGGACTCGACCCTCCGAAGGGCGCGATCATTCTCGGCGTGCAAGGCTGCGGGAAAAGCCTGTGCGCCCGAGCCGTAGCCGGAGAATGGAAGCTGCCATTAGTAAAGTTCGACACTGCCGCCGTCTACGATAAATTCATCGGCGAGACCGAAAAGCGCATCCAGAAGGTGTTCCGCGTAGCCGAAGGTCTGGCACCCTGTGTGTTGTGGATCGACGAACTGGAAAAGGTGTTCGCCGGAAGCGGGCCCGATTCCGCCTCGGCCGATGCTGGAGTCTCCTCGCGCCTGTTGGCTGCATTCCTTTCCTGGATGCAAGACCGCAAGCCCGCCGTGTTCGTAGCCGCCACTTGCAACAACGTGACCGTGCTGCCGCCGGAGTTGATTCGCAAAGGACGCTTCGATGAGCTCTTCTTCGTGGACCTACCCCGTGTAGCCGAGCGGATGCAGGTGTTTTCCATCCAGCTGACAAAACGCAAACGCAATCCATCCGACTACGACTTAAGCCGGGTGGCAGCCGCAGCCAAAGGCTTCTCCGGAGCGGAAATCGAATCGGCCGTGCAAACCGCCCTATACGCCGCCTTCGCCCGCAAGCAGGAATTGAGCACGGAAGACCTGCTCACCGCGCTCACATCCACCGTGCCCTTGTCGATTACCCGCGCAGAGGAAATTGCCGAGCTAAGGGCGTGGGCGAAGAATCGGGCGGTGTGGGCGTCGTCGCCGGAGACCAGGGCCGAAGGCGCGTAACGGTTTCTTGATACGCCCCGTCCGGTTCGCAAGTTGATCGGGTACCCGCTTCACCCCATTGACTCCCCCGCCCGCCCGCGCTACGCTGGTTTGAAATGGTTGGTATCCGCCCCGTCGGCGGGGTGCGCAATCCGGTCTGGTCCACTTCCAACTCTAGTTTTGCGCGTGCAAAAAACGCCGACGCGGTCTTGCCCGAATTCGGCAGCGAACCACATCCCGGTAACCCACATCAAACAGTGAGCCCTGTTTGGCTGCTGGAGGCGGCGCCAATAACCCTGAATGAAAAAGAATATTGAACTGACTCCCGACATCGAGACCCTGTTCGGCACGCGCGATGAATATCTGCACGTGCTGGAAGACGGCCTGAACATCAATATTGATCTTCGCTCCGACCGCATTGAACTTGAAGGCGCGCCCCGCGACGTTGCTCGGGCCGAACAGCTCTTCGCCGACTACGAGCATCTCCGTCGCGCCGGCCACCAGTTTGTGAACGGCGACCTCGGCAGCATGTTGCGCGTGGTGGTCAGCGATCCGAACGTGACCCTCCGCGGATTGGCCGAAGCCGGACGCCAGCGTTCTTTTGGACGCCGCACTGTCCAGCCGAAAAGCCCCAATCAGCGCCGTTATCTCGAAGCCATCGAAAACCACGACATGGTGTTTGGAGTAGGTCCCGCCGGCACAGGCAAAACTTATCTGGCCGTGGCGATGGCGATCTCGGCGCTGCTCAACAAGCAGGTGAACCGCATCATTCTGGCGCGCCCGGCCGTCGAGGCCGGCGAACGTCTCGGCTTTCTCCCCGGCACATTGCAGGAGAAGATCGATCCCTACCTCCGTCCTTTGTATGACGCGCTCTTCGACATGATGGAGCCTGAGCGCGTGGAGCGCTATCTCGAAAAAAATATCATCGAAATCGCGCCCATCGCCTTTATGCGCGGCCGCACCCTCAACGATTCGTTCGTAATTCTCGACGAGGCGCAGAACACGACCTCGGAGCAGATGAAGATGTTCGTCACTCGCCTGGGATTTAATTCCAAGGCAGTCATCACCGGTGACGTAACGCAAATCGACTTACCCAACGCGCGCCGTAGTGGCTTGGTCGAAGCAGTCGAAATCCTGCAGGGCGTAAACGGCCTCGCCTTCGTGCACTTCGACGAAACCGACGTGGTGCGTCATCACCTTGTGCAGAGGATCATCCGCGCTTACGACGAACACAAATCGCGGCTGGCGGAGCAATTGTCGCTGCTCGAACCAAAGCCAGTTGTGCCGCCGAACCTCAAGCTTGCGGAGACCCCCCCGCGGCCGTCGTCGTTGTCGGTGCCGCCAGACGAGCCGCGCCTGCGAAACTAACGGGACAAGAATGATTTGTGATCCTGAGCGGAGCGAAGGACCCATGCATGTGGCTGCAGAAGCTACCGATCCTTTGTTTCGCCGGGCATGACAGCACGGTGGGACTTTGGTCATCTTTCAAAAGCGTGTCCTCGGCCTGACGGAGTTGACGCTGAACCGTTTCGTCGCCCGCGCACGCCGTGCCGCGGGATTAAAGGGCACGGTGAATGTGCTACTGACGACAAACTCCGAAATGAAATCCCTGAATCGCCGTTTCCGCGGAAAAGACAAGCCCACCGATGTGCTTTCGTTTGCCGCCGAGCCCGATGCTCAAAAGGAGTTTGCCGGCGAAATCGCCATTTCGGCGGAGATCGCAGCGCAAAATGCTCGAGCGCTCGGACACTCTCCGGCCGAGGAAATTAAGATTCTCGTGTTGCATGGCGTCCTGCATCTGCGCGGCTACGACCACGAGTGCGACAATGGACAGATGGCAAGACGCGAAAAACACTTGCGCGCACAACTCCGCCTGCCACTGGGCTTGATAGAAAGAACAGCGCCTCGATAAGAGAAAGTTTCGATGCCAGGAACCGATCACGGGAACTATGATCTAACCGGAACATGATTGGCGTCGCCATCACTCTCGGCTTCCTCTTCGGCCTGCTGACGCTGGTCTCCTACGTCGACCGTCTCTACCAGGAAATCGGTAAATTCCTCTCGCGCGATTTCCAGGACAACATCGACGCCTTCGAGCAGATCGTAGAGCCGCGCCTTCGCGTCACACGCGAGCGCGCCTCGCTCTCCATGGCGATTCTCACGCAACTCGTTACCGCCGCCATTGCCATGATCGTCGGCTTCACTGTATTCCGCGACCGTGCCTGGAGCGTCTACGAAGTACTCGAAGCCACGCTTAGTCTGGTTCTCATCATCATCTTCTTTAATCGCCTGCTGCCGTTTGTCTTTTTTTCGCGAACCCGCGGACGGTGGCTGGCCGACTGGTCGCTGCTGCTACGCCTGCTGATCTACCTGGTTCTGCCGGTCACGCTGGTCCTCGGATTCTGCCAGTCCGTTACATCGCTTACCCGCGAGCACGCCGAAGCGCATCCGGAAACTTCCTCCGAAGCCGTAGACGCCTTGATCGAAGCCGGACAGGAGGAAGGCATTATCCAGGAAGGTGACCGTGAACTGATCCAATCGGTAGTCGAGTTTAGCGGCAAAACCGTTCGCGAGGCCATGAAGCCCAGGCCGGAGATCGTGGCCGTCCCGTCCGACTGCACCGTCGAGAAGATTGTGGAGTTGCTCAAGGCTAGGCCGCTCTCGCGCATCCCAGTCTACGAAGGTTCGATTCACCACATCAAAGGCATTCTCCACACCCAGGATGTGCTGCAAGTTCCCGACTCGGAGGCTCATACACGAACCGTTGCGACCCTGATGCGGACCGATGTCTATTTCGTTCCGGAAAGCAAGTTAGTAAGTGATCTGTTGCGCGAGATGCAGCGCAGTAACATCCGCATGGCGATCGTGGTCGATGAATACGGAGGCGTGGCTGGCCTTGTAACCATCGAAGACCTAGTGGAAGAAATCGTAGGAGAAATCGGCGATGAGCACGAGAAAGCGCAGGTCGTGCAAGAAAACGACCACTCCTACATAGTTCCCGGCAACATGGATGTAGACCGACTCGATGAACTCTTCGGCATGCGCCCCGAAGGCCACGAATCTTCGACCATAGCCGGACTGGTAAGCGAACTCGCCGGACGGATTCCTAAGAAAGGCGAATTCGTCGAAGACGAAGGCCTGAGGTTCGAAGTTCTGGACTCTACCGATCGCCGTGTAGAGCGCGTGCGGATAACAACCGCCGAGCCCAAACAGATGAAGTTGATCTGAAATTTAGGCGGCGCGAGGGTTTTGCGAACTCGGGTTGCGACGACTACCGCGCTCGCAGGGCGGCCACGGACTTGACGACCATGGCCTTCAGAACCTCTTGATCTATATCAGCTAGCTTTTTGATGTAGAGGCAGCCCTTACCGGTCGTGTGCTTGCCTAGCTTTGCGAGCAGCGCCTTGCAGTCGCTGGACCCGGCCACGTTGTACAGAACAGTCGCGGCGTTGCGTGGCGAAAACGCAATGAGTGGCATCTCGCCCTCACGTCCACTTTCGTACCGATAGTGGTAGCTGCCGAATCCGACGATGGATGGCCCCCACATTTGAGGCTTTTCTCCTGCAGCGCTTTGCATCACCTTGACGAGCGTTTTGGCATCTGCGCGTTTCGTAGGGTCCGTGATGGCGTCGATAAATGTTGTCACACTTAAACTGGTAGGCTTGGTTTTGTTGTCCGCCATTTCTCCTGCCTTTCGCGCTCAAGGCTAACCCAGTCCTTGGCGACGCGCAAATCAGAGAACGATAGTTGAAGATAGCCCGCTACCGTTCCGAATTCCGCCGTCTACCCGATTTACCCGAGTGACCGAAAATGCCCCAGTGCAGGACAGTGGAGGTACTCTAAATGCCCACTTCGTCGTTGTTCTTATGGTCTCATTGGGGCGTCGCAAAGAAGATCGGATACGGGAACTGTGTGCCCGTGTGACCTCGGCTTCCGGGGACGAACTAAGAGCGGTTATCGCCGAACTCCGGCTAGCGATCAGCGAGTACACCAGGCAGATTTCCAATAAAACCTCAGCTATGCTTTTTGCGTGGCCTAAACGGCAAGAAGAAAGACGCAGAAAGCCTGGCTCTGAATCTCAATCTTGACGGGTTTCCATCCGCTCATCAGGACGGTGCTTTGGTAGGTTCGGTCGGGGGATGTTTCTGCAGCGTAATCTCGATGTAGCACTCTTCGTGGATTGCTTTTCCGTCTTCCGTTGTCTTCGCAGTCACAAGTTCTACAGGTTCTTTGCAGATTGGGCGGATCGGAAAATGCTCACGGAGGGCCATGTCTACATCTCAGTTCTGAATTGGCAGTGGGTTAATCGTAAGTCCAAAAAAATTCGCTTGTCTGTGCGATAGCGTACATCGCCTCCAAGCCGAATCGTTCCCTGGGACAATCGGGGGAAATGCCACGAACCGCCGGTCGATGTGTCAGATTGTGTGCTATGTGACATTTCTGTATAATATGTCATATAAGTTTGAGTGTGACACATGAACGTTGAAACTCGAATGCGGGTCAATGAAAATGGACGCGTCGTCATTCCCGCTTCCTATCGGAAGGCGCTGGGCATCAAGGCCGGAGACGAAGTGATTTTGCGCATGGAAGACGACGAACTGCGTATCACGACGATGAGACGCAGAATCGAGCGTGCGCAACGGTTGGTCCGGAAATACGTCAAGCCCGGGACCTCCCTGGTTGACGAACTGATTGCCGAACGGCGCGAGGCTGCCAAACGTGAGTAGGGCTGTGCTAGACGCCTCGGCGCTGATGGCCGTGGTCAACAGCGAGCCCGGCGCGGAGAAGTTGACGCCTCAGATCATGAGCGCAGCTGCGGCCAGCACGGTCAATCTGGCCGAAGTGCACGGGAAACTCGTGCAACGGGGCTTTAGCCCGGAGGACGCCTGGGCAGCCGCCTATGGAGTGATTGACGAAGCTGTCGCTTTCACCGCCGAGCAGGCCAAGACTGCCGGAGACCTTGTCGTCCAAACCCGTGCGCTCGGCTTGTCGCTCGGAGACCGGGCCTGCCTGGCGCTCGGCATTGCGTTGCGCGCTCCGATTTATACGGCGGACCGAGCGTGGAAAAACCTGAAACTCGGCGTCCGAATTCATGTCATTCGGTAGGTTGGGACGCGCGCTGGCAGCCCGTGGCTGGAAGCTAGTACCCTATCTTATATGTCCTTTCACTCCGGATTCGTCTGCATTCTCGGACGCCCCAATGCGGGCAAGAGCACGCTGCTGAATGCGCTGGTCGGCGAGAAGCTCGCGATCATTTCGCCGAAGCCGCAAACTACACGTAACCGCATTCTCGGAATCATCAACGTGTCCAAGCAGAAGGCCACGCAGAAGGGAAGAGAAGCGGGGCAAATCGTGCTCATCGACACCCCCGGAGTCCATCAATCCGGCTCGTCACTCGGACGCAAGATGATGTCGGAGGTGCGCGAAGCTCTTGAAGGCTGCGAACTGATTTTGATGATTGTTGATGCCAAGAAAAAGTGGGACCGCGAAGACGCTTTCGTTCTCGACCTGGCGAAAAAGGCGGGCACGCCGGTTTTCCTGCTGCTCAACAAAATTGATTTGCTGGCCGACAAAAGCAAATTGCTGCCACTGATTGCGCAGTTCCAAAGCCTGCACGATTTCAAGGAGATCGTCCCCATCTCGGCGCTGAAGAAGAAAGGTCTGGACGAATTGCTGTCCTGTGTACTAAAAGCACTGCCTAACGGCCCGCGTTATTTCCCCGAAGATCAGATCACCGATCAGCCTGTGCGCTTCATGGCCGCCGAACTAATCCGCGAGCATGTTCTAATGCAGACGCATGAGGAGGTTCCGCACGCGGTCTCGGTCCTGATTGAACAGTTCGAAGAGAGCCCAAGGCTGACGCGGATTGCCGCCGTGATCTTTTGCGAGCGGGCAGGCCAAAAAGCGATCCTGCTCGGCAAAGGCGGGCAAATGCTGAAGAAGATTGGAACCGCGGCCCGCCTCGACATCGAAAAAATGGTAGGCAGCAAAGTCTTTCTCGAACTTTTCGTCAAGATCAAAGCTGGCTGGCGCGATTCACGAACCTTTGTGGAAGAACTGGACTGGCGGCGCCAACTCCAGCAGATCGGTGGTTTACAGGATGAAGCTCTACCGGGCGAAGGCCTTCCCGGCCCGAAAGTGTGAACCGGTTTGCTGACTAAGTCCGTTGACTAGGCCTATGGACCATAGCTTTCAAGGTCTTAGGGCACCGATCTGACGGCAGTAACCCGCAAACGTAATACTCTGACCGGTGCCGCGATCCAAATAAAGTTGCATCTCGGACGCTGAATCCCTAGAATCTGTCAGCGCCTTCCTGCATCTGAATTAGCGGAAGGCCGACGCCCGACGCCACCTATGAAAGATTCTTCCCCATCCTCGGAGAAACCGCCGCTGTCGTGCGACTTCGACCCGGACAAGCTTGATCTGAAGCTGAGCATTACCCTAGCCGGCGATCGTGATGCTGTGGACCCGGTTGTCCGCAGTGTGATGAACCTGGTGCGGGAATTGAATTGCGCTCCGGGTAACGAAGACCATATCGAACTGGCCCTGGCCGAAGCCTTGGCGAATGCCGTAGTGCACGGAGCCAAGAACGATCCTTCCAAAATCATCGAATGCGACGTGGCCTGCGACGACCAGCGGGGCATCCTCATCGTGGTGCGCGATCCCGGCTCCGGTTTTGATCCCGCAAAAATCGCCAACCCCTGCCATGGTGACAACATCTACGAGAACCACGGCCGCGGCATTTACCTGATCAATCAGTTGATGGACGAGGTCCAGTTCCACAAGAACGGGACAGAGATTCACATGCTGAAAAGATAGGTCTCAGGTCGCAGGCGTCAGGTCTCAGGGAAACGCGATAGAGCCTGCGCAATTCCTAATGACATTGTCTGGGATCGAATTGCGCATTTCCGGAGATTGAAACTCGTCTATCTCACATCATCCAGCCGCAGGTAGTGGGCGAAGAAGATTTCGCTCTCCAGAGCAAGCTGCCTCCGCACTTCCGGCTTCTCGAAAGTATGGCCATCGTTGACGGTGACAAACTTCACCGGAACCCCCGCCTGCTTGAGCTTATCGGTCAGCTCCTGGGCTTGCTTAATCGCTACGTCGGTGTCGAGCGTGCCGTGGAAAATCAGGAAGGGCGCGACATTTTTTGAGACATGAAACACTGGCGACGCGTCTCGCCAGAACTCGGCATGATGGGCGAAGTCTCCGCCAAAAAAGCTGGGAAAAAAGGTGTCGCCATCGGCGTCATGACCGGTTGTGAAATCGGTGGGCCCGCTCACATCGACCACGGCCTGCACGCGGCTGGAGTACTTGGCCAGAAGCGAATCGGAATTATCGCGAGTCTCTTCCATTCCCAATAGTGCCGCAAGTTGCGCGCCAGCGGAGTGTCCGAAGGCGCCGATATGGTCGGGATTGACACCGTATTTTGCTGCGTTGGCGCGAATCCATCGCACTGCACGCTGGACGTCGTCCAATTGTGCCGGCCATAAATTCTCCTTGCCGTTAAATAAGCGGTAATCCACCGCAAAGGCCACAAATCCAGAACGGGAGAGAAACGACGCCATGCTGCGCATGAATTCTTTGTCACCACCCGTCCAACTTCCACCGTGAATCAAAACTACTGCCGGCCGCCACGTAGAAGAGTGGTCACCCGGAGCGTAAATGTCCAACAGCAAAGGATGGCCAGCGACCGTGCCGTACGCAACATCTTGTTGAATGGAGACTGGCGCGTTCTGCAAAGAATTTTCAGGCTGCGGACCGGTCGTTTGCGGCGTTCCGCCACGGACCGCTTGCGAGCGAACGACGGCGATCGTCCCGAACAAGGCAACGATTACGACGGCCAGGCGAGCAGCAGATCTAGTCATACACCAGGTCATTATACTGAGCTGGGGCATGACACCTGCAGCCTGGCCCTACTCCTTCGCCGCAATCCCCAAGCTTTTCATCTTGCGATACAAGTGGCTGCGCTCCAGCCCAAGAACTTCTGCGGTGCGGGTCACGTTGCCATGATTTTCGTCCAGTTTCTTGAGAATGTAGTCACGCTCGTAAGCCTCCCGCGCTTCGTGAAGCGTGGATCCTTCGGTCCCCGCCACGCGCCGGCTGCCTTCGCGGTGGACCAGAGGCGGAAGATGCTTGCGTTCAAATCGAGACGTGGTCGGATTCATGATCACGATGCGCTCGATCACATTGCGCAGTTCGCGGACATTCCCCGGCCAGGAATAGCGCATCAGAGAGTCGATGGCATCGTCGGTGATCTCCCGTGGACGCCGCCCATAGGCTGAAGCGAATTCTTTGAGAAAGTGCCGGGCAAATAGCGGAATATCTTCCTTGCGCTCGCGCAGCGGCGGCACCACGAACGGAACCACGTTGAGCCGATAGAAGAGATCCTCGCGAAAGTTACCCTTGGCGATTTCCTCCTCCAGATCTTTATTGGTGGAAGCTATCACACGCACGTCAACGGTCACGGGATCGTCACTGCCCACCGGGATGAAGCGCTGCTGTTCCAGGGTTCGTAAGACCTTCGACTGCGTTTTCAGGCTCATGTCGCCCACTTCGTCGAGAAACAAAGTTCCGCGATCCGCCTTCTGAAACTTGCCTTCCTTGTCGGACGTAGCGCCAGGAAACGACGACTTGCGATGGCCGAATAGTTCGGAATCGATCAGGTCTTCAGGAATCGCCGCACAGTTCACTTCGACAAACATTTCATTCTTGCGCAGGCTCTGCGTGTGGATGGCATGTGCAACCAATTCTTTGCCGGTGCCCGATTCGCCATAGATCAGTACGCGTCCGTTGGTCGCGGCCATCAGCCCAATCTGCTGGCGCAGCGCTTTCATGGGAACGCTGTCGCCGACAACCACGGTCTTAGTCTGCAGTTGCTTCCGCAGGTCGAGATTCTCATGGCGCAGCCGTCGCGCGTCGATTGCGTTCTTGACCAGGATGAGGGTCTTTTCGAGCGACAGCGGCTTTTCGGCAAAATCGTAAGCGCCCAGCTTGGTGGCGCGCACCGCCGTTTCGATGGTCCCGTGCCCGGAAATCATGATGACCTCCGGCGGGTCCTCCATTTCGCGAATCTTCTCCAGCACTTCCAGTCCGTCGATGCCGGTCAGCCACACATCCAGCAAGATCAGGTCGAAGCTTGTTTTGCGCAGCAATTCGAGGCTGTCTTCGCCGCTCGGGCTGACGCTGGTTTTGTATCCCTCATCCTCAAGGATGCCCCGCAGCGATTCGCGGATCCCGGACTCGTCGTCAACAATAAGGATGTGTGCCATATATCGTTCGTTCGCCAAGCCTGATCGTCATCTTGAAGTGAAGCGCAGTCCCCATGCATTCCGGCGCTGCAAGCAAGTGCATAGGTCCTTCGCTTCGCTCAGGATGACAGGGTCGGGACACGTACCACTCTAGCTTGCTGCCGGAGCGCCAACCGTTTCCACTGCCACCGGCAGCTCAATCACGAAGCGGCTGCCGACCGGCTTATTTTCCTCAACGCGGATTGAGCCGCGATGGTCTTCCACAATTCTGCTGACAATGGCTAGACCCAGTCCCGTGCCGCGTTGCTTGGTAGAAAAGTAGGGCAGGAAAAGCCGTTCCTTCACGTCGCGCGAAACCCCCAGCCCGCTGTCGGAGACAATCAGTTCAACCGCATCGCGGCTGGCCACCAGCGAGGTAGAGATTGTGATTTCTTTTATGATCGCATCCTGCATCGCTTCCGCCGCGTTATCCACCAGATTCGCGACCGCGCGCTTGATCGCTTCCGGGTCGGCCATCACCGCCGGCAGATCGTGCGCCAGTTCAGTCCGCACACGAATGCCCTCCAATCGCCCATTGAACATGACGAGCGCGCTTTCCACCAGGCTATTCAAGCTGGCGGGTTGCGGCCGGGAGGCGGGGAAACGCGCCAGCACCGAGAACTCGTCCACCAGCGCGCGCACCGTTTCCACCGCATTCCGAATGGTCTCCGCACAACTGCCGATTACCTCAAGCGAAGCGGCGTCAGGCGCGTTGCCACGTGTCAAATGGCGATGAATGCGCTCCGCCGAAAGTGCGATCGGAGTGAGTGGATTCTTGATCTCATGGGCTACACGCCGTGCTACCTCGCGCCAGGCTGCTTGTTTCTGCGCCCGCAGCAGGTCTGACAAATCCTCGAACACCAGCACATATCCCAACCCCTCGCCGGCATGGCTCAAAGCAGACACGGTCACTGCGACATTCAACTGGGCGCGAGGCAAAGCCAGTTCCATCGTGGCTGCGGTGATGCCCATACGATCGGCTCGGCGGAGCAGCGGTTCGAGATCCGCCAGCACTTCGGCGGGCATTACCTCGCGTAAGGGTAGGTTCACCAGCGAGGCCGGGCTCACGTACTCACTCCGCTCCAGGTAAAACATTCTGGAGAAGGCGGCGTTCGCCAGCGTCACTCGGCGTGCCGCGTCGATCGAAATCACTCCGGTTGGAAGACTTTCGAGGACAGTTTCAATGTATTGCCGTCTGCCTTCAAGCGCCTCGTTCGCCGTGCCCAGATCGCGGCTCGAAGCTTCGATCTGGTCGCGGCTAGATTCGAGTTGCTCTGCCATGCTGTTAAAAGACTGCACCAGCTCCGCCAGTTCGTCAGTGGCACGAATATCGACGCGGTAATCCAGTTGCCCTTTGGAGATAGCCTCGGTACCCGCCGCCAGCGCCGCGACCGGACGATTGACGAGTTTCGAAAGCAGGAGCGCAAGCCAGGTCGATGCGAACAGCACCACTACCGTCAGCAGCAGCAGAAATCCAATGTAAGTCCGCCGAAATAGTTTTCTTTTCCCGGCCAGTTCGATGTAGCGCTGCTGGCTCTCCTGAATCTGGCGGGCCGTCTCGGCGAATTTTTCCGGCAGAGGCATAGCGACCAGCACACTGCCGCCCCGGAGCGGTGCGGCCGCGATAATGTAGTCCGTCTGGCGCCACTGGAAATGCGGATGCTCTCCGCGCAAGGCCGACTGCAACGGGAAGGTGCTCTTCATGTCGTCCCAGTGCGCCGGTGGATTTAGACTGGCGGCCACATTGCCATTCGCCAGAGCGACAACGAATCCGCCCTGCAGCGTAGGAATGTGCTCACGGAGTTCCTCGGTCGCGGCAGAGGAATTCCCGCTGGCCAATGCTCTCTGAAACTCTTCCGTCTGGGCGATGGACTGCGCTTCTGAGGCCGCATTCTGGCCCGCGTAATCATAGAGCAGCCTCGACATGGCCGCCGTGTCCGCCCGGACTTCCTCCACCGGTTGTGAAAACCATTTGTCGATCGAGCGGTTCATCAGCCCGTACGAGAACCAGAACATGGCAATCACCGGCAAGAACGACAACAGCAGGCTGACTACCACTAACCGCGTGCGAAATTTTGAGCCGGCCACGCCTTGCCGCCGCTCGGCGTAGAGTTTCAGCAGGTTGCGTCCCAGGACGAGCGTTAACGCCAGGAAGGCAAAGAAGATCAAGCCGCTCAACCCAGCAAAGAAAAGAACTTCGTCATTGCTGTCCGGGCTGATGAACTTCAGGTTGAACGAGGCCTGCCCCACCAGTACTGCGAGCAGCAAAAATGAGCCGATCCCCAGCGTGATCACAGCCTTCCGGCGTCCGGAGGTCTTGCTTTCGTCGCGAATGGGAGCCGGTGTGCTCAAGGCCAAGTCTCCCGGAATCGATACGGAACCGGAAGGTTGCCCCATTATAGAACCGCATGAGAGCGACGGCGGTGCCTGCGAAGGGCGACAATAGCGAGACTGATTCCTAGATGACCCCGTACTTGACGGCCAGAAACCGCCTTAATGTGGGCGAAAGTGTTTTCACCAACTCCTGCCAAGTCAAAACCCTCAGTGCAGTCTTGAGTTCGATTGGTTTGACGCATCTCAGTACCGCGTACCAGGCCTCAATGAGGCTCGGTCTTCGCGCGTCGAGAAGAACGCAAAACGAACAACGCAGTGCGTAAGCCGCCAGCACATTGCGCAAGAGCTGGTAAGAGAGAAAGTGTGCCTTGGTTTGGGGCAATTGCTCAACCACAAACACCTCCTTGAAATCGCGATAGGTTACGAGGACTCGCTTGTTCGCCCGCTGAAAATCATTTTCGGTTAGCTTGGCCTCGAGTAGCAGGTTCTCCAGTCGAATGTCGACTTCCGTCCGATCGACTTTGCCATTCATGAGTGGAACTCGCGCTCGATAGCCGAAGCGCGGCACAGTTGCTGCTTCAATCCCAAGCAACTCTAACGTCTGCTTTCGCCGCAAAAGACCTGGATAACAGAAGATGTTCATGAGGAGCGCGTCTGAACTCGTGCAGGAATCGAGTTCCATCCAGCGACCATTCTCGTTTCGGGGCAGGCATGTTCGCCCGAGGGTGTGAACTTTGTTTAATCGTCGCTTCCATGCCGGATTCGAGATGATGGCCTTGTAGCTCGCAGCAATAAAATTTCCATGTCGCCCATCGCAGGGAGGAAAACAGATGACTGGCATCTCACCATAGCTCTGTTGAAAGGGCAGCCCGTGAGAGCGCGCATAGTGCTCAGCACGGGAGATCAGTTCACACCGCAGGGAAAATGCGCCCACTTCAGAATCATAGCGAACAAACGGCGAATATGCCACGTTGAGATTTCGCGAGGTAGGCTTTCAGCGCATGCTCCTGATTGCCGACGTTGGAACGCGCGATCGCACCATGGAGCGCCAACCGCAGCCATTTATCGCTTTTTACTTTTTTGTACTTTCGCCCGAGTACCCGCAGGCGCTTTCTTTTTCAATTTGAGCTGATTGTAATCAACGGCGGCGCGGACGAGAGTTTTTAGAGCGCGCTCATTAATCTTGTCGCCCTCGAAAAGATCGATCGCGCGCCACATGTTGCCTCCGAGACCCGCGTTAAAGAGCTTGTCGGGATCCGGAAGGCTTGCGCCGTGAGAGAAGGTAAGCTTCACCTTATCTTTGTGGGCATTGCCAACCGCGATGATTCCGTCGCGAGACCACACGGGGCTTCCCATCCACTTCCATTCCTCGATGATCTCCCGGTCGGCGTCGAGAATGGTTTTGCGGATACTGGCGAGCGTTTTACCTCGCCAGTCTGTGAGTCCTGCGATCAACTGGTCAATACGTTCGGATGGGTTCATTGATCTCTATGCCTCCCATTGTTGTCCCGTTTTATGCTGCCAGTTTCGCTGCCGCATCTTGTTTGGACGATCTCTTCGAAATTAGTCGCCGAACGACGTGGCCTTTCCACATCCATAATCCCGAAAGCAGCAATACGGGAAGAAACACATACCGGACGGTAGGGGCGTAATTTGGCGTGTCCGAAGGTGAATCATAAATATAACCGAGGATCGGAATGCCAAAAATGATGTGAATCCAGCGAAAAATTGAACGCTTGGTGGCTTCGGTCATAATTTTGTCCTCCTTGTCGTCCCGGGATTATCCCGAGGCATTTACTTTGGCTTAGCCTGAGGCGGCCAGTTGAGCGTCTCAATCCCGAACTGCTTGGCATACTCCACGTGCAGCCGCTGCCAGCCGCCGAACTTTAGCGCATCGGGGCCGACGATGCGGCCGAGGGGAGTCCCATTGAGCAGGTGATCGAGAACATCGAAACAAATGTGCCATCCGGCAGCACCCATGGCGATGAAGCGGTGACCGATGTTGGTCCACAGCGTGAGACGCGTGCCGCCTTCAGAGGCTTCGAGTTGCCACCGCATATCGAAGTCACCCCACTTGTACTCGAGCACTTCGGGTGCTTCGGAGCGCGTCACGGTTGTCTCGGTAATGCGGAGCGCGGGCGCTGCGACCGTGGTGAGCTTCACCTTGGCTCCCGCTGTACCCAGGTTCCCATCGGCGTCAAAGGGGGCCCACTCGCGCAGGTGCGCCGGGTCGGTTATAGCCTCCCAGACTTTTTCCGGGGAGTGGCGCAATTCCTTGACGAGAACGAGCGTCCACTTTTCTTGTCCGTCCTGTCCCCGGTCTTTTTGTATCCGCGCCACGTTGGCCGGACCCGGTGTGTAGTGCTCCCGATTGGTCACCTTCTTCTCCTTGGCGATCGTCGTTACCAGCGTGCCAGTTGCGTGAGCTGGATGAGGTTGCCGCACGTGTCGTTCAGCATCGCAATGGTCGAGCCGGTCACGTCGGTGGGCGGTATCGTGAACTCGGCTCCGCGGGTCTTGATCCGCTCGTAGTCGCCTCTGACGTCGTCGGTGAAGAACATGGCCGCGGGCTGGCCCTGTTGAAAGATCGCCTGCTGATATGTTTTGGCCGCGGGGTTGTTGTTCAGTGCCAACTGCAGCTCTGTGCCGTCCGGTTCCTCGGACGAGGTCACGGTCAGCCAGCGATACGGGCCCTGACTGAAATCGGTTTTCTTGGCGAAGCCCAGTACCTCGGTATAGAAGCGCAGGGCCTTGTTCTGGTCGTCTACGTAGACGCTGGTTACTTTGATTTTCATTTCGTTTCTCCTTTATCGTGTTCGCGGTTTGGGCCGCGCCGTTTTCTCGTTGTGCTTCTTTTTCGTTGGTGTTGCTGATCCATGCCCTTGACGATCCATGGGGTCGTGATCCAGCCGATCGCGCTCCAGCCGATCGAGGTGGCGTTCGAGAGCATCGACGTGAGCCGACCAGAACCGGCGGAACTGAGCCAGCCACATATCTACCTCCCGAAATGGCTCCGGTTTCAGCCGGTACAGACGGCGCTGCGCATCCACCGTGGCTTCCACGAAACCGGCGTCTCGCAGTACGCGCAGGTGCTTGGACACAGCCGGTTGCCCCATACGGAGTTGACGTTCGATCTCTCCCACCGACTGTTCAGACGACACCAGGAGGCTCAAGATCGCCCGGCGGTTCGGCTCCGCAATGATTTCGAATACAGATTCCATTCGCTGTATATACTCTATACGGCATATACGTGTCAAGGAATATTTAAACCTGGGCGTGGGGGCATCTTTGATACCTGGATATTGGATCGAGAGAACAGCGCTGATCGGATCTCAGCTTTCGCGGCTCGCTATGGTAGGAGTTTAGTAGCGCACCGCGCAGCGA
Organism: Terriglobales bacterium; assembly: GCA_050010155.1. Classification (GTDB taxonomy): domain Bacteria; phylum Acidobacteriota; class Terriglobia; order Terriglobales; family Acidobacteriaceae; genus Acidiflorens. The sequence continues at coordinate 156,661 of JBEKLO010000002.1, forward strand.
GCGCATCCCACAGGGCTCCGTAGGCAGGCTTGGCTCGATAGTTCCGGTCAAACAGTAGGGCCGCGCCTTGAGTCTGTTTCGAGTGTGAGCCGATCCAGGAATACTTGTCCGTGAAGCCCCAGGACTGGATCGCGGTGCAGCCCCGATGAGATAGGCAGGCGGCGGCAATCTGGCGATAGATATCCGCCTGCCGGTGCAGATCCTCAGTGCGGGGGTTCCCGTTCGCGTCCACCGGCAGCGCGACATCCATCTCGGTGATGTGGACCTGCACGCCCACTGCCGTGAAGCGCTGGATGTTGGCGGAAATCGATGCAACATCGGCATGCAGATTTGCAATGTGCATCTGCAATCCCACCCCATCGATCGGAACGCCGCGCGCGCGGAAGTCGCGAACCATGGCGTAGATCGCATCCGACTTGGGATTCATCGTCTCTGCCTCCGCCTCGTTGTAAAAAAGCAGAGCCTGCGGATCGGCTTCATGCGTCCAGCGGAAGCAACGTTCAATATAAAGGTACCCGTTTGCCTCCAGCCCGATTCCGGGCGCATCCCGCCAGATTGTGCTGCGCAATTCTTCCGGATGCAATTCGTCGAACGCTTCATTGACCACGTCCCACGCAAAGATCTTGCCCCGGTAATGTCCGACAACAGTCTTGATGTGCTTCTCAAGAATTTCAGCTAACTCGCTGGAAGTGTATTTCCCTTCCATCAGCCATTTTGGATTCTGCCGGTGCCACACCAGCGTATGACCGCGAACCTTCATGCTGTGCCGGGCAGCGAAGTCCACAATCTGGTCGGCTTGGGAAAAATCGAACGACTCCCGCGTGGGATGCACTATTTCCCACTTCAGCGCATCTTCCGGTTCCACCATGTTGAACTCTCGCGCCAGCGTAGACGAATAGGCCGTCTCGGAAAGTTGCGCCGGCCTGACGGCTGTGCCGATCAGCAGTCCAGACGCTCGAGCGGCCTCCCGCAACGACGCTTCGCGAACGTCCGCGTCAAATCCCAGGCAAAACGCAGCCACGGCCAAAGTAAATGTCAACGCGCGCCATTCCATGGGTAGCCTCACCAGTCCTCATACTCGATGCTTCACTTTGCCTCAGGCAGAAACTTCCGCAAAGGACACAGCTCACACCGCGGTTGTGACTTTAGGCAGTAGGTCTTAGCCACGCCGACAATCAAACCATGCATTTCGTTGAAAACTTGGACCTGCGCAGTGCGTTTGGCCACACTCATGGGCGAAGGTCGATGACATGATCCCTGTGGCCCAGTGCCATGATTGGCTGAGGGTGTTCCGTCCAAGTTTCGGTTGGGGCGTGGGCGTGCTCGACAATGCCGACTCGACCAGCAGTCGAATCTCCTCATATTTCGCAGACGACCGGTTCGCCGGAGAAGAGTGCGCCGAAGAGCTTGCCGTGCCCGAGAAAATCCCATGCCGTTCCAGAATGCGACGCGTGTAAGCATCGACCACAAACACGGGATGATTGCCGGCATACAACAGAATCGAGTCGGCGGTCTCCGGTCCAACGCCATGGAGCGAAAGCAGTTCGTCGCGGAGGTCGGCGGTCGGTTGCGCGAACATCCGCGCCAGTGACCCGCCGTAGCGCTCATCGAGAAAGCGGACGAATGTTTTTAGCCGCGCTGCTTTCTGCCGGAAGTAACCCGACGGGCGAATCCATTGCTCCAGTTCCCCTAGCGGCGTGCGCCGAAACCCGCTGATCGTCAACAACCGCGCTTTCCGAAGATTGTGGAGCGCCTTCTCGACATTGGTCCACGCAGTATTTTGGGTCAAATACACCCCAACGATCACCTCAAAGCGCGACTGTGCCGGCCACCAATGCTGACGTCCCCAGACGGAAAACGACGTGCCGTAGTAAGCGCGGATCGCGGCATGTTTGGCTGCGTTCATAGGTGCTGACGGCAACGTCAGCGGGACTATTGTAGAGCGTCCTTCGCTACTCGCTGTTCGCCTTCCGCAGTTTCCCCAGATGAACGATTTAAGCGAACAGCGAACGACGAACAGCGATCAGCGTCTCAGCTCCCGCCCACGCGAACGCGGCATCCCCAGCACCGAAGGCCATGGTCTGCCGCGTTTGTGATCCCCGTCACATCGCGACTTTTTGGCCGAAACGCCCTTGGTTGCGGGTGCAACTCGGAATCCCCGCGAAGTACAAGTACTTAAGTTACTTTTTCGGAATGCCCGTTGGGTTGACAATTTGTGTCAGTGCGATTGCACCCTTGCTGATCCCCCCAGATATCAGCGGTTTCGCATCGCGCCGGACTTCGCGGCAACAAACAGGAGAGATATGTCTCAGCGGCTGGGTGACCTGCTCGTCAAGGAAAAGGTCATTACCCCGGAGCAGTTGGAACAGGCGACCAAACTCCAGAAGGAGTCGCACTCCCGCCTTGCCTCTGCGCTGGTAAAGTTGGGCTTCCTCTCCGATGAGGATGTCACCAATTTTCTCTCACGCCAATATGGCGTGCCTGCCATCAATCTTTCGTATTTTGAAATCGATCCCGCCGTCGTAAAGCTGATTCCCTACGAAACCGCGAAACGCTACCAGATCCTGCCGCTCAGCCGCGTCGGCGCTTCGCTCACTATCGCCATGGTCGACCCGACCAACGTCTTTGCCATGGACGATATCAAGTTTATGACCGGCTTCAACATCGAACCGGTCGTGGCCTCCGAAAGCTCGATTGTCGAGAACATCGACAAGTCCTACGGCACTTCCAAAGAGGAAGAGCTCGAGCAGGTCATGCAGTCTATGAACGATGCCGGCGAAAGCACCGACATCGAAGTGCAGAACGAAGAGCAGGAACTCGAACTCCGCGAACTCGAGAAAGCAGCCGACGAAGCTCCCATCGTCAAACTCGTGAACCTGGTGCTCACCGACGCCGTGAAGCGTGGGGCCAGCGACATTCACATGGAGCCGTACGAAAAAGAATTTCGCGTGCGGTTCCGTATTGACGGCGTTTTGCAGCTGATCATGAATCCGCCGCTCAAACTGAAGGATGCCATCACTTCGCGCCTCAAGATCATGGCGAAGCTCGACATCAGTGAAAAGCGTTTGCCGCAGGACGGCCGCATCATGCTGAAGATGCAGATCGGCGGCAAGAAAAAGCAGCTCGATTTTCGCGTGTCTACGCTGCCCACTCTGTGGGGCGAGAAAATCGTGCTCCGCCTGCTCGATAAAGAAAATCTGCGCCTCGACATGACCAAGCTCGGCTTCGAGCAGGAGTCGCTGGTCAAGTTCGAGAAGGCAATTCTCAAGCCCTACGGCATGGTGCTGGTTACGGGCCCTACAGGATCCGGCAAAACCAATACGCTCTATTCCGCCATATCGCGTTTGAACCAGCCCGATACCAACATCATGACCGCCGAAGACCCGGTTGAGTTCCAACTGGGAGGCGTGAATCAGGTGCAGATGAAGGAGCAGATCGGTCTGAATTTTGCCGCCGCCCTGCGCGCCTTTCTCCGCCAGGATCCCAACATCATTCTGGTCGGCGAAATCCGCGATTTCGAAACCGCTGAAATCGCCATCAAGGCCGCACTTACCGGCCACCTTGTTTTATCCACGCTACATACCAACGGCGCGCCCGAAACCATTACGCGTCTGATGAACATGGGCATCGAACCCTTCCTGGTAGCGACTTCGGTCCATCTGATCTGCGCCCAGCGACTCATCCGGCGGATCTGCAAGGACTGTTCGGAGCCGGTTGAAGTGCCCGTGCAGGCGCTGATCGACGAAGGCTTTTCGCCGGAAGAGGCTAAGACGGTGCAGATCATGAAGGGCAAAGGCTGCGCCACTTGCAACAAGACGGGCTACAAAGGCCGCACCGGTCTGTATGAAGTCATGGAAGTGGATGACGAGATCCGGGAACTCGTTCTGGTTGGCGCCTCGGCCGTGGAGCTCAAGAAAAAAGCGATTGAACGCGGCATGATTACGCTGCGCCGAAGCGGGTTGACCAAGGTCGCACAAGGCTGGACCACGCTCGAAGAAGTGGCCCGGGAAACGATTCATTAGAAACGCCGCTTTTCGCTCTTTGCTGTTCGCCTGGCGAACGACGAAAAACGAATCGCGAACGACGAACAGCGAACGACGAGCAGTTGAAATCACGAGAGGAAAGACGGTAACCCTTATGGCACTTTCACTAAGCGATTTGCTTCGCCGCATGTTGGAGATGGGCGGAAGCGACCTCCATATCACCACCAATTCGCCGCCCCAAATCCGTGTGCACGGGCATCTCGTGCCGCTCGACCTGCCCCAGTTGACGCCGGCTGAGACGAAGCAACTCGCCTACAGCGTGATGACCGACTCTCAGAAGCACCGTTTCGAGGAAACCCTCGAACTCGACTTCTCTTTCGGCCTCAAGGGTCTCGCCCGCTTCCGCGCCAATGTTTTCAACCAGCGCGGCGCGTCGGCTTGCGTTTTTCGTCTCATTCCTTTTGAGATCAAGTCCTTCCACCAGTTGGGCCTGCCTCCGATCGTCAGCAAGATGTGCGACAAACCGCGCGGGCTCGTGCTGGTGACAGGGCCGACCGGTTCGGGCAAGTCCACTACGCTCGCCGCAATGATCGACAAGATCAATAGCGAACGTCACGAACACATCCTCACGATCGAGGATCCGATCGAGTTCGTGCATATGAACAAGAACTGCATTGTCAACCAGCGCGAACTGCACTCCGACACCAAGAGCTTTACCGACGCCCTGCGCGCCGCTCTTCGTGAAGACCCCGATGTGGTGCTGATCGGCGAAATGCGCGATCTTGAAACTATCGAGTCCGCCCTGCGCATCGCTGAGACGGGCCACCTCACGTTCGGCACGCTGCACACCAATTCCGCGTCCTCCACCATCAACCGCATCATCGACGTGTTCCCGTCGCACCAGCAATCGCAGATTCGCGCGCAGTTGTCGCTGGTGCTCGAAGGCATCATGTGCCAGAGCCTGCTGCCGAAAGCTGACAACAAGGGACGAGCCATGTGCATGGAAATCTTGGTGCCCAATGCCGCCGTCCGCAACCTGATCCGCGAAGACAAGATCCACCAGATCTATTCCTCCATGCAGTCCGGCCAGGACAAATACGGCATGCAGACCTTCAACCAGTCGCTTGCCACCGCCTATTTCCAGAAACAGATTTCCCTGGAGATGGCGCTGACGCGCTCGAGCAACCAGGACGAGTTACAGGAAATGATCGCGCGCGGCGCCGGTCTCGCCCAGCGCAACGTTCCAACGCCCTTGGGCAAGGTTACGGCGCCCACCAAACGGTGACATGGACTTTGAGATAGACCCGGCAAAGCAACCGGCCGGCAGTACAAGGAAAGAGATTGGTACGGGAAACGAATTAAGGAGATGTAATCATGCCGGTTTTCACGTTTTCGGGAAAAAACGCTTCAGGCGAGAAAGTTCAGGGAGAGCGCGTCGCCGTCAATAAAGACGGACTCGCTTCGCAATTGCGGAAGGAGCGCATCACGCCCGGCTCCATCCGCGAGAAGGGCAAAGAATTTTCCCTGCCTACTTTCGGCAGCGGCAAGGTCAAGGTCAAGGACGTGGCCGTGTTCTTCCGCCAGTTCTCCGTCATGATTGACGCTGGACTGCCGCTGGTGCAGTGCCTGGAGATACTCGGGGCCAACCAGGAGAACCCGAGTTTCCAGAAAACGCTGCTCGGCGTGCGCACCACCGTCGAAGGAGGAGCCACCCTGGCCAATGCCATGCGCCAGTATCCGGTCGTCTTCGACGACCTGACAACCAATATGATCGAGGCCGGCGAGACTGGCGGTATTCTCGACATCATTCTCCAGCGCCTGGCTATTTACGTCGAAAAGGCCGTCAAGTTACGCGCCGCCGTTAAGTCGGCGTTGATTTACCCGGTCGCCGTCGTGTCTCTTGCCGGCCTCATCGTCGGCGCACTACTCAAGTGGGTGGTGCCCATCTTCGCGAACCTTTTTGTCGGCCTCGGAGTCGCTCTTCCGCTCCCCACCCGCATCGTCATCGGCCTTAGCGCTTTCGTGGGCCATTTCTGGTGGTTCTTTTTCGTGGGCATCGGCGGCGTTTTCTATGGCACCAAGCAGATTCGCAAGCATCCGCGCGGCCGCTATTACTTTGACGCCATGCTCCTCAAACTGCCCATCATCGGGGTTTTGCTGCGCAAGATCGCCGTCGCCCGCTTTACCCGGACCTTGGGCACGCTTATCACCTCGGGCGTTCCCATCCTTGAAGGCTTGGCCATTACCGCCCGCACCTCGGGCAACGCGGTGCTCGAAGAAGCGCTGATGAAAGTGCGGAAAGCCATCGAAGAAGGCCGCACCATTGTCGATCCGCTGCGCGAATGCGGGGTGTTCCCCAACATGGTGACCCAGATGATCGGCGTCGGCGAAGCCACGGGCGCCATGGATTCCATGTTGCAGAAGATCGCAGACTTTTACGAAGACGAAGTTGACTCCGCCACCAAAGACATGCTGGCCATGCTCGAACCGGTCATCATCGGCTGTCTCGGCGTCAGCATCGGAGGCATCGTGATTTCTCTCTACATGCCGTTGTTCGCGATGATCGGAAAACTGGCAGGATAGAAGAAACAGCTTCGAGCTGCGAGCTCCGGGCTACGAGCAGTCACAAGCTCGAAGGAGTAGCACGGGGCAAGCTTGAACGGGGTTGCTCGAAGCTCGCGGCTCGGAGCTCGAAGCAACCGCTTCGCGCAATACGGACTACCCACACTCATGCATTCCATCACCGATGAGCGAAACTGGCTGACCTGGCTGGTGAAGGTTCGCATCCTGATCCTGCTCGTCCTGCTCGCCATCGAACTCGCCGTCATTCGCCTCACGCCCAGCCCACTGCCCATCATGCCTTTCCTCACCGGCATGCTGCTATGGTTTGTGCTCTCGCTGTTTTTTCTTTTCCTGGTTTCGGTCTGGAACGAGCATCGCCTGCAAGCCATTCTGCAGGTGCTTGCCGATCTCGCCATGGTCACTCTCGTCGTGCACCTCACCGGCGGCATCGACAGTTCGCTGAATTTCCTCTACCCGCTGGTCATCGTGGTCGCCTGCATGTTACTGCCGCGAGCCTGGGGATATTTGAGCGCGGCCTTGGCCTTTATTTTGTTCGGTACCATTCTCGAACTCGACTACTACCTCGTTATTCCCTCCTATTCGACTTCCCATCCCAAGTTGAAAGCCCTGGAAGTCGTGATCTTCGTCAACCTCTTCGCTTACTTCGCGATCGCTTATCTGGCTGGCCTGCTGATGAACAAGCTCCGCCAGGTCGATGTGCAATTGAAAAACGCGAGCGGCGCCCTCGAAAACCTCCAGGCCCTCCACGAAAATATCGTGCAGTCCATGAGCGGCGGCGTCATCACGACGGGACTGGACGGCCGCATCACCCTGGTCAATCGAGCCGCCCAGCAACTGCTCGAAATCTCCGAGGCCGAATTGCGTGGCCGCTCCGTGGCCGATCTCTTTCAGGATCCCTTGCCTCATTTCGGCGCAGGCCGCGGCGATGCGGAAGTCCGCTACGTGGCCGCCACCACAGGTTTCCGCAAGACTTTTCGCGTGTTGGTTTCCGCGCTCAATGTAAGCGCCCGCAGCGATGTGGGCTTTGTCTATTCCTTCGACGATCTCACCGAAATTCGGCGCCTGGAACGGGAAGTCCGAATGCAGGATCGCCTGGCTGCCGTCGGCCGCCTGGCCGCTGCCATTGCCCACGAGATTCGTAATCCGCTCACGTCGATCGCCGGCTCGGTCAGCATGTTGTCTGATGCTCCCAGCTTGAGTTCCGAAGAACGGCACTTGTTGCAGATCGTGACTCGCGAGTCCGAACGCCTCAACAACATCATTACTGACTTTCTCGCCTACTCGCGCGGCAAACAATACCGCTTCGAGCGCGTGAACCTGATTCCGTTGCTCGAGGACACGCTCACTTTGCTCGAGCACCGTCTCACCGCCGAAAATGCGCGCATTACCATCCAGCGCAATTTTCAGAAATCAGAAGCTTGGGTTCTGGGCGATGGCGACAAGCTCAAGCAGGTGTTCTGGAACTTCTCGGAAAACGCGTTGCGCGCCATGAAAGCGCAGATCCAGGGTGGAACGCTGACCGTGTCGCTTACCGCTCGCGGTCCCGAATGGGAGATGAGTTTCGCCGACACTGGCCCCGGCATCAATCCGCAGCAGACAGAAAAAATCTTTGAGCCCTTCCAGTCAAATTTTGAAGGTGGAACCGGGCTCGGCCTCGCTATCGTCTACCAGATTGTGCAAGCGCATGAGGGCAAGGTGTGGGCGCGTTCTGAACTCGGCAAGGGTACCAGCTTCGTCGTACGCTTGCGCCGCACGGACCAGAATACAGTTGTTGCCAGCGACACGTCTTCGACAGCGGAATTGACCGCCGCGCCAACACCGGCAGCCGGAATCGCGCTCGCGGGAGCGTCAGGAGGTCCGCGTGGGTAATATTCTCGTCTGTGACGACGAACGCTCGATCTGCGAACTGCTCGACATCGCCCTCCGCCGCGATGGACATAAAGTCGAAACCGTGACTGCGGGCGATGCCGCCAAGCGCAAAATCGACAGCGCGCTCTTCGACGTGATTGTGACCGATATCAAAATGCCCGGCGTCGACGGCGTGGAAGTCCTCCGCCACGCCCATCAGATTTCTCCCGAATCCGCCGTGATCCTGATGACTGCCGTCGATGATTACGAAGCGGCCGTGCAGGCCGTCAAAGCCGGAGGCGCGACCGACTACATCCGCAAAAGTCCCGGCCTGGTCGATGAAGTCAAACTGGCCATAGCCCGGTCGATGACGCGGGTTTCGCTCAGTCGCCAGAACTTCGCCCTGCGCCGCGATGCCGGCACCCGCAACTCGCTCGACAACATCGTCGGCGTAAGTCCAGCGGTAGAAAAACTGAAGCAGACCATCCGCACCGTGGCCACCACCAACAGCACGATTCTCGTCTTCGGCGAAAGTGGAACCGGCAAAGAACTCGTTGCCCGAGCTGTGCACACCTGTTCGCCCCGGGCCGGAGAAGCCTTTGTATCCGTGAACTGCGGCGCCTTCCCCGAAACGCTTCTCGAAAGCGAACTGTTCGGCTATGTAAAAGGTGCCTTCACCGGAGCTAACCAGAACCGCCGCGGTCTTTTCGAGGTCGCGGACCAGGGCACAATTTTTCTCGACGAAATTGGCGATATGACCATGCCCATGCAGGTCAAGTTGCTGCGTGTCCTGCAGGAACGCACCGTGCGGCCGGTCGGCGGCACCAGTGAGATTCCGGTGGATGTTCGAGTCATTGCCGCCACCAACCGCGATCTCGATCGCCAGGTCACCGAGGGTACCTTCCGCGAGGACCTCTACTATCGCCTGAACGTCATTCCCATTCGCGTGCCCGGCTTGCGCGAGCGCCGCGAAGATGTCACCCTGCTGGCCAATCATTTCCTGAAAAAATATGCTCCCGGAGCAGGGAAGAGCATTCACGGCATCGCCCCGCAGGCGCTCGATGCTCTTGCCGGTTACGACTGGCCGGGCAACGTCCGCCAGTTGGAAAACACGATCGAGCGCGCGGTAGCGCTCGAATCGACCAGCGAACTGCGCGTCGAGCTACCAGTAGAACGCGCGAAAGCGCGCGCCGTAGCCGCCGGCGCCGAAACCTCATTCCCTACAAGCGCGAACCTGCCTTCTGGCTCGGTGCTGCCTGAGGGCGTGAACATGGAGAACTACGTGGCACAAATTGAGCGTGGCCTGCTGCAGTCCGCTCTCGGACAAACCAACGGAGTTCAGGTCCGCGCCGCCGACGTCCTCGGCATCTCCTACCGCTCGTTCCGCCATCTGATGAAGAAGTATGAACTGTAGGAAGTAGCTCTCAGTTCCCGTTTCCGCCGTTCAACTTTCCGGGATACCCAGTGCACCTAGGGCCCGCACTTTCTGCTCCAGGGAGGCGAGCCGCCGTAACTCTGCTTCCACTGCGGGCGCACCCTCTTCGCGTACTTTTTTCGCACGGGCCAAGGCCTGTTCTGCGATGCGGCTGACCTCGTGGAGTAGCTTGCGAATCTCGGTTTCCAGGCGTGCCCGGCTCTCCTGAACGCGGTTGAGAATGTCGCTTTGCACGCGAGTGCTGTTGAATTCGAATAGCCGGGTGAGAAACCTTCGCGCGTCGCTCTTGATCACGCCGCGGGCACCCACCAGGGTAAGAATCAGGTCGGCCAGCCAGCGCAGCGGTGACGCGGGCTGCGCGACTTCGACGAAGTCCAAGAAAGTGAATTCCGAGCGCACGCGAAATCCGCTCTCCGGATCGAGAGCATGGGGCATCCGCGCCAGTTCTGGAATGCCGGCCTGCGCGAGTTTCTTGAGAAACTCGTTGGCCATTTCCACGAAGCGCAAAGCCACGCAGCGGTATTCTTTCTCGGCGTCTTCCTGTTCGGGTTTCAGCCACGGCACGATGTAGCGGCGCGCGACAAACTGCGCCTCGTGGAAAGTGCGCCGGCGATACCCGGGCCCGAGGCCGCCCGAGATGGAGTGCAACGCAATCTCGAATTCTTGGTTCGCCTGCGGCATCGCCCGCGCGAGAAACGCTCGGTGGCGATCGACGAAGCGGTCCGAGAGATGTTGCTGCTCGGCCATGAAGAGAAATCCGAGCTCTCGCATCGAACGCTCAGCATCGGCGATGGTCTGCTTCATTACGGCGATGCGTCGCTCCGAATCTTCGATCGGCCGTTGCAGCGCCTCGCGCTCTTCCGTGATGATGACAAGGAGTTCCTCGCTGATGCGCTTCAGACCACGGTGGCATGCGGCGCGGATCAATCTCCGGCCCGAGCTTTCGACCAACTGTTGTAGCGCAGCGACCATCTTTGGCCAGTCTCGGCCGGTGCCGCCACGTTCGAGCTGTTCCGTCGCGCTGACCTCAAAAAACGGTGGCACGGCGCGTTGCAGCCGCTTTTCGAGTTGCCGTCGCGCGAAGCCCACTGCCGCCGCTCGTTCCGTGTCGGTCGTTCGATCCGCTTTGTTCACCGCGATGATGAGATCCTGGACATGGCGCGAGACAGCCTCAACCAGAACCAGTTCTTCTCGTGCGAGCGGAGGATCGGCTCCGATCACCACCAGCGCTGCGTCGATATGGGGAATGAAAGCCTGGGTTGCTGCCGTATTGCCGGTGAATACCGATCCCAGTCCAGGCGTGTCCACGAAACACATGCCGGTCGCTAGCAGCGGACTGGCGACAAAGACTTCCAATGCGGCAACATGCTTGGCGTTCTCGGGGTTCTTCTCCTCTGAGACATACTCGTCGACCGTCGTAACGGGAATGTCGCTCCATCCGCCGGAGTCAAAGCGCACCCGCGCCGCCGCATGGCTGCCGTACCGGACGATGGTTGGCACGGCAGTTACCGGCACAACTCCTGTGGGCAGGACGTTAGCGCCCACGAGTGCATTCAGGATGGAGGATTTGCCACGCTTGAATTGACCGATACAAGCAACGTAGAAGCGTCCCTGAGATATGCGTTCGGCGAGGGAGCGCGCATCCGCGGCAACTGTTTCGGCTGCAAACGCCTCCGCCAAGTTGGCGAGACGCATAAGCGCAAACTCTCCGGAAGAATTATCAGGGAAGGCTAGCGAATTTTCGGAAGCTACGGATGTCGATTGCGGGGAAGCGGACCGCTCAAGCAACGAATTTGCCTTCGAGTCTGTTCCCATGCTCGTTCCTTGATGGCCTTGCTCCGATCCGCGCCTCGTCTACGAAGCTGGGGCTATGAAGCGGGGGAGCGCATTCCGTCCTGGTGCACGTAACGGATCACTTCTACTTCCGACATGGCGATCAAGCCTTCGTCCACCATCTCGTCGAGCGCGGGCAGCAGTTTCTGGATGTTCTGCTCGGTGTCGACCACTGCGACCATAATCGGGCGATCGGAAGACAGAAGCATGTGCTTCTTATGAATGATCGAGCTGGCGCCGTAGCCTTCGATTCCGCGCAAAACGGTGGCGCCAGCGATATCGAGTTCCCGGCACTTGTTTACGATGGCCTCGTAAAGCGGCTTTCCTTGCCATTTGTCATCTTCGCCAAAATGGATGCGCAGCATCTTGGCTTTGCCTTCGAGCTTCATGTCCGGTTCTCCTCTCGCCGCTCGGTCTTCTGATAGTTATGCGTGTATTTGATGATGTCCACGTCGGAGAGCACGACCAAGCCTTGTTGCACCATTTGGTCAAGAATAGGCATGAAAGCCTTCAGCTTTTCTTCCGTATCCACCACCGACAACAGGATAGGACGATCATGAGAAAGACTGAGCGCAGCATCTTTGCGGACTCTGCGGTTGGCGCCGTAGCCCAGAATTGCACGGTACACCGTCACCCCCGCAATGTCATGCGATCGCAGGCCACTGACGATGGCTTGATACAAGGGCTTGCCATTCCACTTGTCGTTTTCGCCAACATAGATCCGCATGATCTTGGCTTTGCCCTCGCGCTTCAAAGCGGGCGCTTCAGGCGCTGGGCGGCTTTGTTTCTTTTCGGCAGGTTTGACGATAGTAGTGTCCTGCATCTCGATCAGCCCGGTACCTGCCATGGCCTGTAGTTTCGGTAACAACTCGTCCACCTTTTCTGCGGATTCGATGAACTCGATCTTGACGGGCAGGCGGACAGCGAGATCCACGAGACTGGTCGTGTGCAGGTGGTGATCGGCCCCAAATCCGGCAATACCGCGCGTTACCGTCGCTCCCGACACGCCGTGGAAAAAGAGAAAATCAAGAATCGCGGCATAGGCCGAGCTCCCGTGATACTGCTGTTCCTCGGATACGTAAATGCCGACTTTCTTACCCGGTCCCGCTGTGAGCACATTTTCCTCCTGAACCTAGACATGATCTCCTGTGGGAGATTTCGCAGTTTTCACGCAATTGCCCTGCCTGCGATCACGCCTCCCCAAACCGCGACGAATCCGGCAACCACGCTGAGTGCCACGTAAAGAAGCCCCAGTCCGATTTGGCCGTCTTGAATCGACCGCAGCGTCTCATACTCGAAGCTGGAGAATGTTGTGTAGCCTCCAATAAAACCGATGGGGATCAGGTATCTCCAGTTGGGACTCCAGTAAGTCCTCGCCGTGAGCACAGCAAAGACCAAGCCAACCAGAAACGATCCTGTGACGTTAATCAGGAGCGTGCCGTAGGGAAAACGAGTTCCCAGCTTGCCGCCGATGTAACTGCCCAGCCAGAAGCGCAGAATCGATCCGAGACAGCCTCCGATGCCAACCATCACGTATTTGAGCAAGTCGTATCGTCCTTTTCTGGTTTCGCGAGATGTTCCGGGGAGTGCTTCAGCCCATGAATTTCGCTCGTCACATAGCGATCAAACTCCACGGTAATGGTCTCTTGGAATTGCAGCGGAAAGGAAAAACAAAGCCACCCCTACCAAGAGAATTCCGTCTTCGTAGGAGTCATCTGCCAGATGCGGGCGGTTAAAGGTGAACTCCAACACCCAAGCAAATTATGCCAACGTGAGGAGGTGAAGTCAATTGCGGCGGTTCGCCAGCGGTTACGCTCGCCCGCGGAACTGGATGATTCTCCTTCGGTCGCGTTTGGAGGGTCTGCCTGCGGGCAACTCTTCAAACTGCTTCATCGCCTTACGCTCCGCCACTACCTTCAGGCGCAGCTCCCGGCTCGCATCGGTTTCGCGGTAAAGCGTCTGCGCGACCGATGCCGGGCCGCGTACCTCGCTGAGCAGCAGGACTTCCACTTGAAACTCACCGCCCTCGTTGGTTACGCGTAGCATGTCGCCAATGCGGACGTCGCGAGCGGCTTTGGCTGGCTGCCCGTTGGATTGAATTCTACCGAGTTCACAGGCTCGCGCCGCCAGGGATCGGGTCTTGAAGAATCTGGCCGCCCACAGCCACTTGTCCATTCTTACGCTGGCCATGATCTACGAAGCTCGCGTCAGGAAGATCGGCAGGCCGCCCTTGCAATCATAGGTCGGCCGGTAACGCTCCGTGTTATACATGGTGGCAACGTCCACTTTGCGCGGCCCTAGTTTAGGGTCGGGGATCGGCACCATAGCGAAGCAGCCGCCGCTGATCGCCGCCATCAGGCCGGTCTTTCCTGCTTGCACAGCGTCCATCGCCATTCCGGCGTAGGTAATGGCGACCATGCGGTCGACGAAATCCGGACTGCCGGAGCGCAAATCATAAGTGAGGTCGCTGACCACAGTTTCGTCCCCGGTGAGCCTCTTGATTTCGTCGCTCAGGTCCTCCGCCACGCTCATTTTCTTGCGGTGGCCGAAGGCATCTGCGGGGCCATATTCTTTCACGGTGTAGCCTTCCCACTCCGCGCCCTCGGAAAGAATCACCAGCGAGTAGTTGCTGGGATTGTTGTGCTTGTCGGTAACCAAGATTTCGATGAGGTGCTGCAAATTCACCTTGTATTCGGGAATGCAGCAGCGCACTGAGCTCACGTACGCGGTGTAGAGAGCGGTGTAGCCGGCGTCGCGGCCGAAGACGCGGAAGATTCCGATACGCTCGTGCGAGCCAATAGTCGTGCGCTGCCGTTCAATGGCATCCATGGCGCGCGTGATGGCGGTGGAAAACCCAATGCAATACTCGGTGTTGCGAACGTCGTTATCCATGGTCTTCGGTACCGCGAGCACTTTCACGCCCTGCCGGTTAAGTTCGGCGGCATAGCTAAGGGTGTCATCGCCGCCGATTGCCACAACGTAATCAAGTCCGAGAGTCTCGATATTCTTCAGTACCGCCGGAGTTACGTCGTACACGGTGCTGGTCACGCCCTTCTTGGTGGTTTGCTTGCTTGGAAACTGCTGCCCCTCGAGCGCCGGTGGCAACTTTTGCATCTTGGTGGGATTAGTGCGCGAGCTGTGCAGATACGTGCCTCCCGTACGATCGATGGTGCGGGTGTTTTCGCGGTTGAGTGGCTGGATATACCGCGACCGGCTCGCCGGATCTTTCAGATCGACATGGGTCAACCCTTCCCACCCTCGACGGATGCCAAGAACCTCCCATCCGATTTCGGCTCCGCGGTAAACGACCGACTTTATCACTGAATTCAGCCCGGGGACGTCGCCGCCTCCGGTGAGAATACCGACACGCTTGGCTGGCATGAGAATGCTCCTTAGGATGAGGAAGTATGGTTCCGCTGTTCAGGTTTCATTCTATAAGTAATTTCTCGGACTAACCTTTGGGAGACAGTATTTCGAAAGCGCCGGCCGGAACAAAGATCAATCTGACCACACGGCTGCTGAGGACTGCTTCGGAGTAAACTGCAAAACTTGGTGCCCGCCGGCTAATTATGCGTAACCTCGAATTGCTTTCGACACTCTAAGAGGTCAAGGGGAGTATTGCTAATGAGAAATCCTGTTTGTCGGCCTCGGTGGATGATTGTTCTAACCAGCGTAGTTGCTATCGGAATGTCTGTTGCGAACGGCGATGCCTTGTCTGCATTTTCCGCGGAGCGGAACCCTGCTCTTGCCGCCCAGACGCTGTCTGCCTCCGGTGTTTCCGCGCTCCACGCTATTGTGGATTCAGGTCGTAATGCCGATCTTCGCTGGCCCGACTTTACTCCCTCGAAAACAGAGGTCGCCAAACTTTACGAGACGAATGGCTATTCTTTGCTTTGGGTTCAGAACGGCCACGTTCGTCCCCAAGGACTGGCTGTGATTGAGCTCCTACAAAATGCGGACGCTAAAGGGCTCGACCCCGAAGATTACGACGGCTCGCGATGGCAGGGACGTCTCCTCAAGCTGGGGCAAAAACCGTCTGAACAAGACCTGGCCTCGTTCGATACCGCGCTTACAGTGTCGGCGATGCGCTACATCCGCGCCATCCACTGTGGCCGCGTAAATCCCAAGGAATTTAAGTTTCAGCTCGATGTCGAAGGTCACCAACTTCCCTTAGCAGAATTCATTCAGACCCATGTCTTAGACACGAGCGATCCAGCCGCCGAAATCCAGAAGCTGGAACCGCCCTTCTTGGGCTACCGGAAGCTGCTCGCGCTCTTGCCGGTTTATGAAGGATACGCACACCGAATTGAAGGAGAAAAGCTACCAGCGGTCACGAAGACTGTGCGCCCCGGCCAACCCTACGCTGGCGTGGTGCAACTGGGGCGGTTTCTGCAAACCATCGGCGACATTCCTGTGGGAGTGCAACTCGATCCGAATGCAACCATTTATCAGGGTGCGATCGTCGATGGCGTGAAGCATTACCAGGACAGACATGGCGAAAGTCCCACCGGCAACCTTGACGCGCGCACGATCAATGAGTTGAATACTCCGCCAGCCGTCCGCATTCGCCAGATCAAGTTGACCCTCGAACGGTGGCGTTGGCTTCCGCATTCCTTCCCACAACCGCCTGTGGTTGTGAATCTTCCTGAGTTTCGCGTACGCGCGATGAACCCGGATGGCACCATCGCCTTCTACAAGAACGTCATCATCGGAAAAGCCTACGGCCACAAGTCTCCGATCTTTGAGAAAGAGATCCAATACGTGGTCTTTCGGCCCTACTGGGACGTGACTCCCAGCATTCAGCGGAACGAAATCGTGCCCCATATCCAGAAGGACCCCAACTACATCGCCAAGAATCATTTTGAAGTGGTCACGCCCAAAGGCGAGGTCGTTACCGACAATCAGGTGAGTTCGGAGGTTTTAGAAGGCATAAAGTCGCTCCATCTGATGGTCCGGCAAAAACCCGGCGATACGAATTCTCTGGGCCTGGTGAAGATCATCTTCCCGAATCCAGACAACGTGTACCTGCATGGCACAGATGCTCCAGGATTGTTCTCACAGGACGTCCGCGACTTCAGCCATGGATGCATTCGAGTAGAAAAGCCTGCGGACCTGGTTGCCTGGGTGTTGCGAAATAACCCTGGGTGGGATTTGGAGCGGGTGAAGGCCACGATGAACGGCGAGAAAAACAATCTTCAGGTGAACCTCGCCACGCGCATTCCGGTTCTGATTGTCTACGGCTCGGCTGCGGTGAACGAGGAAAATCAGATTCGTTTTTTCGACGATATCTATGGTTATGATGCAGAACTCGATAGAGCACTGGCCGTCGGTTATCCCTATGCCTGGTAGGCACCTCAATCAAGTGGCCAGCGAGCTGCATCTAATTCAGCATGGGCTTAATGCGGCAATGCATTTTGGATAGTGAAGCAGCATCAGTGTCATCGTCGGGAAGACATGACCAGTCCGGCCTCCGCCATTTGTCACTGATTCTCTTGTTTCTGCTGATGTTCCTGGTACCGCTACCACTGCTCGGGCACGGCGGCATAGAACCTGCGTCCCCGGCGGCGAACGACTACCGGCTCCGCTTCTATCACACTCACACGGGTGAGCGACTGGACATCGTCTATCGTCGCGGGGATCAGTACATCCCCGAAGCGCTAGACAAGCTCGACAATTTTCTGCGCGACCACCGTACCGGAGATGTGCGCCATTTCGATCCTCGCCTCTTCGATCTTCTCCATGATCTGACCGCGTCGCTCCGCGATTCTGGTGGTGAAATCGATGTGATTTGTGGCTACCGCACGCCCCGGAGCAACGAATTCCTGCGCACGCGCAATCCGCACACCGGCGTGGCGCAGCACAGCTTGCATATGCAGGCCGAAGCGATCGACATTCGCCTGCTTGGAATTCCGACGTCGGAAGTCCGTGACGCGGCCCTGCGCCTGCAACGCGGAGGCGTGGGGTACTATCGCACCTCGGACTTTGTGCACGTTGACGTCGGGCGTGTGCGCCATTGGTAATGGCTGCTATTTCAGACGATCGGGCCGCAAATCGCAAATTCAGGCGGAGATCCTGTACCGACCCAAATTTTGTCTGCTACAATTCATTTACAGAGCATGGACAGATGCTCGGCGTCGCCGACGCCGAAATCAAAGAGTAATCATGCGACGTCTTCCTGATCGCATGAAAAGCAAGAGGGGACGTAGTTCAGTTGGTTAGAACGCTGCCCTGTCACGGCAGAGGTCGCGAGTTCGAGTCTCGTCGTCCCCGCCATTCTTTTCAGCAGCTTAGCATCAGTTGCTGAAAACGCATGGTACACAAGAAGGTACACATTAAGCCGTACCTCCCACCGCCATTACAATTGGCTTCTTCCGGCTAGCAGGCAGAACCATTTCGACCACCCGACTTTGCGCCTCCCGCTTCTTGCTACTCACGGCGTGGCAAGGTCGCCTGTGCATTGTCGGTTCTCTATTCATTCACTTCAATTTGGTTGGGTCCAACCAACCCCGAAAAATCCTCGAAGCTGGTCGAAAGGGCCTTCCATCTGAAGATTCTGATTTTGTCTGCGACAGATATGTGCCCTACGGACGACGCAATTCAATTTTTGGCGGTGATTGACGCCAACTGGGTTTCTGCTGCAGAGTTGTCGTTGAGGTTGACGATTGGCGACGTGTCCATCTATGCGATCGAACGCCCTTCAAAGGCATAGCTCTTACTCTTGAGTCTTTCACGCCCCGTACCATGTGCCAATACGAAGTGTCGCTACCAGAACACTGCAGCGTAGAGCAGATCGCCGGTCTCATCTATGTGAACATCGCACAGAATTTTCGCGGCAACGCGGAAAATGTGTAAGTCTCACTTCCAAACACTTGGACTTACGCTATTTCAATGATCCCATTTCCCTCCATCCTGGGGAAGAGTCGGCATCGGCACACACGTCATTTATTCTAGCTTCGCGCCGTCGCAGTCGAAATTGGTCGGCACTCCACTACAAGCGCGTTTATCGTTACTAATCCGACGGACGAAACGGTCGCCGCCGGCTAGCCCCTCATCCAGCCAGAATCATCGGCTGCAGTGGTTTATAGATCTGCCGTTGCACCAATCGTCATGGCCAGGGGCCGATTTGGAGGGACTCTTTCCTCGTAGCAGTCGCTACTGCAACTTCGCGTACTCTGTCTTGGCCTGCTTCAGGACAGGGATGTTGGGATCAGCGTCTTTCCAGAGGGTGAGGAAGTCTTGGTAGGCGATTTTCGCTTTGGTGTTGTTACCCTGCATGGCATACGCTCGACCCAGTTGGAGATGAGCCAGTACGCCGATCGGATCCCCGACCATGATCCCGGGGTGATCCAGAATCCTTTGAAATTCCTGGATAGCCTCTGCACCTTGGTGCGCGGCCAAATACGCTTGGCCACGCGCATAGATGGGATAGAGGGCCCCGAAGAAACCCGTTTGAGTGCTGCGCGGCTGGCCCAGTTCATAGGGAACGGCAACCTGGAGAAGTTCGACCGCCTTTGCGGGATCGCCATGGTTCAGCGCAAGAAACGCACGCACGGTCGGCAGGTAATTGAAGTTCACTGACGTATCTTCGGGGAAGTTTTTTTCGAGATCCTCGGCCAGGATTTGAGCCTGCGAAGAATCCCCCGCGATCGCCAGGGTCAGGGCCGCGCCATACTGCACCTCCCGGTTCCTGGCAAGCGCAAGGGCTGCCATTGCCGCCGGCTTTGCGGTAAGCTTGTCTCCGTAGAAGGCTCCCCACAGTGCCGCTCGGGTTTTAAACAAGGCCGCCTCTTCTCGACGGGCCGCCTGTTGGGCCAAATCGCTTGTCCGATGTAACGTCTTCGTGGCCTCTTGCAGGTGACCGGTGTATGCGAGAGCAAACGCTTGGTGGTCGGAAATCAATTCTTCGACTCCTGATTTTCCCCGAGCTGCGGCCACTTCCCGCTGCATGCCGCCAGTGTCGCTTTTCAAAAAGGCAACATCGTATCGCAGGAGGGCTAAATCACGGGTGTCAATTTTTCGCTCGGAGGCTCTGCGAGCCGCGTTTTCGGCTTCTCCCAGACGGTCGAGGGCAATCGAGTTGTAACCAAGAAGGGCATAGCCAACACCAAAGTCCGGAGCAAGTTCGATCGACTTTCGCGCCTCTTCGGCTGCCTTTTCATATTCGCCGAGCACAGGATAAATGAAGCCCGCTAAGAAGGAGTGAGGCATCGACTCGCGCGGGTAAGCTTGTGCCCACGCCTCGCAGGTCTGCTTTGCTTTTTCCTGGTTTCCTGTGGCCCGTCCATCGTAATAGGCGGTGATAAAGAATTTCTCGTTGTCGCTGGCACGGTTCCGCAGTTGGTAAGCTTTTCTAGTGTTCTCCGTACCCGCTTCCGTTTCGCCCATAGAACCGTACATGAGCCCGAGTGATGCGTATGCCGCCGCAAATTGGGGGTCGAGCTCGACGGCATGTTTGAAGAAAGGAACTGCCAGGTCCGCACCCTGGAAGGCTGTAACTTTCCAGCCCATGCTATAGGCCTTTAAGGCTTCCAGTGACGGTGTCGTAGCCTCGGCGAGCGGAGTGTCGTGCTTTTCGACCGTCACCAAGGATTCTCCGACTCGCGTTCTGAACTTACTCGCAATTTGAGTCAGAGCATTCAGCACGTCTTCTTTCCTCGCCACTTCCACCTGCTCTTCATCGAGGATGTCCCCTGTGCGACAGTTCTTGGCGCGTAGCCCCAAGACGTACTGGCTCCCAAGGCTTGCGATCGAGCCATCGAGAACGGCGGCGCTGGCGGTCCGCTCGCACACTTCCCGAGCGAGCTCCGGCGTAAGGCGCGCATCGGCTGACTGGCCCATCAGGGACAGCGTGTGCAGGATACTCCGCTCAGAGACGAGGCTCAGGAAAGGAGACTGCTCCAACTGCACGGCCATACCTTGCCGCAACGTCCCGTCAAACACGGAATCGCCCGTCGTATTCGTGAAGTCCGCGAGGATAATCGTGTCCTTGTCTGTCAGCTTTGCTGAGCGATGAAGATAGAAGTAACCAGCGACTGAAAACGCCAGCGCAGCCACAACAGGGGGAACGATCACTTTCCAGAGTTTCCGGATGCCACTTTCAACTCCTGCCTTCGAACTTGCTGTCATTCGCCCGGAATCTGTGTCCCGCCTCATCCGTTGCAGGTCCGTGCGAATTTCCGAGGCGTGCTGATAGCGCAGGTTGCGGTCTTTTTCCAGACACTTGGCGATGATGCCTTCTAGTTCCTGCGGTACGTCTGGATTCAGGCGCACCGCAGGGACGGGCTCCCGGTTCAGAATCGACTCGAAGATCACTCCAGAGCTTTCACCACGGAAAGGCAACGTCCCGGTTGCCATCTCGTACAGGACGACTCCGAACGAGAACAAATCCGTACGGGCATCCAATTCCTTTGCTCGAATCTGTTCCGGCGACATGTAGGCGATGGTTCCCAACGCTTTTCCTGGGCTTGTCAGGTGATCTTCGGCGGTCGAAGTTGACTGCGCATCGACACTCGCTGGGGAGCGCAGCACACGCACCACTTTCGCCAGGCCGAAGTCGAGAATCTTGGCATGTCCACGTAGGGTCACGAAGATGTTCGCAGGCTTGATGTCGCGGTGAATAATCCCTCCAGCGTGCGCGGCATCCAGTGCGTCGGCGATTTCGATGGCCAGAGAGAGCAGGATGTCGGTCTCGAGAGATTTTCCGCCGATGCGATGCTTGAGCGTGACGCCATCGAGAAATTCCATGGCGATGAACGCTTGCCCCTGCTGGTCGTCGATCTCGTAGATCGTGCAGATGTTGGGATGGTTCAATGCGGACGCGGCCTTCGCTTCACGTCCGAATCGGCTCAGAGCTTGTGGATCGTTGGCGACGTCATCCGGCAAGAATTTCAGCGCCACAAACCGGTTCAAGCGCTGGTCCTCGGCCTTGTAGACCACGCCCATGCCTCCGCCGCCAAGCTTCACCACGACGCGATAATGGGAGACGATCCGCCCGACGTGGGAATCACTCGTTTTCTGTTCATCCTTCTCTTTGTTCTGCTGGGCAAGGGACCGCGCGGCCGCTTCTATAGCGGGTTCCTCCAGAAAGCGCCCTGCCTGCTGCTGTGCCTTCAGCAAAGAGCGGACTTCGCGTTCTAGCGCCTCGTCACCCGCGCATGCGTGCCGCAGAAACGCGTCGCGCTCCCCAAGCGGACGCTCCAGCACTGACTGCAGCAGGCTATCGACTTGCTCCCACCGATCAGCGTCCATCGGTCTCCCCGCCGGTCAGTTCGCGGTAGAGCCATGCCTTGGCCGTGCTCCAGTCGCGCATCACCGTGACGGGCGACACCTCGAGAACCTCGGCCGTCTCTTCCACGCTGAGTCCGCCGAAGAAGCGCATTTCCACGACCCGCACCTTGCGGGGATCCAGCCGCGCCAGCTCAACCATCGCGTCATCTAGCGCGATCAGATCCGCAGCCCGCTCATCGCCCACTATGGCCGTCTCTTCCAGGGAAACATGCGGTATGCCGCCCCCCCGTTTCAGGTTGTGGCGTCGCGCATGTTCAACCAGAATGCGCCTCATCAACTGCGCCGAAACCGCAAAAAAGTGGGCCCGGTTCTGCCACTGCATGCCTTTGTAGTCCACCAGGCGCATGTAAGCCTCATTGACCAAGGCACTTGTTTGGAGGCTATGTCCCGGCCGCTCGCCTCTCATGTAGTGACGTGCGAGACGGTGGAGTTCTTTATAGACGATGGGGGTAAGCTTGTCGAGCGCGCCTCGGTCTCCCTCACTCCATGCGCGAAGGAGTCCGCTAACCTCACCGATAGGTGGTTTCTGAGCCTGGTTATCGCCCGACTTTTCCATCCCTTCACGCCTCGAAATCTTAACCCATAACAGAGTGTCTTTAAGAAAAGTTAGTTCCGCATGATAGGTCTGATCCATCGTTTGCGCCTATCCAGATGAAAGCGATCGAGGGTGTCCGCGAAAACCCTTCAGAAACAGTCAAAAAAGGAGAAAACATGAAATCGACACTACTGAATTCCGTTTGCGCAATTAGTTTTCTAGCTGCGGTGGCGATGCCGATCACGTTGGCCGCGCAAGAACAGAAGCCAAAGTCTGCTCGCTACACCATCACCGATCTCGGCACGTTGGATGGTGGAACGTTTAGCCAGCCCTTCTTCATCAACAGAAATGGCGCCGTGAGTGGTTCGGCAACCCTCCCTGACGGTACACAGAAGGCCGTTCTCTGGCGTAAAGGACGCATGAAGGACATCGGCGCCCTCGGGCTAGGAGGGCCGAACAGTATATCGTTTGCGGAAAACGATAGCGGCCAAGCCGTCGGAGAAGCCGAAACCTCGACTCCGGATCCCAATGGTGAAGATTTTTGCGGATTCGGTACCCACCTCACCTGTTTACCTTTCCTGTGGCGGGATGGGGGAATGATTCCGCTCCCGACACTGGGTGGCAACAATGGCGTGGCTATGGCGATCAGCAATCCGGGAGAAGTGGCCGGGTTTGCGGAGAACTCGACACCGGACCCAGGCTGCCCAGTTCC
>JBEKLO010000003.1:0-118841 GCA_050010155.1 Terriglobales bacterium
GCGATGTTTCCGACGCGTTGATTGGCTATGACAAGCTGCATCAGGTCCGTCTCCGACAGCAGGATACGGTCGCTGATTTGCGAGAGACGGTCCGCATTTCCACTCTTCGCTATCAGGGAGGAACTACGACTTACCTGGAGGTGTTGGATAGCCAGAGATCGCTTTATGCCGCCGAACTCACACTCGCGAGTGCACGGGGTGACGAGTATCGCAGCTTGGCGCAATTGTATCGGGCTCTGGGAGGCGGTTGGCAACAGTGATCGGCTGAGTGCCCAATTGGAGGAACCGAAGTGATTTCGCAGGATGGCTGAGTTGCAGCACGTCATTCGGGCGCTGAAGAAGCCCAGACCATTGTTTCGGAAACGCTGACTCGCAGCGCCCAGGCTGCCTGAGCCGTTAAACCCTGAGACGAGTTTGTTGTCATTGGGCAGGGATTGGGACCACTCCCACGGATCCAAGATTGGAGGAACCACGATGCCCGATGAATCTCGACCACTCGAGCTCACCACTGATTTTCTTGGTGAGAACCGGCATGAGTTCGTAGCAAAACTGGCGTACCAGCTTTGGGCACAAAGGGGGCGCCCTTTAGGTTCACCGGACGTCGACTGGTTCGCGGCGGAACAAGCCCTGTACGCGTTGCTAGCAGCGTCGGGGATGATTACCCCGTCCCCGAATGACCCAAAGAACTTGAGAGAAAAGATCTACAGTTAGTCAATTTTGGGTGGAGTGACGCGTGCCCAACGCGAATTCCAACCACTCGCACAAGAAAAACAATCGGCTCAAATACGCTTCACCTGCGCTGATAATCCGTGAAAACGTAATCTCTTGTCTTCACTGCCGTGTGGCACGCGAAGCCGCACTTAGCGTCGTTCACTTGCGGTGGTTTGTCAGATGAGTTGCCTGGCCTGAAATTTCCGGACGCGGGGTCAACCTCGAAGACGCCATATCCCCAACCGCCGCTGTCCTGGAATCTCTTGCTATCCTTCGCCATAAAGTCGACGTCGTGTTGGGTGTCGGGCACCGTCGCTGCTGGGAACGTCTCCAGTTTTTTCAGGTTCCAATGGACCTTCGCCATCTTGGCGCCGTCCGGGAAAGGCCTGGCGTTGCCAGGTGCGCCGGCTTGGTAGGCGGCAATCATCACGGGATTTCCGAGGGTGGCAGCCATGTGATCTCCGTTGTGACTGATGGAGACAACCTGCCAAGCCTCATATCCTCTGAACTCAGAAAACGCGAGGCCATTCGGTATTTTGAGAGTGTACTTGTCCTGCGTGGAAGCGGCGGGTTGTGCCTGTGTCCCCATTGCTGTAGAGGAGGCAGACGCAGCGCCGAGGTGGGGAAGGTTGTGGATGAAACGTGCCAGCTTCCAGGTGTCGTCATCGGAGACGCTCGACTTCCAGGCGGGCATGCCGGTGAGACGAACTCCGTTCTGTATGATCCAAAACAGTTCCCCGTCGCTCCAGTGCTGCACGTGGGCTGAGGTCAAGTCCATGGCAGGCGGGTCCATGTGGCCCCCGATGGAAGTGCCTCCGCGCCCGTCCGCGCCGTGGCAGAGGGAGCAAGATCCAAGAAATACTTGCTGTCCCTGGCTCACGACGTCGTCCGTCTCGGGCAGCGGATTCTTCTTCCCTCCTGCCTCCAATGGAATGACAACGTCTTTAGCCGCATTGGCCAGGCTGGTTTCCTCCTTGGAAGGCGTTTTGTCCGCTGTGCAACCTGTAAGCAAAGCACCCAGCACTGCACTGATCACGCCAATCATCACCTTGTGCTTCAGCGTCACGCTGCGATCACCTCCGCCCCACCGGCCACGCCACGGCAGACCAAGAGATTCCGTTATAAGTTCAGGCATGCTGTGTTCTCCCTCACGAAGAAAGTTTTCGAAGCTTCGCCAACGTGCGTCTGGAACGATTGCGATTAGGCCAGAGCGAAGGGGAGTAAAACAATTAGACGATGGTATTGATATTGGCGATGCCTTGGTATCAGGTGTGCGGAGGAAGGTACCGCGATCGATACGAAAGTGTGGGCGACACCATCGTCCAATTGCGCTGCCCACTTTGTTCTGGCTGAATGGTGAGCGGACATTTTGCTGCGGCGAATGAACTGCAAATGTCCGACGGGCAATGTCGGCTGCAACCAACCGGTTTCCGAGACTGACAAATGCGGAGGAAAATCCCATGGCAACGATGAACGCACCTGCCAAACTCTCACAGAGGCGCGAACCTAAGAGATCCGCACAGATTCGCCTCTCCCGGCGGTCGCCGGCCTATTGGCGCGTCACTATCTATAATCCGCCGATCAACGTCATGGGTCCGGAGATGGTCAAGCAGTTCCAGGAAGTCATCAATGCTCTCGAGGCCGATGATCAGGTCAGGGTCGTGGTCTTTGACAGCGCGGTCGACGATTATTTTCTGAATCACTCCGATTTCCTGGCCAAGCTTGAGGACCTGACCTCACTACCAGCCGGTCCCACAGGGTTGCCGCCTTGGCCGGACTTTCTCGTGCGTCTGACCCGTTTGCCAGTTGCCTCCATCGCACTCATCCGCGGCCGTGCGACCGGCAACGGCAGCGAGATCACGCTGGCCTGTGACATGAGTTTTGCCAGCCGCGAAAAGGCGATCATCTCGCAATGGGAAGTAGGCGTGGGGATGGTCGCCGGCGGCGGCCCCATGGCCCGGCTTCCCCAACTCATCGGCCGAAACCGCGCCCTCGAGGTGCTCTTGAGCTCGGAAGACGTGACAGCAGACCAAGCCGAGGCCTACGGCTATATTAATCGCGCCCTGCCCGACGCCGATCTGGATGCGTTCGTAGAGGCGCTCGCGAACCGGATCGCGAAATTCGACAAATGGGCGATCGCACAGACCAAGCGTCTGGTCAACACCAGCTTGCCGCCGGACGTCGAGCTCGGCGCCGGATGGGATGCGTGCATCGGTTCGCTCGGTCGACCTGCCGCCCAGGAGGGGATTAAGGCACTGATCGCGCGCGGCTTCCACAAGCCGGGGGATGTCGAAAATCGGCTCGGATACTACCTCGGCCAAATCGCGCGCTAGGCCAGCACGCGGGGTTGCGTGACTACAGAGCTCACTCTACGCGGCATCCGCCGACGGGTAAGTCAGATCTACAAGAATTTCAGCATCAGCCAGACCCTCAGGTCTACATGGGATAGTGAACGAAAATGTGCATCCGGGCCCATCGTTCAGCTCTGCCCACAGACGTCCTTGATGAGCATCAATAATGGAGCGGCTGACGGAGAGTCCGATTCCCATACCGTCATTCTTGGTAGTGTAGAACGATTCGAAGAGTCTATCGGCGGCATGAGGGGCAAATCCGACTCCCGCATCCTTCACAGTCAAACGCACACGCTCGTCTTCGTCTCGTTCGGTTCTGATCAGCAACAGTCTGGGACGATCGTCGACCGCACTCATCGCCTCTGATGCATTTCGGATGAGATTCAAAATGACCTGCTGAAGCTGGACGCGATCGCCATTGACAAGCGGGAGGTCGTCGCCCAGGTCAAGCCGCAAAATCACGCCGTCTCTCTGCAGTTGACTCAAGGAAAGGGCGATCACGTCTCGTGCAGCCTGGTTCAAGTCCATCGGTTCCGTCGTAGCGTCCTTCTTGGTATAAAGCGCGCGTAATCGAGTCAGCACCGCAGAGGCACGGTTGCCATCGCGAATCGTGCGGCGGGCTGTCTCACGAGCCCCGTCCACGTTTGGAGTTTCCTTGGCCAGCATTCGCATACAGGTCGTGGCGTTCGTGACAATGCCGGACAGCGGCTGGTTGAGTTCGTGAGCGATCGCCGCCGTCAGCGTTCCGAGGCTCATCACCCTGGCCACACGTGCGAGTTCCGATCGAGCCTGGTCGCGCGCCTCTTCCGCCAGCCTGCGCGCCGTCACATCCTGAACCGACGCAATGTACTCCAGTTGACCATCCTGGTCCAGACTCGCATGGGCGACTGCGTGCAGGTACTTGATCGAGTGGTCAGGCATCCTCAAGCGGTAATGCCATTCAAAGTCGTGGTGGCCCTCTCGTGCCCGGTCCACCATCTTCATTTTCTCGATCAAACTGATGTCTTCCGGATGGACTCGGCTACGGATCAGTTCGAGTGTCACGGGCACACCGATCTCAAGCTCGTAGATGCGATAGAGCTCCGCGGACCACGTGATTTCGTCTGTCGCCACGCGCCAGGAAAAGCTGCCGATTTGACCCAGGTGTTGACCTTCCGCGAGGAATGCCTCGCTGCGCCGCAAAGCTCTCTCGGCTCGCTTTTGTTCACTCAAATCGATCACGAAAGCGACACCTTCGTTCCCACTTCCTTCGAAGAGTGCGCCGCCGAGAAGTACAGGCACTCGGCTGCCATCTTTCCGGAAGTACTCCTTCTCGAACGGTTGAAAGGTGCCCGTCGCCTTCAAATCAGCTACGGCCAGTTCGGCACGGCCACGCCATTCGGCAGGTGTCAGGTCCGCCCAGCGTATGCGGCCGCAGTCGAGATCTTCACGGTCGTATTGCAGCATGCGGAGAAATGCTTCGTTAGCTCCGGTGACTGCACCTTCGAGATTCCACATCACAATTCCCACAACGTTGGCGTCAATCAGACGCCGGACCTTGGCTTCCAACCCATTCGCCAGCTGACGGACTTCTGCTTCCACCTTTTCGCGCTCGGCCACCTGAATTTTGAGATCTTCGATGTGTGCCAGCGCTTGATACGCGGAAGACGCAAATTTTCCGAGTGAAGCCATGACCCGGTCATCCTCTGCATCGAACTTGCGGCGTTCGCTGTGCATGATTCCCCATATGGTTCCTACCGCCTTACCATCGACGTAAAAAGGGACGAGCAGGCACTCTTCCGCAGCCGGATTGACTGGCACCAAATAGGGATAACGCCGTTCGAAGTGGGTGAACAACAGCGTACGATTTTGATCGAGCACGTCTCCGCAGGGCCCAAAATTGCGCGGCGTTCCACCTCCGACATGGGGATTCCACATGCCAGCTATGGCTGGCCAATAGAACCTCTCGCCATCAACGTGGGGCGTTTTGCCGTCCCTCGTCAGCAGGCTCAGGCCAGCAGAGTCACATTGCGTAATATGCTGGATCGTCTCCGCAAGTGTTCGAAAGATGGTAGTCGGCGAGTCAGCTAACGCACTCACCAGCTTCACGAGCGCCTGGTTCTCTTTTTCATAATCGGGCGGACGCGATGGGCGGCGTTGCAACTCTTCTGTGCAGAGGATCGACTCTAAAGAGGCGGTTGGAACTGAACTGTCCAGTGGAACATCATGCGATTTGGCAGAGTTAACCATGTTCTCACCTCAAGCTTTGTTACGAGGTTCGAAATCTCAAGCGTTAACAACAATCCCACTCTCTTCGGCTTTGGGTCGGATGGCGTTTGAGAACTCGCCGTCTTCACGAATTATTGCGGCCGTGAATAGCCGTCAGGCTGCAGCCATCGCTGCTGGTGCGGGCTGGAGCTTCGCGGCCATTCTAACCAGGTCGGCAAGAGAATTGGCCTTCATCTTCTGCATCACGGTGCCGCGGTGTGCCTTCACGGTGATTTCGCTGATACCGAGTTCCCCACCAACCTGTTTATTCAACAAGCCGGAGACCACCAGCGCCATAACCTGCCGTTCGCGGCGCGAAAGAGACGCGTAACGATCCTGGAGCACCCTCATCTCCGCCTCCCGGCTCAGAGCAACGCGACTGTGTTCGAGTGCTGAGCGGATGGCACTCAACAGCGCATCTTCACTGAAGGGCTTCGTCAAGAATTCGAGAGCTCCCGCCTTCATGGCTTGGACTGTCATCGGCACGTCCCTGTAGCCGGTAATAAAGATGATCGGCATGTCCGTTCGTTCAACGGCAACGCGGTTCTGCAGCTCAAGACCATTGAGTCCTGGAAGAGAAAAATCCAGTACCAGGCAGCTCGGAACGTGAGCTCGCGGACGTGTAAGGAATTCTTGCGCGGAAGCGAAGGTCTCCGGCCGCCAGCCTTGGCAGCGGATCAATAATTCCAGCGACTCGCGCACGGAGATGTCATCGTCGACAACGAAAACGATCGGTCTTACGTCCAACGTAAGCGGTATCCCCAGTTCATGGCTGAATGCGTACGTTAAATTCATATTTCACTCCTCAATTTGCCCTCACCAATCGTCCCGGCAGAGAACCGTATTGCTGAACGAATGGTTTGAAGAAGTTGCTCATCGCTAAAAGGCTTGCCCAGGAAAGCAGCAGCGCCCGCTTGCATGGCTCGCTGGCGGGAATCTTTGTTTTCGTAGGCGCTGATGAAGATGATAGGAATCCCGCAGTGCGCGGCTGCGAGGTGGCTTTGAAGCTGTAAGCCATTCATGCCCGGCATCTGCACATCAAGAATGAGACATGAGGTATCGTGCAAATGGCCGCACTTCAGGAAAGTTTCGGCAGATTCGAAAGCTGCCGCTCGGAAGCCAAAGGACTCGATGAGTAGCGTGGTAGTCCTGCGAACTGACTCATCGTCGTCAACTACCGAGATCAGATTCTCCGTCACTTGAATTCCTCTATGGCCTGAAGGTATTCGCAGAGACAGTAAGAATCTATTGGGCGTTAGTGGATCCAGGTCCTAAAAAGGATGATGCGGGTAAACTTTAGCTTAAGAGGCTTTTTCCGTGGGGCCTTTGATCTTCTCGATCATTCTCACCAGGTCAACAAGGGATTCCGCATGCATTTTCTCCATTGCCCGGCTGCGCTGGACCTTCACGGTACTTTCCGCAGTTCCGAGTTCAGCCGCAATCTGTTTATTGAGCATGCCCGAAACAAGCAGGGCGATCACCTGCTGCTCGCGAGAAGTCAACGAGTCGAAGCGCTGTTGAAGCTCCCTTACTTCTTTCTCCTGTTCACGTCTGGCGCGGTCCTGCCCGAGCGCAATACGAACAGCGTCCAGCAGATCCTGATCGCGGAACGGCTTGGTGAGGAATTCGACCGCGCCAGCCTTCATGGCGCGAACGCTCATTGGAATATCGCCGTGACCGGTGAGAAAAATTATGGGGATGCGAATATTTCTCGCTGCCAGCTCACGCTGAATGTCGATGCCACTCGACCCGGGCAGTCTGACGTCCAGCACCAGGCAACTGGGCACGCTTGCGGGCTTCTTGCGCAAAAAGGTATCGGCGGAGTCGAAACTCTCAACCTGCAGACCCACAGTGCTCAAGAGGAACTTGAGCGAAGAACGTACGGACGGATCATCATCGACCACAAAAACAACCGAGGCGTCAGTCATGACGCACTCCCGCCGGATTCCGGCAGAGTGAAGCAAAAAACAGCGCCATGGGGAGAGTTGGGTTCGGCCCAAAGTCTACCGCCATGGCTTTCAACCAGGGAGCGACTGATGGACAAGCCCATTCCCATACCATTCGCTTTGGTTGTAAAGAAGGGAGTGAAAAGGCGGTGTGCTTCCGAGCTAAGCCCAGTGCCGGAATCGCGTACCGCAACCAGTACGTCCCCAGAGTCGTCGACCCGGGATTGCATCCAGAGTGAACGCGGTCGATTTGTGACTGCAGCCATGGCTTCTATGCCATTCATGATCAAGTTCAGCAGGACCTGTTGCATCTGAACCCGATCAGCCAATACCAGCGGGAGAGAGTCCGTCAATTGGCGTTCGAGCTGAACTCGATTCTCATAAAGCTCACGGTCCGCTAGAGTCAGCACCTCTTGAATCACGTCGTTAATGTCCAGCCTGTCCTTTTCGGCCGGTTCCTTCTTTATGAATCCGCGGATTCGAGCAACCACCGCGCTCGCGCGATTGCCGTCCGCAACGATTTCCTCAAGAGCCCGACGCAAAATTTCAGGTTTCAGGTTGTCAGCCGCGAGTAGTCGCAGGCACGCACTGCCGTTATTGGTTACGGCCGCAAGCGGCTGATTGACTTCGTGGGCGATAGACGCGGCCAGTTCGCCCATGGTGGTCAACCTGGAGATCCGGGCAAGCTCCGCTTGCGTCATCTGCAGTGCTTGTTGTGCTTCCTTCCAATCATGCAGATCTACGACGGTCCCGAACCATTTGATGACGCGGCCTTCCTGATCACGCAACGGTAGAGCGCTGGAAATGCACCAACGATATGCGTTGTCCGCCGCCCGCCGGCAACGGAATTCGTATTGAAACGGCTCCCCCGTTGAAACCGCGGCTGTCCACGCCTGCGCCATCTTACCAATGTCATCGTGATGAACGGACTTCATCCAGCCGGCGCCGCGGACGTGCACTGCGGGTAATCCTGTGTAGTCAAGTACACGCTGGTTGCAGTAATCAAGCGCCCCGTCTGCCTCAGCACTCCAGAGCATCTGGGGAATGGTCTCGGTCAATTCACGCAGAGTGCGTTCGCTCGCGCGAAGCTTGTCTTCCGCCAGCTTTCTTTCACTGATATCACGGATGAAGCCTGTAAATATCCGGTGCCCATCTTTGATCAGTTCCCCGAATGACACTTCCACCGGGAACTCCTTCCCATTCTTGCGGAGACCCGTAAGCTCGGTGCCTTGCCAGTTGATATGCCGCTGGCCGGTAGCCAGGTAGCGGCTGAATCCAGCCTCGTGTACCTTCCGGATGAATTCCGGCATGAGCATGGTCAGTGGTTTCCCGATCAACTCCGCCGGTTCATAGCCAAAGACTCTTAAGGTGGCGGGATTGGCAAGCTGAATCGCTCCGGTCTCGTCCACGCTGACAACGGCATCAGGAGCCGTTTCAACCATAAGGCGATGCCGCTCATCGCCGTAGCGGCGAGATTCTTCCTGTTTACGTTCCGTGATATCAGACATGACGAGTTCCATCGAGCTCGGAACCGGCAAAGGGAAGAGGAGCGGTTGGCCTCTTCATGGCATATCCCCCCACAGGATATCGAGCACCGCCTCAGGTGAATAAGGATGCACCACCCTGTCCCTAAATGTCCAATCCATACCAATATTGATCGATACGTTCGTCCAATAGATTCGTCATTCTTTTTCTGGTAGGAGGAAACGACATGGAAATTCTGGGAACTTGGAAGGAGATAGTTATGAAACGGATCGCGTATTTGGTGCTTGCACTCGTAACGGTGGCCGGAGTCGTCGCGTCTTCTGCCCCCGCATCGGGACACGCTGATAAGGAGGCCGAGACGACCTTCGGAGTCCAACTTCCACCTGGATACCGCGACTGGAAACTGATCTCTGTGGCGCACGAAGAAGGCAATCTCAACGATCTGCGTGCGATTCTGGGCAACGATGTAGCAACCGAGGCCTACCGCGAAGGCAAGCTTCCCTTCCCGGACGGCTCAATCATTGCCCGGCTAGCCTGGAGTTACGTTCCATCTGACGAAAATAACAAAGTCTTTGGCCGTGCCCAATCTTTCGTGGTCGGGTCCGCCACGAACGTCCAGTTTATGGTCAAGGACTCAAGAAAATACGCCGCGACGGGAGGCTGGGGGTTCGCTCAATTCAAGGATGGCAAACCTGACGCCGAAGCGAAGCTCAATACCTGCTTCCCGTGCCACGTGCCTGTCAAAGCTCGCGACTTCGTCTTCACTCGTTACGCGCCTTGATGCTGAGAATCTGAACGCTCTTAATTCCGTCAACGCTACTTCCGTAGCCACGCCTTGCCGTCTATTGCCGTTGTATTCCGAGGGAATCGGATTACGAGCATCTCACCAGATGGACCTGATCTGCACAATTGGACAATGGTATCGCCGATACCATCGTCTGATTGTTTGCAAATCGAAGCGGTGCCCTAATGGATTCCTGCGGAATGGGAGACAGCAATCATGGAAGCAATCGCAAAAGGAACGATTCCATTTCATCAACCCGGCGAATCGCGCTTCAAGGCGATCATGACTGATCACATCGATTGGAAGCCCTTTCCCGCGTTTCCGCCTTCCGTGCGGCTTGCCGTTGTTGTCGGTGAGCCATCCGAAGCGGGACCCTACGTGATCCGGGTTCGAGTGCCGTCCGGCGTAAAACTGATGCCGCACAAGCATCCTGAGGATCGCATCTATACGGTCATGTCGGGTGTCTTCTATATAGGCCTTGGGGACAAATTCGACGCTAACAAACTGGAAGCGTATCCGCCTGGAACCGTGATCATTCTGCCCGGTAATACGTCGCACTTCCATTGGGCGAAATCCGGCGAGTACATCACGCAGGTATCAGCCATCGGTCCGCTTGGCCTGGAATACGTTAACTCGAGGGATGATCCGCGGAACCAGAGTTTCGCGTCCTCATCCTGAACCGAGACGAAAACCCAGCGTGGTGTCTTCCCAAAAGAATCTATCCAATGAAAGCCCCCAATACCGCCAGACACGGTGACGGCTCGCGCGGCGACGATAGCTGGCCGAACATGAACCTGTCATCCGCTGACACCACAGGAACAGAATCCAGCCCTTGGGAGTGGTTCGCCGCCAGCTCGTCACGTCTGATCGCGCGCTTATTCAAAGTGCTAATTAATGTTTTTAAACGGAGATGAAATGTGAACGGTTGCACGAAGGAAAAACGCAACCGGCACCGAGCCCCAGCATCATAGAAGCATGCTAGCAAATGCAAAGGAACTCGAACCGCAGTTGCAGTCCCGCCTCTGACAACGATTCGTTCCACTGCGAAGGCGGTTTGGGTTCCGAATGCTCCGGCGACAACGTTGGCCGCGCCAGTCTCCGTCGTTGTCAGCAGTCTTCACGCGGTCTTTCACACAGGAAGATCAGTTGATTGCGGAGTTCCTGTACTTCTTGTGGAAACTGCGAGTAAGGCCGCCTTAGCTCCGGGTCCGGAAGAAAGGATTTGGACCGTGATGGCCACCGCCGGAATCAGATAAGCGTACGTCACCCAAACCCACATGAGGGCGCCCGCGCACTCTTGATCTCGCAGCGGAGACAAATTGAAGATCCCACCTGCGGACAAATAGTTCGGATACGCAACGCGGCCGCAAAACGCCAGGAATGCGGAGAGAGCGTCACAGGGCAAGGTGGCAAGGAAAAGATAGAGAGGCAAGTACCAGTAAAGAGGCTTCATCCCGCTCGTAAGAGGTTGGACAACTGGTAACCAGAAAAGAATGCCTGCCGCGAGAAACGAGAAATCCTCAGCGCTGTGAATCCAGTTAGACTGTAAGGCCAATTGAAACACGGCGGGGATATGCCATGCGATCACCGTCACCGTACCCGCCAGCCAACACAATGCAGGATGCATTAGACAGCGATCCAGCCATCTTGCCAGCGGACTGGCGAGAGGAGAATTGCATTTGATGAAGAGCTTCGGCAACCCGCAGACCAACGGGAATACGGGCGAGCCCGCTAGAACGAGCGGAGCAGCAACTGTCATCAATAGCAAATGCTTCATCATGTGAATCGTGAGGGACTGATGATCGAGCACGGCGAGCGGAGACCCGACAGCAGTCCACATCGCGATGAGACCGGTTGTGAATACGGCGAGCCTCCACCCGGGGATGAGGTTTGGGAAGGCATTTCGAAGACAAAACCATCCGCGCAAATAAACCAATTCCGCGGCCACCAGCAGCGCGGCAAGCGGGAATGACCACGATTGCATATGGGCATGTGGCCCGGACATGGCTAGGTCTACCGTGGCGAAACCTCACTTGCACCAAGCGCCAGCGTTTGAGAAGCGTCACGTGCCGGCTTCTGATTCGCGGGGTGCAGCGTTTCCAGGAATGCTACCAGCGCGGCGGTTTCCGCTGGACTGAGATTTTTTCCATACGCCGGCATATTTCCGCCGCCTTGGATCACCTGGCGAATCAGTTGATCTCTGGTGAGCCTCAGTGCAACCTTGTCCAGTGCAGGTCCGCGTTGGCCTCCTTTGTCATCGAGCGCGTGGCAGTTGTGACACTGCTTAGCCTGAAAGACCACCGCGCCCTCACGCTCCAGAGAAGTCAGTCCATGAAGATATTGAGGTGGAATCGGTTCGCTGCTCCAGGCATTCATGAGCGGGCTCCAGGGTGTGTACTCACCCAAATGAGTGAGAGTACTGAGTGCGACCGCGACGAGAAGAATCGTGAGCACGGCAATGGGCCTGCGTTTCCAGCTTTTTTCTCCTTCTCCCGCAACAAATGGGAGCCCCAGGAGCACGAGAATTCCAATGACAGGGGCGATCAGCAATATCGGCGTTTCAGCGGCGGGCGGTAAGAGCGACAACAGCGCATATAGCCACAGGAAGAAGAAATCAGGTTTCGGGGCAGTCTGGATAATCGTCGGATCCGGCTGGCCTCCTGGGCCGAAGGGGCCAAAATAAACCGCGCACACAGCAATCGCGAGAAGGATGGCTCCAGAAAATAGAATATCCTTCCAAGCAGCATAGGGCCAGAACGGCTCACCCCGCTTGCTGGTCAGTTCGTGATATTCCTGCACATAGGTAGCTCGCCGCACGATGCGTCCCGGCATCGGCCATTCGTTGATTCCGAGTTTCAAGACCATCAGCAGGTGCAAGCTGACGAAGGCAATGAGGAGTCCCGGGATAACGAAGACATGCAGCGCGAAAAAACGGGAAAGGGTGGCGCCAGCGATGATGGGCCCTCCCAGCAAAAGCTTTACAGCCCACGGACCCATGACCGGCACTCGGCTCGTAATCGAGGCCCCGATGCCGAGTCCCCAGTATGCGTCCTGATCGAAGCGCAAGACCTGCCCGGTGAACGCCATACCCAGCGTTACGAGGAGAAGAAACACACCAATGATCCACGTCAGCTCTCTCGGGAACTTATAGGCGCCGAAGAGAAAGACCTGGATCATGTGAATCAGGACGACGGCGATCATGAAATTCGAGCCCCAGCCGTGCAGAGCGCGAATGAACCATCCCAGAGAGATGGTGTGGTTCAGAGTCTGCAAGCTGTTCCAGGCCTCTCCGGCAGACGGAACGTAGACCAAGGCGAGAAGAATTCCGGTTACGACCTGCAATCCGAGAATAGCGAGAGCGCCGCTGCCGAACACGTAGAACCAGCTCGCGGTCTCGCGCGGAATCCTGTGTTCGACGGTTTCGCGAATCACTCCCCCGAGCTGGAGCCGTTGGTCAAACCAATCTCGGACTGCATCGATCATGCGCACTTCGATTTACCTCCGGTGCTGTTGGCGGCTCGACCGGGTGTGGGCAGTTCGCCAGCCTTGATGAAGAGCTGGCCGCCTTCGACCTTGTAGGAGTACTCGAAGAGTCCGCGCTCTGGTGGTCCGGAGGCACGCGATCCATCCTGGTAATAAGCTCCGCCGTGACACGGGCACATGAAAAGACTCGACTGCGGGAACCAGCGGACTGGACATCCCAGATGCGCGCAGTTGATAGCAAAGACTTGGAACTTCGCGCCATCGACATTACGCACCCAGCAAGCGATGTCAGCCGTCGCACCGTCCCACGGATTAACCACCGGATTGCGATAGGTGGCGAGCCGAGTCTGCCCCGCAGGAAACTGGCTTGACTCTCCCAGGGAGAGCCACGAGTCATACCCGAGCTTCCTCCCGCGGGCGATCGGCGACATCAGATAGCGAACGATAGGCACCGCGAGAACCGCGGCGATCACGCCATTGAAAAGCAGCCCAATTTGCACCAGCACTGCCCGTCTGGACATTTCAGTGCGCGTCGTTTCGCTTTGCTTGGCTTCGCTTTGCTTCACTTCGAGTTGCGTCATTGGGATTCTCCGGCTCCGTGCTCGGCGGACGAACTGAGATATGGCTTGACCGAGAACATTGGCCTTTGCGCCGACAGCCATGCGACCACATCGGAAACTTCCTGCGAAGACATGGGCCGGCCGGGCACGTCATTGCGCCAATCGGGAGCGCCGAGCTCAGGGCGGCCGACGATCACGGTAATTCGAAGGTACTGATCGCTGACCAGAGCGAGATACGAGCCATTCACAATGGAGCTTGCCTTTTCTCCTCCTGCTCCATTCGGCCCGTGACAGGAAGCGCAATAAGTTCCGTAAACAGCCTCGCCGCGATGCGCATCTCCGGGAGGCTGTGCGGTGTACGGAGGCGGCGGAGAATTGGCCAACAACTCAGGTCTTGCCCACGTCCGGATTCCGTGGACAATCGCATTGATTTGCTGGTCGGTAAGCATCCCACCGGCGCTCTTGGCAAAGGCGGGCATCAGCGCGCCGCGCACTCCGTTCGAAGCAGTCTTGCGAATGACATCGTCATCGGCAATTGCGAGAAACGTCGGGTCACCGAGAGCAATTGCCGCTCCCCCTTTGCCGTTTGGCCCGTGGCATCCAGCACAGTTCTGTGTGTAGAGGGTGTTGAAATCCAGAACCTGATCGGGGCGAACAACCGCCGAGTCTTGATCGGGATGGCCGGACGAGCTACTGCAAGCCACGCAAAGCGCCGTAGCACAGAGCGCGCAAGCATAAAGGATGCATCGGCGACTCATTTGCGATCCTCCCCTGCGTTGTCGTCTTTATCCCGTCCACTTGTTTCCATCCCGGCACGAATCGCCAGAGGAAAGCCTTGCCAAGTCTGTATCTTTACCTGTCGCGACACCACCACACCTGCGGCGACGCCAAACCCAATTTGTGAAACGACGAACCAAGCCCAGTCGATGCGATGGTTGAGCACAGGATCGATGATTTCAAGTGTGCTGTGAAGGAGGCCAGACCATAGGATCGGGGCGACCAGTCCGCCCAGCAAAATGGGGCGCCGAGGAATCATGGGGAGTGTCGCACCGTAAAGCAGTCCGACCATGAAGGAAACGAGCAGATGCAACACGGCGGCAAGAAGAAAGCCGTCCATATGAAACTGCGTAAGCTGCTCCGTCGTGTCCCGTCCCGTAAAAAGGCCGGCCGACAAGAGATTGATGGGATACCAAATTCCATGTTTGCTCACGATGCCGTAAGTCAGAGCGAAAGCAGCCATGACGACGGAACCCACCAGACCGCCTTTGATACCTGCCGATACCGGATAGATGGCCAAAGGCAATCTGGCTCGGTTCAGATCGAAGTCTGCCCAATGAACGCGGGCGACCTGATGACGCTTAGTGCTAGCCGATGTCTGCTCTGACGCGACCGCAAGAAATTCATGCTTCTCGTTAGGCAGCACATCGCGGAACCATCCGACGGCGCCCACAACGGACAAGACTGCGCCCAGGATGCTGATCGAAGCACTTGTGACCATGCCCGCAAACAGCAAGGTGACGCCAAGCGCCAGCACGATCGGCCACGCCGTAGGTGACGGCAGCTCGATGGTATTTTGACCGCCCGTCGCTTGCCCCGTGGTTGCGTCCACGTCCATGTTTGATCCTTTCAGCGCCCGATTATGTAGACGACTGTGAACACCACTACCCAGACGGAGTCAACGAAATGCCAGTAGAGAGATAGAACATCGATGCGTTCCGCGTGATCCTGTCGTACCCACCCGAAAAGTGCGAACGCCATGACAAGTGAGAGGCTAAGCAGACCTACCACGACGTGAAACGCGTGCAGTCCGACCAGCGAATAATAGGTCGTTCCGAAAAGATTCGTGCTGATGGTCAAACCTTCGTGGTAAATCAAGCGATGCCATTCCACGCCGGTGCCGAAAAGAAAGATTGCGCCCAGCGCGATGGTTGCGAACCACCATGCCGAGAATGCGCGGACCTTGTTGCTGCGCAATGCGGCAACGGCAAAATGAATCGTCAAACTGCTCGAGAGCAGGCAGATGGTATAGAAGATGGGAACCGAGAGGACGTCTTTCGGCAGTGGGCCGGAAATGCTCTTGCCGAGATAAAAGAGATATGCCACCACAAAAATTGTGAAAACAGCAGACTCCGCCGCAATCAGTCCGAACATACCGACGCGCCCGCGTGAGGGGAGCTTCCACTCGGGTACGGGATCAACCAATGTGATCGATGACGTGTTGATGGCGCTTCCGTCCATTACTCGTACCTCCAATCGGGATCGTCGGGGTGTTTCAGATCCCAAAGTGGCCGCCGGCTGCGAACGGATGGGATAACAGCGAAGTTGTATGCAGGAGGCGGAGAAGGGACGGACCACTCAAGTGTCCAGGCGTCCCATGGATCTCTGCCGGCTGACTCGCGGCGCCAATACGACCACAGAAGGTTTATGACCATTACCAGGATCCCGGCCGCCTGGAAGAAGACGCCAACAGTCACGATGAAATTCCATGTGTCCCAGCCACGCCCCGGCTCGTAGGTATAGATTCGTCGCGGCATGCCAAGCAAGCCTGGAATATGCATGAAATCAAAAGTGAGATGGTATCCGATCAGAAAAAGCCAGAAATGAAGCTGGCCTAGCCTCTCGTTGTACATGAGCCCCGAAAATTTCGGGAACCAGTAATAGAGGGCGGCGAATATATCAAAGAGAATTGCGCCCACGATCACATAGTGGAAGTGAGCGACCACAAAGTACGAACTGCTCAGTTGCCAGTCGAACGGCGCCGCAGCCAGCATGACTCCCGTGAGACCGGCAATCAGAAACTGAAAGAGAAAAGCGGTACAAAAAAGCATTGGTGTCTTGAATTGAATTTTTCCTCCCCACATCGTTGCCAGCCAGTTAAAGATCTTGATACCCGTAGGCACGGCGATCGCCATGGTCGACAACACAAAAAAAGTGTTCATGCCCGCTCCCATGCCGACCGTGAACATGTGATGCGCCCACACGCTCATACTGATAAATCCGATGGCAACTGTCGCCGCAACCATCACGGGATAGCCGAAGATCGGCTTGCGCGAAAAAACGGGA
Organism: Terriglobales bacterium; assembly: GCA_050010155.1. Lineage (GTDB taxonomy): Bacteria > Acidobacteriota > Terriglobia > Terriglobales > Acidobacteriaceae > Acidiflorens. The sequence continues at coordinate 16,631 of JBEKLO010000003.1, forward strand.
ATGATTTCGGATGCGAAGGCAAAAGCTGGGATCACCAGGACATACACTTCGGGATGCCCGAAGATCCAGAAGAAATGCATCCAGATGACGGCCGATCCGCCGGCTTGCGTATCGAAGAAATGTCCCCCCAAGTAGCGGTCGATCATCAGCATGATCTGGGCCGCAGTTAGCGGGCTCACGACGAAGAGGACAAGACCGGTCGTCACGAGGTAGAGCCACGCGAGCAACGGCATCTTCCCGAGCGTCATGCCGGGACAGCGCATGCATAAGATTGTCGCTACGATATTGATCGCCGTTCCAATGCTGCCGAAACCAGAAACCAGAAGTGACAGAGTCCAGAAATCCGTGCTGTGTCCCACTGAAAACGTCTGCGAAGTGAGAGGCGCATAGGCAAACCATCCCACGTCTGGAGCATTTCCTGCCCCATACAGACCATTGGCGCCCACCAGGCTGAAATAAAGAAGCAGGCCGCCGAACGCGGTCAACCAGAAGCTAAAGGCGTTCAAGCGTGGGAACGCCATGTCTCGCGCTCCGACCATTAGGGGAACCAGATAATTTCCGAATCCGAAAACGATCGGCATGGCGACGAAGAAAATCATGGTCGTGCCGTGCATCGTGAACATGCGGTTGAACACTTGCGGCGATACGAAATCGTTGTGCGGACGAATCAGTTGTATACGCATGATTGTCGCTTCCAGCCCGCCCACGACCAGAAAAGCTAATGCATATACGATGTACAGAATGCCGAGTCGCTTGTGGTCAACCGTCGTGATCCATTCGTGGATGCTATCGACGAGCGAATGCTCGGCTCCCGAAGCATCCGGCCACGTCATCGAATCAGTCGACATGAGTCATCCTCTCCCAGCGCGTTCAGCGAAGTGTTTCCAGATAAGCCGTTATGGCGTCGATTTCGTGGTCGTCCAACTGCATCGCCGGCATCAGAGAACCGGGTTTGATTGCGTCCGGATTGCGAATCCACAAATGGAGATTTTCGGGAGTATTCGCCGCTGCGCCGGCGGCAATCGTGTCGCGACTCATCAAGTGAGTCAGATCGGGGCCAAATCTTCCATTGGCCACGGTTCCGGCTATCTTGTGGCAGTTGACGCAGGATGTACTCTCGAAAATGCGCTGACCTTCAGAGGCGCTGCCAGCCGGACGGGCAGGAGCTTTTTGATTCTCTATCCAGCGATCGAACTCTTCGCGGGACTGCACATACACTCGGAGCAACATTTTTGCGTGTTGAACACCGCAATATTGGGCGCACTGCCCGAGAAAAAGGCCGGTCTCATGAGGATCGATCCACATCTGATTCGGGTGATTGGGAATGAGATCCGTTTTGCCAGCCAGACGAGGTACCCAGAAGCTGTGATCGGTATCTGCGGACAACAAAGTCATGTACGTGGGCGTGGGGTGGGCCGGGTCGCTCACGGGTACGTGGAGTTCGTTGGCCGTTACAACTCCGAGGCCAGGGTAGCGGTACTCCCACCAGAACTGATGACCGATCGCGATGACCGCGATTGCGCTCGGGGGCTGGACCGATTTCTCGGTGTCGGCAATTACGCGTACGGTTGCCATGAACAGAGCGGCGACGATCAAGACCGGAATGACTGTCCAAGCGAGTTCCACTTGATTGCTGCCGTACACCTGGGGAGGTTCTGGCCCTTCGTCCGATCGGCTCCTGAACTTCAAAACCACATACACGAGCAGACTGAATACGATTACGAAAACTGCTCCGGTGACCGCCAGCACGAACATAGACAGTCCAAAAATCGAATCGGCCGGTGTAGACGCAGGAGCGAAGATGTTCGTTGGGCTCAGGCTCGACGAGCGCGAGGCGGCGATCGCATCCCCTGGCCAATACAGCACGAGCGGAAGCTGCCAAGCATGAGTGCGCCGGAAAATAATCCAGTTATCTCGCAGCCTCTTCTCGAATCGAGGTGAGACCCACAATCTGCACCAGCTTCTCATCACTTCGAGAGGGCAGCACGCGACGGGCCAGATCTGCACTTAAGTTAGCAACGGCGGACAGGAAACAATTGCGTTCGTACCGTGGATTCCAAAGCTCTTGAGGAACTGATCTAGACCCCACAACGATTTAGGCGGGAGGCCTGTGTGGAACTATGCCACGAGATCTGGAGGATGGAGCTCAGGTGGGGGTGTCGAATCAATCCGCGACAGAGAACTAGCATTCCTGCCACAGTTGTGACGCGGCTCGCTCATCGACATTTTCGGGAGCGAGATTAAGAAAGTGCAGCCCTGCCATCCTCTACGCACCCATCGCCACACAAATCCACGATTAACAACTCCAACGATTGATTGGAACGTAACGTGCTTTCTGTTTCATCCGACAGGAGGCACAGCGAGATGCACAGCGCCGATGCATGCGTCGAGACTACCGAGAATCTTGAAGTCCTGAATGGACAGGGCCCCGAGGCACTGCGGAGCATATTGTCGACGCGCCTGCCAGCCTTTTACAGCCGCGCTTACCGACTCCTGGGCAATGCAGCCGACGCCGAAGACGCGGTTCAGGACGCTCTACTCTCCGCCTACAAACATTTGGACCAGTTTCAGGGGCGGTCACAGATGTCTACGTGGTTGAGCGCAATTGTGCATAATTCCGCGCGGATGCAGTTGCGTGCGCGGCTGCGGCACACCTATGTGTCTTTAGATGAGGCACTCGGAGAGGATGAGGGATATTCCCTGGCCGATTGTCTGGCAGCTGACGGACCGACCCCCGAAGATGGTTGTCGAAACTCAGAACTGAATGATCGCTTGCGCCGTTTGTCGAATCAGCTTTCTCCTACTCTGCTCAAGACTTTTCAGCTGCGGGACTTGGAAGGTTTGTCCACCCGAGAAACAGCACAGATTCTGGGAATACCCACCGGAACCGTCAAAGCCCAATTGGCCCGGGCTCGTAAAAAGCTAAAACAGCTGATGTGCCAGGCGCTCAGGCCTCGTTCCGTCCCTCGCACTTACGTGCAAGGTGTTGTGCCATAGGAGCTAGTATGCGGTGGGGACAGTGGTTTCTGGCTTACTTGTTTGATTGCGTACATCGGCACACTACCTGGCCGCACTGCGACAGTACTGGACTCGGCTATGTCTGCTGTCTTGATTGCGGAAAAGAATTGCCCTATTCGACGCGACGAATGAGCATCGTAAGCAAAAAGGAGCGTCTTGAAGATCGGAACGCAGATGTGTGGAGAAAAGTCGAAACTATCCGATGCAAAGCGATTGCTGGCTTTGACCGGCAACAGCGCGGAATGTCTTAGCGCAAGTGGACGGCACTTTTCAGTTTGCTGTGCGGATTCAAATTGCGTGCGTCAAAGAACCTTCGGAATTGGCACCCTAATCGACGACTTCAAGCTTGGGGGAAATCAGGCTTCCAACCGTGCATAACTCATCACTCAGTTCACAGCAAGCGCTACGTTCAGTGCCTCAAGCAGAGCTGTGTCGCTGAAAGGCTTGAACAGGCAATCAACCGCACCCTGTTGGATTAGCCGAGGGCGAACCGTCCTGTCTTCATCTGCGGTAATGAAGATGATCGGAATCGCCAGCCGCCGGCGTATCAGTTCCCGTTGAAGATCAGGCCCCGTCATGCCGGGCATTGCAACGTCGAGGATCAGGCATCTGGTCTCGTCGATGCAATCGCAAGCGAGGAACTCTTCAGCCGACGAGAAAGCGCGGGCTGCAAAATGGAATTCGCTCAGCAAGTCAGGTAGCGACTCTCGCACTGACTCATCGTCATCCACGACTGACACCAGTACACGTTCAATGGCGTTCCCTTGTTGGCGAGACCCCATCGGCGCAGCATGCTTCAACTCTGGCGCGGACGTCCATTGTCTTTTGGTATTGGTTTTGCCGCCAACATGAAAATCGACGTAGGACTTCACGCGGCATCGCTCGGCGGGCTCGTGAGTGTTGTGGTAGTCGTCGGCGAACGCCAAGCCTCGGCTGCTCGAGGAATGGAAAAAACGAAAACGCGGCTCCCGGACCATCATTCAGTGTCGCCCACAGGCGGCCATGGTGATTCTCGATAATGGAGCGACTTATGGAGAGCCCGATTCCCATGCCGTCTCCCTTAGTGGTATAGAAAGCGTCGAAAAGTCGGTCAGCAGTCTGGGGGTCAAACCCCACTCCCGCATCTTGCACCGTCAAACGCACCCGATCGCCCTCGTCTCGCTCCGTTTTAATTAGCAACTGCCTCGGACGATCCTCGACCGCGCTCATGGCGTCTGAGCCATTCCTGAGCAGGTTCAGTATGACCTGCTGAAGCTGCACACGATCGCCTTTCACCAACGGCAGGTTGTCGGCAAGTTCGGGACGTAGCATTACGCGGTTCTTCTGAAGTTCCACTATGGATAGTGCAATCACTTCCAGGGCAGCCTCATTCAAGTTGACAGGTTCGGTCGTGGGCTCTTTCTTGCTAAATAGAGCGCGCAACCGGGTGATCACATCAGACATGCGGTTGCCATCCCGAATCGTGCGCCGGGCGGTTTCGCGAGCGCCTTCGACATTGGGAGGATCGACAGCCAGCATACGCAAACAGGTGCCGGCATTGGTGATGATGCCCGACAGCGGCTGGTTGACTTCGTGCGCAATCGATGCCGTCATCGCTCCGAGACTTGTGACCCTGGACACGTGTGCGAGTTCCGATTGCGCCTTGCTGAGCGCCTCCTCGGCGCGCTTCCGGTCTTCGATATCGATTAAAAGGCCATACCAACGAGTGATTCTTCCGTCTGCGTCTCGCGCGGGATGGATGCGGACCTCGAACCGCCGATAGACACCATCAGCCCTGTGATAACGGATTTCAAGGTCAAAGGGAGTTCCGGTTGCTATCGAATTCGTAAAGGCGTCGATCACACGAGGGAGGTCATCGGGATGAATAACGTCGTTAGTCGACCAATTGCGCATTTCCTCGGCCGTCTTACCGAAGAATTCCAGGAACGGCTGGTTCATAACTTCAGGCACTCCGGCCGGACTGATGGCAGCTACCAGTCCGGGAATACCGTCGAGAATCTCGCGGAGATTGGCTTCACTCGCCCGTAACTTCTCCTCGGCCTGCTTCCGGTCGTCAATGTCGGTGCGTCGAAACGACGCATGCGTGCTTCTGTGTTAACCGGCGTGCCAGAAGCCAGACAGGTCTGCCAATATTCCACCAGCCCGGGCAAGTCATCGGGATGAATCGCGGCCCCCCAACCCCAGCCTAGCCCCTGTTCCGCCGAGAAGCCTGCATAGTCAAGCCAGCGCTGGTTGACGAAGTCGCAATATCCGTCTGGATGCGCGGACCATGCCGCCGTGGGAATGGTGTCGATGATCTGCTTAAGATTGCTTTCACTCGCCCGCACCTTCTCCTCGGCCTGTTTGCGATCATCGATGTCTGTGCTTGTGCCGTACCACCTGAGAATGCTGCCATCGTCGTCGTGCAGTGGCTCAACCCGGATCATGAACCACCGATAGACCCCATCATGGCGTCGAAGACGAGCTTCGATCTCGTCCGATTCCCCTGAGATCAACAACTCCTGCCACCTTTTCATCAAGTGGGGCAAATCCTCTGGGTGGAACGCAACTTGCCAGCCCCAGCCATGCGACTCTTCGGGCGAGAGACCTGTATATGCGTGCCAACGCTTGTTCAGGAATTCGTTGGGTCCATCCGGCAGATTGCACCAAGCTAACGTTGGGATCGTGTCAATGACGCGACGCAGGTTAAGTTCGCGCGCGCGGAGAGCTTCTTCAGCGCGTTTCTGGTCGTCGATGTCTGTGGTGGTACCGACGAATCTGAGGACTTTTCCTTCCGCATCGCGCAAGACCACGGCTTGCTGGAGGTGCCAGCGATAGGTTCCGTCCTGTGCGCGGAGACTCCGGGTTTCGAACGCAAAATCCTGCCCCGAGCGTACTCCATCCCAAAAGCTCTTCAATGCTGTTTCCCGATCCTCAGGGTGGACCACAGTCATCCAGGCCTCGGGATGCGACCGGACGAAATCGCGGGTCTGACCGGCGAATTCAAGCCAAACTTGATTCACGAAATCCGGTGTGCCATCAGGCTTGAGCGTCCAGGCGGATACAGGAAGAAGTTGCAGCAGCTCAACTTGGAGTTGCAACTCCCGGTTCGCTGCGGCAAGTTCGGCGGTTCGTTGCGCGACCCGTTGATCGAGTTCGTCGGCGATACGCTTCTGTTGACTCCTGAACCGCGCCTCCTGCAGGCCGATGGAGGCTTGACTCGCTGCTACGTTCAGGAGAAGAAACTCGGTTTGCTGCGGGAAATCTGCCCGCTCAGCCGCTGCTATGATGAGGCCGAGTTCGCCCTGCACCCCCAGTGGAAGGGGCACGATCGAAACATCTCCCTCACCAAGAATCTTTCGCAGCAGCGGTGGCCATTTCCGTGAGTTGTCACCCCGTGAGTTGCCCCCCAACGACTGGCTGAGCGCCTCGCAGATATCGTGGGCCGGGGGCAAAGGTCCTCTCGACTTAGGGATTCGGACAATCTCAATGGGCGCCTCGCCGCCCGGAACTTTCAGCCGCACAGCGACGACGTCCAGACTCAGCATGCGCACGAGCGCGCCAAGCAAGGTGTCGAGAACTTGGGATGGATCCCCGCCGCTCCAGATAGCAGGAAGAGCAAGCAGGGTGACAAGATCATTGATGCACCGTTGCAGGCGCTTGATCTCGCCCGAGGCGTGTTCGGGATCGGCCCCCATATCAGGCCGCCGTGGATGTCGGGGAATTCCGCATAGCCCGACGTTGCCGCACTTCGTGCAGAAACTCCTCAGGCGGCACGAAGAACGGATTCTGTTGCAGAATGCCGCCAATGATGATCATCGGATGCGTCCGCATAATGTCGACCACCGTGTCACCGCCAAATTGGCCAAGGTGGTAGGTACAGATCACCGCGTCGTCATGACGACGCCATACGTCATTGACCCGGGATTCGAACTCAACCACGTCGTCGACATACGATCGCTCGCCCACCACCCAGTCCATGCGGCAGCAAATTCGACTTAGCGGGAACCCTCCCGTGGCGTTGCCGCTGGCCATCTGTTCGAACGCTGCCAGCATTCGATCCTGATCGAAACGGCCGTCCCGAATGTAAGCTTCGGTGTTGATCTTGAGCTCGAATTGCCCACTTTGTTCCGCCGCCGCCGTGTCGATTCCGGCAGCCACCAACCGTCGCAGATGGTCTTGACGTTGATTCGGATTCACAACGTGAACCGCCTTGTCGCCCCGCTCGAACCCTTCCTTGATGAACGGCAGCAACACGCGATACTCTTCTTCGTCATTGCTGAAAAACGCGCAGACATGGCGCACCTCGCCGAGCTGCGAGCCGGCTAAGGAAATAGGTGCCGGGGTATTTTTCATGGTGTATTCCTTCCTGCGATCGATCTTTGGGATCGATCTCACGGCGGCGTGTATTTCTACGCCGTCAGAATCACACAATGGGCTCCAACGAATGATTATTGCCGCAGTCCCCACGACGCGGCCAAATCAGGTTACGAGGAAAAACAGTGCCTACAGCATACCACCGATTCGGCCATCTCAGGCTCACACTGGCGCGCCGAAATGGATGCCGCCCAACCGATACCAAAGTATCGCCGATACCATCGTCCAATAGATTCTGACTCCGCACCTCTGGCTTAATCGCATTCGTGCTTCGCATCGGAAAACGATCCGATTCCCCGCGACCGGCAGATTTCTGGTCGAGGAGACTGACCATGAGCATAACCCCTATGGAAAAAGTAGTCTATACCGCCAAAGCGCACACGACCGGTGGCCGGGATGGAGGATCGTCCCGCACCTCCGATGGCCGTCTCGACGTCAAACTCTCGCTGCCCGGCACTCCCGGCACTGGCACCAACCCCGAGCAACTCTTCGCTGTAGGTTGGTCCGCCTGCTTCCTGTCGGCGATCAAGATGGTGGCTGGCAGAATGAAAGTCAGGCTACCGGCTGACCTTGCCATCGACACCGAAATTGACTTGGGCACGGCGGGCGATGGTTACCTGCTTCAGGCTCGACTCAACGTCAACCTCCCTGGTATCGAGCCAGCGGTCGCACAAGCTCTGGTGGATGGCGCGCACCACGAGTGTCCCTATTCCAAAGCCACGCACGGCAATATCAATATCGTGACGAACTTTAAAACCGAACCGGTCACGAACGCGGCGTGAGCGAGTTGAAAGCCCGTCACGAACACCGGGCGCCGGACCGCGAAGAGGAAGATATCGTGACCACGGAAGAACCGTTTGACAATTCAACGTATGCCGACGAGATGCACATGGAGGAGAGCGAGTTATCGGCTTTCGTCAGTGCTGTGAAAGAAATGTTTGGTTCAGAACAGGCCAGGCTCGCCGCGGAGGCGTGGCTCGAGGAATCAGAGTTATTGGATACACCGCCTCGATCGACGAATCGCGATTGGCGAGCGGTCACCGTCGCGGCCTCGGCTCGATTGGCGGATCGGCTGAACGTCGCACTGTATCGCCAAAAGCCGCTCGTCGCATCAACTGATACCAACGTATCGCCAATACCAACGTCCAATTGTGTCGCTTCCAATCATCTGGTGTCATCTCGCAGTGGCCGAAATGAGACTACATCTTCACAAACTACTCCTTGAGGTAAATGAGGATGCAGCGAATGTGGCCTTCAAATCAGATCTGAGTAATCAGGAGGACGACTCCGACGAAAGGGGAAAATATGTATAAGCGCGCGGCTGTATTCGCAGTGGCTGTAATTCTCGCCCTGTGCGTTCTGGGGCTGGATGCCTCCAACAAATCTACGTCCGTGGCCGGGTCCTGGCAGGTGGATGCTCGCCATTCCGACGCGAAACTAATCACCGACGCGACGACGGATTACGGGAAAACCAAGATCAACGTGGCCCTCGGCTACGCCAGAATCAGAGGGAACTTCAAAATCGACGACGCCGATCCCACAAAATCCAGTGTCGAGTTCAGGTTTTATCCGGCCACGTCTATGATGCCGCCCATCGCTGAAGACGGGAAATTCCTTAGCCATTGGCTGGAGAACATTTCCAACCACACCCTGGTGTGTTTCCACTCCAAGCGGGTCGAGCGGACAGCCGATGGACGGCTGCAAGCCACGGGCGATCTGACCGTAACGCGTGTCGACCGTAACGTCGAGGCGGACCCGAATCAAGCGTATTCCGGGCCTGTATATGGGCCCCCGATGATCCACCGGGTTACCCGCGAAGCCACTTTTGTCTTTGACTTTCCCGCGGCGGATGCCAAAACTTCGAACCAAAGCTCTATCCAGGCCTCGGCATCCACGAGCATGTTCCGCGAGGATTTCCCCCAATTGGTGAAGACCGTAACCAGCACCTACTGGCCCCCCGTCGTTCAAGATGAGCAGTGTCAAGTGCCATCCGTGAGCGAAGCTTATAGCGGCCGGCAATGCACGGGAACGTACCTGTCGACTCCTGGACTTCCCGAAGCGCCGAACGAGGGCAGCGCCGACATTGGTACACAACAGAATTTCAGTAGCATCGTCGGAAATCGTATAACTATTCTCCTCGACTTGCGTTTGATGGCGAGAACGTCGGGAGAGCAAGCGTCGATGGGAAACTAGACCGAGCGAAGCTCATTTTGTACGAAGGTCTAGCAGCAGTGTGCCTTTAAGCAAAGCATTCGAGAAGGCCGTGAGGTCAGTTCACCACACGGCTGTCTGAACGATTCACGAGGAGGCGGTCATGCCAACGGCGGTAGCAACGACCACAATGAAGGTGGCGCAAGTCTCAAGTCCCGGAGCAGCTTTCGAGATTGTCGAACGTGAGATTCCTGAGCCAGGTGCAGGACACGTCCGCATCAAAGTGCAGGCCTGTGGCGTGTGCCACAGTGACGTGCTCACCAAAGACGGCCTATGGCCCGGAATTCAATACCCCCGCGTTCCAGGACATGAAGTCGCCGGCATTATCGATGATGTCGGCGCTGGTGTTTCCGCGTGGAAGAAGGGGCAACGCGTCGGTGTTGGCTGGCACGGCGGCCAGGACAACACCTGTCGCGAATGCCGGCGCGGAGATTTTCGCCATTGCCGGAACGTAAAAATTTGTGGCATCAGCTATGACGGTGGATATCAGCAGTACATGATCGCTCCCGTCGAAGCACTCGTGCCCATACCAAAGAGCCTGAGCGATGTCGACGCAGCGCCGCTGCTCTGCGCCGGAATTACCACCTACAACGCGCTACGGCATAGCGGAGCCATGCCCGGCGATGTCGTAGCAGTGCTTGGCATTGGCGGACTGGGTCACCTGGGAATCCAATTCGCGAACAAGTTTGGATACAACGTCGTGGCCATCGGTCGCGGCTCCGAAAACGGGGCTCTCGCGAAGAAACTCGGCGCCAACCAATACATCGACAGCCAATCGACAAACGCAGCCCAGACATTGCAAGAACTGGGTGGAGCGCAGGTCATTCTGGCGACCGCCCCCAGCTCGAAGGCGATGTCCGAACTGGTCGACGGACTGGCCCCCAACGGCAAGCTCATGGTCATCGGTGCGACATTCGATGCGATTGAGGTCACGCCAGTACAGCTCATTACCGGGAGCCGAAGCATCCAAGGCTGGGTCGCTGGAACGCCGGCCGACTCCGAAGACACACTGCACTTCGCCGAGCTCACCGGCGTGCGTCCGATGATTGAAACCTATCCGCTCGAGCGCGCCGATGAGGCCTACGCTCGCATGTTGAGCGGCAAAGCAGAGTTCCGCGTGGTTCTGACGATGTGAAATTTTGCGCCCGGGGAGATCAAATACCTTCGTCCGGATGCGGGCAACCATCCACCCGCAGTCCGGACGGTTCTGCCGATGCCTTAATGATCCCGTAAAAACCTTGTGAGTTTCAGGAGAGGGGCATCCCTTCGACTGAAATGAATCCTGTATCCGGGAAATGGCGCAGGAGTCTGTCGCCGCGAGGTTAGAACTCTGTAAAAACTTGAGGCGGGTTTCAGTCACCCGGTTTCAGGAACCGGGTTCAAGAACATAGCACGACAGATCCCATGCCCGAGTATCGCTACTGCGACGGACGTGAGATACCAAACTTCTTCATCTTATATGCGAGTCCCGTCCGATTCAGACGAAGCCGTGCGGCGGCTCCACGAGTCCCTCCCACCACCCAATTGCTTTCGCGCAGCGCTCTCAGAATCAACTCACGCTCGACTTGCTCCAGCGCAGTGCCGTCACTTACGGCACTGAGATCGCAAACAGCCGGAATATCCGTCAACGGCACCCGCAATGAAGGGCCGGAAGACAGCAGCACCGCTCGTTCCATGAGGTTCTGCAACTCCCGGATATTGCCCGGCCAGGTGTGCCGGCAAAGGGCGTCCATCGTTTTTCTGGAGATCCTATCGATAGGCTTTTCCATACGCCGAGCGTATTTGTTGGCGAAGTGGCGGACCAGGCGTGGAATATCATCGCGACGGTCACGCAGCGGCGGAACACTGATCGGGAAAACGTTCAGGCGATAATAAAGATCACTGCGAAATTTCTTTTCCGCCACCATCGGAGCAATGTCGGCGTTCGTAGCTGCCACCATCCGAACATCCACTCGTTGAGTGCGGGTACTGCCCAGGCGCTCGAACTCCTGCTCCTGCAAGACTCGGAGAAGCTTCGGTTGCAATTCGAGAGGTATGTCTCCAATTTCGTCCAGGAAGAGAGTACCTTTGTTCGCCAGCTCGAATCTTCCGATCTTTTGGGCTATCGCTCCTGTGAAAGCGCCCCTTTCGTGACCAAATAACTCGCTTTCAAGAAGTCCCGAAGGAATCGCTGCACAGTTCACCTTGACGAACGCATAATTCCTGCGCGGGCTGAGGTCGTGAATCGCACGAGCGATCAGTTCCTTGCCAGTACCCGTCTCACCCAGGATGAGCGCGGTTGAGTCCGCAGGCGCCACAATCTGAACATCTTCGAGCACCGCCCTCAGTCGTGCATTGCTCCCGACGATGCCTTGGAAGGTGTTTCCGACGATCGCGTCTTCTTCGAGAGAGATGTACTGCTCCGCCAACTCGTCTGCTAACATGCCGGCTTCCTGGTATTGCGAACGTTTTCTTAATGGAAAGACAATCGGATTGGTTCTCTTCTGAGGCAGATTGTTCTGGTTCGGATTCGACCATGTCGTGTGTGAGGCTACACCTCGGCACATTGCGTTTTCCATGACTTACTCCTCTTCTCGTAAATTCAGAGCTACGTCAACCTGCTCGCCGGCCGCTTAAGCGCTCCGGCTGCTACGGTCTGCCCGCATGAGCGCCACCGTCCACGCGAAGTATTTCGATCTGCCTCGGCCAGCAGGGCAACGGCGTCAAAGCTGTCTGTTTCCCGTCTGGCATAAAACCCTGCTGTTGAGCCCCAAATCCAACGTAGCGATTAGGCCAGAAGCGTTTCGACTAGTCCATTAGACGATGGTATTGACCGATACCATTGCATCAACCAATCCCGAATTAAGGCACGGGGTTTACCAGGGGGTTATCAGGGGTTTACATTCGGCGGATTGATCCGGTGACCGCGGGGAAGCCATTTGTGACGAGCCGTGCCTCCGGCTCGGGAAATCGAACCTCGCAGGCAACGTCAAACAAAATCGATATTGATGTTCTACAGTACGGCGCTAGGCGGCTGGCATGTTTGGTTCGAAATGACTCCGGTCTTCTCCCTTGCGAGCCACCTTGACTTCAAGATTCCGGCTGATCTGGATCGTCATCCCTCGACAGCACGAAGCGCACAACCACAAATATTCATAAGTGCAAGACTTGCCCGCGTATTTCAACTCGACCGGCGACCCCTGCCGCGCGAAAGCAGCTTTGGAGTCGATGAGATAGAGTTTCCCTTCGCTGAGATAGCGAAACATAGTGGAACAGTCTGGATTGGCGCACTTAGCAAGCATGGAATATTTGAACGCTCACACGAAAGTCGCGCTTTTGTCCAACCAAACACCACAGCACGCTTGGCTTTGGACCGCGGCCTCAAACAATTAGACCCGAAGCGTGACTCTGAATCTATTGGACGATGGTATTGATCAGTACCTTCGTATCGGAGTAGCCAGTACCAAGGATCTTGTAGGGTTGAAAGACAAATCGCAGACACCGGTCAGAAAATAAATCGCGCAGCAACTTGAATCGGTGAGAACGAACCGCGTGAACGGATCCGCTGGTCGCGATCAATCGGGCGTGGAATACGGTCTTGGTGGCGACGCAGTCTACGCGCGCGCGAGGCGCAGTTTCGCAGCCATTTTTACCAGGTCCGGAAGGGAGTCCGCCTTCATCTTCTGCATCACCTTGCCCCGGTGTGCCTTCACCGTGATCTCGCTGATCCCGAGTTCCCCACCAACCTGCTTGTTCAACAGGCCCGACACCACCAATGCCATAACCTCCCGCTCGCGTTGCGAAAGTGATGTGAAGCGATCCCGGAGTGCCCGCATCTCTGCCTCTTGACTCAGCGCGACGCGACTGCGTTCGAGGGCTCCCCGGATCGCGCTCAGCAGAACGTCATCACTGAATGGCTTTGTCAGAAATTCGACGGCGCCAGCCTTCATGGCTTGCACCGTTATGGGGACATTGCCATAGCCGGTAATAAAGATGATCGGCATATCATTGCGTTCGTCAGCGACGCGCTTCTGAACGTCGAGACCGGTGAGACCGGGAAGAGAAAAGTCAAGTACGAGGCAACTCGGAACCGGAACTCGCGGGTGGTCGAGAAATTCTTGCGCGGAAGCAAACGTCTGGGGCTGCCAGCCTTCAGTGCGAATCAACAACTCCAACGATTCGCGGACGGACACGTCGTCGTCGACAACAAACACCACTGGTATGACGTGCAACATGGGTGCTGACCCCATTCACAGCCAAAGTGCGTGGACTTAACTCAAATTTCACTGTTGCACGATTGAAGACACCCACCATTGCCGGAAATTCTAGTACGACAATCCAGTGAAAATCAACAAGGTGAGGGTCTCGTTTGTGTTTCGCAACATCTCGTGCGCGGGAAACGAGCAACAAAGTAAGATCCGCCTAATTCCCAGGCGAGTTTCGTACTCAAGCGTACGATGAACCAACTCGCCGGCCGCTCTCCTCCTTCTATAACTGCAAACCAACACTAAAGTACTATGGACGTGAATTGGAGAGCAGGGCATCTTAGCGTAGTCGAGGGCTGCCCAGGAAGGAGCGCCATGGAGCACAAACTCCGGCGCGTGATCGAAGCGTTTCCTGGATTCTCCTTGACTGCACGCCCTGATGGGCGCATCGACGTCGTAATCAGCGGTGGCGCAAATACACCGGCCTCCGCGTGGAGGTAGCATCTGCCTGGAGCTGGCGGAGCGCAATTCTTTCCGTCACTCACCTCGAAAACCTGCCTAAGCTTGTCGCACGCTGGCAATCTTGTCTGGCTTCCCGAAAGTCAATCGACACCGAAGGCCGCATGCATCGTTTCGATGGAGTTGATCGATGGTTCCAGCTTCATTAGGGGCGAATATGGGCAGCATCAAATGATGTGCCAGGAGCCACATTTTGGTTTCCTATTCCTGGCGAACTTGAAGGAGTGCCGGACGCCGGCAAATATGGAAACCTTCGAACGTCTGCTGCTGAAGAGTGCCGCAAGTCGTGAGGAATCTTTGATGGTTGAACGTTTACTCGTGTCGATCGTCGATGACGATGAGTCAGTTCGCGAGTCGCTACCCGACCTGATTAGGGAGTTCGGTTATGCGGCTCAGCCCTTCTCCTCGGCGGAGGCGTTCCTTGCATCCGATTACGTCGACCAGACTAGATGTCTTGTCCTCGATGTCTCCATGCCCCGGGGTATGTCCGGACCCGATCTCCAACGGGAACTTGCCCGCCGCGGACAAAGAATTCCAATCGTCTTCATTACCGGGAACGGAGATGAGAGCATCCGTCCACGCCTGCTCGAACTGGGTGCCGTGGAATGTCTTTTCAAGCCATTCAGCGACACCGCGCTGCTTGAGGCGCTCCAGGCCGCCCTTCGAGTGAACTAAGTTATTGATTTATAAATACCTTACGAATAAGTCCTTATTCCTCAGAGACCTGGAAAAAGACGGTCCGCTAAGTCTTTGATTCCAAAAGACCGGCGTCGGGGGGGCAGTTCTACACGCTCGTTTTGATCCCTGCGACTGCCAAATCAGGAACCGCTGCACGATCGGCGAACACCAAGGCTCGATCCTGCCGAATGCGTCCGGCGGGAATCGAAGCGTCGCTCTTGCGCAGTCGCGCCAGCATGCCAACTTTCTCACTTCCCGTCACCAACCAGAGAATGCGCCGAGCACGATTGATGATCGGATAGGTCAACGTCATTCGACGTCTTCCCTGGTAAACGCCAGTCAGAGCGACATCCTTGTCCGTAACGTCGAGCACAGGGTCTCGCGGCACCAAAGAAGCAGTGTGACCATCGGGCCCAAGTCCAAGATGAACTAAATCCAGCGTCGGAGGCGAACCGGCAATCTCGCGGAGCGTCGATGCATACTGCTCGGCTGCAGCTTCGAGGTCGGGCGATTCCACGGGCATGGCGTGGATTTGCTCGGGACGAATCGGTGAGTGCTCAAGCAGGCTTTCTTGAAGATGGGTGAGATTTCTGTCGGCGTTTCCGGTCGGCGCCACGCGCTCGTCCACTTGCACTACGTGCACGTGTTCCCACGGAACTGCTTCATTGGCGAGCGCTCGCAGCATGATCCAAGGAGTGTGACCGCCGCTGACCGCCATCACGAACGTGCCACGGGCAGCGACCGCAGCAATGGCGTCAGCGGCAATGCGCTTCGCGGCCGCGCGGGCGGTCGATTCGTCATCGGCAAATACCTGAACCTCCATGCCAGATCCACCTCTTCCGTGAAACTCCAATCATTCGTGATATCTCATCCTCACGCCGCGCGGGAAGAAACGGCAGGAACTTCGTGCTCCACAATAGGATTCTGCCAGCCTCCGGGCGGAGTCACTCGCTCCACCTCTTGAGGCCCCCAGGTTTTTGGCTCGTAAGGATAGATGGGCGTCACGTTGTTGAGGATGGGATCGACGATTCGCCAAGCCTCTTCGACATAGTCCTCGCGAGCAAAGATCGTCGCGTCCCCAGCCATGGCATCGCCGAGCAATCGTTCGTAGGCATCCATTTCCTCGGCATCGGGCGGCTTGCTGGCGATCATCTCCGCCGGCTGACCGACTAATTTCTCGCCCGGCCCCATCACCGTCATCCCCATGGCAATGGACACATCTGGGCTGATCCGGAACCGCAAGTAATTCGAGTGCAGAACATCCGCCGGGATTATGGTGGGAGGTTTTCGCAACCTGCAGATCACTTCCGTACAGGTGACGGGCAGAGATTTTCCCGCTCGGATGTAGAACGGAACGCCTTGCCAGCGCCAGGAATTGACTTCCAGACGAAGCGCCGCGAAGGTTTCTACCTTCGAGCTGGGCGCTACCCCTTTTTCGTCAAGGTAGCCGCGAAACTGCCCGCGCACGACGTTTTTCTCATCCAGTGCTGGAATTGCTTTCAGCACCTTGGCTTTTTCATCGCGAATCGATTCGCTGTCGATTCTTACCGCGGGTTCCATCGCGAGATTGCACAGAATCTGAAAGAGGTGATTCTGAATGACGTCGCGGATAGCGCCAGTCTCATCGTAGAAACCACCGCGGCCCTGAACGCCGAAGTCTTCTGCCATGGTGATCTGCACGCTCTCGACATAATTCCGGTTCCAGAACGCCTCCATGAAGGTGTTTGCGAAACGGAATACGATCATGTTTTGTACCGGCCGCTTCCCCAGGTAGTGGTCGATGCGGAAAATTGCCGTTTCATCGAAATGCCGCAGAAGGACCTTATTGAGATGCCGGGCCGACTCCAAGTCGTGACCGAAGGGCTTCTCGACGATGATCCGAGCGTCTCTCGTGCAGTCGCATTGCGTCAGGTGTTCAACGACAGTCTCAAACATCACGGGAGGGACGGCCAGATAATGCGCTGGCCGCTGTGCAGTTTTCAGTTCCCTGCCCAGAGCCTGAAACGTAGCTGCGTCCTGATAGTCGCCATCAACATAGCGGAGCAGACTGGATAGCTTTTCAAAGGCGGCGCGATCCACTCCACCATGTTTTTCGAGGCTGTCGAGGGCGCGAGCCTTGAACTGTTCGAGACCCCAACCAGCTTTGGCAACGCCGATCACCGGCACATCGAGGTGGCCGCGCTTCACCATGGATTGCAGCGCGGGAAAGATCTTCTTGTACGCAAGGTCGCCGGTGGCGCCAAAGAACACGAACGCATCGGAATGGGAGTTCGTCACAGTCATCTCCTTAGGCAGCTTTATTTTTGCCGGCTGGTTTTTCCAGGTGTCCGCCAAATTCATAGCGCATCGCGGACAAGAGCTTGTCAGCGAAATCAGCCTCGCCTCGCGAACTGAAGCGCTCGTACAGAGCGCACGTGAGAACGGGCGCTGGTACAGCCTCGTCGATCGCGGCTTTGATCGTCCAGCGCCCTTCGCCGGAATCAGAAACGCGCCCGGCAAACTTCGAAAGATTCGGATCCCCCACCAGCGCATTGGCGGTCAAGTCCAGCAGCCAGGAAGCGATCACGCTGCCGCGACGCCAGACTTCCGAGATGTCGCGGAGATTCAGGTCAAACTGATAGTGCTCGGGATCACGCAATGGCGTGGTCTCCGCGTCCTCCGCACCGCCTGTCTGCTTGCCAATGTTGGCCGAACGCAGAATGCCGAGGCCCTCCGCGTACGCGGCCATAACGCCATACTCGATCCCGTTGTGCACCATCTTGACGAAATGCCCGGCGCCATTAGGTCCGCAGTGCAGATAACCCTGTTCCGCGGTGCCGTCCAGTTTTTCTCTGCCCACGGTGCGCGGAATATCGCCCATCCCAGGAGCGAGCGTGTTGAAGATTGGGTCGAGGTGCCTGACGACGTCGTTCTCTCCGCCAATCATCATGCAATAACCTCGCTCGAGACCCCACACACCACCGCTGGTGCCTACATCGACGTAATGGATCTTGCGCGGAGTGAGTTCCTTGGCGCGCCGGATATCGTCGATATAATAGGAGTTGCCACCGTCGATCAGGATGTCTCCGGCTTCCAGGTGAGGCGTCAGTTCAGCGATAGTTTCGTCGACAACCGCCGCCGGCACCATGAGCCAGACTGCTCGGGGCTTCGCGAGCGACTTCGCGAACTCTGCCACCGATGCTGCGCCGGTCGCCTTATCCTTGACCAATTCGCCGACCGCTTGCGGCGATCTGTCGAACACTACACAGCTGTGACCGCCATTGATGAGTCGCCGCACCATGTTGGCGCCCATCCTTCCCAGACCAATCATTCCGAGTTGCATCGCTTCTCTCCTTCAGGCCTGCTTCGATCATGCCTGCTTCGTTTTCCGGTAATAACGGATCAGGTTGTTGGTGGAGCTGTCGTGTGCGAGTTGCGTTTCGGTTTTGCTCTCCAGCTCAGGGATAATGCGTTGCGCGAGAACCTTTCCCAGTTCGACGCCCCACTGGTCGAAGGAATCGATGTTCCAGATTGTGCCCTGTGTGAACACGGAGTGTTCGTACAGCGCCACTAGCTTTCCGAGAGTTTCCGGCGTGAGTTTGTCAGCCAGAATCGTGTTCGACGGACGGTTGCCCTCGAACACCCGGTGCGGAACGAGCCACTTCGGAGTGCCTTCTGCCGCGACCTGCTCTGGCGTCTTGCCGAAGGCCAGCGCCTCGGTTTGTGCGCAAACGTTGGCAATCAGCATGTCGTGGTGCCGTCCGAGTGGATTGAGCGGCTTCGAAAACGCGATGAAGTCGCAGGGAGTGAGTCGCGTTCCCTGGTGAATCAGCTGGTAGAAAGAGTGTTGACCGTTGGTTCCGGGTTCTCCCCAATAAATTGGACTCGTGTCGTGCTTGACCTTTTTTCCTTTAAGCGTGACGTGTTTGCCGTTGCTCTCCATCGTAAGTTGCTGGAGGTAGGCCGGGAAGCGTTTCATGTATTGTTCGTAGGGCAAAACCGCAACGGTCTGCGCCCCGAAGAAATCGTTGTACCAGATTGCCAGAAGACCCATCAGCACGGGCAGGTTTTGCTGGAATGGAGCCGTGCGAAAGTGTTCGTCCATCTGATAGAACCCATTCAGCATTGCCCGAAAATTCTGCGGGCCAATCGCGACCATGGTTGACAGGCCAATGGCGGAATCCATCGAGTAGCGTCCGCCAACCCAGTCCCAAAACTCGAACATGTTGGCGGTATCAATCCCAAATTTCGCAACCTCGGTTGTATTCGTCGAGACTGCGACAAAATGTTTTGCCACCGACTTTTCGTCGCCGCCTAATCCAGCGAGAGACCAGTCACGTGCCGTGTGAGCGTTGGTCATCGTTTCCAGAGTAGTAAAAGTCTTCGAAGAAATAATGAACAGCGTTTCGGTGGGATCGAGGTCTCGCACCGCTTCAGCGAAATCAGTACCGTCGACGTTGGAAACGAATCGGAAGGTCATGGATCGCTCTGAGTAGTGCTTGAGAGCTTCATAAGCCATGACCGGCCCCAGATCGGAACCGCCGATGCCCACGTTGATTACATTTCGAATGCGCTTGCCCGTATGCCCCTTCCACTCGCCGCTTCGAACGCTCTCCGAAAATTTAGCCATCTTATCGAGCACGGAATGAACGTCAGGCACAACATTCTTTCCGTCGACCAGAATGGAGGCGTCTCGCGGCGCGCGCAACGCAATGTGCAAGACTGCGCGCTTCTCGGTGATGTTGATCTTCTCCCCGTGGAACATGGCATCGATTCGCGCCCGCAGGCCAGACTCTTCCGCTAGTTGAAGAAGGAGCCGGAGCGTTTCATCGGTGATGCGGTTCTTGGAGTAGTCGAGGTAGAGACCGACAGATGTGGCTGACAAACGCTCGCCGCGCTTCGGATCGTCGGCAAAGAGTTGCCGCAGATGCAGCTTTGAAACCGTTTTGTGATGGGATGCCAGTGCGCTCCACGCTGTCGTTTTGGTCCTCGGCTGCTTTGTTAGTGGTTCGACCCTTGCTGCCATATACAACTCCTTTTGTATTTCTGTAGACGCGTTTATTCCACGAGCTTCATGTTTTTTGATTTAACTGGCTACCTTCAGGGTGCCACTTTTGTTTAGCGAGGCACTCTTCGAAGAAATCACGGCCAGCAAGTCATTCCAAGATTTCACAAAGGAATCGGCTCCCTCAGTTTGCAATTGCTCGGCCAATGCATCGACGTCGATGCCTGCCTTGCCAAACTGCGCCAGCACTTCCTCACAATTTCCGCCATCAACCGGCAGCAACCCGCCTAATTCGGTATGAGTGGACAGTGCCTTCAAGGTCGGCTCCGGCATAGTGTTCACTGTAAATGGCGCAGCCAGGGACTTGACATAAAGAATGTCGGAAGCTTTGGGATCTTTGGTTCCGGTGCTCGCCCACAAAAGACGTTGCGGACGGCCGCCGAGGTTGTAAACACGCTGCGAACGCGCGGAGGAAAGCAAGGTGCTGGCTGCCTTGTATGTGCGCTCCGCGATCGCGATGCCGAGCTTGTCGCGAAGATTCTCTGGGACCTTGCTGGCAACCGCGACGTCCCAGCGACTGATAAACACCGACGCCACAGAGTCAACCTGGGGATTGAGACCGGCATCGATGCGCCGCTCGATTCCACGCAGGTATGCGTTGGCCGCGGACAGGTACTGTTCGCGCGAGAACAAGAGAGTGACGTTGATGGGTACACCGGCAAAGATGGCCTCCTCGATAGCCGGGAGACCTTGCTTGGTGCCTGGAATCTTGATGAACAGATTGGGGCGGTCGGCTCTGGCAAACAACTCTTTGGCAGCGGCGAGGGTGCTGCTTGTGTCATAGGCCAGGAACGGCGATACTTCCAGCGAAACCCAGCCATCGACTCCATTGGTTCTGTCATGGATTGGCCGAAACAGATCTGCGGCGCGGGTGAGGTCTTCGAGAGCCAGCTCGAAAAAGAGCGCCTCCCCCGCTTTCCCATTCCCTAACTTCTTAACGATCTCGGAATCATACGTCGCGCTATTTTTGATTGCGTGGTCGAATATTGTCGGATTCGAGGTAAGTCCTGTGACTGACAATTCGTCGATATAGTGTTTGAGGGTACCGCTGTCGAGCAGGTCGCGGGTGATGTTGTCGAGCCACAGACTCTGGCCTTCATCGTGAAGCAATTGCGTCGCTTTTTTCATCTTACCTCCTGGGTGGTGAAGTCGTGCTCGCGATCCGCTCCGCGTGCTTGCCCATTTAACGCGGACACATGATGAGTGTCGTTCCAAAAACGGATCGCCGGATGCGAGAGGCTATTTTCGTAGCTCAGTGCACTCAGGCTCGCTGTACTCAGCATTAGAAATTGTCCGTTGATCGGTTCGAGGTCGATCCAGCGTGTGGCGAGTACTCGCAGAAAATGTCCGCTGGAAAAGAGCAGAACATTGCCCGTCACTGTCCGTACACGGCTTATCACGCGATCGGCCCGTGCCGCGACTTGCTGTGGCGATTCGCCGCGCGGGCAGCCGTCGCGGAACAACTGCCAGTCCGGACGTTCTCGAAGAATGTCTACCGTGAGGCGGCCTTCGTAATCACCGTAGTCCCATTCGACCAGGTCGCGGTCAAGTTCAGCTACGGATTGAAATCCAGCCAGCTCGCAGGTCCGCATGGCTCGCCGCAAGGGACTGGTGAATACTTTTGCGAAGGTCAGTGGTTTTAGCGCCTCGCCCAATCGTCGCGCATTATCCTCTCCGCGCTCGGTGAGTGGCAGATCGGTGAGGCCGGTGTGCTGACCCGTGACTGTCCAGGCTGTCTCGCCGTGCCTCGCCAGGTATATGACAGGAAAGATTTCACTCATGCGTTACCCTTTGTGGTTTTTCAGCGTCTCATTTTCAGTGTCTCAAGGCCATAGGTCGCGGCTCCGATTAACGCCGCACGTGCCGTAATGAGATGGACAGGTATGCGTTCCATCAGATCTTTGAAGCGACCCTTGCTCGTAAAGGCGCGCATAAATCCTGGTTGCTGCAGTGCGCTAGATAGATGTGTAGCCACGCCGCCTGCCAGGTAGAGCCCACCTGTGGCGAGCACTTTCAGTGCAAGATTCCCTGCTTCGGCCCCGAGGATCGAAACCAACATCTCGACAGTTGCGCGGCACAGTTCGTCTGGGTTTCGTTGGTCAAGAGCGGCTTCCACGATTGCCTTCGCGTGATCTTTGGATGACGCGATCAACTGGGCGACTTCGGGCCTCTCTGGTATTTTTACCTCGTCGCGAAGATACTCGTAAATATTGGGAACGCCGATTCCGGAACATACACGCTCGACCCCGACATGATCGAATCGCTTCAAAAGATACTCCAGCAAGCGAAGTTGCCGTTGATCTGTCGGTGCGAAATCCGAGTGACCGCCCTCAGAACTGTGGGCCAGATACTGAGAACCATCCCAGGTGAGAAACGATTCCCCTAATCCCGTACCCGGTGCGATGATCGCGATCGCTCCTTTTACGACGGAATCGCCTTGGTTCAGCGTAATCAGGTCGGTTGCCCGCAGGACTGGCACAGACCGCGCAACGGCCTCAAGATCATTCATCAAGTGAACGGAACCTAGCTTCAGCTCTGTTTTGAGCGAGGCTTCATCCATGACCCAAGGGAGGTTCGTCGTTTTCACGTGGCCATCAATTACTGGGCCCGCAACATCAAAGGCGGCCGCTTCAACTGGCAGTTTGGTGTGAGAGAGAAACTCGGCCACTATAGCCTGCAGGCTGGGATAGTCGGCGCTGTGAACCTCTGACTGAGCCAGGGGCGCATGCGGTCCGGATTCCTGCGAATAGATCGCCAGATCTGTCTTGGTGCCACCGACATCGCCCGCGATTAGCATTTATCAGTCCTCCGTCCGTTGCTCATCAGGCCGTTGAGTAGCGTTCGCTGTTTGGCTTCGAACCGCTGAGCCCGTAATACAAAATGTACAAATAGGAAATCACGGGCAATATGAACGCATGGTGAATACCGACACGGTCAGCAATGACTCCCTGGATTACGGGCAGAATTGCCCCGCCCACAATGGCCATATTCAGAATGCCCGATCCATTTCCTGTCAACGGACCGAGTTCCGCCACTCCCAAACTAAAAATAGTAGGGAACATGATTGAATTGAAAAGCCCGACGGCCAGAATCGTCCACATCGCAGTGTGGCCGCCCAGGAACATGGAACAAATGACCAGCGTCGCCGCAAAGATTGCGCACAGGGCAAGCAGATTCCCAGGCTTGAATCGCCGCAAGAGTCCCGCTCCCAAGAAACGTCCGATCATGGCGCCGCCCCAGTAGAACGAAACAAAGCCGGCCGCGGTCTTAGCCGATAACCCAGCAATGTCGGGCGATTCGAAATAGTTCACCAGAAAACTTCCTATGGAAACCTCCGCGCCGACATAAGCGAAGATCCCAACCGCCGCTAAGACAAGATTAGGATGCTTCCAAATCGAATCGCTAACCTTCTCACCGCGGCGGTACGCGGCAGTTTCGATTTTTGGCAGCTTGAATGTGCCGATAAGAATCGCTAGCAATAGCAATGCCACGCCGATGACCGTGTATGGCATTTTCACCGAGGCGGCTTGTTGCACGCGGTACGCTTGCAGCGCTTGCGGCGTTAGTCGCTGCAACTCTTCGATTGCCAGCGGTGCCGAACTCAGAATCAGCAGTCCCCCAATCTTCGGTGCGATGGTGGTGCCCAGCGAGTTGAATGCCTGAGTCAGGTTGAGGCGGCTCGATCCCGTTTCAGCTTTACCCAAGACGACGACATAAGGATTTGCCGCTACCTGTAGTCCGGTAATCCCGGCGGCGAGAATGAGGAGCGCGGTCAGGAATAACGGGTACGAAGCAGCGGACGCCGCCGGCAAGAATAGAAATGCCCCGAGAGCCATAGTCAGCAATCCGACAACCATGGCTCGCTGATAACCGATGAAATTCACAATTCGTGACCACGGCACAGAAAACAAAAAGTACGCCGAAAAAAATGCGAACTGCACGAGCATGACTTTCGCATAACTGAGGTCGAAGATCCCCTTCAGATGAGGCACCAGAATGTCATTCAGGCAGGTCAGAAAACCCCACATGAAGAACAGCGTGGTCACGACGACCAGAGGGCGCGTGTAATTAGGGGGCGCCAGAACAACTGGTGCAATTTGGGAGCCGCCGGAATCACTGATGATTTCTCGAGTTGCCATTTTCTTTTGCCTCAATGCCCCAAACGGTGTTCGATTCTGCAGGTTAATCTCCCTGCCGTACCAAGATGCTTTTGCCGGCCCCAAGGTTTCCTGAAAGCTACCACCAATGCTCAGCCTGAACGCCGAAGGTCAATCCATTCGTTCGATTCGCGAACGGCACACCACCGACAAAGCCACGGAATCCGTTCGACCAGTCGGCATAGGTTGCAAACACGCGCAATACGGGGCGGCCGAAGAATTTTCTATCGGGTCCGATTTGCGGCGCGATCGTGCATTTGCGCAGCCAGCCGTCGTAGGATCCAGGAAGATGGGTGTGATCGAAGCCGCAATCGCCGGTCAGCGACAGGTGTTTGGTGAAAAACACTTCCGGCCTCACGCCAAACGACGCCCACTGCACCCAGCCGTGCTGCGGATTACCGTCTTTGGTCCGCTGGTAGACGAAGATGGGCATAACCGCGAACTTGTCGTTCGGTTGAAACACTGTTTGGTCGGTGTATAGAAGCTGTCTTGTAAAATTGATATACGGAGTCGGGTTCGGAATCGTCGTGCCGTTCCCCGGATTGCTGAAGTTGCTGGCCGCCCCCGTTCCAAAGACGAACATAGACGTGTGATAACCCCCGTGCCACTCCAGCCGCTGATGGCGAATCCCAAAGGCGTAGCCATCGCTTGTGGGAATTTTGGTGCCAACGGTTAGACCGGGATCTGTGGTCGATGTTACGGTGCCCCCTTTTGAAGTTGCGTAGTCAAACCAAAGGGCCCACAGACCTAAGGGTCCCTTCACGTCATAGAGGCTCGTATCGATGTTGCTCTTCGCGAGGTTGCCGTTTACCGTGATGATGTCAGGCCGTGCCGTATTCATGAGAGCCACGGCTAACTTGCCAATTCCAATATTCAAGTCCTCAACCCCTCCGCCGTATCCGCTCATATCCACGGGATAGAAATCGTCGCTGTCAATGTGCTGCCGGCGGTAGTATCGTTCGCCTGCCCAGAACTTGGCGTCAGGTTGGGTCTCGAAAACATTTCCTGCTTGAACGAAGGCCTCGCGAAAGCGGTATTGATCGGCGCCAGCGGCATCGCCGACGGGAGCATAGTTTTCAGAGTTCGAAGTGTTGGCTTCAACCATGAACTCGCTTTTGAACCACGCTTTATCGGAGTTATGGTTCGGGTTCACCCAATTGTTGACAAAGATCAATTCCGCGTAGGTTTCCGCTTCGTTGCCCAGGCGGTACTTGGCTTCAGCTCCGGGTGCTTCAAACGCAACCTGTTGCCCGCCGACGCTGTTCAGACCATAACCGGAGCGAAAATATCCGTGGAACTCAAAGGTACCCACCTGCTGCTGCAGCTTTTCAATCTTTTCGTCTGCTTCTTGCAGCAAGTCATAGGAGGGTTCGGAAGGCACCTTGCCTTGAAACTTTGCTCCCACCTGATCGGACTCCAAGAGACCAGTCTTTCGCACTTCCTGAGCTGCCAGCTCTGCCGCCGAGACAGTCGCTTGTTTTACTTTTCCGCTTTCTTCCTTTTCTTTCTCACTCTGCTGTTGCCTCGCCGCCTTCTCGTTTTCGATTTCCCGTTGCAGAGCCGTAATCCGCTCTTCGAGGTCGTGCGTGGTCGCCTCATACTGCTTTTGCAGTTGCTGTAGTTGCTGCTCCAGCTGCTCAGTTTGTTGACTGGTTGCGTCTATGCTCGCGACAAAAAGGATTGCGACACAACATATGAACCACCTTGAGCGCCGGCTCCAATGCCGGCGTAATCCGATGATCATCTGTCTCCTTCTCCGACGTCTCCCTGTTTGTTGCTACAGAATTCTGGCAAACGTTTTTGTTTGAGCATTCGCAATTCCAATCCGAGCCGTCGCAGCGCAGAACGGAGTTTTGTTGAGCACCACAAGCGATTACAGGCTGAATTGCTAAAAACCGCGGGAAACAGAGCAGCTCGGCGTAGAACCTATGTGAGGTGAAAATGTGGCACGCTTGCCAGAACTCTGTCACCGCGCAGGCGAAAATTAATTAATGGTGAAAATCCCTGCGAAGTGTCGGACAAATTGCCGGAAGCGCGGCCCAGATCAACAAACGCGTCGTGCACATAACCGCGATCCGACTACGCGGAATGAAAGGTGCGATGGCGTTTACCTGCGATCTGACGTGGTTGTTTGGGTCGGCAAGCCGAGTTGTCCAACGTGATATCCAAGACGAGTTTCCACATCCCCCGGCTTCTGCAGGCCTCGATCTAATAGCGCCCGGATCCGTGTTTGCGCGGCGGGGCGTGCCAATGAGGCGAGGAATGCATTCCACTCGACTTCGATCTCCGGATCGGGCGGCAGGCTACTCAGGTTCACCAAGCGTTTCGTGTCGCCGATCGTTTGTTTGTCAAATGATGAGATTCTCGTAGCGAGTGCATCAACGAAACCGTCGAGTTCAGCATCGGGGAGCGAGCGATTGACGTAGCCATAGAGCTCGGCTTGCTCGCCCGAGACATCGTCCGCTCCGAGCAGGATTTCGAGCGCCCGACCCCGTCCGACTAAGCGTGGCAACCGCGCCATAGGACCGCCGCCGGGTACAAGGCCGGCGCCCACTTCGAACTGCGAAAAGATAGCCTTTTCACGGCTGGCGAAGCGCATGTCGCTCGCGAGTGCCAACTCGCTGCCAACTCCAGTGGCCCGCCCACGGACTGAAACAATCGACACAACTGGAGCGCGGCTGAGCCGCACAAGCATGTCGGGAAGTTGTGGCAAGCCCGTTGGGCCGGGTGGAAGGCTCGTAGTCTCCTCGGGCCTCGCCAGAAAATCGTAGTGCGTGAGGAAAAATCCATCCACGGAACTGTCGAAGACAACAACTTTAACTTGCTCGTCAGTTTCCAGTGCTGTGATGACCTCGTTCAATTGCGGAATCGTTTCCGGACCGAAGATGTTGAGCGGAGGGTGGTCAAATGTGACCCTCCAGTATGTGGATGACCGCCGCGCCAGGCGTATCTCTCTGGAATTGGT
The DNA here is from genome assembly GCA_050010155.1 of Terriglobales bacterium. Taxonomy (GTDB): domain Bacteria; phylum Acidobacteriota; class Terriglobia; order Terriglobales; family Acidobacteriaceae; genus Acidiflorens. The sequence goes on from JBEKLO010000003.1 coordinate 43,763, forward strand.
TGCCATGTAAATTCTCACTCCTCATCTTTAGTCGCCTTTGGCGATTCGGTTTTATTTGATCCCCACCTTGCTCTCGTTTCCGGATCTCGCGGCTAAGTTTGAACTTCGACATCCAATTGCCAATTGGGGCCAGCATCTATATGGAGTGCCTCACTGCAACCTCGTAGTCGATCTGTTCCCACCGGCTCTCCTTCAGCCAGAAAAATGTGAAACGCAGAGGTGCCTTTGCGTTGGCATCGACCTTGATATCAACGTAATCAATTCCGAGTGCTGTCGCAGTTGAAGGTGTATCTTTCACTTGTTTCCATTCGTCATCTGTCCAGTGCAGCATGAACGGCGTGTCTGCCTGGATCCGCAAAAGCGTGCCCGGGGGCACGACCTTCACCTGCCTTCCTCGCTTCCAGACTTCAATGGGAACTCTTTTGGAATTTCGCGCTTTGTATCGGTCTCGTACCGGCTCAATGAGATCAAACACTTTTTGATCTGCGGTTGAGCGCAGCAACTTGATGTACTCAGCGTGTGCCCAGACCAAGGGTATGACCGATCCTGTAGGACCACCGCAATGAAGATGAGGGGCATCCTTGCCGTCCCATATCTGTTCCGGGATAAGACCGACCCCGTAGGAGAATCGTTCCATGGCGTCGAGAAAGAGACGAGGATCGCGGCCAGCCGCCAGTTCATAGTGTCCTCGCTCTCCGGTGAGCAGCGGCCATGGACGCCCAGTCCCCCAATAGTCAAAGGACGCACCGTCATTGCGTTGGCCATATCCATCGTGGTTGTACCTGCGCCAGCACGGCCCCATCGGCGTGTCCGTTTTTAGCACTTTGTCTACGACTCTCACCGAGTCTTCTATGATCGGATCGCTGGCTTTACGAATTCCATAGCGGACGAGATGGAGGAACCCGGCATCCACAATGTTTTTAGCTTCAAAAAGAGAATCATGTCCCGGAGGCTGGTTGGCGAGGACCAGAGTTCCGCAATTCGGATCTTCATCTTCGGAAATGCTTGTCGTCGAACCGGGATTAATGCGTATGTAGTGCCGCGATATTCCGGGAACCAGTGAACCTTGCGTAGTGACTGTCCATCTTTCCACGTGCGATTCGAGAAAGTCCGCGTAGTCGCGAACGAACTCCGCGGTTGCATGATCGCCACGTTCATCGATGAGCTCGGCGGCACAGATCAGAGCCGCAATGTTTGTGGCAAGAGATACTGGTGAGAATCCGGCCGCTTCTTCCCATCTGTCCTGCGGAGTGGCGGGACCCTCGCGTATGAGATACGAACAAGCACGCAAAACCATTCGGACAGGATCGAAGCCGTCGAGCGCGCCGCTTTCGCGCAGTCGCCAGGCCAGCATGATGGGGAACGCCACTTCATCCAGTTGTGTCCCGTGCCAGTAGGGCCGGCCATCAATCCAGAAATTCTGGTAGAAACTGCCGTCTTCTCGTTGGGATACGGCCAGATAAATAAGGGCACGAAGTGGCGTATGACTGTCACCGACGGCCAACAGCGCGTCGGCGGAGCTGACCATGTCACGAGTCCAAACCAGGTGATATCCGCCGACTTCCTCGTCTCCCTTGTCTTCGCCCCAGGGAATGCTTAGAGCTGCGATCATTGCGCCGCTATAGGTTTTATCTTCATGAGCGAGAAGAAGGTTGACACTGCGCTCAAATAACTTGGAATCATGGCCCGTCGCTTTTTTCATCAGGTCGAATCGAGTCGACGTTCGATCCCACTGGTGGACAAATGTCTCACGCACCTTATCGAATGGCAGGCTCAGCGATTGCATGAGGGTGCTGACCGCGTTGTGCCGCGTCGCACCAAATGCAAGCCCCATCGTGAATTCCCTGCTTTGGGAAATATCGATCTCGCCCGTCAGCGCGATGTTGCCGTCCAGCGCGGCTTCATACTCCCAATCCATTGCGTAATTATCTTTCAGGTCAGTCCACCCATCATTGACTCCAACGAAGCCGCACGAACAGCGCGCGAACGGAACTGTCGCGCCAATAGCCAGCCACACGTCCTCCTTATGAGCGAGAAGAATCTTACGACCTCCGGTCTCAAAGACTTCGCCGTTGTTGTGCCATCCGCCGATTTGAAGATGGGGCGCGCAGAGGGCATAGAGGCGAAGGTTGGGCAGTAGGTCAGCCTCGGCCTCGAGGACGGTGTGCACGAGTACGCAGCATTGGTGTGGGTCGCCAATAATCACCTTGCGCAGTATGTACTGGCCAGACTTCTCTGAATTTGTAAGCTCGAATCCGAGAGCGGATTCGGAGATACAGCTGATTTCATGATGCATGTCACGGCGTTCATCATGAAAAAATGATCGCCCGTCGGTCACGAGATACTGGAAGTCGCGCAACTGCGGCGTATCGATGGTGGGAAAGTACACTTCGGTGATCACACCCGACGCGACGGTGTACCACACCCGGCTGGAACCGGAGTATGCCGTGCCCACCCCGGCTTTTGCGGCGCGCGTCCAACGCGGAGAAATGCCCGGGCCACCAGGAGCGAGTTTGCGATTCAAGGAATCCATAGTTTTGATGAGCCTCTCGGATCCGATCCACTTATCCGCCGCAATTAGGCCAGAAGAGGCGAGATGAATCTATTGGACGATAGTATCGATCGATGCCTTCGCATCAGTCGGCGCAACGGGCGCGCGACCTTGCGGACCCTCGCGAGACAGGAGTGACAGATTTCTGGCCCGGCGACAGTCCTCTGTCTGGTTGTGCCGGTTCACACGTCTAGTATTTTCCTGAGAATGCGCATTAGCTCAAAGAAATGGCGCTTAGCGGTGGTTTTCAAGTCGCCACATTTTGGTACTCCGGTTGCTTTTGCCTAAACGCGACGGCAGAGATCCGAATCCTTGGGCGTCACGCATTGTCTGAGCGCTCGAGGCGAAGATCAGCCCGTCGAGGGAGTATCTGTCTTTATGTGGCCACTGGTTGCATATTTCGGATTCGTCATTGTGCTGGTCACTGCGGTGCTTTTTGTTTCTTACCTGCTGGGCCCAAGGCATTCAGAACCCGCCACCGGTGAGCCATACGAGGGCGGCATTGTTTCGGAGGGCTCGGCGCGTGCGCGTTTTTCAGTGCGCTACTACCTCGTTGCCATGTTCTTCGTAGTTTTTGACTTGGAAGCCGTCTTCCTGTTCGCCTGGGCCGGAGCGGCTCGAGAGCTCGGCTGGACCGGCTATTGCGAGGTTCTGCTGTTCATAGGAGTGCTTGGCGCCGCCCTCGTTTATCTCTGGAGGGTGGGTGCCCTGGATTGGGCGCAGAGGCCATATCGCTTGAGGGAGCACTGATGCAATGGTCACTGACCAAACCGGACGTTACAGGCCTGGTGGCTACCCCGGACCAGGAGCCGCTCGAACACACCGTTCGCCGCAGCATCGTCCTCTCTCGGCTGGAGGATTTAGTAAGTTGGGGCCGCAAGAATTCCGTATGGCCATTCAACTTCGGGCTTTCCTGTTGTTACGTCGAAATGGCCACCAGCATTACCAGCAAGTTTGATGTCTCGCGTTTCGGCGCCGAAGTCATTCGAGGCACTCCTCGCGAAGCCGACCTGATGGTGATCGCCGGGACAGTCTTCATCAAGATGGCGCCCATCATTCAGAGACTGTACGAACAGATGATGGAGCCACGCTGGGTGATTTCGATGGGCTCCTGCGCGAACTCTGGAGGTATGTACGACATTTACAGCGTCGTGCAGGGCGTCGACAAGTTCCTTCCGGTGGATGTTTATGTGCCCGGTTGTCCGCCACGTCCCGAAGCTTTTCTGGAAGGCTTGCTGTTGCTGCAGAAAGCTGTGGGAACAGAGCATCGTCCACTGAGCTGGGTGGTGGGCTCGCAAGAAACGGTTCGGGCTCCGCTTCCGTCCATGCGCGATCTAATGCAGCCAGCGCGACAGAAAACCACAATTCTCAGGGAACCGGACGAAGTATGATCGCCACCCCGACTATCGCGCAGGAGATCAGCGACCGGTTTGGTGCGGCCATCGTCCCTCAGGACACGCACGATCGCATACCGACTTTCTGGGTCGGTAAAGATCGCGTATCGCCACTGCTTCGCTTTCTCAAAGAAGAGATTGATCAGCCGTACAAAATGCTGTACGACCTTTCCGCCATTGATGAGCGCATGAGGGTGCATCGTGATGGGCAGCCGGCGAGCGATTTTACGGTTGTCTATCATCTGCTTTCTTTTGACCGGAACGAGTATGTACGCATTAAGGCCGCGCTCGCCGAGGACAGCCTTTCGCTGCCGAGCATCACGAATCTCTGGCCGGCGGCCAATTGGTACGAGCGCGAAGTGTGGGACATGTTCGGAATTGCTTTCGATGGCCATCCCCATCTCCAGCGACTCCTGATGCCGAACAGCTGGGTGGGCCATCCGCTTCGCAAGGAGCATCCAGCCCGCGCTACGGAGATGGGTCCATATCAATTGCCCCGTGAAAAGGAAATCGCCGAGCAGGAGGCTCTCCGCTTCCGTCCAGAAGAATGGGGCCTGAGTCGCGAACGCGACGGATCAGATTTTGTTTTCCTCAACCTGGGTCCGCAGCACCCGGGCACGCACGGAGTTCTACGTATCGCGCTGCAGCTTGATGGCGAAGAGATCGTCGACGCCATTCCTCAAATCGGCTTCCACCATCGCGGAGCCGAAAAGATGGGCGAACGCCAATCCTGGCACTCATACATTCCCTACACCGACCGCGTGGACTACCTCGGTGGGGTGATGAACAACCTCGCGTATCTCATGGCGGTGGAGAAACTGGCTGGCATCACCGTGCCGCCCCGGGCTCAAGTCATACGCGTAATGCTGGCGGAACTATTCCGCATTATCAGCCACCTCGTCTGGTACGGCACTTTTGCACAAGACCTCGGTCAGATGTCGCCAGTCTTCTTCACCTTCAACGACCGTGAGCGCGCGTTCGACATCGTCGACGCGATTACGGGTGCGCGCATGCATCCGTCGTGGTTTCGCATCGGCGGAGTCGCCGCCGACTTGCCCAAGGGCTGGGACAAGATGTTCCTTGATTTCATCAACTACCTGCCGCCACGCCTCATCGAGTACGACCGGACGGTAATGCGAAACCTTATTTTCAAAGCTCGTACGAAAGGTATAGGCAGCCTGACCGTCGATGAGGCTATCGAGTGGGGAGTTACCGGTCCGAATCTTCGCGCTAGTGGGATGGAATGGGATTTCCGCAAGCGGCAGCCGTATTCCGGATACGAACACTTTCAGTTCGAGATTCCAACCGCGCAAAACGGCGACTGCTATGACCGCGCCGCGATTCGTATTGAAGAGATGAGGCAGAGCTTGCGCATTATCGAGCAATGCGTCAGGAATATGCCCGAAGGTCCGTATAAATCGGATCATCCCCTGGCCACGCCTCCGGTGAAAGATCGCACGATGCACGACATCGAAACGCTGATCACGCATTTCTTGAGCGTGAGCTGGGGGCCGGTGCTGCCTGTAGGTGAAGTGCTCGGCGCGATTGAAGCGACCAAGGGCAACAACGGTTACTACCTGGTAAGCGATGGCAGTACAGTTTCCTACCGCACTCGCATACGGACGCCCTCCTTCGCTCATATACAAACGTTGCCCATGCTGGCGCAAGGTCTGATGATTCCCGATTTGGTTGTCATTTTAGGAAGCCTCGACTTTGTCTTGGCGGATATCGATCGGTGAGGAACTGAGTGATGTTGACAGCGGAAGAAATCGGCGAGATTGAGGCAGAGGCGGCGCACTATCCCAAGCGCGACGCGGTCTTGATTGATGCGCTAAAGATCGTGCAACGGCATCGTGGCTGGGTCTCAGATGAGAGCCTGCGTGACATTGCCGAACATCTCTCGATGTCCCCCGCAGACGTCGATAGTGTAGCCACGTTTTACAACCTTATTTTCCGCAAGCCCGTGGGTCGCCACGTGATTATGGTCTGTGACAGCGTGAGCTGCTGGATCATGGGCCACGACCGTATGCGCGAGCATCTTCACGAGCGCCTCGGAATCGAGTACGGCGAAACTACGCCTGACAATCGCTTTACTCTGCTGCCCATCGTGTGCCTTGGATGCTGCGATCACGCTCCGGCCATGATGGTGGACAGCGATCTGCACAGCGATCTGGATCCGCAGAAAATCGACACCGAACTCGAGAAGTATCAATGACAGCCACCATGGAAAAACCGCTAACCGGAAACATGCGGCCAGACGGGTCCCCTTTGGACCTGCAGGCCTACGAGCAGGCCGGCGGCTACCAGGCAATCCGCAAAATCCTGAGTGGCGGCATGACTCCGAAAGCGGTTACCGATGAAGTAAAAAACGCGGATCTGCGTGGCCGCGGTGGCGCGGGTTTTCCCACCGGGGTGAAGTGGTCCTTTGTTCCGGTTGGTCAAGAGGCTCCCAACCCGACTTACCTGGTGGTCAACGCCGACGAGATGGAGCCTGGCACGTTCAAAGACCGGATGTTGATGGAGCGCGATCCGCACCAACTCATCGAAGGCGCAATCGTCGCAGGATTCGCGATCGAGGCCGACATCGCCTACATTTTTTTGCGCGGAGAATACACGCTGGCCGCCGAAAGCCTATCGCGTGCCATCGCCGAGGCCTACGAACGTCATTACCTCGGGAAAAACATCCTCGGCTCCGGCTACAGCCTGGAGCTCTATCTTCACCTGAGCGCCGGCCGTTACATATGCGGGGATGAAACGGGATTACTGAATGCGCTGGAAGGCAAGCGCGCAAATCCGAGAGCGAAGCCGCCTTTCCCCGTCGTAGCGGGCCTGTTCGGTAAACCAACGGTGGTCAATAACGTGGAGACGATCAGTTGCGTGCCCCACATCATCAACAAGGGCGCGGAGTGGTTCCACAGTTTGAGTAAGACGAAAGATGGCGGCACCAAGCTATACGGTGTTAGCGGAAAAGTGAAGCGCCCCGGCCTGTGGGAGTTGCCCATGGGAACCACCCCGCGCGAAATCATCGAGGAACACGCGGGAGGAATGCGCGACGGGCTGAAATTCCGAGGGTTGTTGCCTGGAGGCAGTTCGACACCGTTCATCGTCGAAGAGCACCTGGACACTCCTATGGATTTCACCGAGATGCCGAAAGCCGGCAGCCGCCTGGGGACGGGCACCATGATCGTTCTCGATGACCACACCTGTCCGGTGGGCATGGCGTGGAACATGACAAGATTTTTCGCGCGTGAATCCTGTGGATTCTGCACGCCCTGCTGGAGCGGGTTGGGGTGGGCGGAACGAATTCTGCGGTCGATCGAAGACGGCCACGGAAAGCCCGGGGACCTGGACAAGCTCGCGTTTCAAGCCAAGATGTGGAACCCTGGCAACACCTTCTGCGCACTCGCGCCCGGCGCGGCCGATCCTCTGGCAACATCGATGAAATACTTTCGCGCCGATTTCGAACGGCACATCAGCGAGCAGCGCTGCCCGTGGAGATAGGTATGGCGACCGTCTACGTTGACAACAAACCGTACGAGATGAACCCGGACGAGAATCTACTCCACGGTTGCCTTTCGCAAGGCTTCAAGTTGCCGTACTTCTGCTGGCATCCGGCGCTGGGGTCGGTGGGCGCATGCCGTCAGTGCGCTGTCAAAGAGTTCAAGGACGAGCACGATGAGCACGGCAAGATTGTCATGTCCTGCCTGACGCCCGCCAAAGAAGGCACGCGCATCTCCATCGATGATCCCGAAGTGGCCGCTTTCCGCGCCGGCATTATTGAAGGGCTCATGCTGAATCATCCGCATGACTGCCCGGTGTGCGATGAGGGCGGCGAGTGTCACCTGCAGGATATGACGGTGATGGCTGGTCACGACTACCGCCGTTACGAATTCGACAAGCGCACGTTTCGCAATCAGGACCTGGGGCCACTGGTGAATCATGAGATGAACCGGTGTATCCAGTGTTACCGCTGCGTGCGCTACTATCGCGACTACGCCGGCGGCAACGATCTGAACGCGTTTGCGTCGCGCGACACGGTCTTCTTCGGCCGTCACGAAGATGGCGTTCTGGAAAATGAATTCAGCGGCAACCTGGTAGAAATCTGCCCCACCGGCGTGTTTACCGATAAGACCCTGAAGCGCCATTACGCCCGCAAGTGGGACCAGCAGTTCGCGCCCTCGGTTTGCGTACACTGCGCTCTCGGCTGCAACACAGATGCCGGCGAGCGCTATGGCAGCCTGCGCCGCGTCGTCAACCGCTACAACCACGAAGTGAACGGTTACTTCATATGCGACCGTGGAAGATTCGGCTACGAGTTCGTCAATAGCGAACGACGTCTTCAGCGCCCTGTACTGAAAGGCCAGCCTATTTCTGTTGATCTCGCGCAAAGCCATCTGCGCGAGAGAGTCTCGAACGGCGGAGTGATCGGGATTGGTTCGCCACGCGCTTCGCTCGAAGCCAACTTTGCTCTGCGCACTCTCGTGGGACCGGAACGCTTCCACTCCGGCATGAGTGATGCCGAAGCAAGTCTAGTCGGACGGATGATCGGGATACTGCGAGGCGGTCCGATGCGGACGCCAACGCTGCGTGAGATCGAGCAGTGCGACGCCGTGTTCATCCTCGGAGAGGACTTAACTAATGTCGCCCCGAGGATGGCGCTCGCCGTTCGTCAGTCTGTGCGCCAGCAGCCCATGGAGATTGCTAAGAAACTCAACATCCCGTTGTGGATGGATCACGGTGTACGAGATGCGATGCAGGGAGCGAAAGGGCCACTCTATATTGCGACGCCTTACGCAACTCGGCTCGATGACGTCGCTACTGCGACATTCCACGCCGCGCCCGACGATCTGGCTCGCCTGGGATTCGCCGTGGCACATGCCCTCGATTCCCGCGCGCCTGCCGTGCCTACGATGAATGAGTGGCCGTTAGCGAGTGAGATTGCCCGCGCACTCAAGGCCGCCAAGCGACCGCTGGTGATTTCCGGCGCGAGCTGCGGCCGCGAGGATGTAGTGGAAGCAGCTGCGAATGTGGCGCTGGCAGTACATGCCGCGCTCAGCGTCACGGCGCCAGAGTGCAATACCGTCGGAGCGACACTCTTAGGTGGAAGCCCGTTAAGCGCAGCGTTTCAAGCGGTCCGAAATGGAAACGCCGACACGGTGATCATCCTCGAAAATGATCTTTACCGGCGCGCGCCCGCCGCTGAAGTCGACGCCTTTCTCAAAGCAGCAGAGCACGTGATCGTGCTCGATCACCTTGCCAATTCGACGACCGAAAAAGCTGAATTGGTTCTCCCCGCCGGAACTTTTGCCGAATCTGATGGCACTTTCGTCAGCAGCGAAGGACGCGCCCAGCGGTTTTTCCAGGTATTTGCGCCACAAGAGCGCGATGCTTCGGCAAGTTGGCGGTGGCTGAAGCCTGATCATTGGCAGAACTTGGATGATGTGCTGGCGGCCATGGCCGCAGAATTGCCAGAACTTGCTTCGGTGCGTGATGCCGCGCCTTCGGCTGCATTTCGCATTGCCGGCGCGAAGATCCCGCGCTCGCCGCACCGCGAGAGCGGACGCACGGCCGCGCTCGTGAACATCACTATATCCGAGCCTAAGACACCCGAGGATCCCGATTCTCCTCTTTCTTTTTCCATGGAGGGTACACCAGATCAGCCGCCTGCGGCCTTGATTCCCTTCTTTTGGTCGCCAAGTTGGAACTCGATTCAGGCGGTCAACACTTATCAGAAAGAGATTGGCGGTCCCTTGCGCGGCGGCGATGCGGGCGTGCGCATCATCGAGCCCGCCGCAGCCAACGGCCAGCGTTATTTCAACGCCATACCCTCCGAGTTTCAGCCGCGCGCCGATGAATGGCTGCTGGTGCCCATGTACCACATTTTTGGCTCGGATGAACTGAGTCTCTCTGCTCCGGGAATTGCGGAACTCAAGGCGAAGCCGCATGTTGCCGTGAATTCCAGCGAGTTCACGGAGAATGCGGAGGTCGAAATAAGCTTCGCCGGTGGCACGTTCCGGTTGCCCGTTCGTATTCGTCCTGATCTCCCCCGAGGGGTTGCCGGATTATCTGTAGGGGCGCCTCCGCTCGTGGGATCTGCCCTGCCCGCCTGGGGAACAATTGCGAGGACAAAATGACATCTCCATATCCGATTCTCGCGATCCTTGGAATTGTGATTGTGGCGATGACGATTGCGGCCTTCCTGATCTGGGTCGAGCGCCGATTGCTTGCTCTATGGCAAGACCGTTACGGGCCGAACCGCGTCGGTCCGTTCGGTTTGCTACAAGTAGCGGCGGATTCAATCAAGATATTCATGAAGGAGGACTGGATTCCTCCCTTCGCGGATAAACCCGTTTTCATCTTGGCTCCGGCCATCGTATTCGTCACAGTCCTGATGTCGTTCGCTGTGCTCCCGGTAGCACCTGGGATTATCGTCACCGATCTGAATGTCGGCCTACTGTTTTTTCTCGCCATGTCGTCGCTCGGGGTTTACAGCGTTGTACTTGCTGGATGGTCTTCCAACAACAAGTACGCGCTCGTGGGAGGATTGAGGGCGGCGGCGCAAATGTTGAGCTACGAGGTCTTCATGGGCCTCTCGCTCATGGGCGTCGTGCTGCTGGCCGGGTCTTTCAGCCTGCCTGCCATTGTCGAAGCGCAAAAGAAAATCTGGTTTGTGATACCCCAATTCCCGGGCTTTGTTCTATTTCTGATCGCCGGCTTGGCGGAGACGCGCCGTACCCCGTTCGATCTACCCGAAGCAGAGAGTGAGTTGGTCGCCGGTTATCACTCCGAATACTCGGGCATGAAGTTTGGCATGTTCTTCGTCGGCGAATATATGGGAGTCACTTTGATCTCAAGCATGATCGCAGTTCTTTTCTTTGGCGGGTGGCTGGGTCCATTTCTGCCGGGAGTGATCTGGTTCCTGATCAAAACATTTGTCTTCATTTCGTTTTTTATTCTGGTGCGGGCTGCGCTGCCGCGTCCGCGATTTGATCAGCTCATGTCGTGGGGTTGGAAGCTGATGTTGCCTTTGGCCTTGATCAACCTGCTCGCGACAGGCGCGGCCGTACTCGCGTGGAGATAGAAGATGCTCAGCATACTCAGGACGATCTGGTACGTTTTTCTTCACTCCTTCCAGAAGAGGATTACGGTTCAATATCCGGAGGAAAAGCCGTACCTCCCGCCACGAAATCGGGGAAGAATTATTCTTTCGCGCGATCCCGATGGAGGCGAGCGCTGCGTGGCATGCAACCTTTGCGCCGTCGCATGTCCTGTCGGCTGCATCGCGCTCCAGCCAACGGAAGACCACGCTGGGCGCCGTTATCCGGAGTTCTTCCGTATTAATTTCTCGCGCTGCATCTTCTGCGGTTATTGCGAAGAGGCTTGCCCGACTTACGCTATCCAACTTACACCCGATTTCGAGATGGGAGAGTTTCACCGGAAGAACCTGGTGTATGAGAAACAAGACCTCCTCATCGACGGTCCCGGCAAGTATCCGGGTTACAACTACTGGCGCGTGTCGGGAGTCGAGATCGGCGGCAAGGATAAGGGCGAGGCGGCACACGAAGCACGGCCGGTTGATGTCCGTTCTCTTTTACCGTGAGACGTTTATGGAAATAGCTTTTTATGTCGCAAGTGCGGTAGCCGTTATATCGACGGTTATGATGCTGACTCGTCTGAACGTCGTTCACGCGCTGCTCTATCTGATCGTGTCCCTGCTGAGCGTAGCGGTGGTGTTCTACGTGTTCGGTGCTCCATTTGTCGCGGCGCTCGAGGTCATCGTTTATGCGGGCGCGATCATGGTGCTTTTCTTGTTCGTGGTCATGATGCTGAACCTGGGAGCGCACGAGGCCGAGATAGAAAAACAGTGGCTGACACCTGGGATTTGGATTGGGCCGGTGTGTTTGGCCGCCATCCTTATTATAGAGGTCCTTTATTTGGTGCGAGGCGGCACAGTCGAGTTGGGCACAAGCGCCGTTGGGCCGAAACAGGTCGCAATAACGCTATTCGGCCCTTACCTGATCGGCGTGGAACTGGCATCCATGCTCTTGTTAGCTGGCCTCGTCGGCGCCTACCATCTCGGAGCTCGCGAAACCAAAAAGCTGGGGATTCGACATGACACAAATACCAATACCGATACCGATGACAGATGGGTTGGTCCTAGCCGGGATCTTGTTCGCGCTGGGACTGACCAGTCTTCTCGTGCGGCGTAACTTAATCTTCGTGCTGATGTCGCTCGAGGTGATGCTCAACGCGGCGGCCCTGGCATTTGTGGTTGCCGGCTCGCGATGGCATCAGGCCGACGGTCAGGTCGTATTTATGTTCATCCTGGCCATGGCAGCGGCTGAAGTCTCCGTGGGGCTCGCTCTAGTTGTCCAAATCTATCGCCGCTTCCAATCCCTGGATGTGGACGAACTAAGCGAGATGAGGGGATAACGTGATCAGTCTGTTGTGGCTCATTCCGGCGTTGCCTTTTGCAAGTGCGCTGACACTCGTGCTGGTTGGCTCGCGTTTGTCGCGGAGAGCAGCAGCGGCTGTGGGCGTGGGGTCGATCGGGCTCTCGGCACTGATCACAATTCTTGTAGCGATCGACTTCTTTACCGCGCCTCCACCTGGAGGCTCTTACACTCAGGTCCTATGGACCTGGATCAGCGTCAGCGGGTTTGAGCCGCAGATCGGCCTATATCTCGACGCGCTGTCGCTCGTGATGGTATTGGTCGTTACCTTCGTAGGTTTCCTGATTCACATTTACTCTGCCGAGTTCATGAGCGAAGACGCGGGCTTTAGCCGCTTCTTCGCATACATGAATCTGTTCGTCGCGTCGATGCTGATGCTCCTGCTGGCGAACAACCTTCTACTTCTCTATCTCGGATGGGAAGGCGTGGGGTTATGCAGCTACCTGCTGATCGGCTTCTGGTATCGCGATCCCGCAAATGGACTCGCAGCACGAAAGGCATTCATTGCGACCCGCGTGGGCGATACCGCGATGTCGCTGGGTCTGTTTCTGTTGTTCACCCAACTGGGCACGCTACAGATTCAGGATCTCATGCACCGCGCTTCCGAACAGTGGCCCGCAGGCTCCACTTATGCGGTTGCGGCGGCGCTTTTGCTCTTGGGTGGAGCAGTCGGCAAGTCGGCGCAGCTTCCCTTGCAGGTTTGGTTGCCGGATGCGATGGCGGGTCCTACCCCAGTGAGCGCCTTGCTTCACGCTGCCACGATGGTCACCGCAGGCGTTTATCTCATCGCGCGCACTCACGTTTTATTCTCACTGGCGCCGTCGGCTCAATTCGCTGTTGCCGTCGTGGGCGCTGTAACCCTGCTGCTCGCCGGTTTTAGCGCGCTTACGCAGCATGACATCAAGCGCGTGCTTGCTTACTCCACCATGAGCCAGATCGGGTACATGTTTCTTGCGCTGGGCGTCGGCGCATGGCAAGCAGCCATGTTCCACTTCGTGACCCACGCATTCTTTAAGGCTCTGCTGTTTCTTGGCGCCGGTGTGATCATTAATGCGCTAAAGGACGAACACAGCATTTTCCGCATGGGCGGATTGCGCAAAGAGATGCCCGTCGCTTTCTGGACATTCCTCATCGCCGGCTGTTCGCTGGCGGGTCTGCCGTTCATCACCGCGGGTTTCTTTAGTAAAGACATGATCATCTGGGATGCGTGGTCGGCCCCGCAGGGACATCCGGTCCTTTGGCTAGCAGGAATGACCGGCGCGCTGCTGACTTCGCTCTACACATTTCGGGTAATCTTCCGGGTCTTTTTCGGTCCTTTGGGTACGCCTGTGACCAAGCGGCCCGGCTATGCGATGACCATCCCACTCCTCGTACTGGCTTTCCTTTCAATCGTGGGCGGGTATCTGAAGCAGCCAATACTCGGCGCCCTGAATTCGGTCTTGCCGCCGACCGTCGAAGTTCATGCCGGCAGTTTCACCGAAGTTGGCTCTGAGGCCATCGCCGCACTTGTGTTCCTGATCGGCCTCTACTCCGCGTATGTATTCCACCTGCAGAAGCGAGGCTTGGCGGACGCTTTGGTTGCGAACCCCGTCGGCCGAATGCTGCACCAATGGTGGTTTGCCGACTGGGGCTTTGATTGGATCTACGACAAAGTCTTTGTGCGGCCCTTCATCTGGGCGGCACAGATCAACAAGAGTGATTTCGTGGATGCCTTTTACACCGGCGTGGCATGGCTGACTCGACTGTTGTATCGCGGCTTGAGCCGCACTGAGACGGGCCGTGTCCGCTGGTACGCGGCAGGAATGGCGGCGGGGTCGGTACTGTTCATAGCGATGGTGTTATTCAAATGATACTGATCTGGCTCATTGTCATTCTGTTAGTGGCTGGAGTCCTCGCTTGGCTCGCAGCCAGTTGGAGCGAGCAGCTTTCGCGATGGATCTCGCTTGTCGCAATTGCCTTCGACCTTGTCTTGGCTGCGAATATCTGGATTAGCAGAGCTCCGCGCGCAACAGGATCATGGCTCGACGAACTGGACTGGAATTGGATACCGAGCTTTGGCATCCACTTTCATCTTGCGTTGGATGGTCTCAGTTTGCTGATGCTGATGCTGACGTTCTTTCTGGGCATTGTATCGGTGCTCGCGTCGTGGACTGAAATCCGCGAAAAAGTCGGCTTTTTTCATTTCAACCTGATGTGGGTATTGGCGGGAATCGCAGGTGTGTTTCTCGCGGTCGATTTATTCCTTTTCTATTTCGCCTGGGAACTGATGCTCGTCCCTATGTATTTTCTGATCGTCATATGGGGCCACGAGCGGCGCGTGTATGCGGGGGTGAAGTTTTTCCTGTTTACCCAGTGCAGCGGATTGCTGATGCTGATCGCCATCCTCGCACTCTACTTTATCCACCATCAGGCGACCGGCATTTACACGTTCGAATATTCGGAGCTACTGGGCACGCAGTTTAGTTCCGGCACCGAGCTCTGGATCATGCTCGGTTTTTTTGGCGCCTTCGCGGTGAAGTTGCCGGTCGTGCCCCTCCATACCTGGCTGCCGGATGCTCATACCGAGGCTCCGACCGCCGGAAGCGTCATCCTGGCTGGATTGTTATTAAAGACCGGCGCATACGGCCTCTTGCGTTTCGTTATTCCACTCTTTCCGCGCGCGGCTCACGAGTTCACACCTGTAGCTCTGGTATTGGCCGTTATCGGTATCGTTTACGGCACCGTGATGGCTTTCTCTCAGACTGATCTCAAGCGTCTGGTCGCTTATACCAGCGTAAGTCATCTGGGCTTCGTGTTACTCGGAATTTTCTCCTGGAACTCACTTGCCCTCCAGGGCGCGATTATCACGATGATCTGTCACGGGCTTAGCACCGGTGGGCTCTTCGTTCTGGTCGGCGGATTGCAAGAACGCATGCACACTCGTGATCTGGGAATCATGGGCGGCCTCTGGACAGTAGTGCCGCGACTCAGTGGATCGGCGCTCTTCTTCAGTCTGGCGACGCTCGGCCTGCCGGGATTGGGCGATTTCATCGGAGAATTTCTCGTGTTGCTGGGATCTTATAAAGTCAGCATTCCGATCACAGTGGTTGCGACTCTGGGCGTTCTCGCCTCTACCTTCTACGCCCTGAGAATGGTGCAGCGTGCCTTCCTTGGCCCAAATACGCACGCTTGGCAATTTCCCGACCTGACGCCGCGGGAAGGAGCAATGGTGACGGTGATGATCGTCGGCCTGCTGTGGCTTGGATTCTATCCGCAGCCCGTGTTGAACACTTTCAGGCCGGCTCTAGACAACCTGCAGCGCAACGCCGAGATGCCCGTCGCGCTCTTACGGAGATAAGTTGTGAACGCTGCCGACACACTCGCCCTGCTTCCTCTGATTCTGATCGCAGCTACTGCGGTCATTGTCATGCTTGGCATCGCTTGCAAGCGTAGTCACGCACTTGCGGCGGCTCTTACGCTCGCTGGGCTGGCCGCGGCCTTCATCTCCATCGCTGCAGCGCTGCCGAGGGCGCCGCGGCAAGTAACATCGCTTTTGCTGGTGGATCGATACGCCCTGTTCTACATCGGCCTAATCATCTTCTCCGCTGCGGTTGTGGCGGTGTTTTCCTACCAGTACTTCGAAAATCATGACGGGCATCGCGACGAGTTGTATCTTTTGCTCCTGCTCGCGACTCTCGGGTGCGCGGTACTGGTGGCGAGCAGTCACTTTGTGTCGTTTCTTCTCGGACTCGAGATCTTGAGCGTCTCCTTGTATGCGATGATTGCGTACTCGAAAGACGGCGAACCCGCGCTGGAAGCAGGAATCAAGTATCTGATTCTGGCCTCGGCTTCCGCCGCATTCCTTCTCTTCGGTACGGCTCTCATCTATGCCGAGGCCGGGACCATGGAGTTCTCGCGACTCCGCGCACTCTCCCTGAACGGGCCTGGATTCGCTGTGCTTTTGGCGGGGATTGTGCTCACCATTACTGGCATCGGCTTCAAGCTGGGTGTTGTGCCCTTCCATTTGTGGACGCCCGATGTTTATCAGGGCGCACCTGCGCCGGTAGCGGCATTCGTCGCGACAACCTCCAAGGCCGCGATGGTTGCCTTATTGTTGCGCTATTTCTATCTTTCCGGCGCAATGGGATATCGGCCCGTGTTTTTGGTGTTCTCCCTCGTCGCAATTGCCTCGATGTGCGCGGGCAATCTCCTCGCGCTGCAACAGACGAATGTAAAGCGCATTCTGGCCTACTCTTCGATCGCCCACTTTGGATACATACTGGTGGCGTTTCTGGCGGGCGGCGCCATGGCGATAGAGGCGGTGGCCTTCTATCTAGTTGCGTACACCGTGACCCTCCTCGCCGCGTTCGGAATCGTGTCCGTTCTTTCTGACTCCGAGCGCGACGCCGACGAGCTCGAGGATTACCGCGGTCTTTTCTGGCGGAGGCCAGTGATCGCCAGCGTTTTCACCGCCACGCTCTTCTCGCTGGCTGGAATTCCAGCGACCATGGGTTTTGTTGGGAAGTTCTATATCCTCGACGCCGGAGCGGCTGCCGCCGCCTGGCCGCTGATCATCATCTTGGTCGTCACCAGTGTCGCAGGCCTCTTCTATTACCTGCGAGTTGTCGTAGCTCTATACTCTGCGACGCCTGAACACGCTGCTGCCGATCGGGTTGTATCTCCCAGTAACCCTGCAGTTTGGTCCGGGGTTTTCGTACTGACCGTACTGGCGCTCCTGCTGATCTGGTTTGGCGTATATCCAACGCCTTTGCTTCAGGTGATCCGGGCGACCATGGCCGTCGGTTAAGAGCGGCCTGACATCGCGAACGCGAGAGGTGCTGCGTCGTGTTCCTGAATGCTGGAGGAAGATATACAAGGACATCGTTCGATATTTGTCGACACTTTTCAGGATGCGAGTCAGCACGCGTTCCGCAGCATGAGGAGAGAGGACACCATCTTCTGACAGATATCAGTGATAGCCTGCGAGGTCGGGGATCTGTCAGCTTCGAATCTTTGCTGCAATAGCCGGATGGAATCATCGGTGATGTGCGCAGGTGCGTCTTCTTCGCGTGCGATCCATGCGGCAATGTGCATGAGTTCATCGCTATATTCGTTGAGAAAATGGTCCAGCGCCTGATTTTGGTGCGGGGTCAATTCGGAGTCGATCTCCCGCCGCTCACGATGTAAGAGAAGACTGAGTTCCAGCAGGAAGATCGAGCGCAAGGCTGGCTGAGCCCTCTGAATCTGCTCCCACTCGGCAACGTCTTCCTCGCGCCGATGGCGAAACTCAAACTCAAACCGCGCAGTATCCGTCTGCGATTCCAGACTTGCGAAGTTGTCATTGATCTGACTGCGGAGAAGGCTGACCTGTGGAACGGCAATGGCTCTGTCGCTTACGACCGGACAGACTCCGAGTTGTGCCAGCAACCGTACGTTCCGCACCAGGACTTTCTGCAGCTGCTCCGCATCGCTCTTTGCCCCGAAGCGGTCGAAGATAAAGCCCATGGCGAGAATAGCCAATAACACGCCAAGTACCTTATCGCGCGCGATGGTGAGGTCGGTCTGGATCTGGGCATCCTGCAGGTTGATGAAGTAAAAGGAGAGCGCGATCTGCACACCAAAATAGGAAAGCCGAGGACTGGAAGTGGCGAACCACGCGGCGATCGCGGTCCCCGCCGCAAAGAAGAGAGCAAACCCGAACACGGTGTCGATACCGGGCAGGATTAGAATCTGCGCCGAAATCCCCAGAACCAGCCCTCCGACAACAAAACCGGCAAGGCGGAGAAACTGCATCTGGAGCGAATTGCCGATGGTGCTCAACGCAGTAACGATGCAAGTAAGGACGCTTGTGGTGCCGATTCCTGGCCAGTCGAGCGCGTTGTAGAGTATGTAACAAACGCTGGCAGCCAGGCATCCGGCAAAGGCGAAGCGTTGATATTCTGGGTTCTGGAATGCGTCCGGCAGAAGCAGAGTTCGCCACCAGTTCCGTCCCGACGTGTGCTGGGAACCATCAACGATCTCAAAAGGTTTAAAGACTTCGGGAATGAGTGCGACGGTTCGCTCCATCTCTTGAAGCATCGGGACGCCTGAGGATGGCTGCCCCTCGAGCACAGTAGGCGATGCGGAAATAGCCCCTGACTCGCGGAGCTCCATTCGGATTGCTTCGAGCCTCTCAGAAAGTGCGCGTAGGCGGATCCTGTCGTCGTCGCTGGGCCGGGCGCCATTGCGCTCGAGATTCGCGGCAAGGCCAATGAGCCGGCCGGTCAGTGAAATCAGGCCGCTGCGCCGCGCCCTGCGGGTGGGGTCCAGGCCTTGGCGCTGCAATGCCATTCTGAGTCGGCCAGTGCCGGTCATCTCGTATTGAAGAATTCTGTCGCGGATCGACTCAGCCGGGGCATGGAGACCGGCAATGCTTTCCACTACCTGCTGCACCGCGAGCAACAGATTGTCGACGGATGTAATGAGCGGATCGGAGCGATCGAAAATGCGGTATACGGCTTCGGTTCCCACAGTGGCGGCAGCGCCTACGGCAATTACCAAAAGCGGCCAGAGAGTACCTTCCACTTGGAGTTCGCTCGGCAAGGCGCGGTCCCATACCGGCAGGGCAACACCAATTGGAATGGCGAAAGCCAATGCGGCCGCATAGTTGGTCGTCGTGCGAATCACGAAAAAAACCAGATACAGGCTACCGATTACCCAGAAGAAATGAGTAATCGGATAACCGCGGAAGAGCATGATCCCGAGCAGGGTGTAGAGGGTCGCGCCGACGAATCCGAGGACGAGGGTTCGCCCCCCGCGCCAGGTAGCGGCGAGATTTTCGCGAGCCAGGAGGATCGCAAAGAGGGCAGCCAGGAATGCGTTAGGAATGCGGAAGGTCACGACGATGAGCATGACCAGCGTAGCCGCTACGGTCATGCGGATGACTGTGTTCAGACGTCCCGGATACGGGGCAACTTCCCACCGTATGAATTCGCGAAACCAAAGCCAAGAGGCGGTTCGGCCGGCTGTCTGGAGGCGGAGATGAGTGGCTCGCATCGCCATAATTTCAGTCCGCCATATTTTCGGTCGCCATCTTAAGGCTTCCGTTTGTATCCGCGGATAACCACTACTGCAGATTCCCCCAAGCGAATCGCATCAGAGGGCGGTGACTCAATCCGGATGCGGACGGGGTAGCGGCTCGCCAGGTGTACCCAGCTCAAAGTGCGTTGTACGTCGGGCAGCCCGGACGTGATTCGGCCCACGAGCGAAGGATCGGGTGTGACACCGTATCCCGTGCTCTCGACGACACCTGTAAGCCGCAATCCCGGATCGGACATCGGGTAAACGTCCGCAGTCATGCCCGGCTGGACATGTTTCAGCTGTGTCTCGCGGAAATTCGCAACTACCCACCAGACGCGGGTGTCGATGAGCGTGAAAATCTCCTGCCCTACGTGCGCGTAAGCGCCCTGGGAAATGACGAGGCTGGTTACACGCGCGTCAAATGGAGCATAGACGCGGCACTGGTTGTAATTGTATTGGGCATTGTCGATTGCGGCTGCTCGTCCCTGCCGTTGAGCCACGAGGGGATCGAGCGTAAGTACGCTGGACTGCGATTGGTGAAGCTGTGCCGTACTCTGCTCCGCCGAGGCCTGGGCCTGTGCAAAGGCGGCCAGCATAGAGTTGAGGTGAGCCCGATTGAGAGTCAATTGCGATTCGGCTTCATGCACAGACTGCGCACTGGCTCGCTCTGTCGTACGTGCCTGGTCCACTTGGTCGACAGTAACGAACTGCTTGACGAGCAGAGGCTCGACGCGGTGCAGGTTATTTTCGGAATATGCCCACTCGGTCTTCGCTCGATCCAACGCAGCCTCAGAACGAGCGACATCGGCCTCCGCCTCACGAATCGAGGCCTGCGCTCGATCGACGTTGGCGCTGGCGCTACGGGTTGCTGCCCCGGAAGCGGTGACGGCGTGCACTTCGGCTTGAATGCGCCGCTGTTCGTCGACGATCTGGCCTTCGAGCGCGGCCTGGTCCGACACTGCGTGGTCAAGGGCATACTTATAGGGTCGATCATCGATTTCGAAAAGCAGATCGCCCTGTTTAACGCGCTGGTTGTCGGCGACGTTCAGGTGCAGTATGGGCCCCTCGACCACGGGTGCGATTCCGATGTAGTTAGCAAAGACTTCGGCGTCATCGGTCTGCGGATGACGAGTTGTGACCAAGTAGACAGCGATCAAGCCGGCCATCGCCAGCACAACCATGGCTGCGGTGAAGAAGCGACCGTACCAGTGAAGTTTTGCGATGCGATCGTCCTGCCCAGGTTGGCTAGCGTCTTGATTCGGCATCGCGTTTACCTAGCTGTAGAAGAGCAGCCACAACATGCAACCGAGGAAGATCGCCATGCTGATATACAAGAGCACCGGCGCAACTAGGTATTCAGCAATTGCGGTGCGGACGATCAGGGCGCGTGCGCCCGCCATCAGTACGAGACCACCGGCGGAGCAGAAGATCCACACGGGGAAAAAAGAGCCGAAGATGCTGTATTCGGGCGCGTGAGAGCAACCGACCAACACTAGCGGCGTCGCCAGAGATAAACCGGCGAGGTAGCGGAATGAGGTCTTTCGGCATCGATCGCGCTCCGTCGATTCGATATTCATTCCCATCAGAGTCATATATATCGACAAACGCCTCAGCTTTAAGCTTGGATTAAGCCACAAAGCTAAGGACCGAATCTATTGGACGAAGGTATCAATCAATACCCGCGAATCAGATGATCAGGTCGGCGCCTACACATTTCGATCACGATCAATACGTTCGTCCAATAGACTCGCCTGCGCACTTCTGCCTTAATCGCTACTGACCGCGAAGAAGGGCGTGGCTAGCGTTTGCCGACCTGTTGCCGTGAATGAACTGGAAGTTTCCATTGATCGAATACAGTCCATCATTGAGTGCTCTGTTCTTGTCGCTGCTTCTCGCCTTCTCCGCGACGCGAGCTCTGGGGCAGTGTGCCGGCAAGGTCTCTTCACCATCAGCGGTGGCCGACTGCGCCGCCCGCGAAACTCCTCGTGAAGGAACAGCGGTTCTCGATCCGGTTCACCCCTACAGCTTGGCCGAGCTGATTGACGTTGCCGAGCATCACAACCCCAGCACGCGCACGATCTGGGAGCGCGCAAAACAAAAAGCGCGCGAACTTGGTGTGGCGAAAAGCGCTTATTATCCCGAGTTGGAGGGGCTAGCTGTTTTCGGCGACCACAGGTCGGTAAATCCATTTCCGGAACCGCTCGCTCCGCGCGGCTACGTCATGGTCGAGGTCCCTATCGTCGAGCCCCAAGTCACGCTCCAATATCTCATCTTTGATTTTGGCAAGCGCGAGGGGACCGTGGATTTCGCGAAGGAGGAGAAGCTGGCGGCCGGCGCGGACGTCATTCAGGTAAATCAAGCGCTGGCGTTTCGCGTCGCCACTGCGTATTACCAACTGATGACGGCACAGGAAAGACTGCAGGCTACCCAGGAAACGTTGCGAACTGCACAAACGACACAGGACGCTGCTGAAAACCGACTCAACAACGGGCTTGCAACTCTTCCCGATGTGCTCCAGGCCCGTGCCGAAACGTCACAGGCGGTGTTCGACGAGGCATCCGCGGACGGCGACGAAAAAGTTGCGCGCGTCACTCTGACTGAAGCCGTTGGAGCGGATCCGTCCCCCAACATAGTGATTGACACCCAGAGGAGTGCGCCGTTGCCGGAGAAACTCACAATGTCCGTCGACGCGCTGATCGATCGCGCGATGAAGGATCGTCCGGACCTCATGGCGCAAGCTCTGCGAATCCGCTCCGCAGAGGCGAGTATTCGTGCAGCCAAGGCAGAGTACAAACCGCAGATTGTTCTCTCTGCCTCGGGTGCCCAGACATCTGTGTGGCCCACGGCGGATTACGGCGTGCTCGGTTCTGCGAGCGAGCCTACATGGTCCGTCGCACTCGGCGTAAAGTGGCGCATCTTTGACGGGGGTGTACGCAAGAACGAGCTTTTGATCGCCGAATCGAAACGCCGGGAAGCGGAGGATGAACTTACGGAGAAACATGATCAGACGACGCGCGAAGTCTGGACCGCCTACATAGCATTCCGGACGGCGTTGCGAAAGCAAGACGCCGCAGTGGCGCTTCTTGAGTCCGCCAACGCTTCTTACTCAGCATCGCTCGATGCGTACAAATATGGAGTGAAGAATCTGGTGGATGTTGTTACTGCGGAAAAGCAGCTGGCACTGGCTCGATTATCCAGCGTCTCCGCTCGATCAGAATTATTTCTAGAGGCCGTCAACCTTGAGTTCGCCACCGGAAATCTGCTGAGAAATCAACCGGCAGCGACAAGCCTTCAATCTCAAGACGGTCATCAATGATTTCGCTAAGACAGCAATTGTCATGTCCTCAAAGATCGAGAATTACATTCGCGTCTGGCTGTGAGCAGCACACCAGCACATTTCCCGGCGCTGGCCTCTCCAGCGGTTCCGGGTTGTAACTGATCGATCCTCCAATCAGACCCGTCATGCAGGTGTGGCACACTCCAGTGCGGCATGACCATCGGACCGGAACGTCGCATGCTTCCGCGAGTTCCAACAAACTCTGATACTTCGGGTCCCACGCAGCCGTGATCCCGCTGCGCGCAAACGACACCGCGGGGCCAGGTCCCGCGGGCCCTTGTGGCATGTGTGGAGTGTGAACAACCCGCTCCATGCCAGGTGTAATGCTCTCAAGCGCGCCGAAGATTTCCGTATGCACATTCCCGGCGGGTACTCCCCAATTTCGAAGCCCGGCGCGCATGTTCTCTAAGAACGAAGATGGGCCGCACAGATAGAAATCACTATCGGGTGATACGCCAATCTTCTCGAGCAAAGCTGCATCGATGTGACCTGCAGCATCAAAGTCCGCACCAGGTTGATCGGTCGCTGCGGGTCTGCTGTACACGATGTAGCTTCGTCCGCGAGAGAGCTGTTGCAGTAAAGAACGTGATTCTCGCGCGAATGGATGGTCGGCGCTATTCCGCGCCCCATAGATCCACCAGATCTCTCTTTCCGATTTTTCGGCTGCGAGTGCGTGCAGCATCGACATCACAGGCGTTGCACCGACTCCGGCGCTCAGCAAAACCACAGGGTTATCGCCGGGATGCAGAGTAAAACTTCCTCGCGGCGCGCTCACATCCAATAGGGCGTCTTCTCGCACGCGGTTGCACAGAAACGAACTTCCAACACCATTCGATTCGCTTTTGACCGAGATGCGAAAATGATCGGCTACCGGCAGATCAGACAACGAATAGCTGCGAAGAATCGGAGGCTTGCCCGGATCAACCAGCAACCGCAAGACAACGAATTGACCTGCCTGGAAGACAGGAAGAGGAGTGCCATCGATGGGCGCAAGAACGAATGAAGTCACGCTCTCGCTCTCCTTGCGGACCTGCGTGACGCGCATTTGTCTGAAGCCGGCCCACGCCGGAGCTTGCTCCTCAGATGCGAGTCCCGGATTCCCCGCCACAGTTTTGGAACTCGACTCCTGTTGCAGCATTGCCTGGAACGAATTCTGCCAACCCTTGCTAAGCGCGGGAATCTGGAGTGCGCGTTGCAGTTCGTCGCGGGAATGTCCTGGCAAGTACAGGAGAGCGTCAACTTCGGCCACGGTGATTCGCTCTGGACCGTCGGCGACCTTCACGATGTCATCGCCCGCACCAACTTCTCCCTCCTGCAACACGCGGAAGTAAAATCCCGGTCTATGATGTGCTACGAGCAGCGCCGCCATCCGAGGTTCATTCATGCGGATACCGACGCGGTAGCACGTCACGCGCGGCTGCGTTACTTCGAATATTGCACCACCAATGCGGTATCGATCACCGATACAAACTTCGTCATCCGGAAGCCCTTCAACACTGAAGTTTTCGCCGAACTGGCCAAAAGTAAAATCGTTGCGGCCCAGAAAGCGCTCCCAGTAGTGGTAAGAATCCATCTGGTAGACAAATACGGCGCGGTGCTCCCCTCCGTGACCGGCGAGATCGCCTTGCGCATCACCATCGATATCGAGCTTGCGCACCATGCGTCGCCCATCAACTGGAGATTTCCAGACCGACGTTCGGACGGTCTTGCCGTTCCATGTCACGTCTCGCGGAAGGCCGACATTTACTGAGATCAGGCGAGCCATGGATCCACCCTACGCAAACGGCTCCAGTTTGGCGAGGATAGTCGGAAGATATTCCGCGACCGTCGGGTGAATGTGCATCGCGCGCTGAATGACCGTGTATGGAGCCTTTGCATACATCACGTCCAGCAGAACGTGAATCACTTCATCGCCTCCGACTCCAAGAATCGCAGCACCCAGAATTTGTTTCGTTTCTGCATCGACGCAGATTTTAATGAAACCTTGTGTCTCACCTTTTTCGGAGGCTCGGCTCACTTTACTCATCGGATATTTCGCAATCAGCGCACGTCGTCCGGACTTCCGAATCTCTGCGTCGGTCATACCGCATCTTCCTAGCGGCGGATCAACATACAGCGCGTAGGCTTGGATCCGGTCGGAAACCCGGCGATGGTCAGCATTAAAGAGATTGTCCGCAACAATCTCGTAGTCGTTATAGGAAGTGTGCGTGAAGGCGCCGCGGCCGTTGCAGTCCCCCAGCGCCCAGATGCCAGGCACATTGGTTTGCAGCTGATCGTCGACGACGATGTAGCCGCGTTCGTCGGTCGCGACCCCCGCCCGGTCGAGACCCAGGTCGCTTGTGTTGGGCACACGCCCGATCGCTAGAAGCACATGCGTGCCTGCAACTTCCTTCGGGTCTTCGCTGCATTCCATGAGTACGGCGACTCCGCCATCGCGTTTCGCGAGCGAGATACATTTGGCATTCAGCCGGATGTGTATGCCCTCCGCCTCCAGTATTTCGCGCACGGCTTGGGAAACGTCTTCGTCCTCCCGTCCAATCAGTCGCGGCCCCATTTCCACAATCGTGACTTCGCTCCCGAAGCGGCGATAGATCTGGGCGAACTCCAGCCCAATATAACCTCCGCCGACGATGACAAGATGTTCGGGCAAGAAATCGATGTCCATCACCGATGAGTTGTTGAGAAATGGGACATCGTGACTCCCCGGCATGTCGGGAACCGAAGCGCGCCCGCCAACATTGATATAGATCTTCTCGGCTTGCAGAACTTCATCGTTGACCACGACAGTGTTCGACGACTGAAAGCGGGCATGACCCTGAATGACCGTACAATTCGCCGTTCCTCGAAGCCAGTCCTCCACTCCTTTGTTTGACTTCCCGGAGGCTGCATCCTTGCGCGCTTTTATTCGCTTCATATCGACGCGCATATCACCAACGTCGAAACCATATTCCGCGCCTCGGCGGGTAACATGGATCGCATAGGCACTCGCTACAAGCGTCTTCGTCGGAATGCATCCCGTATTCACGCATGTGCCGCCAAATTTATGGCGTTCAATAATAGCGACGGTTTTGCCGGCACTCGCAAATCGCGCTGCCAGGGACGGGCCCGCCTGGCCCGTCCCGATGATGATGGCGTCGAAGCGCTTCATTGCGGTAGATCTTTACCGTTCTGCTCGTGCACCATGTACTCGGCGTACCAGTCTGGCCAGTTCTCGTCGCGTTGCCCAGTTCGCTTTTCGTGTTGCCCGTGGGCGGCTTCCGCACGCCGCAACGCGCTCGCCAGATCACTCACCGACGCGAAGTTTGTCGTTGCCGAGTCAATGCGCCCGGGTTGCCGCGTTGTGACCTCCTGCAACAACCAGCCGTTGCCGTCCGGATCACTGAACGAAGCGAACGAGCGGTAGCTGCCGTGCGCAGCATCCGGACCGCTGACCCGGTGCCGTCCAAACAGATAGGGCTCGTCCTCACCGGCGTATACGCCGCTGTCACCGTGGAATACGTCGCTGATCGCAATGCCGTAACCGAGTATCTCTTTGCGGGCCGCCTCGATGTCGGAGACGATCAGATAAAGGCCCTTGGCTGAGCCGGGGGCCGCTGCGGTGACGCTTTTGCCGAAGATGATCGAGCACCCCGATCCGGGGGGCGTGAACTGGATCACGCGAAAGTCTTGACCGCTGTCGAAGTCGGCGTCGAGCCGCCACCCGAGTTTCGTATAGAACTCCTTCGCGCGGTCGACATCCGACACCGGGATGACGACGATCTCGAACTTCAGGTCCACCTTCGCAGGGCTTGTGCGGTTGGTTGATTGGTTGCTGCTCATTGCACTCAGAGTTGCCATATTTCCTCCTGATTGGTTACCCAGATCACAGGTCAGATTCTTGTCTACTCGCGCTGACTTTTTCTGCTAAGCGGCCACGAACTGCTGCCCGCCGTCGACGTCGTAAGTTGCACCCGTCAGGGCAGTGTTGGTCATGATGTGTACGGCCAGTGCGGCAACATCTGCTGGTTCAACAACCCGCCGGATGGGAAGTTTGGCTCGAAGCTGGCTGCGGCGGTTCTCGAGGTCGTTGCCCAACAGTGATGCAGACAACTGCGTGTCGACGAATCCGGCGGCGATCAAGTTCACGCGGACAGGCGCCAACTCAAGCGCCAGATTGGCCGTAAGGGCGGGAAGCGCGACGCTTATTGTCGAGACGATTCCGAGGCCAACAACCGGACGGCGACCGCCCGTCCCGCCCATAAAAATCAAAGTTCCCCCGGCTTTTACCTTGTGAGCTGCGTTCCGGGCGACTTCGATGAGGAGTGAAAAATGCTCGTCCAGTAGACGGCGTGCGTGGGCGAGATCCAGGTCGATGAGTCGGCCGTAAGAAGGCCGGCCGGCCGTCACCATGATGTGATCGACGGACGCCGGCAGGCCGCGGAAGAACTGCTCGATCTGCGCAGGATCCGTAGCGTCAAAGGCGCTGGTGCTCAGTGCGTGAACCTCGCTGGCTGCGCGTTGCAGGGGTTCAGGGCTACGACCGGTGAGGATCAGCTTCGCTCCCTCCGCGCTTGCTCTGCGGGCAGTCTCGAGCCCAATACCGGCGCTTCCGCCGATTACGACCACCGTTTGTCCCAGGAGCTCCGGTTCCCGCTCGATGCGAGAGACATTGATTGCAGCGTTCATAATTCCTCCGATCAGCCGAACCTCGACTAGTCCAGAGTCAGCATTAAGCCAGAATCGCGATGGCGAATCTATTGGACGAACGTATCGATTTGCAACCAAAGTGTGAGTGGGACATCTAGGGAA
Source organism: Terriglobales bacterium (assembly GCA_050010155.1). Lineage (GTDB taxonomy): Bacteria > Acidobacteriota > Terriglobia > Terriglobales > Acidobacteriaceae > Acidiflorens. The sequence goes on from JBEKLO010000003.1 coordinate 71,324, forward strand.
ATAGTGGTGCGCACTTCATTGCAGGGGACCGATACAAAGGTGTCGTCAATACCATCGTCCAATTGATTCGCCGGCGCACCTCGCGTCTAATCGCCCCATCGCAGCCGATTCGGTCGGAAGAGCGACACTTAAGAAACGGGCTTGGCCGTAGCGCTCGCCTGTGAGGAGAAACAATGAGCATTATTGATAAGGCGCTAGAAGCAAACCGCAAATATGCAAAGCACTACAATCCAACCTTAGGGAAACGTCCGGCACCCAAACTCGCAGTTGTAACCTGCATGGATCCCCGACTCTCAGACCTCCCGGGAATCTTAGGCCTGCCGCAGGCCGATCTCGACGTTATCCGAACCGGCGGACCGGCGGTAACGGAAGATGTTCTCGCAGAACTCATTATTTCCAATCGTGTACTCGGCACCACTGAGATACTGCTTCTCAACCACACCGGCTGCGGGTTCACGACATTCACAGATGACGAGATGAACGCGAAGCTAAGCGCTTCGACCGGAGATGCGTCGCCGGCTCCAATGCGGTTCTTTTCCTATAAAGACCCGGAGGAAAATACGCGGGAGCAGATCAAGAAAGTCAGGTCGCATCCCTGGATCGCAAAAAATGTCGCTGTGCGGGGCTTCATTTTCGATGTGGATACAGGACTCCTGCGGGAAGTGCACCCAATTGCAAAGCAGAACGCTGCCTGAAGGACGGCCACCTTCCATCCCAACTATCCGACACCTGTGAGGCGCAATGACGAAAACGACGAGCTTTCAAAAGGATATTCGCCCGCTCTTTACGGAGCGAGATATCGAAGGAATGCGCAAGGGGTTCAACCTGGAAAGTTACGATGACGTCAAAAAGCACGCTGTCGCCATCTACGATCGCATTCGTGGAATCGGCGGCGCCTTAATGCCGCCCCCGCCACCAAGAGGAGAAGGTCCTTGGCCGCAATCTTGGATTGAACTATTCGCCAAGTGGATGTCGGACGGCTTCCCACCTTAGTTGGCGGCCTCAACGGCAACAAGTCGTTGGGTCACAGAAATCAGAAGCAATCAGGAGCATCAAAATGAATCAAACAGTCAGTCATGACCTCGATCAGCTTTGCATCAATACAGCCCGGATTCTCTCGATCGACATGAGCGAGAAAGCGAAGTCGGGTCACCCGGGATTGCCACTTGGCGCCGCCCCGATGGCCTACACTCTGTGGGATCGGATTTTGCGGCATAATCCCGCCAACCCCCGGTGGGCCAATCGCGACCGTTTCGTCCTCTCCGCTGGTCATGGATGCGAACTGCTTTACTCATTGCTTCATCTGACCGGATACAACATCAGCCTCGATGACCTTCAGAATTTTCGCCAGTGGGGCAGCAAGACAACTGGCCATCCGGAATACGACCCGGAACTTGGGATCGAGGCAACCACAGGCCCTCTGGGGCAAGGCATCGCCATGGCAGTCGGAATGGCCGCAGCGGAATCGCATCTCGCCGCCCGTTTTAATCGGGACGGGTTCCCGGTAGTCGATCACTTTACGTTCGTGCTGGCTGGTGATGGAGATCTGATGGAAGGAATCTCCTCTGAAGCAGCATCTCTGGCCGGGACCCTGCAGTTGGGAAAACTTATTTGCCTGTACGACAACAATCACGTGTCGCTGGACGCGACCACCGATCACGTTTTCACCGAAGACAGATGCGCACGCTTCCAGTCGTTCGGATGGCAGGTGATTTCGGTTCCAGACGGAAATGATCTCGAAGCAATTGAAGCTGCCATCCGAGAGGCTATGGCTGAAAAGCAGAGGCCGTCGCTGATCGCCGTACGAACTCACATCGGATATGGGAGCCCGCTGCACGATTCGCCCAAAGTTCACGGCGAACCCATGGGACCTGAGAACGCACGCGCGACAAGAAAAAACCTTGGATGGCCAGACTTGCCACCTTTCAGCGTTCCCGCTGAAGTCCAGAGTCATTATCGTCTGGCCGTTCCGCGCGGAACCGCCCTTGAAAAGGAATGGGCCGGCTTGTTCGGACGTTACTCCGAAAAGTACCCCGATTTGAGTCACCAACTCAAGAACATGTTGGACGGAGTCTTTCCTAAGAACTGGGATGCCGGCCTTCCATCTTTCTCGCCTAGTGAAGGACCGATATCGACCCGTGACGCTTCGGGCAAGGTTATGAATGCGATCGCCGCAGCGCTGCCGGGCTTTGTTGGCGGCTCTGCCGACCTCGCCGGCTCGAATCGCACGACGCTCAAGGGGTTGGGGGATTTGGGTTTCGGCGACAATCAGGGCAGAAACATTCACTTCGGCGTTCGCGAGCATGCCATGGCAGCGATGGTGAATGGAATGGCGTTGCACGGTGGCCTGATTCCATTCGGCGCAACATTTTTCAACTTCTCCGATTACATGCGGCCTTCTTTACGTCTCGCGGCGCTGATGGGAGCTCACAGCACCTTCATCTTCACGCACGACAGCATAGGCCTAGGCCAAGATGGACCGACCCATCAACCCGTTGAGCAACTCACCAGTTTGCGAGCCATGCCGGGATTCACGGTCTTCCGTCCCGCAGACGCCAACGAGACAATGGCAGCCTGGCGCGAGGCGATCAGGCTCCCCGGTCCGGTCGCACTCGTCCTGACTCGTCAAGCCTTGCCTGTGTTGGATCTGAAACAGTTCGCCGTGAGCGCGGGCGTGGCGAAGGGCGCCTATGTCCTGCTCGATGAGCCCGACCCCGACCTTGTACTGGTCGCGACCGGGTCGGAAGTCGACTTGGCGCTTCAGGCCGCGCGTGCCCTTGCCAAATCAGGCACCAGAACCCGTGTCGTATCGATGCCATCGTGGGAGTTGTTTGCAAAACAGCCCGTCGAGTACCAAGATTCAGTTCTGCCTGTCAACATCCCTACGCTGGCAATCGAGGCTGGCGCGACCCTTGGCTGGTACAAATGGGTAGGTCGCACCGGCGACATCATCGGACTCGATCATTTCGGTGCGTCCGCGCCGGGCGAAATAGTTATGGAGAAGATGGGATTCAATGTCGACAACGTGGTCGACCGGGCGCGGCAACTTCTACATCGGGTAAGCGCTCCGGTCACTCGAGTAGCGTGACCCCTGCTTCCAGGAAATTCGGAGTGGCTTCCAATGGCAATGGCAACGGCTATGAGTACGACTGAGCAACAAATCCGAGCAGTTCTGGAGAAGCACTGGTCGGCTTCTGCCGCCGGTGATCTGGACGCGGAGCACGACATTTATCAAGAAAATGCGGTCTGCGAATATCCGCAATCGGGTGAACGAATACTCGGCAGGGAAAATCTAAAGAACCTGCGAGGACACCACCCAGGCCGCCCCAGTGGATTCACCGTGCGCCGCATCAGCGGTTCGGGGAACCTCTGGGTCACGGAATATGTAATCGACTACAAGGGAAAGCCTGTATACACCGTCAGCATTATGGAATTTGAAAAAGGAAAATGCAGACGAGAAACACAATATTTCGGCGATCCATTTGATGCGCCATCCTCGCGAGCCCAATGGGTCGAACCGGTCAGACATGCTTTTCAAGATGCCGCGCCCTAATGACTTTCTGCGTGGCTGCAGTTAGAAGTTTTTCTCAGAGGGAACTTGCCGCACCGGGCGGCGCCCAGTGCGACACCTCGCCAAGGTCATCACGAAAGGACCACGATCATGGATTCATTACGAAACATTTTGACTCGTTTGCAACAACAAGGCGCGGCGCTAGGCCATTTCAACGTTGCCGATCTGGTTTTGCTAAAGGCGGTTGTGGCCGCCGCGGATGAGGTCAAGGTTCCGGTAATCGTTGGCGCGTCGGAAGGAGAGCGTAACTTTTTCGGGACGTCCGAACTGGCAGCGCTCGTGAAAGTCATGCGCGAGGAACATGGCGTCCCAGTGTTCCTTAACGCCGATCATACACATTCACGGGCCAAAGCAGAGGAGGCGGCGAGGGCAGGGTTTGATTCAGTCGTAATTGATTTCTCCGCGTTGCCGTTCGACAAGAACGTTGCTAGCACGAAGGAAACTGTTGAAGCCATTAAAGCGATCAACCCCGCAATCATCGCGGAGGGAGAAATCGGTAACATCGGAACCGGCTCTGAAATCCACGAAACCGTTTCCATCGATTCCCGGACCCTCTCCACACCTGAAGAGGCTCGACAGTTCGTCGACTTCACTGGAATCGACGTCCTTGCTCCTGCAGTCGGCAACATGCATGGCATGGTGCAAAGCATGGTCCAAGGGAAAACTAAAAAGCGCCTCAATATCGAGAGAATTGCCCAGATCAAGAAGGCATCTGGAGTCTTTCTAACCCTGCACGGCGGGTCGGGAACCGATGATGGAGATTTCGTACGTGCGATCGCTGCCGGAATCAACATCATCCACATCAATACCGAACTGCGAGTCGCCTGGCGCCGGTCTTTGGAAGGCAGCCTGACCAGTCAACCGAACGAAGTTGTGCCCTATAGGATTCTGCCGCCAGTCGTAGATGCCGTAAAGCAGGTCGTGAGTTCACGCCTAAGCCTGTTCAATGCGCAACGGACATCCGACAAAATGCATATGTCAACTGGGTGATGAGAAACTCACTCACTTCTCCGCACATCATCGCAGAGAACCGCTGTCGTGGTGTCGGACCTCGAAATGCTGCCGTCCTCATGACTACTCTTCCCCCCAGCCCGTCGGAACGGGGATTCTCAACCCGCAATTCGAACCAGTCCATCCCTTTACACCTCCCTCGGACTAGGTCAGAAACGCACTATACCTCTGTGATTCACGTCACAATCTTAGGCACGAGACGCGTGTACCCTGCTGCAATGTCCGAAATCGTTTCTTGGCGTCCTGAATATAGCGTTAACATCGCTGAGCTGGACTCCCAGCATCAAAACCTTTTCCGCATTATTCAAAATCTCCATGACGCTATCGCCGCGGGGCGGGGCCACGAGGTCACCCAAGCCACTCTTGAAAAGGTCGTGACTTACACAATTCATCACTTCGCGACAGAGGAGAACCTGATGCAACAATGCGGATTCCCAGGTACTGCTGCACACCGCATCGAGCACAATACCCTCACGGTGAAGATATCCCAGCTTCAACGGGAACATGAGTCCGGCAGCCCGGATGCGGCAGAGGGATTCCTTCGCATTCTCCGGCAGTGGTTGGAGGAGCACATCCTGAAAACGGACCAGGAATATGTGCAGTTTCTCAATTCCAAAGGCATCGTGTAATCAAAGGCCGCCGTAGCAAAACGAACTACAACGTAGCGCCAACCGTGATCGGGAGCTACCAGCCGCACCGAGTAGTCAACGATCTTGTAGTGGCCATTCACCAGAATGAAACCGTGAGCAATGCCAGTCGCGTCGCGGTGTTCGCCTACAATAGATTCCTTGGGAGCGATGGAGTTAGAAGTGGTCGCCATCGAGCCAGGAATATCGAATGACTTGAATTCTCGATTGTTGTAAATGAAACCGCGAATGACACCGCTGGTATCTGTCCAAGAGCCGACGCTCCTCCCTTGAAGGTTTTAATGAGGCCGAGAGCTGACAGCGACCCGCTCCCATGCTAACCCCTTTTCTAACCCACGCCTGGGCTTCATCTCCGGAGCGGCTGGCCATCGCCGCCGGCATTACGCTGAGCTTCGCTTTGCTCGCTCGCGTTCTGCGCGGCGTCAATCGATCCGGAGCTCTGGCGGGGGGCCTCGCCTGTTTTCTGCTTTTTGCGGGAGCTGGTCCAGCGGCGTTCGCCACGCTCGCCGTGCTGTTTGTGATGACGTGGATCTCCACTCGCCTCGGTTATCGCCGTAAGCTAGCCCTTGGACTCGCCGAGCGCCGGGAAGGCCGGAATGCCTGGCAAGTGCTGGCCAATCTGGCCGTAGCGGCCCTCGGTTCCGTTGCTTTCGGCGCTAGCGGAAATCGGGTGTGGCTGGTCGCGGCGGTGGCTGCTATGGCTGAGACGGCGACCGACACTGTGGCCAGTGAAATCGGGCAATACCGCCGAGCGAAAGCTCGAATGATCACAACCTGGGAGCGCGTTCCGGCAGGAATCGACGGCGGCATCTCGTTTCCCGGAAGTATGGCCGGCATGGCCGCGGGTCTGGTGATTGCGACGATCGCCGTGCTGGGTGGAATGATTCCGTGGGCTCAGCTCTGGATTCCGTGGACCGCGGGATTTGCCTGCATGTTGATCGATAGCCTGCTCGGCGCAACGCTGCAAAGGCGCGGCTGGATCGACAACCAAACTGTAAATTTCCTCTCGACTTTGGCAGCGGCGGCGCTGGCATACATGTTCGCGATACTGTTGTGAATCTGCTGTCGTGTTTGCGGAGCAACGTTACGATGCATAGCGAAGTCAGATGCATGGGTCCTTCACTGCGCTCAGGATGACAAATAGGGCTCAGGTTTCACTGAAGAAGGTAGCTACGTGCGCTGCTTAACTCGGTCGAGCAGCATGAAAACGAGGATGCCCATGATGGCATTGGCCACGCCCGAGAGGAATTCGTGCGGCCAACTCCACGCCATGTGCAACCCGACCAGACCGCGCGCAATCATGAAGTAAACAATCTCGTGCACCACGTAGAAGAAAATCGTCAGCAGGAAGCGGGCGCCAGCATTTTCCACGTCGAGTTTGATGCCGAGCGAAGAGGCGCCGAATCCAACGACCGTTTTTGAAATCCCGTAGAGTCCGATCGGCTGGTGGGTCAGCGCGTCTTGCAGAATACCAATCAAGCCGCCGGTGACCAGGCCTGCCAGTGGACTGCGCCGCGCCGTCGCAAAACCAATCACCACCAGTAACGGAAGATCGAAGATCGTGAAAAAAGGAAACCGCAGCGGCAGCCACGCTTGCAGAAAAACAGCGGCCAGCGGAATCAGCACCGTCGCCGGAATACTGAAACGATAGACCTCAACCTGCTCTCCCGATGTGTAAGTGATCGCCACGTTAGTGTGGAGTGTCCTCGACCGCGGGTTGCGGTTTGGGCTGCGGTGGGACGGAGGTCTTCACTGGCTTGGTGGCAGCTTTCACGGCAGGGACTCCGGTGGTGTTCGCTGGAGTTCCTGAGGATACGCGGGAGCCAGTTCCGGAGGACGTCGCCGACGGAGATGCGGGCGTTGCTATTTTTTGGGTCGCGGGCGCGGCGCCGCCGGAGGAGATTTGTGGGGGCACCGGCTTGGACTTGGCATCGGAGCCTACGGTTGTTGGGCCGGCAGTTGTGGGTTTTGAAGTGCCCGTTCCCCCAGTCGCCGACACTCCGTTCACCGGAGCGGCAGTGGTCGCGCCCTTCACGGGATCTTCCGGCTTGGGAGGAACAGTCGGCAAACGCTGGGCCAGGATATCGACGGCGCGTGCTGCGCCCGTCTGATCGGGTTCGGCCTGTCGTTCATCAATCTTCGTTACCACGAGCACTTCTTCGAGGCGTCCGAGGTCGGCTGCGGGACGCACGCTAATGTTGAGAAACAATTCACTGCCCGGGGTGACTTTCGTGACGTGGCCTACAAGCAGACCTTTGGGAAAAACGCCGTCTCCGCCGCTAGTAAGAACCAGTTCTCCGGGAGGAACGGTTTCGTCGCTCATCACTTTTTCGAGCACTACTTCGCCCGATGGCGTGCCGCGGAGGATGCCTTGCACGCGCGTTTTGTCGAGGATCGCACCCACTCCGCTCGTCTGGTCGTCGATCAGGAGCACCAGCGAAGTGGAACGGTACACGTGGAGTACTTTTCCCACGACGCCGTCCGCGGTGATGACCGCCATGTCGGGCTGGATGCCATCGTTGTGGCCCTTGTCGATGAAGACCGATCGCGACTGCTCGCTGCCACTCGATCCGATAACCTGGGCCGCCATGGTCTGGGAGATGAACTGTTCCTTGAAGGCGAGCAACGCCTGCAAACGGCGCGCCTGATCGGCGTCCTGGCTCATCCGCACCTGCTCTAGACTCATGCGCTCAATCTGCGCCTTGAGGCTGCGATTCTCGGCGCGGACGCCGCGCAGGTAGAAGTAGTTGTGCCAGACGTTGCCGGTGGCGGTTTGTGTCCACACCAGCGCTTTTTCCAGAGGAGTGACGGCTCCGACCGCCCAGACGCGGATCAGGCGAGTCGGTTCGCTGTCGGTCGTGCGCTTGACCTGCACGGCCAAGCCCAGTACCTGGGCGAATAAGACCCCCACCAGCACGATCAGATTGCGGTAGCGTCCGAGGACATCCATGAAAACCAGTTCTCAGCTCTCAGCTGTCAGTTCTCAGTAAACCCTTCATTCTGAGATCGGTTTTGGAGCGATAGGCTCGCTCGCAGCTCGAAGCTCGCAGTTACTCGATCGAAATCTTGCGCAGCAGTTTGAAGTCCGAGAGCATTTTACCGGTGCCCAGCACCACGCTGCAGAGCGGATCGTCGGCAATCGAGACGGGCAATCCGGTTTCTTCGCGGATGCGCTTGTCGAGATTCTTGATCAGGGCTCCGCCGCCGGTCAGCACGATGCCGCGGTCGCTGATGTCGGCCGAGAGCTCGGGCGGCGTGCGTTCCAGGGCTACGCGGATGGCATTCATGATGGTCGAAACACATTCACTGAGCGATTCGCGGATTTCGCTGTCGTCGACGGTGATCGTTTTTGGAACGCCTTCGATCAGGTTGCGGCCTTTGATTTCCATGGTCAGCGGCTTATCGAGAGGATAGGCGGAGCCGATTTCCATCTTGATCTGCTCGGCAGTGCGTTCGCCTACCAGCAAGTTATATTTCCGCTTGAGGTAGTTCATGATGGCCTCATCCATCTGATTGCCGGCCATGCGCACGGAGCGCGAATAGACGATGCCGCTCAGCGAAATTACCGCGATATCGGTCGTGCCGCCGCCGATGTCGACGACCATGTTGCCACTCGGCTCGGTGATCGGCAGCCCCGCGCCGATGGCGGCCACCATGGCCTGCTCCACGAGATGCACTTCGCTGGCCTTGGCGCGATATGCAGAATCCATGACCGCGCGCTTTTCCACCTGCGTGATTTCAGAAGGCACGCCGATCACGATTCGCGGATGCACCAGCATCTTGCGGTTGTGCGCCTTCTGGATGAAGTAGTTCAGCATCTTCTCAGTGACCTTGAAGTCAGCGATGACGCCATCCTTCATCGGCTTGATGGCGACGATGTTGCCGGGCGTGCGGCCCAACATCTCTTTGGCCTCTTTGCCCACGGCTTCGACTTCGTTGGTGTTCTTGTTCAAAGCGACGATGGAAGGCTCGTTGACCACGATGCCCTTGCCGCGCGCGTACACGAGTGTGTTGGCCGTCCCGAGATCGATGGCGAGGTCACTCGAAAACATGCTGAACAGCGAACGCAGATTGTGCGAACGCGAGGAACCATTATGAAATCCGTTGTTAGACATAGCAGTACTTCTCTCTCCCGGGAATTCGTCTCGCATCTGGAACCTGGGATTTCTTAGTTTCCATGCGAGTCGCTTTCCACTGGCATCTTCTATTGTACGTTTGTTCTATTCTACTTCGATGTTCAGAAGAACTGGTTGTAATCTGGGCACCCGTTTCCTCCGAACACCTTTTGCTGCCCGTCGCTCGCTATTAGCTTTTCGCGCACCTTGATGCGCTCGCGAACAGCGAAGCGCGAATAGCGAACGACGAGACTTCCTACTGAATCAGCACCTTTTCCTGGTGAGTATTCACCCCACCCTTAACATTTTGCGCCGTGACCGTGATCAGGTTTTCCCCGTTCGGCAAGGGTGGCGTGAAATAGTGGAATGCCCCATCGTCACCTACGATGGGCACTTCCTTGCCATTCACCATGACGCGCGCCCCCGCCTCGGTCTTGCCCGTCACTTCAATTACGTGTCCGTGCTGCACCAGCGGATCGAGATCGAGCGCCAGATCTATCTTTTCTTTCGCCTTAACAATGATGGTAAAACGATTCTTTTCGCTTTCCACCGATTCCTTGCCCGCCGCATCGTAAGACTGGATTGACCAATAGTAAGCGCCCACGGGCAGACCTGTCACAACTACGCTGGCTGTCGCCACTTTACGATCGAGCAGCAACGAAGAGAAATACGGGTTGTGCGAAATGCGCAGCCGATATCCCGCGGCGTTCGTCATGGGCGACCAGGCGAATTCCACTTCTTTCGCCTTCTCGCCGGGATTGATGAAAACGGGCATCATGTTGCCCGGAGTAATTGGCGCGGGAGGCCCGATTTCCGTGGCCCGTTCCATGGTTTTCGATGCGCTCTGGAAACTTACTTTTTGCCAGTCCGCGAGGTGGACCACTTCGCCATTGCGTTCGATTTCGGTGCTACCCTTCTTCACCAAAATTTCATGCTGATCGTCCTTGGGGTCGTTGTGCACCATGGCCGACGAATCGGGAGCGAGCGAAGCTTTCGCGCCGGCCACAATCACCTGCGACTTCGACCCCTGCACGTAGGTCGCGGTTGTGAGATCTACCGTTCCAGTCGTGACCGCCACCGAGACGTTGGTTTGTTGCTGATCATTGGCGGAGTTTTCTTCGATGACGATCAGCGAATCCTGTTTCACTGTGTAGTTGGTACCATCGTTGAAAACAATTTTGGCCATGCCTTCCGCACCCGTCTGTACGACATCGCCTTTTTCGAGCGGGACGTTGTAGTCGGCATTGATCCAACTGTTGCCATTGCCTTTTCGGACGCGAATCGTGCCATCGAGCGCCGTAAAATGCGCCTGCTGCGAAACCGCGGGCGACGGCCCCTTGAGCGGAGGCGCCAGTCCCGCAACTTTTTCCAGCAATCCCGAGGAGAGATTGGCGGCCGCCCTCACCGTTGAGTCAGTAAACTTGGGAAAAGCTTCGTGCAGGAGCGCGAAAAAGATCAGTATCGCTCCGAGTATCGCCATGATCACGCTGCGATACGTCACCTGTTTCCAGGCAACATATACTCCCGGCTTGAGTTTATTCGACACGAACTCCTGCAACCCCTATTGCAAAATTCTGAGAATGTTGCGTATGTATCACGCTATGACCATCATATCTCCGGTGAGAGGCGTATCTACCTGGCCTCATGGGGAGTAAGGTTACGAAAGTGATGCACGGCGGCGGGCGGATTACCGGCGGTAACGCTCGGTCAACTGTTTGTATCGCGGATCGGGGCGCAGCGAAGCGAAGTAGGGGCTCGCATCCAATACGGCAAAATCGCGAAATCCCGCTTCGAATGCTTTCTGCAGTGTACCGAGAGCCTTTTCTCTATCGCCATGAGCCGCATAGGCCGCAGCGAGCCAGAAATAGTTGATGCCGGAGGGTCGAAGATTCTTGGATAGAGCGGCCACAGCTTTGTCGTAGTCTCCTTGCGCCAGATAGACCTGGCCGAGGCCCAAGTCAGCCGTGGGGGAGGTTGGGTTTATTTCCCGCGCGTGCTCAAAGGCGGCAATGGCTTCCGGATAGCGCTGCTGGAGGTAAAGCGCGCGCCCTAGGTGATAGTAGGCTCCGAAGAAGACGGGTTGGAGACGCAGGGCTTCCCGTGCGGCCTTCTCGGCGGCCACGGCCTCTGGTGGCTGTTCGTAGCCGAGCGCCCAGGAAAGAAGATCCCAGGCATGGCTATTGTCCGGATCCAGTTCGGTAGCGGTACGGAACTCACGCGCGGCGGCAGTATAGTCGTATTTATCGGTGAGAACCGTCCCCATGCCCAGGTGGGCCTCGGCCAAGCGCGGGTCGATGGTCAAAGCGCGCTGGGCGAATTGCTCGGCGAGTTGCAGATGAGACGGAGCGGCGTCAATATTGCGATAAATCTGCCCTTCAACCCATGCCAGTCCGGCGAGCGCAGGAGCATAATCTGGGTCTGACTTTAGCGCGTCCTCAAAGAATCCACGGGCAGCTTCCAGTTTTTCGGGCTCATCGAAATGCTCGACCAACGCGTGACCTCGCAAGTAGGTGTCATAGGCCTGCGTGTTCTGCGTGTAACGATGCTGAATGGCCTGCTGCTCTTGAGGACTGAGCTTGAGGTTGAGCGACTCGGCAATTTTCAGGGCGGTTTGCTCTTGCAGCGAGAAGACATCCTTCATTTCTCCTACGAAATCATCGGCCCACACCTGAAACCCGGTGGTGGAGTCGATCAGATGCACATTGATCCGCACCTGATCGCCCGCCTTTCGTACACTTCCCTCGAGCAGATAACGGACGCCGAGTGCTCTTCCCAAATCGGCGGCACTCTTATCCGATCCTTTGACAGCAGCGACCGAGGAATGCGAAGCCACGTCGATTCCCTGAATTTTGGAAAGCTTGGTCGTGATTTCATCGGTCATTCCGTCGCTGAAATAGGCGCTGTCGGGCTCCGCGCTCAGGTTTTGTAGCCGAAGGACGGCCACAGACGGCTTGGCGGTTGAGACCCTGGTCGGCGTCGGTGAATGTTTTCCATACCACGTGATCCCTCCGAACGCGAGCAGGAAAGCCAGGAGCGCCGCGCCCGCAAACGCCAGGCCGCGCGTTGCTCGCGAAGGCGTTGGTGCTTCGGTGTCGACGGGCACCGCAGCCGATCGCGTCGAGTCAGTGGCGCGCTGCATCCGCTTCAAGTCCGCGCGCAACTCGGCCGCAGACTGGTAGCGCAGATCCCGGTCTTTATCGAGTGCCTTATCGATAATTTCTTCCAACTTGGGCGGGAGGTTGGAATTGAGGCGCGCGACAGGGGCCGGGGCGCGATTCAGAATGGCCTCGAAGATGAGGCCGGAGGTGTCGGCGGCGAATGGCAAAGCTCCGGTCGCCATCTCGTAGAGCACGACGCCGAACGAGAACAAGTCGCTGCGACCATCCAATTCCTTGCCGCGCACCTGCTCCGGCGACATGTACGCTATGGTGCCGAGCGTAGAGCCGGGGCTGGTCAGATGTTGTTCGTCGACCGCGGTCATCGTGTTCTCCGATGCCACACTGCCGCTCGACGAACCGGACGTGGATGCGACTTTCGCGAGTCCGAAATCCAGAATCTTGGCGTGACCGCGGTCGGTGACAAAAATATTGGCGGGCTTGATGTCGCGGTGAACGATTCCCTTGGAGTGAGCGGCGTCAAGCGCGTCAGCGATCTCAATGCCGAGCGATACCAGGTTCTCCAGTTCCAGCGGCCGAAAGCCGATCGTGTGCTTCAGTGTCTGGCCTTCCAGAAATTCCATGGCGATGAAGCGCTTGCCTTCGTGCTCGCCGATTTCGTGAATGGTGCAGATATTCGGATGGTTCAGCGCCGATGCGGCGCGCGCCTCGCGACGGAAGCGCTCCAACGTCTGCGGATCCTGGGAAACATTGTCGGGAAGAAACTTCAGAGCGACAAAACGTCCGAGCGACGTGTCTTCGGCCTTGTAGACGACACCCATGCCACCGCCGCCCAGCTTCTCGACGATGCGATAGTGCGAAATGGTTTGGCCGATCATGAATCGTTGGATCGTTATTGGCCGAACTGGGGAAGGCGGCCAGCGTTCGGGTCGCTTCATCTTACGGACGCGGCATCTGCTAGTCAACGAATCCGGAGTCTGGGCAGTGGTTCCGCTTGACAATGCAAAACACGAAACCCTTAACCACCAAGGCCACGAAGTATCACGAAGGATTCTGATCTCAGGCGTTTACTTCGTGTACCTTTGTGGCCTTGGTGGTTAACAATTTCGCAAATTGACCGTTTCCTTCTGCCCGCCTTGCCCCTCTCTACCCCGGTTGTTAGCATAGTGTGTGCACTATTCCCAGGAGGTTGTATGGCGACCGATACCATGACCAAGCCGGCGATCGCAGGCTCTACCACGAAGACCAGAGTTTTCAAGAACTTCATTGACGGCGAATGGGTCGAATCGGCCAGCGGACAGACTTTCGAAGACCGCAATCCTGCCGACACCCGCGAAGTTGTCGCCATCTTCCAGCGCTCGAACAAGGCTGACGTAGATGCAGCCGTGGATGCGGCCAAGCGCGCGTTTGCGAAGTGGCGTCTGGTGCCAGCGCCCCGCCGCGCCGAAATGGTATTCCGCGCCGCCGAGATTCTGATCGAGCGCAAGGAAGACTTCGCGCGCGACATGACCCGCGAAATGGGCAAGGTGCTGAATGAAACACGCGGCGACGTACAGGAAGCCATTGACGCCGCCTACTACAACGCTGGAGAAGGCCGCCGCCTTTTCGGTCCGACCGTTCCGTCGGAGTTGCCCAATAAGTTTGCGATGGCCGTCCGGCAGCCGATTGGCGTCTGCGGCATGATCACGCCGTGGAATTTTCCCATGGCTATTTCTTCGTGGAAGCTGCTGCCCGCCATCGTTTGCGGCAACACCTGCGTGATCAAACCGGCGCAGGATACTCCGCTCTCTACCTTCAACCTAGTGCAGGCGCTGACCGATGGCGGCATTCCGAAGGGTGTCATTAACATCGTGGCGGGCTATGGGACCGAGGTGGGGACGCCTCTGACCGAGCATCCGGCTGTTCGCGCCATATCGCTTACGGGATCCTCGGCGGTCGGCAGGATCGTGGGCGCGACAGCCGCCAAGAGCTTCAAACGTTGTTCGCTCGAACTTGGCGGCAAGAATCCGATGATCGTGCTTGACGACGCCAACCTCGACCTTGCTATTGAAGGCGGTCTTTGGGGCGCTTTCGGCACGACCGGACAACGCTGCACCGCCACCAGCCGCATCATCGTGCAGAAGGGTGTCTACCGCAAGTTCATCGATCAGTTCGTCGCGCGCGCCAAGAATATCAAGGTCGGCAACGGCCTCGACGAGACGGTTGAGATGGGTCCCGCGGTGAACGAGAGCCAACTCAAGACGGACCTGAACTATATCGAGATTGGCAAGACCGAGGGTGCCAAACTCGTGTGCGGCGGTCATCGGCTTGACCAAGGCGATTACCAGCACGGCTGGTTCCTCGAACCCACCGTATTCACAGACGTCGATCCCAAGATGCGCATTGCCCAGGAAGAAATCTTCGGGCCAGTCGTTTCGATCATCCCCTGCGACGGTCTCGAGGACGCGATTGCGATCGCCAACAACATCGAGTACGGGTTGTCGTCGTCGCTGTATACGAAAGACGTGAACAAGGCGTTCGCCGCCGTGCGCGATTTGGATGCCGGCATCACTTATATCAATGCTCCGACGATTGGCGCGGAAGTCCACCTCCCATTCGGCGGCGTGAAGGCCACGGGCAACGGACACCGCGAGGGCGGCATCGGCGCGGTTGATTTTTACACCGAGTGGAAGGCCGTTTACGTCGATTACTCCGATAAGCTGCAGAAGGCGCAGATCGATCGGGCGGAGTAAGAGCAAAATCTTCAACGCAGAGAGCGCGGAGGTTACGCAGAGAACGCTAGATCTTGTTTCCTGATTTCCTCTGCGAACCCTCCGAACATACTCTGCGATCTCTGCGTTTAAGTTTTTTGGAGTGCTCCATGCCCATAACGCAAGCCCGCGAAATTAGTCCCGCCACTCGTCTGGAAAATGTCCGCTACGCTATCCGCGATCTGGCCTGTATCGCCGACGACGTTGCTCGTCAGGGACACAAAATTCTGCCACTCAACATCGGCGACCCGCTCAACTTCGACTTCCAGACGCCCGCGCACATGATCGAAGCCGTCTATCAAGCTATGCGCAGCGGCAAGAATGGATATTCCCCTTCCTCGGGTATCAAGGAAGCTCTTGAAGCCATTCGCGGCGAGGCGGCTCGCAAGGGGATCACCAGCATTCAGGATGTCTTTGTCACCTCGGGCGTCAGCGAGACGGTCGACATTTGCCTGGCCGCGCTGCTGAATCCGGGCGACAATCTGCTGACTCCCTGCCCCGATTACCCGCTGTACTCGGCGGTTCTGGCAAAACTCGAAATCGGATTGAACACTTACTACCTGAACGAAGAAGACGGCTGGCAGCCCGATCTCGACGACATCAGGAGGAAGATCACGCCGCGGACGCGCGGGATTGTGCTGATCAATCCGAACAACCCGACTGGCTCGGTATGCACGCGCAAGATGCTCGAGCAGATAGCAGAATTGGCGCGGCAACACAACTTGATCATCTTTGCCGATGAAATTTACGACAAACTGATTATTGACGACGACCCGCACGTGGCCATGGCCGCGGTCGCGCCCGACGTGCCCGTCATCACTTTCGGCGGGCTCTCCAAGAATTACCTGGCCCCGGGATGGCGCATAGGATGGGGAATTGCCAGCGGCGAAGCTTCCGTGATTAAACCGTACCTCGAAGGCGTGAACAAGCTGCTGCGCGCTCGCCTTTGCGCCAACCATCCCGAGCAGTACGCGATCAGGCCCGCCCTCGAAGGGCCGCAGGATCACCTCGAGGAAGTCAAACGCAAACTCCGCAGCCGCCGCGACCTTACGATGAGGTGGTGCGAGGAAACTGCGCGCGTAAGTTGCGTGGCGCCGCGCGGCGCTTTCTACGCATACCCGCGCGTCGACATACCGGAAAGCGACGACGTTTTCGTCACTGAACTGATCCGCCAGAAGTATGTCACGGTCGTGCACGGCTCCGGATTCGGCCAGCGGCCCGGGACGAAACATTTCCGCATCGTGTTCTTGCCCGACGAAAAGACGCTAACGGCTGCTTACTGGGCAATTGCCGATTTCATGCGGGAACGTTACCCGCGGTAATTTCCCGGATGTAGAGAGACGGGACTGGTCTCGTTGCGCTTCGACTCCCGGGCTCGCAGCGTTCGTTTCCTCTAAACCCCGCCATATCCAAGTTCTTCCACATCCGTTCGTTCGTCGAGCCCAGCGGAACTTTCGTAACTCTACAGTGAGACACCTTGTTTCCTATACTGATTCCAACACTTCATACGGGAAAGCCACTCATGCGTCGAACAAAGCTTTTGTCTGCAATTCTCGTGCTGTGGTGCACGAGCACGATCGCCTTAGCGCAGAGCAGTTCACCAGAAGCTCTGTACGACCGTGGGATTGACGCCATTACAGGGGTGGGCCCGTCGGAAAATGACGCGCTGGGAATCGACTACTTTCGACGCTCGTCCGACCTGGGCTTCGGGCCAGCTCAAATCGCACTGGCTTACTATTACGACAAGGGAAACGGGGTTGCGATCAACCAACCGCTGGCGGTCGAACTGTATCGCAAAGCTGCGCAACAAGGGGACCCGCTGGCCGCTTGGATGGCCGGACGGCATTACTTCCTCGGCAATGGCGTGCCGCGCGATCTCGATGCGGCCCAGAAATGGCTCAAGCTGTCTGCCGACCAGAACAATGCCTTCGGCGCCTATTACCTCGGTCGTCTAATGGCGGATCGAGATTTTGCCAAGGCTCCGAGGCTCTATAAAATTGCCGCCGATCAGGGCCTTCCGCAGGCGCAGTACTTCTATGCCAAAGCGCTCAAGGACGGCCGCGGCATCCCGCAGGATCGCTTCACCGCCTACATCTGGTACAGCATTGCGGCCGATGCCGGTTATACCGCCGCGAGTGCGGATCTCAACGAACTCGATCGCAGCGGTTCGGTCACGATGGATCAGATTTCGCAAGCCAAAGCAAGAGCCCGCGACCTGGAACAGGTCGTGATCCGCGCCGTCGCCGCGCGCGGATGCTCGGGATGGGAAGGTGAGTTCGACGAGTTTCCCGCCCCGCCACCGCCGAAGTTCCAGCGTTTTTGCCACTAACCGTTTGAGAAAAATGTCGAGAGAAACGCGGCTTTATCCTGAGTCGGATTAACCGACGCTGGCCGCTACACCATCTCTGTGCCCCATAGATCGTGCAGGTGCACAATCCCCAGCAAGCGCTGATCGTTTCCGGCAACGCTGTCCACGACGCTGTCCACGACAACGAGCGAAGTAATCTTCATCTCTTCCATGCGCGCCAGTGCGGCGGCCGCGAACTCGCGCATTCCAACCGTCTTGGGATTGCGCGTCATGCAATCCCCCGCCGTGAGGTCAAGCGCATCCTTGCCGCGCTGCTCGAGCAACCGCCGCAGATCGCCGTCGCTGATCACCCCCAGTAGACGATCACCTTCGACCACCGTGGTCATCCCCAGCTTCTTGCGCGACATTTCATAAATCACTTCCGGCATTTTCGTGCGCGCCGTCACTCGCGGAACCGCGTCTCCCGTGTGCATCAACGATTCCACTCGCGCCAGCCGCTTGCCCAGCTTCCCGCCGGGATGCAGGTTGGCAAAGTCTTCTTCCTTGAACCCGCGCTTTTCCGAAAGCGCAACTGCCAACGCGTCGCCTAGAGCCAGCATGGTAGTGGTGGAAGCAGTCGGAGCAAGTCCGAGCGAGCAAGCTTCCTGGGAGATCGAGCAGTCCAAAGCAACGTCAGAAGAAGAAGCCAGAGTAGACGCCCGTGTAGAGGCAGCGTGTTTAGAACCGGCGCCCTCGCCCGCTACTTTTGGTCCCGGCTCGTCACACGTCATAGCAATCAGCGGAACCTGCAGCCGCTTGATTGTGGCTACTAACTGTAGAATTTCTTCCGTTTCGCCACTGGCCGAAAGCGCAAGCACGACATCGCCGCGCACGATCATGCCCAGATCGCCATGCAGAGCCTCCACTGGATGCAGGTAGAGCGCCGGAGAGCCGGTCGAACTTAACGTAGCCGCAATCTTGCGAGCGATCAGCCCGCTTTTCCCCATCCCGGTGACGACCACGCGGCCCCGGCAACTGAACATCAACTCCAGAGCCTGATTGAAGTCCGCGGCCATTGGGCCTGCAAGTCGGTCGGCCAGCGCACGCAAGGCCTCGGCCTCGATGCGCACCACGTTTTCGCCTACGTGTTTCATGAAGGAGGAATGTTAGCAGAACGGCGAGAGCATCGTGTCACTCTCCTTCGTTGTCGCTGATGCCGATCTTTGACAAGCGGTAGCGCAGTGCGTTGCGCGAGAGGCCGAGCAAGCGCGCAGCCTGCGACTTGTTTCCGCCGGCCCGCTTCAGAGCTTCGCGGATCATTTCATCTTCCCATTGGTCAAGCGTCATGCCGTCGGGCAGAAAACGATCGGATGAAGCACCGGACGCGCGATTGCGCGGCAGGTCGAGTTGTATGTCTGCAGCTTCCAACTGGCTGCCCGAGGCTAGCGCACAGGCGCGCTCCATAACGTTCTGCAATTCCCGCACGTTTCCCGGCCAATAATGGCTAACGAGAAGTTGCTGCGCGGCCGAAGAAATCCCCGTGATCTTTTCATCTCTTCCAGAATCCTTCGCAAAGCGCTGCAGAAACAAGTTGGCGAGGCCGGGTATGTCTTCTTTATGCTCCCGGAGCGGCGGGATGTCGATCGGGACCACGTTGAGCCGATAGTAGAGGTCTTCGCGAAAGGTTCCGTCTTCGAGCGCGGCGCGCAGGTCACGGTTGGTGGCGGCGATGAGCCGGACATCGACTTTGATGGTACGCGTGCCGCCTAGGCGCTCGAATTCGCGCTCCTGCAGCACGCGGAGAAGCTTGACCTGAATTGCGGGGGGCACGTCTCCAATTTCATCGAGGAAAAGCGTGCCTTTGTCGGCGAGTTCGAATTTGCCGGGCTTGCTGGTGGCGGCGCCCGTGAACGCTCCTTTTTCGTAGCCGAAAAGTTCGCTCTCCAATAAATTTTCGGGGATGGCGGTGCTGTTGATCTTGATAAAGGGACCGGAAGCACGGCGCGATTTTTCGTGGATGGCGCGGGCAATGAGGTCTTTGCCAACTCCGCTCTCTCCACCGAGTAAAACGGTGGAGTTGGTGGGCGCGACGCGTTCGACAGTGGCGAGCACCTCCTGCATTTTTTGACTGACGGCGACAATGTTGGGATGGCTGTACTTCTGCCCGAGCGCTTCGCGGAGCGAACGATTTTCCTCGCGCAGACGGGAGTTATCGAGCTCCTTGTGCACTACCATCCGCATTTCGGCGAGTGCGAATGGTTTGAGGACGTAGTCGCTGGCGCCCGCTTTCATCGCTTCGACCGCGGTCTCAACGGAGCCGAACGCGGTCATGACGACAATTGGCAGCGCCGGATTTTGCTGCTTGGCAATCTGCAGAAATTCCAGCCCGCTCATGCCGGGGAGTTTCAGATCGGTGAGAACGAGGTGAACCGGTTCGGAATCAAGCAGCTTCAAACCGGTTTCGGCATCTCCTGCAGACAGCGTCTTGAAGCCATCGTCGCCGAGGTTCAGTTCCAGCAGGCGGCGCATCTTGGCTTCGTCTTCGATGATAAGGATGGTCGGCATGCGTCTTCCGTCGTTAGGCGTTCGTCGTTCGCTATTCGTTGATCGCTATTCGCTATTCCTATTGATCCTATCTGTTGAATTCAACTACATGCTTATCGCCTGCACATTTTTTGGTTCGGCTGTTTCTTCCAGCGGAAAGAAGATGGTAAATACCGCACCGCCTTCGGGAATGTTCTCGACGTGGATCGATCCGTGATGCCCGTCCACGATTTTCGACACTATGGAGAGGCCAAGCCCTACACCGGTTTTCTTCGTGGTCACAAACGGGTTGAAAATTTCTTCGCGCAATTCTTCGGGAACTCCCGGTCCCGTATCTGCCAAACGGAGTTGCACTCCTTCGCGATCGTTCTGCGTCGCGGGGTGAACTTCGATCCGCAGCGTACCGCCGGTTTCCATGGCTTCGTAGGCATTCTGCACCAGATTCAGGAACGCCTGTTCACAGAGACTCTCGTCAAGCGGAACAAGGGGCAGTCCGCTGGCGTAATCCCGCTCGACGCGTACGGCCTGTTTGCCGACAAAGCGATCCGCGACAATCTGCACGACACGATCGAGAAGTGCGATCAGGTCCGCGGGTTGCGGCTGCGCATGCAGCGGACGCGCGAAGTCGAGAAACTCGGTGACGAGGGCACTGAGCCGGTTGACTTCCGTAGAAATGTAACCGGCTAACTCACGGGCTAGCTCATCGGAGGCCTGCAATTTCTGGGTCAACATTTCGGCCGAACCCTTGATGACTCCGAGAGGATTGCGAATCTCATGCGCGAGCCCGGCAGAGAGCTGGCCGAGCGCAGCCAGGCGTTCCGAACGCCGCGCCTCGGCCTGAGCCTGTTCCAGGCGACGATTGGTTTCGGCAAGGCGTTCTGCGAGTTCGCGGTAAAGCTGGGTTTGATGCTGGCTCTGCTGCGCGAAGCGGTTGACGACCATGGCGGCGAGAAAGAAAAAGAGGATGCGCAGCGCCAGGTAGCCGAAAGCCTCGGGAGTCAGGTCATACTCCTGCATCGCAGGATAGAGATACGAGCAGTAGGCGGCGGAGGCAATGAACGTCCAGACGAGCGTCAGCCACGTGCCGCAGTAGAGTGCCGCTGTGACGACCGGCAGGTAGTAGATGGGATAGTAACTGCTGTTGATTCCGATTTCGCCGGTGTGGTCGATGAGGACCGTCGCCAGCAGAATCTTCAGCGTGATGACATAGAAGACTCCTCGTTTGGGGAAGCGCGAAATTATCTTTGTCTCCAGCAACTGCACAATGCCGATGGCGAGGAGAATTAGCTGCTTGTGCCATTCGAATTGTGGAGGGAGCACAGCGAGTCCGAGGAGGAAAATGAGCCAGATCGTGAGCCAGACGGCATCGAGGCGGCTAAATCGCCTGGAGTCGGGATCGAAGATGGGAGCAAGCGCCACGCAGCTTCCATCCAACCGCAGAAAGCCCCCCGGCGTCAATTGGAGAACGGCTTCATCCGCCGGAACACCGGCAAGCTCGGAAAGGCACGCGCAACATAAGGAATTCCAATTACCAAGATAAATAGTTTCGATTTCCGCAAACAGTGGCTCAGCGACTATTGTTATGATGCGACTGTTGGATCGCGGCAAAGCTAGGATGATCGGACGGACAATAGTGTCTGGGAACGGACAACCATGACGAAGGTCGAAGCGATTATTCAGGTTTCAAAGCTGGAAACCGTGAAAGACGCACTCCACGAAGTGGGCGTCGAAGGCATGACCGTTTTTGAAGCCAGAGGACATGGCCGGCAAAAAGGACATACCGAGTTTTACCGGGGACGCGAGTACACGGTGGACTTGATCCCGAAGGTGAAACTCGAAGTCGTGGTCGCCGATGAAATGGTCGAGAAAGTTGTGCACGCGATCACCACCGCGGCGCGCACGGGCAAGATCGGCGACGGGAAGATTTTTCTTTCGCGCATTGATGAAGCGATTCGAATTCGCAACGACGAACGTGGCGAGAGCGTGTTGTGAGGGCGCGAATTTCGAATCGGCCTCCTACGGAGTTTGCAGCTTAGTTTGCTGATTGCGATGGCGGTCAAAGAGCAGAGTGCGGACTTAACCCAGAGCGTGACTAGAGCCTGCGCCACTCGGGTCGCCCGTTTTGTGCTTGGCTGTGCACTCCGTATTGCACTTCGGGGAGGACGTCAACGAAATGACCGGCGCGGCCACCGTCCGTAGTGAGTTAGGCGACCTGTACGCGCGGGAATCCGCTGCCATCGAACAGGAGTTCTCCCTCACGGGTGAAGGGCACACGGCACTCGCACGGCGCTCGGCGCTGGTTGATGCGATGGTGCAGCGGTTGTGGAACGAGATCATCCTCGGAGCCGCAACTGGCGATCCCAATCTCCCCAAGAATTTCGCGCTGGTGGCAACCGGCGGATTCGGGCGTGGCTGGCTTTTCCCTCACTCTGACATCGATCTTCTGTTTTTGCACAACGGCGGCAATTCCGAGAGTGAATTCAAAGATCCCATCCGCCGTTTTTCGCAGGAGTTGTGGGACCTCCGCTTGAAGCTCAGCCCAGCCACGCGAAATCTGGCGGAATGCGAAAAGCTGGACCCTAACAATGTCGAATTCGCCATCTCGCTGCTCGACTGCCGGTATCTGGCAGGCGATCGCGAGCTGTTTTCAAAACTCCACGAGAAGGCTGTGCCCCGCCTGGTGGCGCGTGATTGCCAGAGCCTAATCCAGAATTTGGCCGAAATTACGCGCGCGCGTCACCACAAGTTTGGAAATACTGTTTTCCATCTCGAACCGAACGTGAAGGATGGGCCCGGCGGTTTGCGCGACTACAACGTGGCGAACTGGCTAGCGCTGATTTCGGCGATGGAAAAGCTGAAGTTGTGGCCGGACGCGAAGACGCTACTGCCGGTTTCGTCGCGCAGGGCGTTCGACGCGGCGCTGGATTTCCAGATGTCGGTGCGTTGCTTTTTGCATTTCCGCCACGGGCGGCACGACAACACGCTCACCTGGGAGGCGCAGGACGAAGCGGCAGCAAGAAAAATCGGGGCGAGCGATGCGGAAGTTTCCAACGCTGCCGACTGGATGCGCATCTACTATGGCCACGTGCAGAACGTGCACCGCGTCTGCAACCAATTGCTGGAGGAAATACCGGCGGCATGGTCGTCACTGTACCGGCAATTTCAGGGCTGGCGGTCGCGGGTGGCAAGCGCAGACTTCTCTGTCGTTGATGGACTGATATATCTACAGCAGCCGGGCGGCCTGCGCGACCCGGAAATGCTGCTGCGGCTTTTTCATTTCATGGCGGAACATGGGCTCAAGCTGAGCACAACCACGGAATACAAAGTGGAGCAGGCGCTGCCCGCGCTGGCGGCTACGCCTCCGCGCGGCGCCGAGCTGTGGCTCTACCTGCAGGAAACGCTAGTGCAACCGCATGCGGCTGACGCTCTGCGCGCCATGAACGCGCTTCGCCTGCTGGCGCTTCTCTTGCCGGAACTGAAGGGGATCGAGGCTCTGGTGGTGCGGGATTTCTACCATCGCTACACCGTGGACGAACATTCGTTTCTTGCCATTGAACATTTGCATCGTCTAAAGGAATCGAAATCGGAATGGGACCAGCGCTACGGCGAACTGCTGGGTGAACTCGAACAACCGGAACTGCTTTACCTGGCGCTTCTGTTGCACGATTCCGGTAAAGCCGTGCCGAGCGAGAGTCACGTGGACGGCAGCGTACAACTTACCGACAGCTGCACAGAACGGCTCGATCTTGATCCGGTGGATCGCGAGACGGTGCGTTATCTGGTGGCGAGCCATCTCGAAATGTCGGCGGCGATGCGGCGGGACATATTCGATCCAGCGAATGTGAAATCGTTCGCCGAACGCGTAGGAGTTCCGGAACGGTTGAAGATGCTCTGCCTGATGACGTACGCCGACATCAAGGCCGTGAACCCGGAAGCCATGACGCCGTGGAAAGCGGACAACTTATGGCAACTGTATATTGCATGCGCGAATTACTTGAGCCGAAGCGCCGATGAGCGGGTCCACATGGGCGAACGCGCCTCTGGCATGAACCTTGCGCATCTGCGGTCGCTGGCCCGGGTGGCGGGGAAGAAGATCAACATTTTTCTGGAAGGATTGCCGCAACGGTATCTGCGAATTCATGGCGCCATGGACGTTATGGCGCATGCCGAAATGGCCGCCCGGCTGGGCGAAGGCGGCGTGCAATTAAATTTGAAGCAGGTTCGTCACTGGTATGAGCTGACGCTGGTTACCACCGATCGGCCCTTTCTGTTCGCTTCGGTATCCGGAGCACTGGCCTCCTGGGGAATGAACATCGTAAAAGCGAATGCGTTCTCGAACTCCGCGGGCACTGTGGTTGATACTTTCTATTTCACGGATCGCTTTCGCACCCTGGAGATGAATCTGCAGGAATGGGAGCGTTTGAAAAAGAGTATCGCGTCGGTGGTGAAAGGTGAGGCCGACGTGGCGCGCATGCTGAGTGATCGTCTGAAATCAGAGAAGGGGAATGGAACAAAAGTTAAAATCGAGACCCAGATTGAGTTCGACGACAACTGTTCGGCGCAAAGCACGATGTTGCAAGTTCTGACTCAGGATCGTCCGGGACTGCTTTACCGGATGTGTTCGGTAGTTTCGAAGCACGAGTGCAACATTGAAATTGCATTGATCGAGACGGAGGGGCAGATGGCAATCGATATTCTGTACCTGACTTCCGGCGCGGCCAAGTTGAGCGCCGAGCGACAAGTAGCACTGGGGAAGGCGTTGCGCGAAGAACTCGCAGCCAAGTAATTGTTCCGCAACATGATTTACATTGCAAAAAAACGCCGTGGTGAAAAGTTATCAAGGGAACCGATCGGCCCCGCAATGAAGGGATATCATTCTTAGCGCATGGCCTTGGATCGCGAGTTTCAGAAAAAACTGCAAATCTTTATGGCGGCCGCCATTTTGGTCGCCGGCATTCGGGCTGGCTACATCGTCTATGAGCGGCACGAGGCGATGAAGGATACTGCCAAACCCAAGCAGGAAACGGCACTCAAAGCGGACTATTACGTTACACCGAAGAAGTTGCATGCTTACGATCTGTGGTCCGCCCAGCAGTTGACCGAGCAACCGGTGTGGGTGAAGGTGGGCTATCAACTCACGTACTATCCATACGACCGCGAGCGACATAAAACCGACTTCGGGCATGAAACCGGATTACTGCTGCCTTTACAGAAGCTGGAGATTCACAGCGTGATAACCGATGTTGCTCCGCTCGCGCCGGGAACCAAGCAGGTGATGGCGTGCTTCTCGCTCAACGGCAAATCCTATGCCGCTCCGATTGGAGTCGTGAAGGGCAGCGACTTCAAACTTTACACCGATCAGATTTTCTTTCTCGAAGATCCCCGTGAGCTTTACAAGCACTGGCCCGCCGATGTTTGGAAAAAAATTGACAATCATGAAGTGCAACCAGAGATGAGCGAATTGCAGGCCAGCTTTGCGATCGGACTGGGTGTTCCGGAGGGATCGGGCGATTACGGTTCAAGAACTCTACATTACGCAAACGGCGGAAAGCCGCTCGTGATCACATTTGAAAACGACAAGGCGACTGATATCAAGCCGGGTTCATAGCATTACCCTTTAGGCTCTTAGCAGACGGGCTAGTGATCCGCGAAATACCCGTCTCGCGTCTGCACAGTCATGTCTTTCTTCTTCACCGCCAATTGGATGTGATGATACTGAGCATCTATGCTCTTATCGGGCGTATAGACCATTGCGAACTGGGCTCGCAGCTCCTCGGCAATGCTGCCGTAGATGTCGCCGACCGTTTCTTTCTTTGAGGCTTCAAAGAAGCGGCCACCGGTCTCCTTGGAAATTCGCTGGAGAGTTTTCTGGCCCTCCTTGCTCGGTGGCTCGTCACGGCGCTGACCTCCGCGGCCTCGACCACCGCCCGGATATCCGCCGCCTCCACCGGGCCACCCGCCTCCACCCCCAGGCCAGCCACCTCCACCCGGATAACCGCCACCACGGCCCATTCCGTTGTCCTGATTCTGACGGTCGTTGCGGTGAGTATCCGCCGAATAAATGGAATAAATGACCGTGTCGTCGCGCTGGGCAGATTCGATCGCACTCTCCAGGTAAGTTTTGCTGCCGTGATCAACTCCGTCCGACAGAATGATAAAGACCTTACGGCCCTGCTGTTTTTTCATCAATTCGTTCGCAGCGAGAAATACGGCGTCGTAAAGTTGCTTGCGACTTCCGTGAGAGTCTGAGCCGGAGGGCGAATTCGAGGGATCGTTAGGATCGTTCGAATGCTGGGGCTCCGATGACGCCTGGAGCAAATCGAGCGCCGCCTTCAACTTTTCGTGGGATGAAGTGACATCCTGCAACAGTTCCACTTGCCGATCGAAGTGAATGACAAAGGCTTTGTCGGTGGGTTGCACGAGCATCTGATCGAGAAAACTGCGGCTGGCGTTGCGTTCCGCGTCAAGGGCGCTGTTTTGACTCGCACTGGTATCCACGAGCAGGCCGATAGTGAGCGGCAGATTCGTTTCCTGCGAAAAGGAGCGGATGGTCTGCGGCCGGCCATCTTCCTGCAGTATGAAATCGTCCTTAGTGAGGTCGCGCACGATCTTGCCATGTTTGTCGCGAACGGTTACGGGCAGCGTGACCACTTTGACATCGGCGGCGGCCGGGGTAGCGGCATCCTGCGCCTGAATCGCCGGAGCGATTCCGGGTCCAACAACTAGCGTGGTGATTAGAGCCCCGATGATCAGCACTGGAGCGATCGTTGTACCGGCTGGCCTCGACTTGGACAGACGGCTCGCAATTGTGTCTTGATTTGGACGGGGTTCATACGACGGGAATTGATTCACCGTGCATCCTCCGTTGATTGTGCGTGGTTATCGCGGACGAATTTTAAGCGCGTCGAACCCGCACAGGAAAATAGAATACACGGCCAGGATCGCACCCGCCCAACTGGGAAAGGCAACGGTTAAACGATACAGGAAACCTGCCGCGGCGGGCTGGGCCTGTTCTACGGGCTTGTCTTCATCATTTCCAGAGGCGGACATAGGCATCCAGGCAAGCATCCTTTATCGGTGACCGTTTACTGTTGCTCGTTACTGCACTGTCACTCTCCGCACAATCGTCGCGCATGCGACAAGGTCCAAAGAATGTGTGTACTAGAGTGGATGCGGGGCTAAAGAGTGCAGTTGCCAATGTGCTGTAAAAGCAACGTCAATCCAAGTAAAACTTCGTAAAGGGCCGAATGTGGCGCGTTTGGCGATGCTAAAGTACAGTCTACGTATGCCTAGTAAGACTATGCGGTGTCCGCGGGGATTCCCTCGTCTCAGAATGTGGCTGCTCACCGCGATGACGGCTCTATTGCTGACAGGGCTCGGGTATGTTTACGCGCAGGACAAACCAGCGACCGGCGCCCCCAGCGCGCAGATCTCAAAAGCTGTCGGGGTTATCAAGAGCATCCAGGCGGATACGATCACGGTGGTGGATAAATCGGGTACCGAAGTCACCGCGAAGCTGGTCAGCGCGACCAAGATCCTCCACGTCCTGCCGGGAGAAAAGGATTTGAAGAACGCGACCACTCTGCAGCCGCAAGACTTACAGCCCGGAGATAGCGTGCGGGTTCGCGGACAGGCGGCGGCAGATGGGAAAACGATCATCGCATTGGAAGTGATCGTGTTGAAGCAATCGGATTTGGCGGCCAAACAGCAGAGCGATCGCGACGACTGGCAAAAACGCGGCGTCGCCGGAACCGTCACGAATGTCGATGCCGCGGCGGGCATCGTCACAATTTCCTCCGGTAGCATGAGTACCAAACGACCCGTCGCCATCCACATTGCAAAGAACACGGTTCTGCGCCGATATGCGCCCGGTTCGGCCAAAATCGAGGACGCGAAACCGGCTCCCTTCGATCAAATTAAGGTGGGAGACCAGATCAACGCGCGAGGAACTCGCAGTGCGGATGGCAACGAGGTCGCTGCCGAGGACGTTGTCTTTGGCCCATTTCCTTATATTGAAGGAATCATCAAGGCGATCGACTTGGCGAGCAATACTTTGACGGTACAGGACCCAACTCGCAAGAGCACGGTCGTGGTGAAGGTAACTCCTGACTCGCTGGTGCTGAAATTATCGCCGGAGATCGCGCAACGCATCGCGACCGGCTTAAAGAACTCTGGCGGCGCGACCGGCGGCGGCGGAGACCAACCCGCCGCGAGCCAAGGCGCTCCGCCGAGTGGAGGCGGTGCACAATCATCTGCGTCGGCAGAATCGCAGGGGGCGCGCGGGGCGCACGGCGGACCGGGAGGGAACGGTCCTCCGGATATACAGCGTGTTTTGAGCCGCTTACCCAAAAGCACGCTGGCGGACCTGCAGAAAGACGATACCGTGATGATCGTGTCGGCCGAGGGTGGCGATGCGGGCACAGTAATTGCGATCAAAATGCTCGCGGGAGTGGACGCCATCCTCAGGGCGGCGCCAAACCGAAGCGCGTCGTCGCTGCTCTCAGGCTGGTCGCTGGGCACATCCGGCGGAGAAGGCGAAGCCGCGCAGTGAACTCCAAACCCATATCTTGATCGATGTCATCTGGCTGGAAAGAAAGGGTATGTGTTGAGGTATATATCGGTCTTCATTCTGACAATCCTGACCGCCGCGACATTACTCGGTCTGGCGGCGCCGGCATCGGGCCAGTCACAATCCCCCGCCGCGACAGGCACCTTGCGCGGGCAAGTGACGGACCCGTCGGGCGCGGTGGTTGCGAACGCGACGGTTGCAGTACTCGTCTCTGGCGGACCAACACATTCGGCCACCACCAACAAAACCGGCGCCTACGAAATCGGAAATCTGCCGCCGGGCCAATACACCGTCACAGCCAATGCCCAGGGGTTCGCCGTCTTTGTGCGAAGCGACGTAAACGTGGCTGCGGGACAAGTCGCGCAATTTAACATCGCACTCGACATCAACGTGCAGCAGGAAAAAGTCACGGTCCACGAAGACACTCCTCAAGTCGACGTCAACCCCGCGAATAACGCGAGTCAGATCGTGCTCACCGGCAAGGATCTGGAAGCGCTTCCCGACGATCCGGATGAATTGCAATCGGACCTAGAGGCGCTAGCCGGACCTTCAGCCGGTCCCAACGGCGGCCAGCTTTATATCGACGGATTTACTGCCGGACAGCTTCCGCCAAAGTCATCGATTCGCGAGATTCGCATCAATCAGAATCCGTTTTCCGCCGAATACGACAAGCTGGGCTATGGACGAATCGAAATCTTCACCAAGCCAGGCACCGACAAACTGCATGGTCAGATCTCGGTCGTAGGAAACGACTCGGCATTCAACACGCGCAATCCCTTCCTGGGAGACGCTGAGCAATCGCCATACGATTCCGTAATCTATATGGGCAACATCGGCGGCCCGATCAACAAGAAGGCGTCATTTTTCCTCGACGTGCAGCGCCGCAATATCGACGAAATCGCCATCGTCAACACGCAGGCGCTGAACTCGACCCTGCAGCCATTTCAGTTAACGGAGGACGATCCCAACCCGCGCACCCGCACCAACATCGCTCCGCGCATCGATTACCAGCTCAATACCAACAACACGCTCACTGCCCGCTACCAGTATTACCGCGATACACAGCAGAACGCCGGCGTCGGCGGAACGGTGCTGCCAGAAGCCGGCTACGACACACTCTCCACCGAGCACACCGTGCAGATCACGGATACGCAAGTCCTCAGCACGAAAGTGATCAATGAGACGCGCTTCCAGTATCTGCGCGACGGCAGCAATCAGAATCCGGTGACGGCTCCATTGCAGGAGTTGCCGCCCGGGTTCACGACTGGAGCATCCATCAATGTGATCGGGGCATTCAGCGGTGGGCGCTCCAGTTCCGGAGTCGAAAACGACACCCAGGATCACTACGAACTGCAGAATTACACTTCGATAGCGCAGGGCAATCACTTTCTGAAATTCGGTGGGCGGCTGCGGGCGGTTCACGAGGTCAACACTTCAAGCGCCGGATTTAATGGCGCCTTCACCTTCCCGAGCATCCAAGCCTACGCCACGGCGGTGCAGGCTCTGGCAGCGGGCGGCTCAGGTACGCAGGTCGAGGGTGCGAGCCAGTTTACGCTCGATGCCACCGCCAGCAACACCGTGCCTACTGTCCCTGTGACCGTGGTGGATGCTGGGCTGTACGTACAGGATGATTGGAAGGTTCGTCCGAATCTAACGCTAAGCGGTGGCTTGCGCTTCGAAACACAGAACGCAATCCACGATCATGGCGACTGGGCGCCGCGGCTCAGCTTCGCCTGGGGCGTTGGCGGAGGAGGAAAGAGTGCGCCGAAAACCATACTACGCGGTGGATTTGGCCTGTTCTACGACCGCTTCACCCAGAACCTGGTTCTGAATGCGGACCGCTTGAACGGCATAACTCAGCAGCAATACGCCGTGTCGTGTCCGCCGTCGCAGCCGCCACAACCGTGCTCGCAGGTAGGTTTTTTTCCGAATGTGCAGTTGCCGCCGCAATCTACATCCCCTATCTATCAGATCGCCCCGGGATTGCATGCGCCTTATATCATGCAGACCGCGTTCAGCGTGGAGCGACAGGTCACGAAGGTGGCCAACGTTACGCTGACTTACCTGAATGGGCGGGGTGTGCATCAACTAATGTCGGTCGACATCAATGCTCCTACGCCGGGCACACCGAACTCCGATGGGCCGCGCCCGGATCCAAACGCAGGCGACATCTATCAATATTCTTCCGTTGGCCTTTTCCGGCAGAACCAGTTGATCGCGAATTTCAACATCCGGGCTGGAACGAAACTGTCTCTGTTCGGTTACTACGCGCTGAATTACGCTCACAGCGACCCCATCGGTTCCTCGAGCAACGGCGTGTTTACGAATAGCTTTCCGACCGATCAGTACAATGTGCACCTCGACTACGGACGCGCTTCCTTTGATATTCGGAATCGGTTGTTTATGGGCGGTACGATCGGATTGCCGCGCGGGTTTCGCTTGAGTCCGTTCATGATTTTCAATTCCGGCGCTCCCTATAACGTCACGGTGGGTCAGGACTTGGCCGGTGATTTGCAGTTCAACGTCCGTCCCGCGTTCGGCTCCTATCCCTCGGGTACGTGCCCGTTTCCGACGGCCGCTGCGTGCAGCCACTTTTTTGTTCCAACGACGTCCTACACGCAGATTCCAATTAACTATCTGACCGGCCCATCGCTGTTCACGCTGAATCTGCGTCTGGCGAAATCCTTCGGCTTCGGACCAGAAGTCGGAAAAAACGCTGCGCAACAGAGTGGGGGCGGTCCGGGCGGGGGTCCTCCCGGGGGCGGAGGCGGTCCGCGCGGGGGCGGAGGTGGAGGAGGATTCGGACGGATGGGTGGCGGAGGTAATCCTTTCAACCTTGGGCCAGGATCTAATCGCCGCTACAACGTGACCTTCAGCGTGAATGCGCGGAACGTTTTGAACCGGGTCAACGCTGCGGCGCCTATCGGAGTTCTCAGCTCGCCCGACTTCGGCAAATCGATTGCTTTAGCGGGTGGAGCATTCTCGAGCCCCGCGGCCAATCGCAGAATTGAATTGCAGGCGCTGTTCAGTTTCTAAAAACGGCGCTACGTCGAATAATCGGCGTTAATCCGCACATATTCGGCGGTGAGATCGGTGGTAAGAAATCGCACGGCATTCTCGCCTCGTCCAAGCTGGACACGGACATCGCAAACCGGCTGCGCAAGATTGCGATGAGCTTGCTGTTCGTTGAATGCGCAGGCAACTCCGTTGCGGCATACCTTCTGGCTACCGATGAAAATCTGGACGCGCAAAGGATCGATGGGCGCACCGCACCTTCCCACGGCCGCAAGTATGCGTCCCCAATTTGGATCGGCCCCGGCCCATGCAGTTTTGACAAGTAGGGAGTGAGCAATCGTCCGCGCCACCAGCAGAGCCTCTTCCCTGCTGCGCGCCTGCTCTACGAACAGGCGAATCACGTGTTGCACGCCTTCACCGTCACTGATGATCTGCTCCGCGAGGGACTGGCAAACGGTGGTTAAAGCTGCGAAAAACTTCTTTCGCGTGCGAACGTCTCTCACCCGAGCACCACTCGCGCCGCTAGCAAGCAGCAGGACGGTATCGTTTGTAGAAGTGTCGCCGTCGATGGACATGCAATTCAACGAATGGTCACAAGCTTCGCGAAGAAGAGGGCGCAAGTCGCGCGGGCTCGCACTCACATCGGTGAATAAGTACACCAGCATGGTCGCAAGCTGCGGGTGGATCATGCCGGCGCCTTTTGCGATTCCCAGCACCGTCACTTCCTTTGCGCCGACCGGGAACCGTGAGGAAGCGATCTTCGGGCGGGTGTCGGTGGTCATAATGGCGTGGGCAAAAGCAAGGGCGCCATGCTGGCTCGCGGATCGGGCGGCGATGAGCTCGGGCAACTTAGCCCGAATTTTTTCTGCCGGCAGTCGCACTCCGATGATTCCGGTCGACGAGGGAAAGATCTCAGCAGCGGGAGCGACCAACAGGCGTCCGGCTTCGCGACAGACTTGTTCGCACGCTTGAATGCCCGCCGCTCCGGTAGCGCAATTCGCGTTGCCGGAATTCACGACGACAGCCCGAACCCGTCCGCCGCTCGAACGCAGCGAGGCCCGGCCAACTTCCAGGGGAGCGGCGACGACACGATTCTGTGTAAACAAAGCAGCGGCGCTGGCGCCACCAGCTATCTCTGCCAGCGCGAGGTCCGGACGGCCGCTGACTTTAATACCGGCAGCGACGGCGGAAAAAGAAAACCCCAGAGGCAAACGAATTTTCTCGGGAGATCGCCTTAGGTCAATACGCCGCGCGGTCATGCGTGAATCTTCAACCAGTTCTGTGGCGGCGGCAGAATTGCGAATGTGGGTAGATTTCCGCGGATCATCGCCACTTCGTCGCAGCGATAGAGTCTGGGACACTTGTAACAGTCTTTATGAATCTTGTCCGGAAGATCCTGGTGATTGGCAATGGTAAATCCCATCCGAGAGAAGAATTCTGGAATGCGCGTAAACAAACACACGCAGCTCACTTTGTGCTTCTCCGCTTGCGCCAGAAGAGCTTTCACCAGCCGCCCACCGCCGCCGCCGCTTTGGCTCGAGGGGTCGACGGTAATCGAACGAATCTCGGCCAGGTGCACACCATAGAGGTGGAGAGCCCCGCATCCGACGATGCGTCCGTCATGCTCCAGAACGATAAAATCGCGGACGTTCTCGCAGATCTCCGCCAGTGAACGCGGCAAGAGGGTGCCATCGCCCGAGTAGGCGGCGATGAGCGAGTGAATCTGCTCGGCATCCGGAAGAACCGCTTCACGCGTGCGCATGGATCTCCTTGCGTCGCTGCGTGGGGAAGTTCTTTTCTTTGTGCGTGGACTGTTCATTCTTATGCAATGCGGCATCCAGAGCTTGGACCAATTGATCAACGTGCTTCTTTTGTATGACGTAGGGCGGCAAGAATCGCAACACAGTTTCGTGCGTGCGATTGATGATGATGCCTTTCTCCAGCAGTTGCCTGGCGATTGCTTTCGCCAGGTCGGGCGAGTCCAATTCCACTGCCTGCATCAGGCCGGCGCCGCGGACATCAAGAATCGACTTGTGCTTTTTATCGAGCGCCTCGAGCGCCGCGTGAAAGTATTCGCCGAGCGCTCGCACGTGCTTCAGCAATTTCTTCTCCTCGCGCAAAAACTCGATGGCAACAGCGCAGGCCAGCGGACCCCCGCCGAAAGTTGTGCCGTGCATGCCTGGGTGGATGCAGCTTGCTACCCTCTCCGTGGTGAGGATGGCGCCAAGCGGCAGGCCGCACGCCAGCGGTTTGGCAACGGTGACCACATCTGGCAACACGCCGTAGTGCTGATAGGCAAAGTGGCGCCCGGTGCGGCCGAGACCGCACTGAATCTCATCGAGCAGGAGCAACGCGCCACTCTTCTTGGTCAAGCGCGAAGCAAGTTCGAGAAACTCCTTGTTGACCGGACAAATCCCTCCCTCACCCTGAATGGTCTCGATGCACACCGCGCAGACGCTCGAATCAAATTGTCGTTGCAGGTCGTCCAGATCATTGAACTTGACGAAACTCACGCCCGGCACGAGAGGAACGAACGGAGCTCGATACTTCGGCTGCCCGGTCGTGGCCAGCGCGCCGAAGGTGCGCCCATGAA
Source organism: Terriglobales bacterium (assembly GCA_050010155.1). Classification (GTDB taxonomy): domain Bacteria; phylum Acidobacteriota; class Terriglobia; order Terriglobales; family Acidobacteriaceae; genus Acidiflorens. Next base: position 105,542 of record JBEKLO010000003.1, read on the forward strand.
AAGAGTTTTCCATGGCGAGAATGCGCGTCTTCGATTTGCTGCCGTTCTTGTTGTTCGCTCGCGCATAAGCGCGCGCCAGTTTCAGCGCACCTTCCCACGCTTCGGTGCCGCTGTTGCAAAAGAAAGCGCGGTCAAGCCCGGAGATTTCTGTCAGCATCTCCGCGAGTGTCGCTTGATACTCGTGAAAGAAGAGATTTGAAACATGAATCAACCGTCCGGCCTGGCGCTTGATTGTCGCCTGGATCGCAGGGTGGTTGTGGCCGAGCGCGTTGACGCCGATTCCACTCAGAAAGTCCAAATACCGCTTGCCCTGTGAATCCCAGAGATACACGCCACGCCCGCGGACAAAAAGGATAGGCTGGCGTTCGCAGGTGGGAAGCAGGAGCTTCGCTTCCATGCGGGAAACAGAAGCCAGGCTCATGCTCTCAGCACCTCGGTTCCGCACTCCAGTTTGGCGAAATAAAATAAGGGCAGCATTTCAGCCTGCGACGCGGGCAAAATGCGAACGCGCCCAACACCCGATTTGAGAGCCTGCGTGCAGGCTTCGAGCTTGGGCATCATGCCGCCGCTGATTACGGATTCGTCGATGAGCCCGGCAACTTGCTGAGTATCCAAACGCGCCATGACCGAACCGTCGGCTTGCTTGACGCCGGCCACGTCGGTGAGAAAAATCAGCGCGTCGGCTTCGCAGGCTATGGCACAGGCGGCGGCCATCTGGTCCGCGTTCACGTTGTAATACTGGCCATCGCCCCCGAGGGCCAGCGAAGAGAGCACCGGTATGCCGCCTTCGGCCCAGATGGCCCGCAGCCAGCGCGGTTCCGAAAAACAGATTTCGCCGACAAATCCCAAGTCGTATTCTGCGTCCTGTTTCTTGCGGGCACGAAAGACGCCGCCGTCGCCGCCGCAAAGACCGATGGCGGGACATCCCGCAGCAGCGATCGCGGCTACCAAGCTTTTATTTACGATGCCGGCGAGTACCATAAGGGCAACATCGCGCGTCTCGGCGTCAGTCACGCGCAGTCCGTGAACGAAATCGCTTTTCTTTCCGAGGAGCTCCAGGGTTCGCGTGAGGGCACTCCCACCACCGTGCACAACGGCGACCTGATGACCATCTTCGGCAAGTTGTACGACTGCCTTTGCGCATTTCTGAAGAGTCGGCTTCTCTTCGAGCGCCGCGCCACCGATCTTGACGACAATCTTCACTGCAAGCCCTCCGTCTCGTTCCAGCCGTACATCAGGTTCATGTTCTGCACGGCTTGTCCGGCCGCGCCTTTGAGCAGATTGTCGAGACATGAGACCACGATGAGGCGGTGGCCATCATCCGCGAGGCAGAAACCGAGGTCGCAGTAGTTGGTGTGCACTGAAAACTGAACTTCCGGCAGCGTCGACGCTGGGAAAATACGAACCCAGTGCTTGCCCTTAAAGAAATCCTGAAAACAGCTTTGGATTTCATCCGGGGTCATTTTGCGTTTCAAATACACATAAATCGTAGAGAGAATTCCGCGCGGGATGGGCAAAAGATGAGGAGTGAAAATCAGTTGGGTCGAATTGAGCGCCAACTGTTCCAGGATCTCGCCGGTGTGACGGTGTGCGAAAACCGAGTAGGCGGAAAAGTTGTCGGCTACCGACACGAAGTGAGTGCGAGCCGTAGGTTCTTTGCCCGCGCCGGATACGCCGGACTTCGAATCCGAGATGATGCCACGATCCGAAGCGACTAGGCCGCCCGACAGCAAGGGTGCCAGCGCAAGAATCACGGACGTCGCATAGCAGCCGGGATTCGCAACCAGAGCAGCCGACGGGATCCGGTCTGCGTTCAATTCCGGCAGACCGTACACGGCGCGCTCCGTGAGTTCCGCCGCCGTTTGCGCATTGGCATCATGGAAACCATAGACCGCACGATGCTGTTCCTGTTTCAACCGCCACGCGCCGCTGAGATCGACGATGCGCAAGCCGCGCGCAATCGCTTCCGGGACGAGTTCGCGCGAAACAGCGTGCGGCGTAGCCAGAAACAACAGTTGCACCCCGCGTTGCTCCAGCGCGGCCCACGAAAACGGCACGCACTCCGTCCCGAACTTCGTCGTAACGACGGGCGCATGGCCATTGCCATTGCCGCGAATTTGCGGAAGTTCCGCCCCTGCCTCCTCTTTCCCAGCAGTGCGCCGCAAAAGCAAAGGCGCGTCGGTTCGGGGATGTCGTCCGAGGAGGCGGGCGAGTTCCAGGCCGGAATAGCCAGTCGCGCCCAGAACCGCGGTTTTAAGTTTGGCCACCATCAGAATTTCGTCTTGCCCATCCCTGCGTTTCCTGATTTTCCCCGTTGAGGCATATTTATCCATCATTATGCATAAATATTCATCTATAGTAAACGGTCTGGCGAAGGTGTCAAGTAGAAACCGGGACTCGGCAAACCCGTGGGTTTCGGCACGGCAGGACATGCTTGCCTTCCGCAGCAAGCCTTCATGGAAGAATTTTCTGATGCTTGCAAGAAGAAATATCTATTGGACTCGGCAGATCAGAGCCATTTAGGGTGATTGGACGATTGCAACACGCGAGTTGGAGACTTGCGAAGACATCTTCATGCCCACGACCACACCGCCCTTTCCTACATCGCATTCTTCCGTAAGCACGGTATATCGAAAGAAACATCGCACAGTGACATTGCATAGAACCAGGAGCAACTTCCATGACGAAGCAATCTAAGAAGCGCCTCCCGCGCCGGTTATCCTCAGTTGTGGCTATCCTTCTTGCTGCCGGAATATTCGCGGCGCTGGCCATCCCCTGCTTTGCCGACGAAGGCCCGAAGCCGGATCCATCGGGCATCGCGACTGGAGACAAAACCAACGCAGTGGATGCTGCGGGCAGTTCTTTTGCCGTGTCGGAGCCCACCGATAAGACGGCTCCGGACTACGCCACAAACAAGAAGGCATTCGACGACTACCAGGCTCAGGCTTCAAAAGAACCGCTGGCGGTGAAGCTCGCCGACAGCGTGGGACACGTCCGCATCGCCACCAACTATGCTTGGACATTGAACACGGGCTACCTGGTTCTGTTCATGCAAGCAGGCTTCGCGCTCCTGACCTGCGGACTGGTGCGCAAGAAAAATGTCGCTCATTTGATGATGCTGAATTTTGCGGCGTATGTGTTCGCTTTTCTCGCGTACTACGCTTGCGGGTATGCGTTCCAGTTCGGAGCGGTTGCCATCAATGCCGCGCCCACGAACTTGGGCGGAATTCCTACCCTGAACAAATTTTTGGTGGGCCACGGTCTCTGGGGGTTCGTGGGCGGAAAGGGTTTTTTCCTTACCGGACCGGCCTATGACAGTGCCAGCAACTGTTTAACGCTGTTCGAAGTCGTGTTCATGGAGACCGCGGGGTACATCATCGTCGGCGCAATCTGTGAGCGGATCACCTTCTGGGCATTCCTGCTATGTGAACTCTTTATCGGCGCAATCCTTTACCCGATCTCCGGATGCTGGGTGTGGGGAGGCGGTTGGATGTCACAGATCGGAACCACGCTGAATCTTGGTCACGGTTATGTCGACTTTGCCGGGTCCACGGTGGTTCACGGCGTCGGCGGTTTCTGCGCCATGGCGCTGGCCATCATTCTGGGTCCACGACTCGGAAAGTATGGACCCGGGGGAAAGATCCGAGTCTTTCCCGCGCACAATATCGTGTATGTCGTAACCGGCACTTTCATTCTGCTTTTCGGCTGGATGGGCTTTAATCCCGGCTCGACTCTGGGCGCCACCGATCTGCGCATTTCGGTGATCGCGGTAAACACGAATCTTGCTGCGGTTGCCGGATCGGCGGTCGCGATGGTCGTTTGGTACTTCCTGTTTGGGAAACCGGACATCACGATGGCGTGCAATGGCATGCTCGCCGGGCTAGTCGCCATCACGGCTCCTTGCGCTTTTGTATCGCCGACCTCGGCTGTCATCATCGGTGTGCTGGCTGGGTTGCTGGTATGCGGGGGAGTTCTGTTCAACGATCGCGTTCTCAAGGTCGATGATCCCTGTGGGGCGATTTCGGTGCACGGCTATTGTGGCTGGCTCGGCGGGGTGAGCGTGGGCATCTTTGCCGACGGTGCGTACGGCGCGGGATGGAATGGCGTCGGCGCAACCACGTATCTGGGACGCGCGGGCCTGGGTGTGACGGGTTTGCTCCACGGAGATGCGCGGCAGTTCTGGTGCCAGCTCATGGGAGCAACGTTAATTGCGGCCTGGGCCTTCGGTGGCACTTACATTGTTTTCTGGTCGGTTAACAAAGTGAAAAGCATGCGCGTGGCGCCCGAAGTCGAAGAACAGGGACTCGACGTTCCCGAGTTCGGTATGCCGGGCTATCCGGAAGACGCCGTGGTGCCGGCCGGGTACTGAAGCGCAGCTGTTAGCTCTTAGCCATCGGCTCTTGGCTACAGTCTTACCCGAAGATCGCTTGACGTGCCGCCTGCAGCTGGAACATAGCACCGAAGCGTGTAATCCATCACCATGCGGTCGGCGTTGAAGCGCCAGCCAAGGGTACGGATAGTGCGCTTCATGCGCTTAATCCACCCCCGCGGCAGACCGTCGCGATCGCGTTGATAGTAGAGCGGGATCACTTCGTCATGCAGCACTCGCATCAGATCCTCCCCGTCGCGCGTGTCGTGCACATTCATATCGGAGTGAGTTCTACCGATTCCGATGGCGAAGCCGTTCAAGCCGTCATAGGCTTCCGCCCACCAGCCATCGAGCACTGAGAGATTTAAACCCCCGTTCAAAACGACTTTCTGGCCACTCGTTCCCGAGGCTTCCAGCGGACGCCGTGGATTGTTCAGCCAGACGTCAACACCTTGCACAAAATGGCGGCCGACGTTGATGTCATAGTCTTCGACGAATAGGAATTTGTCGGAAAACTGCGGGTCGCGCATCAACTGCGCAATCTGCTGCAGCACGCGCTTGCCGGGCTCGTCGAGAGGATGTGCCTTTCCTGCAAACACAAACTGCACTGGACGTTTGGGATCGTTGACCATGCCGGCCAATTTTTCGATGTCGGCCAAAATCAGATTGGCGCGCTTATAGGTGGCAAAGCGGCGGGCAAAACCAATGGTCAGCGCATCGGGACTGAGGACGCGTTCCAGCCGCTGCAGCACTTCGCGCGATTCGTCGCGGCGCGTCGCCTGCTTGACAGCGCGGCGGCGCACAAATTCGATCATCTGCGATTTCAGGTTGAAATGCGTCTCCCAAAGCTCGCCGTCGTCTACGTTATCGATGCCGTCCCAGATTTTGGCCTCGCTGCTGCGCAGATGCCACCCCGTACCCAGATGGCGATCGTAGAGGCGAAACATTTGTGGCGCCAGCCACGAAGGCACGTGAACGCCGTTGGTAATGTGCCCGATGGGAACCGTGTCTTCCGTCTTGCCCGGGGAGAGGCCGGTCCACATAGCGCGGGAAACCTCGCCGTGCAAAGAGGAAACTGCATTGGCGCGCCGGGAGAGCTTCAAACCTAGAACGGTCATGCAGAAGCGCTCGTCGCTTTCGGCATGCTCCCGTCCCAGCGCCATGAAATCTTCCTTGGAAAGACCGAGGGCCTCACGCAGAGGTCCGAGGTGCTCTTCGACCAGATCGATATCGAAGCGATCATGCCCGGCAGGAACGGGCGTGTGCGTTGTGAAAACCACTTCCCGTGCGACCCGCGGCACGGCCTTATCGAAGCTGATGCCTTCTTCGACCATGCGTTGGCGAATTGCCTCAAGCACCGCAAATCCGCTGTGTCCCTCATTCAGGTGAAGAACCCCAGGGGTGATGCCGAGCGCTTTCAAAGCGCGCAAACCACCTACGCCCAGCAGTAGCTCCTGGTGCACGCGAACGCGGCCGTCGCCTCCGTACAGGCGCGAGGTCATGTCGCGATCCTCGGGGGCATTGCCATCCACGTCGGAGTCTAGGAGAAACAAATCACAGCGGCCGACTTTTACGCGCCAGACTTTTGCGTAAATCGATCCATGCCGCGTATCTACCTGCACCACTACAGGTCTGCCGTTGATTCCGATGGCCGTCTCCATGGCCAACTGGTTGACATCGGTTTCCAGGTACTCTTCACGCTGCCAGCCGTCGCGATCGAGGCGCTGGCGGAAGTATCCCTGGCCATAAAACAGGCCCACACCAACCAGTGGGATTCCAAGATCGGAGGCGCTCTTGATATGGTCGCCCGCCAGAACTCCGAGGCCGCCCGAATAGACGGGGAGAGATTCATGGACGCCAAATTCGGCGGAAAAGTAAGCTACCGGACGGGGCCGCAGAACCCCCGCGTGTCGCGCTCCCCAAGTGCGCTCCGCCTCTTCGTATTCGCGTAAGCGCCGGTAGGCATAGTTGATCCGGCCATGCAGGGCGAGTTCGGTGGCGCGCTTTTCGAGTCTTTCCAGAGGATACTCGTTCAGCAGCGCGACCGGACTGTGGTTGAGTTGACTCCAGCGCAGCGGATCGAGTTCGCGGAACAATCCCGCGGAATCGTGATCCCAACTCCACCAAAGGTTGCGAGCCAATGCCCACAGCCGTTCCTGGGCGGGCGCGATGAAACGGTCGAGAGTGCGGGCTTCGCTGACAATGTGCGCAACCCGGTTCGCGGCCTCCGTGAGCAGTGCAATTTCGTTTTCCGGAAAAACGCGCGGCTCGACAGTTTGAACCACCAGAACGCCTTGCAGAACACCGCGATCAATGAGAGGAACTCCGAGGAAGGATTGGTAATCATCCTCGCCGGCCTCGCTGAAATATTTAAAACGAGGATGATTTCGAACCTTCTCCACGGCCACCGGGCGGACCTGTTCCGCAACCAGGCCGGTGAGTCCCTCGTGGACTGCCATGCGCAGTTTGCCGACAGATTCCCGGCGCAGCCCTAGCGTCGCGGCTAGAACGAGATTGGCACGGTCGGGCTCTAACAGGTAAGCGGAGCAAACATCGGTGCCAAACCGCCGGGCAATCAAGGCGACCACGTTCATCAGGGTCTCGGCCGGCTTGCCAGGCTCCGCCGCCAGGTTCGCAATCTCGTCCCATGTCAGGACGTAGTTGGCGTCGAGAGAGCAGGCAGCGTGGTCGTGATCCTGAACTAGCTCATTCGGTCGATCCAAATCTGGTCTCCATTTCCTCGTAGAAACAATTCCCTGTTCTCAGCCCAACCCGGTCTTTTCTGAGATCAGAACTCGCCACTAGTCGCTAGGCCGTACAAACGTTGATTCCGTCGAAGTGCTCGCGACCCGCAGACGGTTAGTAGGAACAATTCCCTGAAACCATTCTATCGGGTCGAAACGGAACTGCTCCATATTGGCGTTGGAATTGTTGATTACCACGGTGCGCTTAGGATGCCAAATTGTAGCTTTGAGCTTGCATCATTGCCGATATCTACATGATTCAAAAACTCTAACGACAGGCTCGCGGAATGTCCAATTCGAATTGTCGATGGAGTGCATCAGCCGCTGTGGTGAGCAACCCGTCCAGCCTTTCGGCAGACGAACAGGGCGCCCGGCTCTCCACCGACCAACAAGAAAAAAACGCGCCGCGCCCCACCCGCCAGGAGGTCGAGTGGAACACGGCGCGCAAACGGGGTTCCGCCAAGTCGCCCGTTAGCCCTGTGACGGATGCAACACGCGGAAGGTGCTGCCACCCTGGGACCACACCAGCACGAGTGCATCCTGACCGGCCGGCACGCTGGATAACGCCTGCGCCACATCCGCCGCGGATTTCACCGAGTGCCGGTTCACTTCCATGATGACGTCTCCACGCTGCAGGCCCGCATTATCGGCGGGGCTGCCGGGCTTTACATCCTCGACAATGGCGCCGTGAACCGACGGCTGCGCTTGCACTTCATTCCGGGCATCCGCGGTCAAGTCTGCAAGACTCAGCCCCCAACGCCCTTTTCCGTGCTCGCTGCCAGCGATCTCAGTACCTTTGTCTCCGCCGAGTGTCTCGAGCGTGACCGCAATCGTTGTCGGTTTGCTGTCGCGCACTACCTGCAAATGAATGGTGTCACCCGGCCGCTTTTGTGCGACCAGCATCTGCAGTTCTCCCGCATCGATCACCGGTTTACCATCGAGTTCCGTAATCACGTCTCCGGTACGCAAGCCAGCTTTCGCTCCGGGCGCGTCCGGTTGAACGTCCGCAACCAGCGCTCCCTCAGCTTTTTTCATGTCGAAGAACTTGGCGTTGTCGGGAGTCAGATCCGAAATCTGGACTCCGATAAACGCGTGCGTTATTTTTCCGTCGCGAATCAATGTCGCCACGGTCGGCTCTGCAATCTGAGTTGGAATTGCAAAACCCATGCCCGAGAACGATCCCGAGGACGAAATCAGGAAGGTGTTGATTCCGATGAGTTCGCCGTGCGCGTCCACCAGCGCTCCGCCGGAATTTCCGGGATTGATGGCAGCATCGGTCTGAATAAACTCGCCCGGCTTGCGGCGATCGCTCGGGTCCGGATTCGGACGGTTCAGCGCGCTGATAATGCCACGCGTCACCGTGAAGCGGAACCCATAGGGATTCCCGAAGGCCAGCACCGTCTGTCCCGGATGCAGGTTGGCCGAGTTCCCCCACGGCACGCTCGGAAGATCGTGTCCGTTTACTTTGATGACCGCGAGATCGGTCAGCGGGTCTGCGCCGATCAACTTCGCAGGCAGCACTTCCCGGTTGCTCATGGTGACTCGGATATCGACGGCGCCCTCAATCACGTGATTGTTGGTGACGATGTATCCATCGGGAGAGATGATCACACCGCTGCCGAGGCCGTGTTCCATACGGTTCTGCGGTTGCGACGGCATCTGGAACTGGTGGCCGCCGAAAGGACCACCCGGCCCAAAAAACTGCTGCATGTCGGGCATGCCTTCGGGGCCGCTCTGCTGCGGATTGCCCTTCGACACGACCGTGACGTTCACGACCGCCGGTGTAACGCGTGCCGCCAGCGTTTCCATGGCGTGGTCAAGAGTTAGCAATGCTGCGACACTGTTGTCATCAAGCGCTGCTGCCGCAGGAGCAGGTGCCGCCGCGGCCCTCGCAGACTTCGCGAAATTAAATGTTGCCACCGACCCCACCGCCGCGATGGCCAACACGGCCACCAGGAGGCGCCTGGTCGTCGCTGATTTAAAACGTGTTTTCCAACTTTCCATCCACATCTTCATTTTCCTTTCTCCTTGTGCAACTAAATATGTAGTTGCTAAACTGCAAAAAATTTTCGGATACCGTTAAAGTGAATTGACCACGGGCACTCTTGCCAACCGTTCGCGCTCAGCAGTCACCAACATCACGCGCCACACCTGTACTCTCCACACTGTCGAATTGGACGTCACAAATTGCGTGGTTTCAAAAAAGACCAGGGTTTGAAATTGCGGCGCGATCGCCTGATCCAAACGTGCGCTGATCGGGAGTACTTGCTCACGCGGCATTTCCTCGATCATGCTGGCGGCAACCGCCTGAACGGGAGCCACCTGGTGTCCGGCCGAAGTGCGCGCCTTCGCAACTTTGGCCGTGGTCATTTTGCCCGCCACAACCAGCGACGAGGGTTGACCAGTCTGCAATGCAGCAGGAATTACCACCGCCCTTGGGAATGAAGAATCGAGAGAAGCCTGGCTGGTCGAAGGCGAGTACACACCACGATCAAATCCGACGAACTGCGGCGCGACCGGAAGCGCCAGCAGGCAAACCACGGAAAAAGCTCCGACCATGCCCAGGGCTGGTTTCCAAACGCGCGTGGCCATCGGCCGGTTGGAGTCGAGAATCTGCGCCAGCCGCAGCGAAGCCTCGCGCGCCCGTCGGACCGCGGCCTGCGCCATCGCCCATCGCTTGTCAGCTAAATGGTTCTCCAGACGATGCGCCAGACTCTTTTCGAGCAGCGAGACCAGACAAGTGGCGTATCCGTGCGGATTGGCGGTTTCAGCCAGCACCGCGTCGTCACAGGCCATTTCGCGTTCCACCGAAAGCCGGTTCTCAATCCACCACACTGCCGGATGAAAGAAGAATAGAGCACCCACAATTCTCTGAATCAGGTTGGTCCAGTCATCCCTGCGTCGCAGATGTGCGAATTCGTGCAGCAGAATGACGTTGAGGTCTGCGGCTGGCAGTTCACGCAATGCCCAGGCTGGCAGGACGATGGTCCGACTCCACAACCCGATCGCGGCCGGAACGCGCACGCGCTCGGACGTAGCCAGGTTAACAGACTTCGATCCAGGCGAAACGGAAGTGACGATGGTCTCAGCGGTTTTTCGCACTAGCGGATCAAGACTAGCCGTGACCACCGGAGTACAACTCTGGCGCAGCCGTCGAAGGTGCCAAAGCCCAGCCGCCAAACGCGCCATTGCCACAGACGCGCCCAGGGCCCAGGCCATAAAAACGAAAAGCGCCCAGGTCCCCGGGATAGTGATCGCGGGGTGGAGGCGTCCCCACGTCATCCCGGAAACCATCAGCGCCCGGCCATCACCAAAGCCACCCCACACAGGAAGCGCGGCAACTGCGAGCAATGCCATGAACCAGACGGCAAACCGCGTTCCAGAATTTTGTTTTCGCAAAACTCGCAGTAACACCCATGCAAAGACTGCGATCAAAAATCCCTCGGGCAGCGCATTCAGAATCCGCTCGATCGATATCTGCGCCACGGTCTGTAGATATGATGATAAGGATAGCCAGTTCATTTCGTATCCTTCCGAACCGTGTCCTTTTGAATCAGCATCTCCCGCAGACGACCGATCTCTTCTTGCCCAATCCCCTGGTCTTCGAGCAGGTTCAAAACCAACTGCTCTTGAGAATTCTTGAAAAAGCGACCCACGAGGTGCCGGATTTCCGAGCGCGTTGCTTCCTGCTGCCCCACTAGCGGTGTATACACGTGCGCTCTTCCATCCTTTAGATGCTTCAAATAGCCTTTTCTCTCCAAAACACGAATCGTGGTCAAGACAGAGTTATAAGCCAAGGTTGGAGTTTGAGTAATAGAATCAAGAACTTGCTGGACCGTCCCCGACCCCATTCCCCAGAGCACGTTCATGATCCGGAGTTCAGCTTCCGTCAAAGTTCCTGATTGTCTCGGCGGCACCGAACATCCTCCTGCACCCTTAGACGCTCGACGCGACGAAAGGTAACTAATTCTTTAGTTGCAGAGTGACAGCCACGGGTTGCTTCGATCTGCTGGCTGTAAAAGTGCTAAATCACAAGGCTGTAAAGGTGAGTGAAAGCTGAGTGAAGGAGCCACCTGGTACCCAAAAGCCTTCGTGAGACTTCGTGTCCTTGGTGGTTGAGGTTTTGTAGAACGTCCGCGAGCCAACCCAGCCAGCACTACACAAACCAGCGGCTGATGAGCACGAAAATCGCCAGCAGCACCACTCCGGTGGAGAACGTGTACCAAATCAGCTTGCGCTCCACCGGGAGCAAAGGCTCGTACTCGCCTTCCATCTTCTTCAATTCCTCTGCCAAGCGGGGTTCTGTCATATTTAGCTTCATCCCTTCAACGTCGGTGGCAGCACTCCGTGGAAGAACAGCCACGAGATCAACAAGCCCACCCAAATGATGTATCCGAACAGGCAGAGCACATACACCGCTGCCAATTTGGCGATGCCCTCCTGCCACAATTTGCGGAAATTGGAGAGCACTCCGATTGCAAAGAACGTCATCAGGAAAAAGATGGCGCGAAACACATTCGCTTGCCCCATCGAGGCCTTGACTTTGGGAATCAGGCCCGGAGCGGCGATGCCGATGCCAAGCACGATCAGAAAGGTGGCCACATAACCCAGAATGAATTTCGGGAAACGCTGCCAGATCTCAACGACTTTTACTTTCTCTCCCGAGCGAGGTTCAATTTTGGCCGACCAGATCCAGGCGAGAATAAATGCCCACACGCCGATGAAAACGTCGATGAACACCTTCACGGTCGCGCTGACACCGGTGATCCAACCCGCCTGATAAATCACTCCCGTAACCGCCAGCGCTTTGGCTCGAATGAGCGCGTCCGCGATCGCGCCGCTGGCAACGGCCGCGCCGTCCGTTTTGACGGCCAGTCCCATCCATGCCCCGGCAACCATGGGTTGGTTATAGAGAAAGTGCTGAGCGGCGAAGGGCAGCACCATCAACTCAATCACCGCAAAGATCACGACCAGTGACGACACCATGATCGGCACCACAGGACGCGCCCGAATTGCGCCGCCGGTCGCAATGGCCGCCGACACGCCGCAAATGGAAATGCCGGAAGCCAGAGGCACGGCCCATTCGCGGCTGAATCCGAAATAGCGGCGCGAGACGAAGTACACGATCGGCCAGTAAATCAAATAGGCTTCGATGATGGCGCAAATTCCACGGAAGATGACTGAGGTTGCCAGTTGCCGCTGCTCCAACGCCGCAATCCCCAGAAATCCGCCGAGAATCACGATGCCTGTCTTGATGTACAACTCAGGGCGAACTGCCTCTTGGAGCCACCTGGCCACGCCCGGAAGAAAATTGCCCACGATCAGTCCCGCCAATAATGCAAGAATGAATCCCGACTCGTTGGTGAGGCTTAGCGACCACGGGATCTTCAAAGCGGCGCGCTTGTCGGGCGTAGCGGCAATGTAAGCCCAACTTCCCAGGAACCAGCAGGCATAACTAACGATGAATATCGCCGTGAAGCCCGCAGCAAAGCGTTTGAGATCGGCGCGCAGAGCCTTCGCTCCCACAAGCAAAACGGCCAGCAGGAAGAAGTAGGTTGCCACGAGCGAGAACGAAGCGGGCAGATGCGAATAGAGTTTGGAGGCGGGAGCCAAAGCCTTCGCTGGCACGGTCCAAACCGACGTTGTCACCGCCCATCCCAGTAGATCGATCCCGGCAAGCAGCCCCAGCGACAGCGCGAATACGAAAAGGCCAATCCACACCGCCAGCCAGTCTTCGGTCACGCGGCTTTGCACGATCGCTAACGCCTCACCCTCGGAAGCCGTCTCTTGATTCAAAGTCGCTGCCAGATTTGTCATCGGGTATCTCCAGTGCGCGAACGATGCTTCTGGGGGATGGAAGGCCGTCACCGGCTGAATACTATATATACACGATTATTTTAATAGGGAATAGGAATTTGCGGTGCCATTCGTGACGAAAAGTGCGCGACGACACGCCTCAAGACCGAATTTCACTTTCCGCTGCACACGAACTGCAAACTATTGCCACTTCCGGCACACCCTCATGGTGCCGTTGACGGCGCCATGACTTTTTTTGTAATCTGCGATTACACCGGAAAGGAGGTGGTCGGATGACAAGTTCAGATGGTAGTTGTAGCAATTCCAGACCAGGTGAGGTGGCTGAGTCTTAGGGCGGTTGCTCTAAGCGGAGTTCTCGAGGAACCTTTGG
>JBEKLO010000004.1:0-96437 GCA_050010155.1 Terriglobales bacterium
ATGTCGCTCTCCGCCGCGCGCCGCCGCATCTCGGTGATGAAGCAGCGGTCGTACTCCTTGCATTTCTGTCCGAGACAGGTATCGGCCCGGGCGTCGAGTTTGTGCCAGAGAGCGCTGGCCTCTGGCAGTTCCGCAAGTTCGGCGCGATCCCCGCTCTGGGTCGTTTTTTCCCACGCGGCGATGGCGCGGTAGTGTTCGATCTCTTCCAGCCCGCTGAGCACTGGTTGATCGGTGAGATCGAAAAGTTTTTTGCGGCAGAGGTAGTTGTTGCGCCCCTTCATGTAGCAGACGCTCAGCTTTCGGTCGCCGTCAGGGAACAGCGCCTGCTCCAGCGCGGGGACGTCTTTAAAGAAAAGCTGCTCCTGCAGATTTTTCGTGCCGGTCGAGATGATGACGCGTTTGCCCGAACGAATCACCGGCAAGAGATAAGCCAGCGTTTTGCCAGTGCCGGTGCCGGCTTCGACAATCAGGTGCCGTTTTTCTTCGAGCGCCTCTTCGACGGCCTGGGCCATCTGTAACTGCCCGCGGCGGAATTCGTAGGCGGGATGCGTTTTCGAGAGTAGGCCGCCGGGCGCGAAAAACTGGTAGAGCGAGAATCCCGCCGGCCGAGTTTCCGCAGGGGACACGGGATGAGATGAGGAAGGCACGGAGTCTCTATAATAGCCTTAGAGCCGCCGCGGACTTCGAGCCGCGAGCCTCGAGCGAACAGTTTGCTCGTAGCTCATCGCTCATAGCTCGTAGCCCAATCATTTTGAGCAAAAAGAAACCATCCCCACTCGTTGCTATCGTCGGACGCCCCAACGTCGGCAAATCTACGCTCTTCAATCATCTGACCGGATCGCGGCGCGCGATTGTCGGAGATGAGCCGGGCATCACGCGCGACCGGCTCTACGGGGAAGTCGACTGGCTTGGGCATCATTTTCGCGTGGTCGATACGGGTGGCATCGTACCCGAAGACAAAGATTTCATCCCGTCGGAGATATTTCGTCAGGCCAAGGTTGCGTTCGAAGAAGCGGCGGCTATCGTGATGGTCGTCGATGCGCGCACCGAGATCGCGGGGCCCGATCGCGAACTGGCTCGGCTTTTGGCTCGGACGGGCAAACCGCTTTTTCTCGCCGTCAACAAGATGGACTCGGACAAGCAGGATTCGCTGCTGGGCGAGTTTCATTCGCTGGGAATGCGAAATATCTTTCCGATTTCGGCTGAGCATGGGCGCGGTGTTGACGATTTGCTGGACGCCATACTTCTTGTGCTGCCTGCGAATGCAAAGGCTAACGCAGAGGACGCTGAGGTTACCGCGGAGAACGCTGAGGAAGGCTTGGCAGTTCCCGAGGAGCCGCATGAAATCAGGGTGGCTATCATTGGGCATCCGAATGTTGGTAAATCCACGTTGCTGAATCAGCTTACGGGGATCGACCGCGCTATTGTTTCGCCCATCGCGGGTACCACGCGGGATTCTATCGACGAAGTCATCCAGTACAAGGGCCGCAAGATTCGTTTCATTGATACGGCCGGCATTCGCCGCAAGGGCAAGACGAAACTGATGGCCGAGAAGCTTTCGGTGGTCATGGCGCGCAAGAACATCGAAGACGCCGACATCGTGCTTTTCATGGTCGACGCCACTGAGGGCGCCAGCGGCCTCGACGCCAACATCGCGGGCTACGCGCACGAGAGCGGACGCTCGGTGATTATCCTGGTCAACAAATGGGATTTGGTGGCCAGCGGCGAGAAGCGCGCCGTCAGCCAGTCGAAGACGGCTCGCATACAAGATGCTAAGCGCCCGCAGGATCGTGCTCTCTACGAAGAGCGGCTGCGCTACGGACTCAAATTCCTAGCCTATGCTCCGGTGCTGTTTCTCTCCGCGCACACGGGCAAGGGGACGGAAAAAATTCTGCCGATGATCGAAAAGGTCGCCGCCGAGCGTCGCAAGCGCATCACCACCGGCGAGATGAACCGCTTTCTGCGGACGGTCGACTTTGAGCGCGCCTCGGTCCCCATGAGTAAGCGCGTGAAAATCAAGTACATGACGCAGACGGGGGTGGCGCCGCCGACGTTCGTACTCTTCACCGACCGCCCCGTGAAGCTGCACTTTTCCTATCAGCGGTTTCTGGAAAACCAGATTCGAGAGGCGTTCGGGTTTATTGGATCGCCTATCTGGATCAAGAACCGAGCGTGAGACTGAGCCTGCGAAGGACGATCAGCAAGAATCCGACGACAGCGCCGAAGGAACCATAGACCGCAGCGTTTAAAGGGGCCAGAAGCAACAAGACCACGCTCAGCGATGGGTCAACCGTGATTGTTAGGGCACATGCTTGGCACACATAAAAGACAAACGACGGGCTAAAGTGCCAGCCAAACGGAGCGAAGTCGAGTCCCACGATCAGGAAATAGGAAAATAGTGCGAGCGCCCCAAGTATCCTGATGGGAACGGACGTAAAAGCATAAACGGTCGATCCCGACTTTGAACTCTCTTTTACTACCCATGAACTGGGCAAGAGTGCAATGACCGTCACGAATCCGCCGACCGCCATCAAAGCAATTGGAAAGAAATACCATGAGGCAGGCATGGACTCTCCAGGCCCGGGAGTAAAAAACAGTAGCGATCTATGCAAATTGCCGATCGAGACCGTCAAGGTTCCGCATACGAAGAATATGAAGCGGGTCGATATTGCGGTCAGCCTATTAGGCATGCGGCGGATTCTAGCGCTAGACGGTTTATCGAAATAAACTAGATGTTTTCATAGCTGTCTTTCCAGTCCAAGGAAACTACTAAACCGTGTCTACCCGCCATCGGCCCATGCTTTCCATCCTCCGTAAGTAGCCCGACGCGGTCGACGCCGGCGAGGCGTGCAATCGCGATCACGTCGGCCACGTCCTGGAAATCGATGTCGTCATCGGCTTCGACGTAGGCGATGCGCTCCACGCGGATGGCAAAAATATCTCGCAGCCGATCGCGCAAGCGATCCCATTCCACTGCTTCTTCATTCACCATCACCTGCGGATGCTCGGCTTGGGAACGATCGGCTTCCGCTTTTGCCCGGTGGATTTGAATCACGATCGTCGCCTGGGGCGGAGGGATCGAGTGATCTTTTGGATTTGGCGGCTGGGGAATCTGCGCCTCCAATCCAGTTGGCCTCTGCTCGACCACAACCAGCATGAAAACAATGATGAGCACCAGCAGAACGTCAATCAAAGGAGTGACGTTCATCTTTGGTCCAGTCGAAGACGGACCACCGCCTGCCGTGGAGAATCCCATTCGAATTTCCTCGCTTTAGGAACGGAAGCGAAAACGGCACGCGCGTGTCTTGATACATTGGACACCTGCACGGTGTGAGGAGTTCCCGGGGCTGCGCCGGTCGCTTTGCCACTGATCGTGCGAAGCATGCATGGATCGGTTGAAGTTGGATAGGGCCGCGTGTTCGAGTGCCCACCCGAACCCTTCTCGCGAAGCTTAGGCCGGCAGATTCTTAGTCCAGCAAATTATGGATCGCCGCGCGTAACTCGAGGAAATGGAACTTAAAGCCGCTAGATACGAGCTTTCCGGGCTGAACTCGCTGGCTCGCGAGCAACATTTCGTCGGCGGCTTGCTTGCCGAAGGCCAAACGGAGGACAAATTTTGGGACGGGGAAAATCGCGGGACGTTTCAGAACTGACGCCAGCACCTTGGTGAACTCGGCATTCCGCACTGGATTCGGCGCCACCAGATTCACCGGGCCCGTGAGCGATTCCGTGTGCATCGCGTGATGAATCGCGCCAACAATATCGTCTATATGAATCCAACTGTACCACTGCTGGCCTGAGCCGATGCGGCCACCCAGGCCCAGTTTGAACGGAGTCAGCATTTTTTGCAGCGCGCCGCCTTTTGGACTCAGCACGAGGCCAATGCGGACGTTCACCGTGCGGATGCCGGCGTCGGCTGCGATCTGGCTGGCATCCTCCCACTCCTGACAGACCTCGGGGAGAAATCCTTTTCCACGCGGGCTTTTTTCTCCCAGGATTTCATCGCCTCGATTTCCGTAGAACCCAATCGCCGATGCGCAGATCAACACGCGGGGCTTGACCTTGGTCTGGGCCAGCGCCGCGGCCAGATTACGGGTTCCCAGCACCCGGCTATTGCGAATCGCACTCTTCTTTTCGTTGGTCCAGCGGCCGACCACACTTTCTCCGGCTAGGTGGATGACGGCATCGAACCCGGAAACCGACGGCGGCGGCACCGGCGCCAGCGGATCCCAGGAAACTTGCTCTGCATTTTGAGGGTTGCCACGCACGAGGCGAGCAATCTGGTCGCCCCCGGCTGTGAATGAAGCGCAAAGAGCCGTCCCAATGGGTCCCGAGGAGCCACTCACCAATAGCCGCGCCAAGTCACTGCCTCCCAGGAAATGGGATTGATTTATGGGTCAACCCACACTATCATACCATCATGAATGCCCGGCTCGTCATGGATAAAGCAGGCCGCGTCGTGATTCCCAAGCCCCTGCGAGAGGAATTGCAATTGGAACCAGGCGACGCCCTGGAGTTGGAAAGCGGCGGCGAGCAGATCACTCTCCGCCCGGCGCGTGGCACGGGACCGCTCCGGAATGAGCATGGCATCTGGGTGTTACACACCGGGGAACCGTTGCCCGCCTCCGCGACGGAGGATCTCTTGCGTCAGATCCGCGAGGAGCGAGACCTGGCCAACCTTGGCGATGGTTTCGTGGAAGATGCGCGCCCGGGATCGAAGAAGAAGAGTAATCCTGCCCATCCAACCAGACCTGGAGCTAAGAGCAGAGTTCAGAAGTGAAGGGCTTTTTCGACACTTCCGTATTAGTTCCGCTGTTCTACCGGGACCACGTTCACCACGGCCCCAGCCTGGAACTCTTCATTCAATTTAACAAGTCGACCGGCTGCTGCGGAGCGCACAGCTTGGCCGAGGTGTATGCCACGTTGACCAGGATGCCAGGCAAGCGCCGCATCAGCGGCGAACAAGCAATGCTCTTCATCGGCAACATACGAGAGCGGCTCTCCATTATTGCGCTGGGTTCCAATGAATACGCCGATGTGCTCCAAGCCTCGGCCGCTCTGGGTGTTGTCGGCGGAGGTATCTACGATGCCCTGCTGGCGCATTGCGCCCTCCAAGCCAAAGCAGAGGCGATCTACACCTGGAACATCCGCCACTACAGCTTGTGCGGGCGTGAAGTTGCCGGGCGGCTGCGGACTCCGTAGCAAAGGCGTGGTGTTGCAGTTTGGGAATTGCCATCCGTCAGCGGGGTAAACATGTTGCTGAAAAACCTGGTTGCGCGACAGCTCGCTCCCTCAGCGGCTAAAGCCGGCACTGAAAAGCGGCATTGATCGCAGCGGTAAGCCGCTGCGCCACCCAAAAACAAAAGCAAGAGCAAAAGCCAAAGCAAGAGCCAAAGCGGAAGCCAAAAGCAAAAGCAAAAGCAAAAGCAAAAGCAAAAGCAAAAGCAAAAGCAAAAAGCTTAGGCGGACGCTTCCGTGGAATCCCACCCTAGCGTCGCACAAAGGCGCGACGTTAAGGTGGGGCAGCCATCATCCTAATGAACGCGACGAAAAGGCTGTTTTCGGCAAGCTGTGAAGCCGTACCTTTCAGAGGCGCCTCAATACGGACGACTACCGTGTGGGCGGTGAAAACGCTTTGCGACTGCGTTAATATCTATTATGGCGACGTTGCGGGAACAGATCGCAACTAATGTGCTCACGGTGACGCGGTTCCGCGAGCTCATGAAGAAGCTGCGCGAGAACCGTCCGAACGACGATCTCGACCTGGTCAAGCGCGCCTACGAATTCTCCCAAAAACACCACGCCGGACAACATCGCGCCTCGGGCGAACCCTACCTCGTGCATCCGCTGGAAGTCGGCAACGTTCTTGTCGACATGAAAATGGATGCCGTTTCGATTGCTGCCGGCCTGCTGCACGATTCGGTCGAAGATACCTCAGTGACCACGGTTGAAATCCGCCAGGAGTTCGGCGAACAGGTTGCCCATATCGTCGAAGGCGTTACCAAGATCAGCAAAATCGATTTCTCGACCAAAGAGGAAGCGCAGGCCGAGAACCTGCGCAAGATGATGCTGGCAATGGTGGACGACATCCGCGTGGTGCTGATCAAGCTCGCGGACCGGCTGCACAACATGCGCACGCTGGAACATCTGGATCCGGAGCGGCAGCAGAAAATCGCGCGGGAGACGCTGGAGATCTACGCTCCGATTGCGCACCGTCTGGGCATGGGCAAGATTCGCGGCGAGCTGGAAGACCTTGGTTTCAAGTATCTCGATCCGATCGGATTCGAACAGGTGCGGGTTGCGGTCGAGTCGCGGCGTAAAGAGGGCGAAGCCTTCATGTCACGCGTTGAAGGCGTGCTGCGCGATGGGCTGAAGGAAGCCGGGATTACGGGACGCGTGGAGAGCCGGGTGAAGCGGCTTTACAGCATCCACAAGAAACTGCAGCGGCAACGCATCAGTGTGGACCAGGTCTACGATTTGTACGCCATGCGGGTGATCACGAACTCGGTGCAGGATTGCTATGCGGTTCTTGGGATCATTCACAATTTGTGGCGTCCGGTGCCGGGCCGGATCAAGGATTTTATTGCGATGCCGCGGCCTAACCTTTACCAGTCGCTGCATACGTCGGTGATTACCGAGACGGGCGAGACTTTTGAAATCCAGATTCGCACGGAAGAAATGCACAAGATGTGCGAGGAAGGGATTGCAGCGCACTGGAAATATAAGGATGGACCGGTGTCGGCCGAGGACGAACAGCGGCTGGCTTGGCTGCGGCAGGTGGTGGAGTGGCAGAGGGACGTTTCCGATCCCAACGAATTTCTGTCGACGCTGAAAGTCGACCTTTATCCGGAAGAGGTTTACACGTTTACGCCTAAGGGGAAGGTGCTGGTGCTGCCGCGGGAGTCGACACCGATTGATTTTGCGTATTCGATTCACACCGAGGTTGGACACAGTTGCACGGGCGCGAAGGTGAATGGACGGATGGTTCCGCTACGGCACAAGCTGCATTCCGGCGACATTGTGGAAGTGATCACGCAGCCGGGACACAAGCCGAGCCGCGACTGGCTGGCGATCGTCAAGTCTTCGCGCGCGCGGAACAAGATCAAGCACTGGCTTAACGTGCACCAGCGCGAGCGCGCGATTGAAATTGGAAAAAAGCTGATTGAAAAAGAAGCGCGCAAATACAGGATCTCGCTCAAGGAAATCAAGGAAGCCGACCTGCAAAGAGCCGCGACCGAATATGGGCTGGGGCGTCCTGACGACTTGATGGCCGGGATTGGGTACGGGAAGTATTCGGCGCGCCAGGTGCTCACGAAGCTAGCACCGCCGGACGCGGCACCGATGACGGAAAGCGAGGAGCTCGCGTCTACTCACGGCTTCGCCAGCGGCGTATCGAGCGCAGTGCGGCGCGTGTTTGGCGGAGACACGAATGCCATCGTGGTGCGCGGGCAAGGCGATTTGCTGGTGTATCGGGCGCGCTGTTGCAATCCGATTCGCGGCGAATCGATTGTTGGCTACGTTACGCGGGGCAAAGGCGTGGCGGTGCATTCTGTGAATTGTCCGAACGTCACCAATCTTCTTTATGAACCGGACCGGCGCATCGACGTGCTATGGGCGGGGGATAAGGACGGGCAGCCGGTTTCGTATCCGGTAAAACTCACGCTGCTTTGCGACGACCGCTGGGGGATGCTCAAGCAAATCACCTCGGTGATCAGCGATACCAAGACCAACATCCGCAGCATGGAATCGCGGAGCCAGAACGGGCAAGCCAGCATTGATATCGTCCTCGACATTGCCGACCTGAAACACCTGCAGAAAATTATTGACGGAGTGCGTCAGATTCCCGGCATCCACGACGTGCAGCGATTGCAGAAGATCTAGCGGGAAAATGGAGTAGGAAGTGTGTAAAAGCAGGTCCTTCACTTCGCTCAGGATGACAATTCTTTCAGGACGATCAAAACGACTCGATTGTGGGGGGGACAAGCACTGACAAGGGCAAATCCGGTATCATAGACACAACTCTTCCGGAGGGGTGATGGCAGTTCCTGTTTCCCAGATGTGGACAGTGGCTTCTTACGTTCTGCGCCAGAAAATCGCGGGACGCAAGCGGTATCCGCTGGTGCTGATGCTGGAACCGCTGTTTCGCTGCAACCTGGCTTGCGCGGGATGCGGGAAGATCCAGTATCCTGCTCACATTTTGAAAACGGATCTTTCGCCGGAAGACTGCTTCAAGGCAGTCGACGAGTGCGGAGCGCCTATGGTGTCGATTCCTGGGGGCGAGCCGCTGATGCATCCGCAGATCGACAAGATTGTCGATGGGCTGCTGGAGCGCAAGAAATATATTTATCTCTGCACGAATGCGCTGCTGCTGAAAGAAAAGCTGCACCTGTTCAAGCCGAGCAAATATTTGAGTTTTTCGGTGCACGTGGACGGACAGAAGGAGCACCACGATTTTTCCGTGTGTCGTGAGGGCGGATACGAACTTGCCCTGGACGGAATTCGCGCGGCTGTGGCGGCCGGGTTTCGGGTGACTACGAATACGACTTTGTTCGATGGCGCCGACCCGAACAGCGTGCGCACTTTTTTTGACGAGATGATGGACGTGGGCGTCGAGAGCATGATGGTTTCGCCGGGATATTCCTACGATAAGGCTCCCGATCAAAAACATTTCATGGGGCGGGCGCGGATTCGGCGGATGTTTCGCGCCATGCTTTCGAATCGGAAGAAGACCTGGCGGTTCAACCAGTCGCCGCTGTTTCTGGAATACCTGATGGGCAAGCGGAGTTACAAATGCACTCCGTGGGGGATGCCCACCTATAACATTTTCGGATGGCAGAAACCTTGTTACCTGCTGCAGGACGGCTACGCAGAGTCTTACAAAGAATTGATGGAGACGACGGAGTGGGGGAGTTACGGGACGGAGTCGGGGAATCCGCAGTGCTCGAATTGCATGGTGCATTGCGGGTACGAGCCTTCGTCGGTGGATGACACATTCGGATCGCTGCGCGGGTTTGTGGACACGGTGAAAGCTACGTTCTCGCTCTATCCGGATAAGGACGCGCTGGGCGATCTGGAGCGCGAGGTGCGGCCGGTACACTCGTACAATCCGCTGGTTCAGATTGAAGCGCCGATGGACGCGACCGCTACGCAGACGGAAGAAAGTCACGCATGAGCGGGCGCGAGCATGGGCACGATCCGGTGCCGCACCACAGCGCGCAAGTTCTAGCGCAGCCGCACGCAGACAATTCGCAAATCAGCGATCCGCACACCAGCGACGAATTGGAAGTGGTTCCGGGATTTGAACGGGAAAATCTTCAGGGATGGATTCCGCAACTGGCTAGCGAGGCCGATGTTCGGGCGGTCATTGAAAAGGCATTCGACTATCGCGGCGACGTGACGTTGACTTGCAAAGATGGGTCGGCGGTTACGGGATATCTTTTTGACCGGCGCGTAGGGACGACGCTGGTGAATTCGGTGGTTCGGCTGATTCTGGCGAATAGCACGGCACGTCCGGCTATTTCTTATTCGGAAATCGCTGCGATTGCGTTTAGCGGACGCGATACGGCTGCGGGCAAGAGCTACGAAGCCTGGGTGAAGAAATACTGGGAAAAGCGCGCTAAGGGCGAAACGAATATTTCGATTGAGCCTGAAGCGCTGGAATAGAGCCGGGCTTTCGCCCGGCCTGCCGCTACGCGTGCAGTTGTCATCTCCGAAGGATATGAGGGATCTGCAGTTGGCCGCTGGCCGGGAAACTGCAGATCCCTCACTTCGTTCGTGATGACAATCGGAAGGTAGCTCGCGATCTAGAATAATCCCATGCTTGTTCTTGCCTCTGCCTCACCACGGCGCCAGGAATTATTGCGTTGCGCGGGAATTCCTTTTGTGATGCAGCCGGCTGATATCGTTGAGGACCCGCTGCCTGAAGAATCCGCAAAGGATTGTGCCGAGCGACTGGCGCGGGAGAAGGCGTTGGCGGTGGCTCGGCTGCGTCCTCAGGATGTGGTGCTCGGAGCCGATACGGTGGTTGTTGTCGAGGGGCAGTTGCTGGGCAAGCCTTCCGATGGCGAGGACGCGGCTCGCATGCTGCGGCTGCTTTCGGGACGCGTGCATCAGGTGATTACTGGCGTCTGTCTAGTGGTTGGTGGGCAGTGCTCGGTGGCTAGTGAAACTACTTTTGTGACTGCGTCCGAAATTTCTGAGAAGGAGATTGCCGAGTACGTTGCCAGCGGAGAGCCTATGGACAAGGCTGGAGCCTATGCGATTCAAGGGATGGCCTCGAGGTGGATTCCTCGGATCGAAGGAGATTACAGCAATGTGGTGGGATTGCCGGTGGCGCTGGTGTGGCGCATGCTTCTGCGAATCAGTTGCCAGTAGCCAGTTGCCAGTCAAAACCGGCGCGGAATCCTCATTCCCTACGCGGCTTGGCCATCTCGGCTTGCGGTGGCGCTACACGGACTAGGCGGCGGGCGGCTTCGGTGTTTCTTTTGGCTTTTCTTCCGGATCCTTCATTGACGTCTTGAAATTCCGGATGCCTTCTCCGAGGCCTTTGCCCAGGTCGGCAAATTTGCTCGGTCCGAAAAGGAGCAGCGCGATACCGATAATCAACAGAATGTGCAGCGGCTGAAACAGTCCTTCACCCATAAAGCCTCCAGCGGGGTTGCCCGGCACCCCTGACGGGCGCAGCATCTACGTTTCGCGTCACACTCGCTCGACGAACCCCAAATTGAATTCTAGGTTAGTGTGGACCCTTCGGTCAAAGCTCTCTGTGATACTCGTCACTGGAGCTTGTTAACCTCGTCACACCGAGCACCTTCCCTCACGCTGCTGCCTTCGGGGGCTAAAGCCCACGTTTTCAACATAAACGGCATGGCTAAAGCCATGCCCTACTCCAAACGCAAAAGCCATGCCCTACCCGAAACCGTTTACGAACCTGGTTCTAACTCTAGTCATATCAACTCGATAAGGCCCGCAATCAGGGCGGCGCGGCGGGGCAATTCCGAAATCAGGACGTGTTCGTGCGGGGCATGCGCTCCATCGCCGACTGCGCCTAGCCCGTCGAGCGTTGGGATGCCCAGAGCTGCAGTGAAGTTGCCGTCGGAACCTCCGCCTACCGCGGCCTCGGATAGCTTCCATCCCAAGTCATGGGCTATGGATTTGGCTTGGGCGTAGAGGGCGGCCACTCCGGCGGTGCGTTCCATGGGAGGACGATTGATGCCTCCGGTGATTTCGATTTTGCACTTGCGGTTGTAGGGACGCAGGCTGCGGAGTTTCTTGTTGATTCCGGCGGCGTCTTTGAGGCGCGCGATGCGCACATCGATTTGCGCGATGGCTTCGGCGGGAACCACGTTGGTTCGGGAGCCTCCGGTGACTATGCCGACGTTGACGGTTAAACCTTTTTTCAGGTCGGTGAAGGCGGAGATTTTTTCGATTTGGCGGGCGAGCTCGAGGATCGCGTTCACGCCTTTCTGGAAATCGAGGCCGGCATGGGACGCCTTGCCGGTAACGTTGACGCGGTAATCGCCGACTCCTTTGCGGGCGGTTTTTACGGCACCGTGGGATCCATAGGAGGGCTCGAGGACGAGTACGGCAGAGGCTTTTTTCGCCAACGATTCAGTGATGGCTCGCGAGGAGTCGCTGCCCACTTCCTCGTCGGAAACGAGGAGGACGGTGACGGGGCGCGGCAATACTCCATGCCATTCTTCGATATGCCAGGCTTGCAGGGCGGCGAGGGCGTGAAGCATCAGGGCGATACCGGATTTCATATCGAGGACGCCGGGGCCGGTCAGTTTGTCACCCACGATTTGGCAGGGCATGGTGGCGAGGGTGCCGAGGGGATAGACGGTATCGTAATGGCCCAGGAGCAGGAGCGGCCTGGCGGCGGACTTGCCGGGAAAATCTACCTGGAGGTGATTGCCGAAGTTGTAGGCGCGATGGATTCGCGTTTCGGCTCCGAGTTGGGCGAACTTTTTCGCGACGGCTTCCGCAATGTGATCTACGGCGGGCTTATTGTCGCTGGGCGATTCGATTTCGACGAGTTCGCGGATGGTTGAGATGATTTCGCCGGTGCGCTGTTTGAAGTAAGCGAAACGGCGCTGTGCTTCGACGGGGGGATGCGCGGATGCTTTGGAAACGGGATTCACGACGGGTGCGCCTCTGGAGCGGAAGCCCTGCCACTGATAGAAGCTATCGCACAACCGGGGCGGGTGTCCAAGAGTTGACATGCTAGGCTTTTCGAACTGTGCAATATTGCACAGTCCAAAGAGGCGAAGGGAGTCATACTTTCATCAAGTGGGGAAAGGAGGTATTCGCTATGACTTCCGCGGAAAAGCCCATTGCGAACAGGATACTGCTGGTGGATGACGATAAAGCGGTGCGCGAGATGATGACGCAGACGCTACACCACAAGGGCTTTGAGGTGGTGGCCGCCAGCGACGTTACGGACGCGCTGAGATTTATTGCTACAGAGAGTTTCGACGCACTGGTCACGGACCTGCACATGCCGAACCCCGGGGATGGTTTCTCGGTGGTCACTGCGATGCGGCACCTCCAGCCGCAGGCGCTAACGGTGATCGTCAGCGGGTATCCCGACGTAAAAATGGCGATGGAGACGATCGCTTTGGAGGCGGACGAAATCATCGTGAAGCCATTCGAGATCATGAAGCTTGCCGACCTCATCCGCGAGAGGATGCTGGTTCGCAAACCGGGTTGCCGGACGCCAAAAGAAAGAGTGGGCGAGATCCTATGGCGCTGCAAGAGCAAAATCGTGGAAGATTGGCTGGCACGCGCGAAGCAAACCGGCGAACTCAACCACCTTCAGCTTAGTGACGATGAGCGCACCGGTCATCTTCCCAAGCTGATTGAAGATTTGATTGCCCGGCTGAGCCAGCCCAGCGTCGGTGTAGAGGACGACGATGCCAAGTTTTCCAACTCCGCAGGGGTGCACGGCGTACTGCGCTATCAGCAACACTACACTCCCGAGATGCTGGTGCATGAATCGCGAATCCTTCAAGTGACGCTGTTCGGGACGTTGCAAAAGAATCTGAGTTCGATCGATTTCAGTTTGCTGTTACCCGACGTCATGACGATCGCTGACGAGGTGGATGCACAGTTGACGCAGACGATGAGCAGCTATATGAAATCGATGCAGAGGGCGGAGGCAGCGTAGTTTCTGTTCGCCGTGGCAAGACGCGGTGAAATGAATATTGTGAAACGTACGCCCGGCGCGCGCGATTGGGAGCGTGCCTGCCGCTATGCCGTTTTTGGCGAGCTGAGCCGAAGGAAATCCTGCAATTTATCGAACGAAGTGAACCACGCCGCTACGGCCTTGTCGTAGCCTTTCAACTCCACGGATTTTTTTTCAAAATGATGCTCCCAGTTTTGAGCACTGTGCGGAGATGGGCCGGCTTGGCCGTTGAGACATTCCATGGTGGTGCGTCCCAGAGCCAGGTCGAAGCCGGATTTCTTGGTAGCCGTTTCCAGGCGGAAGGCGGCATTTACGGTGTCGCCCAGGGGGCTGAAGTCGGGATTTTCCTGAGGACCGGTGTTGCTGACGATTGAGAGGCCGGTGTTGATGCCAGCGCCGACGCGCATGGGAGCTGGCAAAGGAAATTGCTGGTGCAGAGTTCGGGTGAAGGCTTCGATTTCGGAAAGAGCTTGCAGGATGGGGTAGATCTGGGCGGCGGTGGGATTTTCGCTGGAGTGCGTCCAGACGGCCATGACTGCGTCGCCAATGTACTTGTCTCCGGAAGCGCCGTGGTGGCGCAGGATGGTGCCGCTTTGGCGAAACCAGGTGCCGATGGTTTGCGCCAGGACGGCTTCGTCAAGTTTTTGGGTGAGCGGGGTGAAGTCGCGGATGTCGACTACCAGAACGGTGATGACGCGCCGGGAATAGAGGACGACAGTGGCGCCGTCGGTTTCGACAGGCGCTTTGGCGGCGCTGCCTTCGGAACGGTCGTGGAAAGTGAGGCGGGTTCCGCCGCAGGTGACCGTGTCTCCGTCGCGGAGTTCGAGGGGCATGGTGATGCGGCGGCCGTTGACCGAGGATCCGTTTCTGCTGCCGAGATCGATGAAATAAAACTTGCCGGGCTGGAGCTGCTGCACGACGGCGTGGCGGCGGGAGACGGCTTTGTCTTCGCAGACCAGAGTGTTGTCGGCCGACCGGCCGATGGACCAGGAGCTTCCGGCGTCGAGCGTGAGCTCGTGGGTGCGGTCGTCGAAGGACGCTACGAGTTTGAATTTGCCGGCCAAATTTTGGCTCCGACTTAGGGTGCGGAAGTCAGTTCGCCGCCGCCGGGATCTCCGCGGCTAAAGCCGTCAGTATATATGGGGCGGTTACCGCAGCGCTGAAGCGCTACGCCACCCAAACGCTCAATATTGCAAAGTGCACAATGCGCCCCGTCACGCCAAAAACTAGCGTGCTGGCGACCCCGGCGCTGCACTACCCCAAGGCGAGTGCCGAATCAAAACCAGGATCAAGATCAAAAACCCCGGCGGACATTGCCATGGAATCCCACCCTTGCGCAAAAAGCGCGCAAGGATGGGGCAACCATCCACCAATCGGTGTGGCTAGGCGGTCTTTTTCTGCGGCTGGGATTGGGGCTGCTTGGTCCAGCTTCTTATCATCTCTATCGACTCGCGGTAGGCGGTGTCGGCCATCTCACGGGAGCGCTTGAAATCGTCGAAACGGAATCCCACCAGCGGCAGGCGAATGTAAAGGTCGGCGGCATCCGCTACTTTGCGGCGGTAGGATTCGCTGCTGAAATCGATGGTCTTCATCAGGACTTTGATAATGCTGGGAGGATAGATGCTGGCGGAAAACGGATTCAACCGATTCAGCAAAAGGCGCACGCCGGAAAGCGCCATGCCGTAATCCTCGGTCCGGGCGGATTCGGGAGCGGGGGAGACGTCGACGGCGATGACGATTCCTCCGTTGGAGAATTCTTTCATTACGTCGACGGGCACGTTGTTGACGATGCCGCCATCGACCAAGAGGTCGTCGTCCCAAACTACGGGGGGAAAGACGCCCGGGGCTCGCGAACTGGCGAGGACGCTTTTGGTGAGAGAGCCTCGGGTGTGAACCTTGATTTCGGCGCGGTTGAGAATGGCGGACACGCAGAAATAGGGCTGCCACAAGTCTTCAATCTGAGTTTCGCCGCCGACTTTGTCGACGATATCCCACATTTTCTGGCCGGTGGTGAAACTGACGAAGGGGACGGTGAAATCGCGAAAGGCAGCCATGCCTCCAGCGCGCAGATACTCGATCATCTTCTCGCGTTCGACGCCGATGGCCCACATGCCGGCCACGATCGCTCCCATGCTGGTGCCGCCGATGAGATCGATGGGGACCTGGGCTTCGGCCAGGGCTTGGAGGACTCCGACGTGAGCGATGCCGCGGGCGAAGCCTCCTCCGAGGACGAGGCCGACGGCGCGGCCGGTGAAAAAGCGCGCGATGCGAGCGAGGTCGTCGGAGGACGCGAGACGGACGTGATGATGGCGGTATCCGGGCCGTTGCGCCAGCCAGTTTTTCGTTGCCGAGGGCGGGCCGGGACGGTTGTAGGTGTCGGCCTGACGCAGGCATCGTCGGGTCCAGTTGGAGTCGTGGCTATCGGCTTCGTAGACGACGTAACGGAATTGCTCCTCGAGACTGTTGAGCCATTCGGTGACGCGGTGCTCTCCGGCAGTTTCATCCTGCGACTGGGAGGCTCCGGTGCGATCGAGGGCGGAATCCACGAACTCGCTGCTGACGTGCACGGTGGAATCGAGAGCGGCGAGGGCGCGAGTGAAGCGGACGCAAAAGTCTTTTAAGGGAGCGGCGGGGTGGGCGGGAATCACGGCCACGGTTCTGAGGCCGCTGGAACGGGGCGCGGCTCCGGAAATTTGCTCGCGCATGAGGCCCGCCATTTTGCGAGTGAAGAAGAGAGACAACACGTCCGGATATTTTTGCAGGAGGCGCTGAAAACCGTCGCGCGAAAGGCGGGCTAGTTGTGTATCGCGAAAGGCGTAGACGGAGGCGGAGCGGGGTTCGCCGGTCAGTACGGCCATTTCTCCCAAGGTGTCGCCGGGGTGGAGTTCGGCCAGGATTTTTTCGTGGGCATCGCGGTTGGCGATTCCTTCGTTCGTGTTATTGGGCAGGGGGACGGACACGCGCAGGCGTCCGGCAATGATCAGGTACATGGCATCGCCGGGTTCGCCGCGGCGGAAGAGAGTTTCGCCGCTGGCGAGGTTGATTAAATCAAGTTCGGCTTCGAGGTCGTGGAGCACGTGGGCATCAACCGAGCCGAAAAGTTCGCTGCGGCGGAGGGCGGAGGAGAGATGGATTTTGCGGGCTCCGAGGACGATGCGATTCGTAACTTCGGCGGTCTCGCGCGGAAATTGCAGGGTGAGGGCATCGAAGGCTGGGCGCGTGAGTTTCAGGAGGCAGGTTTCGTCAAGGGTGGTGACTGTCGCCGATCGCTTGTCGCATGTGAGAAAGCCGACTTCTCCGATGCTAGCGCCGGAGGGCAGATCAACGGCGGCATTCTTGCTGGCTTCGGCGCCACGCGGCATCACACGAACTGCGCCGGAGAGGATGACAAAGAGGCAGTCGCTGCGGTCTCCCTCTTGCAGGCAGATTTGGTGAGCGGAGAAATGGACAGGCTCAACTGCGGTTGCGATCGCGGACAGAAATTCCTGCCCGAGGCCCTGAAACAGGGAGACGGAATCCAGGAAATCGGTTAGACAATGCAACGAGTCAGGAGACATTCGAACAGAAAAGCCTTCGCAGTTTTGTAGCGAGCCTTGAGGGGAGGAGACTCAGCTTAACCTCTGCGGTGGGCATTTTCAACTGGTAACTCGCGGATTTCGTGGTGCGGTTGGGAAATTGCCGTCCCTCAGCGGCTGAAGCCGCGGTCACAACTGTGGCGTTGATCGCAGCGCTGAAGCGCTGCGCCACCCAGACGCAAACCCAAAGGCAAAACCGAACCTAGCTGGACACTTCGGTGGAATCCCACCCTAACGTCGCAAAAAAACGTGACGTTAGGATGGGGCAGCCATCGCCACTTACCGGCCCAAATACTCGCAATCAAAAAATGAGTTTTTTCGCAGCTTTTTGAATTATGGGCGCGGCTCTAGTTTCTCCAGACTGTTGATGGTCCGGGCCATGATCTCGTCGGGAGTGCCCTTGGCGATCACTGGGAGCAGCAGGCCGAGGTTTTTGTAGAACTGGATGAGAGGAGCGGTGCTTCGCTCGTATGCTTCCATACGAACGGAGATGGAATCGGGGCGGTCATCTTCGCGCTGGAAGAGACGTCCGCCACAGCGATCGCAAAGGGAGTCGACTTTGGGTGGGCGTTCGATGACGTGGAAAACCGCTTTACATTTTTCGCAGGTGCGGCGGCCGCTGAGACGACTGACAATTTCATCGAGGGGCAGTTCGTAGTTCACGACGGCGCTGACGGAAAGTTTTTCTTTCTCCATCAGATCCTTGAGGGAGACGGCTTGGCCGAGAGTGCGGGGGAAACCGTCGAGAATGAAACCGGCGCAATTGAGGAGGCAGTGGCTGCGCTCGCGCACCATCTCCCAAACGGTGGAGTCAGGGACGAGTTCGCCGCGGCGCATGTATTCGAGAGCGGCCTTCATGGCGGGGGATTGATTACAGTCTTTGCGCTTGCCGGCGGCTCGAAAGACGTCTCCGGTGGAGAGATGGCAGGCGCCGAGGCGGTCGGTGAGGAGCTCGGCTTGGGTACCTTTGCCCACGCCAGGCGCTCCGAGGAGGATCAGGCGCCAGGGGGTCTCGCGTTCAGCGGGGACGGCCGAACACTTCGCGGCATCCGCCGACGGCCCTTGTAACCACTCTATGCGGTCATTCTTGATGGGTGCGGTCATGCTTGGGAGTTTTACTTATGGGCGCACTGCTTGCAGTGACGGTAATCACATTTCTCAGGGGTCAAAAGTACCCTTCCGCGGGACACCAACGTACCTTCTCGCTGGGTCTGAGCGAACGACACTATTCTGCCGAATCTGTGCAGGGGGTAGGGGTCCTTCGACTCCGCGACTGCTTCGCGTTCCGCGAAGCGGTTGCTCCGCTCTGGATGACAATTGTGAGGATAACAGGGTGACAATTTTTGTCGGGATCAGGATGACAATTTCTTATTTGGGAATGGTTGCGGCGCACTGCAAGCTAGCTCCGTTTGTGGTAAAAAATAGGGTAATGCCAACGTACGTCTCCGGCAGTTTCAATCCGACAATCAGAAGCACCGTGGGTAGGGCGCGATGTTAAGAGCAACGTTCATCGCGCTGTCAGAGAGCCGGGCGTTGCGCGCGGTCGCCGAACGCTCGCGGATTGGGCAGCGTGTTTCTACGCGCTTCGTTGCCGGTAAAGAGGTATCGGACGCCATTCGGGCCGCGGCCGCCATGAATCAGATTGGCGCCAGCGTTTCCATTGACAATCTGGGCGAGAACGTCACGAACGCGGACGAAGCGCGCGCCAGCGCTCAGCTTTATACAAATCTGCTCGATGAAATCGCAGCGGCAAAGCTGAATGCGAATGTCAGCCTGAAGCTGACTCATATGGGGCTGGACGTGGACGAAAAGATGGCGTACGAGATCGTCCGCGGACTGGTCGCCAAAGCCGCGAGCATGACGCCGAAGAATTTTATTCGCGTTGACATGGAAGGCTCGCCTTACACGCAGCGCACGCTTGCCTTCGTGCATGAACTGCACAGAGTTCCCGGGAACGAGGAGAGCGTGGGGACGGTGATTCAGTCGTACATGCGAAGCGCGGAGGCCGACATCGAGAAGTTGCTTTCGGAGCGCATACGAATACGGCTTTGCAAGGGCGCCTACAAAGAGCCAGAAGGCATCGCCTTCCAGAAGAAGTCTGAGGTTGACGCCAGCTATGTAAAGCTGATGAAGATCCTGATGAAGAGCGGCGTGTTTCACGGCCTGGCGACGCATGACGAGACCATAATTAACGAGGCCAAGGCTTTCGCCATGCGCGAGAATATTCCGCGGAACGCTTTTGAGTTTCAGATGCTGCATGGCATTCGCCGCGACCTGCAGCAGAGCCTGGTAAAAGACGGCTGGGGAATGCGCGTCTATGTTCCCTTCGGCACGGAGTGGTATCCGTACTTTATGCGGCGGCTGGCGGAACGGCCGGCTAATGTGCTGTTCATAGCTAAGAACATGCTGCGGCCGTAACCCTTCTAAGAACGACCTATCCTTCCCACACGAAAGCGTCGAAGACCCTTGTTGATTCGAATCCTATTCGTTTATAAAGGGCGATCGCGCGGTCGTTGGCCTCGGTTACGGTCAGCGAGATGAAATGGAGGCCGCGGCCGCGGAGATTTCTGGTCGAGGCGGCCAGCATGGCTTCGCCTAGTCCAGCGGAGCGGTACTCGGGGAGGACGCAGACCTGGGTGATGTGGCCGACATCGGGACGCACGAGCGAGCAGAGGATGAGTCCGACGAGGGTGCGGGTGCGGCGCTGGAATACGGCGAAGGATGCTTGCGCATCGAAGGTGCCGCATCCGGGAAAGCGCACGATGTTGTTCAGGAAGCGCAGAGAGCCGGTGAGGGTGCGGTACTGGTCATTGATCTCGGAATCGACGTGGCCGCGGTAGGCGGCTGTAATGAGGGCGGCCGCGGACTGATATTCCTGCTCGGACCACGGACGAATTTCAAACTGCGGCGGCAAGGGGGGCGCGGTTTGCGGGTGCTTGCCAATCTCAAAATTCATGAAGACGCGAGGATGGCGGCTGAAGCCGGTTTGGAGGAAGGGACGCGCTACTTCTCCGGTGTGATGCGCGAGTAACTGCGCCTCGACGCGATGGATGCCGGGCGACTGCTGCAGGGTTTCGATGACGTGGGTGAGCAGGCGTTCTTCGACCTCGTGACGGTCGGTGGCGCGGGCGGAGTCACGGGAAGATTCGCGGACGTAGAGATCTCCGATGACGCCTTTGCTCTGCTCGTACACAAAGAAGGAGTAGCCGAAAAGGCTGCCGCGCTCGATGGCGGCGTAGCCGGGAAGAATTTTGGCATCCATGTAGCGGAGGATCATTTCGGCGGAGGTGGAGTAGTCCCATGAAAGTTGGCGTCCCCACATGGCGATCTCATCCTCGAGCAACGGGCGAAGGTCAGCGGAGGAGAAATGTCGGAGATCGAGAATTTCCATAGAACAGCTGTCAGCCGTCGGCCCTCAGCCCCCAGGAAAAACACTTGCCGGCAATTTCTGTTAGCCGGGTTCGGCCTTCCTGAGAACCGAGACCTGACACCTGAGACCCTTTTTTATTCACTTTCCTACCCAGTACAAATCCAACTTCTGCTGCGGGATGCTGGTTAAGTATGATACCCGGCGGCCCGGAACTAGTTGGGCAACCTGCAATTGCGTACCTTGTGTGGCAACCAGGACATGAGATGCAGACGGGATATTTCCGTTGTCGTAGGATTGCGCCGGGCGATTGAGATAAAACTCCAGGCCGTATTGCTGCACGCGATTGACGTGATAGAGAGCGATGGGGACCGGTTCGCGAGAAAAGGACTGAATGCGCTGGGCAATGGGGCGCGCGGATTGAGTGGCATCGATAACAGGCGCGGCGAGGCGAATGACTACGGACACGCTGATGACAACGGCCAATGCGGTTAGCCGGGTTAAGAGACTAAGCCCGGCGCGAGACAGCAGCGCTACGGTGATGGCTAGCGCAAAGACGGCTGCGACGGCGGTTGCGGTTCCCCAGAGCAGGTGATGGTTCATCGCTACGGACGCGGCGGAGAGAGCGGCGAAGAGTAGCAGTCCGCAGAAAACCCCGTGAGCGACGGCGAATAGGGGCGAAAGCTTGCTATCGTTCCGCGAGCTTTCGTCGGGCGAGATCTTAGCGGGCTTTTTCTCCGCAATCGGTTCTTCTGTACCCCGAGCGTTCGCACCGGCGGCATTAACAGCTCTGCGAACAGCTAGATATTCGGCTACGAGAAGGGCTCCGGCGGGGACGGCGGGCAGGATGTAGCCGGGGAGCTTGGATTGGGAGGCGCTGAAAAAGAGGATGGGCACGAACATCCAGATGAGAAGGAATAGCGGCCAGGAATCTTCCGGGCTGGAAAAAGCCTGCTTGCCTTCAAACCAGAGGAGACGGGCTCGTTCGGCTATGGCGAGGATGAGAGGGAACGTCCAGGGCATGAGTGCTAGCAGGAACACGGGCAGAAAAAACCAAAAAGGCTGGGGGTGGTGATAGACGCCGGTGGAGAAGCGGGCGAGATTGTGTTCGAGGATGAAGATGCGGAAAAATTCCGGATTGCGCAGTTGGACGGCGACGTACCAGGGCAGTGCGACGGCAAGGTAGAGGACGATGCCGGGGATCCAGAGGGTGCGCGGGATTGTGGGCCAGTCGCGTTTGGCGGCGACGAAAAGAAAAATGATTACGGCTGCGAGCGCGGGGGCGACGGGGCCCTTGGCTAGGGTTCCGAGGGCGAGAAAAATATAGAACGCGGCGAGATCGATATGGCGGCGACTTTCGTACCAGGCGTACCAGGCTAGCAGGGCGATGGCAAAGCAGGCGGCGAGCGGCATGTCCGTGGCGGCGGCGTGGGCAAACCCTACTACGCCTACGCAACTGGCGGTGATGAGGGCGCCATCGAGTTCACTGCCGGGGCGGAAGCGGCGCAGGAAAAAGTAGATGGCGGCCATGAGGATGGCGGCGTCGAGGGCGGCGGGCAGGCGGGCGGCGCGGTCGGAGACTCCGGCTAGACGAAACGAGAGCATGGCCTGCCAGTAATAGAGCGGCGGCTTTTCGAGCCACGGTTTGCCTCCGAGGATGGGGGTGATCCAATCGGAGTGGTCCAGCATCTCGCGGGCGATTTGGGCGTAGCGGGGTTCGTCGGCTCCGAGCAGGCCGAAGGCGCCGAGACCATAGAAGAACAGGAATCCGCAGAATGCCGCGAGCAGCAAGAGCTCGGTGCGGGTTCGCGAATTTGTCCGCGGAGTCGTTTCTGGGTTCATTCGGCGAAGATTCATTTGGTCCGGTGTGTCAGGTCGTCGAGGTCTGGCGCAAAATTACAGGTTCCTGGAGCAGGCGATCGACGATTCGGGAGACGGCGATGGCCAAAGGGCCATCGAGCGAACAACCGCTGGCGCATTTGTGGCCTCCGCCGCCGAAATGCTCGGCCACACAGGCGACATTCACTTCTCCTTTGCTACGCAGGCTGACGCGGTAGCGGCGATCGGGGAGTTCGCGGAAGAAGATGGCGACCTGCACGTCGGCCATGGAGAGCGCGTAATTGACGAGACCCTCGCAATCTTCCTCGCGGGCGCCGAGGCGCTGCATCTGTTCCTGCGTGACCCAGATCCAGGACAGCGGACCTTCGCGATGGAGGTTTGAAAGGGCGGCGCCGAGGAGACGCATCTTGGCTGTCGAATGTCCGAAATAGATGGGGCGGGCGCAAAGGGCGGGATCGGCGCCGGCGAGCACGAGTTCGCGCGCGACGGTGAAAGTGTGTTCGTTGGTGCCTTCAAACATAAAGGAGCCGGTGTCGGTCATGAGCGCGGTGTAAAGACAGGTGGCAACGTCGCGATCCATGGGGATGCAGGCGAGACGCGCGAGGCGGTACACGAGTTCGGCGGTGGCCATCACGGAGGAATCGATCCAGTTGACGTGGGCGAAGTTGCGGCCGGTGGCGTGATGGTCAATGTTGATGAGGAAACAATTTTCGAGACCCTGAAGCAGCGTGCGCTGAATGCTGTCACATTCGAGCAATACGACGGCATCGTTGGCGGGGACGGTATCGGCGTGAAGGACGCGATCGGCGAAGGGCAGGGTCTGGTAAATACGAGGGACGCCATCGTGCATGACCACTTCGGCGTCTTTGCCCATGAGGCGGAGGATCTGGCCGAAGGCGAGCGCGGAGCCGATGCCGTCTCCGTCGGGCCGTGCGTGCGAGGTCACGACGAGCCGACGACGCGATCGAATCTCCTGTAGAACTCGCTCTAGCATTTTGGCGCTCATGGTTTCTGGCTAGATCTCACTTCTGGCTGGAAGCTGTTTGCTTCGCGTCAGGGCGGTACGCTGTTCGTCGTTGGTCTTTGGTCTTGGTCGTTCGTCGTTTCGCGACCTGCTTCAGAGCGCTTCGGTGACCTAGCTTCGGGCCGAGGCGCGCCTTTACTTTGTCCTTCACTGTTTCCTTACTTCGCGGCGTCCTTATCTTTATCTTTTCGGCGGCGTTTTTCGGCGCGGCTTAGAAGCTCGTCGACTCGACTCTCCAATGCATCGGAGCGATCAATCTGGAAATAGAGTTCCGGAGGACGGCGCAGGCGCAGGCGTTCGGCTAGTTCGTGGCGCACATAATTTCTGGCGGCCGACAGGCCCTCGAGGGTGCGCGCGGCCTCGGCTTCATCGCCGGCCACGCTGACCATGACGCGAGCGGAACGGGCGTCGTCGGCCATGACCACGGAACTGACACTGGCTAAGCCAATCCGAGGATCGCCCAGTTCGCCTTCGAGGATGGTTTCGATCTCTTCGCGGATGGCCTGGCTCAACCGTCCGCGATGATATTTCTGGCCGCGGTGCTCCAAAGGCGTGCCCCTAATCGAGAAAACCTTTAAGGATATCAGAAAGCAGTAGTCGCGCGGGTTGAAGATTGCAGTCCCTCAGCGGCTAAAGCCGGCACCGAAAAATACGCGGGCTATCGCAGCGGTAAACCGCTGCGCCACCCAAAGGCAAGAGCAAAGGCAACAGCAAAGGCAAACAGCAAAGGCAAACAGCAAAGGCAACAGCAAAGGCAACAGCAAAGGCAAACAGCAAAGGCAACAGCAAAGGCAAACAGCAAAGGCAAACAGCCTAGCTGGACGCTTCTTTGGAATCCCATCCCCTCGGCAAAACAGGGCAGGCTCTAACGTCGCAAAAAGACGCGACGTTAGGATGAGGCACCCGGCAGCGATTACCGCGGGCATGATGCAGGTCCTTCGCTTCGCGAAGGATGACAATTCTCGATTTGGTCCATGGGGCGGCGGCAGCGCAAGTCCTGTGTCTGCATCGAAAGCGAAAACGAAGGACGTAAGGATGGCAGGGATGAGGTACCACTTCCGTAATGGTCCTTTAGGACAGGGGATAGGCCCTTTCGAAACCTAGGCAGACGTGAAAAGGCACGTCAGAATGGGGTTTTAGAGGAGTTTATCCCCTGGAGCTCATGTCTACTTCGACCGGTGTCGTTCCCGCGCCCCTTCCCGTCCACCGAAAAAGTGTTGCCCGCGTTGCTTTGTTTGATTTGAACGAGGCGCCGGCACAGTTGATTACAGAGTGTTTCCGCCAGTTTGGGATCGATACGGTTGTGATCAAACAGGAACACGCAAGCCGGTTGCAACGCGAAAAATTCGAGGCTTGTGTTTTGCACCTGGGAGATACGGCGGGCAGCATTATCGAACTTGCGCGAGGATCAAACTCCAACAGCCGGCTTGTTATTTACGGGCTGGGCGGGACGGCACAGGATGCGATGCGTTATTCGAAACTGTGCATCAATGCGGTGTTTCACGAGCCGCTGGAGCGGTCGGCGGCGATTAAGCTGGTGCGCTCGACACGGATGCTGGTGCTGCACGAATTCCGGCGCTACGTGCGCATCCCGGTGATGACGGAAGTTGGGATTGTGATGGCGGACGGTGGGCGCATGACAGCCACCAGCCAGGAGATCAGTTCGGGGGGAATGTCGCTGAAAGGCAATCACACGCCCGAGCAAGGAAGTCAGGTAGAAGTGTCGTTTTCGCTGCTGACGCTGCCACGCGTGTGGGTGCGCGGAGAAGTTACCTGGAAGAAAAATAACAAGAGCTTTGGAGTCCGCTTTGACACGAGCGACGAACGGCGACAACGGCTGAAAGAGTGGATCGTCGGTTACCTCGAAGCGTAAGAACCCAGCTGTCAGCCGTCAGCTCTCAGAACACAGCTTTCGGCTCAGGCCGCTTGCCCTGAGATAAACATTTCCTTTTTTCTTTCCCGGCTACAATATCGGCGTGAGTTCTTCTACCGCTGCGGTTTCGCCTGAGCCGCCATCCGTTTTGGACACTCGTCGATTCTCGCTTCGACAGAGAATTGCTTTATGGTTCATCAGCTGGGCCAGCTATCTGGCGATTTCTTTGATCGGACATACTCTGCGGTATTCCATATCTTGGGAAGAAGCGCCTTCGCCTCCGGATGCGATTTATGAAAAACGAGTGATCTATTCTTTCTGGCATCGGGCGGTGTTTGCCAGCGCGTGGTTTTGGAGAAAGACAGGGATTGCGGTGATGGTGAGCCGCAGCTTTGACGGGGAATACATTGCTCGAACGATTGAGAAGTTGGGATTCGTGGCGGTGCGGGGATCGAGCAGCCGGGGTGGCGCGACGGCGCTGCTGGGGCTGAAAAGCCAACTGGAGCAGGGCAACCTGGTGGCTTTCACGATTGACGGTCCGCGGGGGCCGAAGGATGTGGCGAAGCCGGGGCCGGTGCTGCTGTCGCGAGCGTGCGGGCTGCCGATGGCGGCGTTCTATGTGGCGCTGAGCGATGCGTGGGTGCTGCGGACTTGGGACGAGATGATGATTCCTAAACCGTTTTCGAAGGCGCTGGTGCGGTTCAGCGGGAAGATATGGGTTCCGGTTGAGGCGGAATCGGAGGCGCAGATGGCGGAGTTTCAGGGGCAACTGCAGGCGGCGCTGGAACGGGTTACACGGTTTGCCGAGGAACACGTGGCGCGTGTGGGCTCGGCGGAGTTTCCCGCGCTTTAGGAGCGCGCGGCGGTGCTCCCTCAGCGGCTAAGCCACATTCGGGGAGGCGCAGTGATCGCAGCGGTAAACCGCTGCGCCACCCAAAACCATAAGCAAAAGCAAGGCAAGAGCAACAGCAAATGCACGCAAGTAAGAGCGACAGCAAAAGCAAAAGCAAGCAAGAGCTAAGTCAAAGGCGGAGGCAAGAACGTAGCTGCGCGTTTTCGTGGAATCCCACCCTAACGTCGCAAAAAGACGCGACGTTAGGATGGGACACCCATCGGCCGAAAAAGCAAAACCACCTAAGTTTTTTCGGCAATCTGTAAAGCCGCAATGAAGATGCGGTGCTGACGGTACCCTTTGGCTTCGCGAAGGGCAGGCTCTTGAACCGGTGCAGTCTCAAAGCCGTTTCACTGCACCGCAACCTCGCCGACCAGCGGTTGACTTTGTATTGGGTTGGCGGCTAGATTGGCTGGGCTGCTGTTTTGCTCTTTCTCAAAATAGGTTCGCGCATGATCGTAGGCCGGTGATTCGCCGGCGCTATGGGAAGCGGGTGCAAATCCCGCGCTGCCGCGCAACTGTAAGCGAGGACAACGCAACCGGCCACTGGGGATCTCTGAAAGCGAAAACCCTGGGAAGGCCGATTGTAGTAGCCGAACGCTGTGTGCAAGCTCACTGAACTGAAGTTCGACTGAGTTCATTGGAGCGACCACTCACATTCTGACTCGCGAGCCAGGAGACCGGCGTGAACCATCCACACAACCCTTTCGCGTGAAAAAGGAGACGTGTATGCGTTGTTCTCGCTGGTTCGCTCGTACTTTTTTTCTGGTGGGCATCGGTCTGGTGTCCATCCTGACTTCCATTGCTTCCGCTGAAATCAAGATCAAAGTTGTTGATCCGCAAGACGCTGTGGTTGCGGGCGCGCAGGTGCAATTGCTTCATGTCGGAAAGCCGGCTCCGGCGGCGGTGTTGAACACGTCGGCCGAGGGGCTGGCTGTTTTCCGGGAGACGGCCTCGAGCTCGGAAGTTTATCGGGTGCAAGTGCTGGCTCCGGGATTCGCAGCGGAAACGGTGGACGTTTCTGCCACGGCCGACGTCGTTACGGTCAAGCTGCGCATAGCTTCGGCTGCGGAAACGCTGGTGGTGACGGCTACGCGCACTCCGGTTGCGAGCCAGGCCGCGGGGGCCGATGTGGATACGCTGAGCAGCCAGCAGTTGGAAGTGATGCAACCGATTGACGCGGACGATGCGGTGCGCTTTCTGCCGGGCGCTGTGGTGAATACGGCGGGACAACGCGGCGGAGTTTCGTCGCTCTTTGTGCGCGGCGGCGAGTCGACTTACAACAAAGTGATCGTGGATGGAGTCACCATCGACAACCCCGGCGAAACTTTTGACTTCGGCACGTTGCCGCTGGCACAAGCGGATCGCATCGAATTTGTGCGCGGGGCGCAGAGCACTTTGTATGGCTCGGATGCAATGACGAGCGTGGTGCAGGTGTGGACCCGGACAGGAAGCACTCGGGTTCCGGAACTGCGCTTTGGCGCTGATGGGGGAAATTTCGGGACGGCCAATGGCTATGCGTCGCTGGCGGGGATCTTCCGGCGCTTCGACTACAACTTTTTTGGCAATCAATTCAACACCAACGGCCAGGGCATCAACGATGCGTATTCGGATTCGCTCGCCGGCGCAAACGTGGGCATGGCGATTACCGATAAGGTTGGGCTGCGAGTGCGAGTGCGCCACTCCAACAGCTTTACTGGAGTGCCGGGGGAGTGGAACCTCAACGGGTACGACCCGCCGGTGACTGTGAACGGCGTGACGGAGCCCCTACAGCCCGATCCCAACGAATGGGCGCAC
Organism: Terriglobales bacterium; assembly: GCA_050010155.1. Lineage (GTDB taxonomy): Bacteria > Acidobacteriota > Terriglobia > Terriglobales > Acidobacteriaceae > Acidiflorens. The sequence goes on from JBEKLO010000004.1 coordinate 27,551, forward strand.
CTGAACAGCCTGCTCGGCAGCGTGGAGCTTACGGTGGCAGCGCCTTCGGGATGGCAGCAGCGCCTGACTGGCTTCGACTATCTCTATCGTTACACCGACAATAACCTAAACAACACCGATCCTTTCACTTACGACACGTACCAGGATCTCTACCAGACTCATATCAACCGCGTGGGATTCGAATATCAGGGTGATTACTCGGAACGGACCTGGGCGCACAGTACGTTTGGATATCGCATCGACAGTGAGAATGGCTTCGTGTCTGATCTGTTGTCGCCGCCTCCCGCTGCGGGGCAGCGTTTGGACCAGAACGCATACCTGCAGCAGCAGATTACGTTGGGCAGGCTCTCAATCATCGCGGGAGGGCGTTTCGTGCACAGCAGCACCTACGGGAATACGGGCGTGCCGCGGGTTGCGCTGACCTTGCTGGCGTTACGGGGAGGCGAATATTTTTCCGGAACGCGTTTGCGTTTTTCCTATGCTACCGGATTTATGGAACCCGCCCTCTACGAGACTCTTGGGTATCCTGCGTATGGCTACGCTCCGAACCACGGCCTGTTGCCGGAGCGCACTCGGGCCTTTGAAGCTGGCGTCGAGCAGAAACTGTTCGCCGGCGGCTGGGCCTTGAACGCAACCTACTTCAATAATCTGTTTCATGACCAGATTGAGGCGATTCCGACTCCATCGGGGGTGTACGAGTTTTTCAACCTCGCACGATCTTTCGCGCAAGGGGCAGAATTTGAGTTGCAAGGAAGAATCCGCTCAAGATTATCGCTGACCGCGGCCTACACCTACACCTCGACGGAGATACTCGAATTCCCCGAATGCACGCCGGCGAGTCCGTGTAGTTATCCGTATGCTCCGGGAGACCCTTTGCTTCGACGCCCCAAACATTCGGCGACCACACTCTTGAGCTACCTGGGGACGAAGTGGGGTGCAAATCTCGGCGGGAGTTTCGTGGGACGGCGTCCGGACTACGACTTTCCATATCCTCCGCTTGACTACGCCGTCGAGCACGCGGCCGGGTACGCACGCGTCGACCTGGGCGGTTGGTATGCGATTAACTCGCGAGTCACGGCATACGTGAACGTGGGGAACGCGCTGAACGCTCATTACAACGAAGTGGTGGGATATCCGGCGCTAACGGCTAACTTTCGGGCGGGATTCAGGTTTCGCGTCGGAGGGGAGTAGGGCTACTGGCGGCTGCCAGCTGGTTCTTTCGACTCGTTATCCGCCTGGAGATCGGATCGAAGACCGGCCGGCGTGACTGGGCGACGCGTAGCGGCGGGAGTTCCCCCTCCTCCGTTGTAGCGGTGGCGCACTTCGTGGAGTTTTTCTACTTCTTTTTCGCCTAATGGCTGCTCGTTGCCGAGCAGGTGGGTGACTAACGCGATCTTCGCGAAGTGCTCGACGGTTTCCATTTTCATGTACGCACTTTCGACGGAGGATCCGAAGGTGACGACGCCGTGATTGGCCATCAGGATGGCGTCGTGGTGCGGGATCAGGGGAGCGAGAGCATCGGTGAGCTCGGGAGTGCCGGGAGTTCCGTAGCGTGCGAGCGGGATGGAGCCGAGGCCAACGACGACTTCGCAGACGAGCGGGCGGTTGAGATCGTAACCGGAAGCGGCGAACCCGGTGGCCGTGGGCGGGTGAGCGTGCACGATGCCGCGGACCTCCGGGCGCAGGCGGTAAATCAGCAGATGCATGGCTAGTTCGCTCGACACCTGGCGCTTGCCTGCCAGGTGTTTTCCGTCCATGTCGGCAATTACGAGGTCGGAAGTGCGCATTCGGCCCTTGCTGATACAGGTGGGGGTGACGAGAAGGCGTTTTTCGTCCAGGCGGACGGAGAGATTGCCGTCGGTGGCGGCAACAAAACCGTTTTCGTGCAGCATGCGGCCGTACTGCACAATCTCGAGACGATCGTGGCGGTCGCTGGCCATTGCCGTCATGGTACAGCACGGGTCGGAAGGCTTACAAGAACCAGCAGGTCAATATATGTGTAAATATCACGGGCAAAAGGTCCGGGCCGACATGTTTGGGGTCCCGAATCCGTCCTCAACCTATAATCGCCTCGATGCTTGTCTCGGAATTCCAGTATGATCTGCCGCCGGAACTGATTGCCCAGGAGCCGTTGGCGGATCGCGCGGGGTCGCGGCTGCTGCACCTCAGTCGGCCGAACGTGACTCGGCCGAATGTGGACGGGGTGGGCGGGAACTGGGGGGAGCAAGACTGGCACGACCGGATGTTTCGCGAATTTCCCGAACTGCTTCGGCCTGATGACTTGCTGGTCGTGAACAATACACGGGTGTTTCCGGCGCGGCTTTACGGGCACCGGAGCGGCGAACGGGCGCAGCGTTTAAGTCCCTACAACCCGGCGGCGCGGGACTTTCTGCGCGGGCGGGTCGAAGTTCTGCTAACGCGGGAGGTCGCTCCGGATGAATGGGAATGTCTGGTACGGCCCGGGCGGAAGATTGGGATCGGGGAAAAGCTCTACTTTGGGGCCGGCTCGGAGGGCGCCTCGTTCGAACTGGAAGCCGAGGTCACGGAACGGGGCAGCTTTGGCGAGCGGCGGATCCGATTCGCCCCAGTCGCCGATTTCTTCGACCGGGTTGAGCGCATTGGACACGTGCCCCTTCCGCCTTATATCGACCGCGACGATCTCGCGGTGGACCGGGAAAGGTATCAGACGGTCTATGCGCAGCCGGGGTCGAGTGCTCGATCGGTGGCGGCGCCGACTGCGGGGCTGCATTTTACACCTGAGATTCTGGAGCGGATTCGTGCGCGGGGGATCGAGATTGCCGAGATCACGTTGCATGTTGGGCTGGGCACGTTCCAGCCGGTGCGAGTAGAGAAAGTGGAAGATCACAAACTGCATCGGGAACAGTATGAGATTCCGGCGGCGACGGCGGACGCAATCAACCGGGCGAAAGTTGACGGGCGACGTGTGGTGGCGGTGGGTACAACTACGGTGCGCACGCTGGAGCATGCGGCGGGGCTTGCCTCGGAGCGAACGGGCGGTGGTCGTGTCGAATCGGGACGCGGCGAGGCTGACGTGTTTATTTATCCGGGCTATCGCTTGCGTATTGTGGATGCGCTGCTGACGAACTTTCATCTGCCGCAGTCGACTTTGCTAATGCTGGTGTGCGCGCTGGGCGGAAAAGAGTTGGTGATGGCGGCTTACCGGCACGCGGTGGAGTCGGAGTACCGTTTTTACTCCTATGGAGACTGCATGTTCGTTGAGTAGGGGCGAAGCGCTGGTAGCATGAGTGGTATGCCTTTTTGCCGGGAGTGGCGCGGTGCTTGCGTGGGGCGGAAACTCTGTGGAGGCCTGGTTGTTCTGGCTGGTTTGAGCTTCAGCTTCACGGCTATGGCGCAGAGCAAGAGTGCATCCGCACAAAGTTCGCAAACCGCGCAACCTGCTAAGCCCTCCGCAGGTAGTGGCGACGCTCAGCTTTACCGCAACACAACTTTCGGATTCCGCTACATGATTCCTTATGGCTGGGTCGATCGCACCAAAGAGATGCAGGAAGGAAATGAGGCCGGGAAGGCGGAAGTGTTGCTGGCGGTTTTCGAGCGTCCTCCGGAGGCTACGGGAGACACGATTAATTCGGCGGCGGTGATCGCCTCGGAAGGTGTCGCGTCATATCCAGGACTCAAGACGGTGGAGGACTACCTAGGGCCCCTCACGGAGCTGGCTACCTCCAAAGGATTTAAGGAGGTCGGCGAAGCGTATGCGCTGGAAGTGGAGTCGCGGCATCTTCTGCGAGCGGATTTCGTCAAGGCGCTGGGCGACAAACTTACCATGCGGCAGTGCACGCTTGTGCTTCTGGCGAAGGGGCACATCTTGTCCTTCACTTTTATTGCCGGCTCAGAAGATGAACTTGACGATGTGATGGATGGGCTACATTTTGGGACGGTGAAATCGGGCGCGCCGAAGGCTTCGGGACACTAGCATCCCTTCCGTGGGAAGGGCCTCGCTGGCACTCCAAACTGGCTTCGTAAGGGCAACAAAAAACGCAGTTTATCGTCTCGATTCTGACCCTGAAATGGGCGCCTTTTGTGGTAAAATACAAACAGCTCTGGTGACAGCTAAATAGCAGAAAATTCAATAAGTTGACCTCACCCGAGCCTTCCCGAAATCGCCCTTCCAGACAGGTCGATTCGGATTTCTCCGACGGAGCAGAATGGCCACAAAAGAATTGCAAGCAGAACTCGCCGATGCGAAGAGCGTCGAGGCGAAGAACAAGAATGGCAAGTCCAATGACGGAGATTACACCGCCGATTCCATTAAGGTTCTCGGCGGCATGGAGGCGGTGCGCAAACGGCCGGCTATGTACATCGGTTCGACCGGCGAACTTGGGCTGCATCACCTGGTGTATGAAGTTGTCGACAATTCGGTTGACGAAGCGCTGGCGGGACACGCGGACAAGATTGACGTCACGATTCACCTCGACAACTCGATTACGGTAGTCGACAACGGACGCGGCATTCCTGTCGATAACATGGATATCGACGGGGAGAAGATTCCGGCCGCGCAAGTTGTGATGACCACGCTGCATGCGGGTGGCAAGTTTGACAGCAACTCCTACAAAGTTTCTGGAGGATTGCACGGGGTGGGCGTGAGCTGCGTCAACGCGCTCAGCGAAGAACTGGATCTGGAAATTTGGCGCGACGGTTTTACGTGGGAGCAGACGTATTCAAAAGGCGAGCCCACCAGCAAACTCAGGAAGACGGGCGCTGCCAAGATCAAGACAGGCACTAAGGTTCACTTCGTCCCCGACAAAACAATTTTCACTACCACGCTTGAGTACAACTTCGATACGCTCTCGCAGCGGTTGCGCGAACTTGCGTTCCTTAACAAGGGCCTGGTCATCACGCTGACCGACGAGCGCCAGACGGACTCGAAGACCAACGAAGCGAAGCGCGCTGAATTCAAGTACAACGGCGGGATTGCCGAATTCATCAAGCACCTGAACCGCGGAAAACAGACGCTCCACGACAAGCCGATTTACATGGAAGCCGACAAAGACGACGTACACATCGAAATCGGCTTGCAGTACAACGATGCATACTCGGAATCGGTTTTCAGTTTCGCCAACAACATCAACACGATCGACGGCGGGACGCATCTTTCCGGCTTCCGCACCTCGCTGACGCGTACCATTAACTATGCCGGACAGCAGATGGGGCTGTTCAAGGACGTAAAAGAAAATCTGAGTGGAGATGATGTTCGCGAAGGCCTGGTGGCGGTGATCAGCGTGAAGCTTCCGCAGCCGCAGTTTGAGGGACAGACCAAGGGCAAGCTGAATTCCGATATTGCCGGGATTGTGCAGGCGGTGGTCAACGAAAAGCTCGGAGCATTCTTCGAGCAGAACACGGCTGTCGCGCGCAAGATCATCAATAAGGCGATTGATGCCGCTCGCGCTCGCGAAGCCGCTCGCAAAGCTCGCGATTTGACTCGACGCAAAGGCGCGCTGGATGGAGGAGGACTGCCGGGGAAACTGGCCGACTGCTCGGAGCGCGATCCAAACCGGTGCGAACTGTTTCTGGTGGAAGGTGAATCGGCAGGTGGAACGGCGAAACAGGGGCGCGACCGGCGGTTCCAGGCGATTCTGCCGCTTAAGGGGAAAATTCTGAACGTGGAAAAAGCGCGCTACGACAAGATGCTGGCGCACGAAGAAATTCGCGCCATGATTACGGCGCTCGGCACCGGCATTTCGAAAGAGGATTTCGATCCGACAAAGGTTCGCTACGGCAAAATCATTCTGATGACAGACGCGGACGTAGACGGCTCGCACATCCGCACGCTGCTGCTGACGTTTTTCTTCCGGCACATGCAGGAATTGATCAAGCGCAGCAATATCTACATCGCGCAGCCGCCGCTGTTTGGGATCAAAAAGGGCAAGTCGCACCAGTACATCAAGAACGAACACGACTTCGTAAAAGTGATGGTCAAGCGCGCTTCGGAAGGCCTCACGATCCGTTACGGAGAGGGCGCGGCCAAGCTTGAAGGCGTGGCTTTGACTAAATTCATTACTGTGCTGAACGAGTATCTGGGATTTCTTGACAGGCTGAACAAGCGGATTCGCGAAGAACAGATCACGGCGTTGCTGCCGAAACTCGATCTGGCGAAGCGCGTTGATTTTGAAGGCGACAAGAATACTCCTCCGAAAAAGATTGAGAAGCTGGAAAAGGAACTCAAGCGGCTGCAAAAAGGTCTGAAACTGAAGAGCGTGGAAACGCGCTTCGACGAAGAACATAACCTGTGGGCGGTCATCTTCGTGAACGTGCAAGGAGCGGAGCACATCATCAACTGGGAACTGGCTGCGACTCCGGAATGCCGGCAACTGATTACGAAGTTCAAGCAGATCGAGCAGTATCTGGAGCCTCCATTTGTGGTGGAGAGCGTGCCGAGACCGGCAAAGGCGGCTAGCGGCGCGGCGAAAGACAAAGACGAAGAAAATGAAGAAGCCGGCGAGAACGAAGACGGCGGGGAAAATCTGAGCGCTGCGGAGAAGGAAGATGCCGAGACGGCGCAGAAGAAATCGGGCAAGGCTCCGGCGCGGCGCCCGAAAGAGCCTGAGATTGTCGAGAAAAATACCGCCCGCGAGCTTTTCGATTACGTTTTGAACGAAGGGCGCAAGGAGTACACGGTACAGCGCTACAAAGGTCTTGGCGAAATGACAGCTGAGCAGCTCTGGGAGACGACTATGGACCCCGAGCGGCGGACGCTGCTGCAAGTTCGTCTCGAAGATATCGCCGAATGCGAAACCATCTTTACTACGCTGATGGGCGAAGATGTGGAGGCGCGCAGAAAATTCATTGAAGACAATGCGCTGGATGTGAAGAATCTGGATATCTAGTCAGCTCGGTCCGCGCCACAGTTATCTCCGCATGGGCTGTCCGGCCCCCGGGGGCTAAAACCCACGTTCTTAAACGTTGTGAACGGCACGGCTCAAGCCGTGCCCTACCCAAAGCATTCATGAGATTAGTTCTAGTCCTCTGCCCGACCTCTCGGCGGTTGCTATTCATCTTCGTTTGGACGTGATACAACGATCGGTCTGCCTGGTTGCGCGAATCGTTGCTTCGATTTTTCCATTCCGATGAGTTTCGGGGTCCGCAGTTTATTGCGGGCGCGCTGCTTCTGGTCTATCTGCTGCAGTGCGTTTGGCTGGTGCAGGTCCAGGCTTTACAGTCGTCTCTTCCGAACTCGGATCAGGCGCTGCGCATCTATCAGGGACTCGAGCAGTGGAAGAGCGGCGTGATTGCGGGGACTCCGGAGTCTCTGCGTTCGGAAGCTGCCACCGGATTGCCTTCGGCGGGGCGGTCGGGACATCTACGGGTGCGAGACGGCTACGATCAGGATCGCTCTCCCCTCTACTACCTGGTCGCGGCGGCGCCGCTTCTGATGCGGCCGGGTTCATGGTTGCCGGGGTGGCTCCAGCCGTTGGTGGCCGCCAGTCCGTACTTGTTTTTCGGGGTGATGCTGGGAGCTTCACTCTGGTACGTGGCGCGGCGCCTCTTTGGGAACGCGGGCGGATATGTCGCGCTTGCACTGTACTGTTTTTCGCCGGCGATGATTGTGAACGCCGCCGGAACCCAGAGCATGGGAGAAATGGGGGCGGTGTGGGGAGCGTTCGGAACCATTTTCACTGCGATTGCGGTGGCGCACACACTCTACGCTCCGCGTGAAGTTGTGCTGTGGAACTGGCGGCGCATTCTGCTTTTGGGGCTGTCGCTGGCGCTAGCGGCGGGCAACCAATTTTCGCTGGGGGTGCTGGCGATAGTGATTCTGCCGCTTATGTTGTGGGTCGCGCCAGTCCGTCCGCGGGCGGTGGTGGCGATCTGGATTACGGCCATCGCCGTCGCCGCAGTGCTGCTGTTTGCGAGCTATTTTTTCGAGCCGGGGTTGTTCCGGCAGGGGATGGCGCACGCGAAGTGGATTGACTTTAACCCCGCTGCATTTGGGACGTTGGTTTCGTACCGTAACGCTGTGCAAAAGATCTTCACCAATAGCCCTCCGCTGATGATTGCTTTGCCGGTTGCGCTGATTACATACGCGGGATGGAAGCGGACACGCTATTTTGGAAATACGGGCGCGCTTGTGATCGCGGGACTGTTGCTCGTTTTGACATTGGGCGCTCCTGATTTTCCGGGGCAGGGATTTCATCTGACCGTAGATGTGTTCTTGTTCGTGTTCGTCAGCGGCGTGTTTGCGGACCTGTTGGAGACGCAGGCGGGCGTGATGGTGACGGCGGGTTTGTGCGGATTGCTCGGCGCTTCCGCGATCTGGAATTTATGGCAGTTGTGGCGCGCCTGATTCGCCGTGGTGACGGGGCACGGGCTGGCGCTACGGGTTAAAATGACGGCTGTCCAATTCGGCGATTCGACTATGAGCACTTCTACTGCAATCTCGAAGACGATCTATGTGACCCGCACCGGGCTGCCGCTCAGTTTCAAGCTGGACTGGCCTTTCCGGCATGCTACGTCGGGCGCGGATTTTGACGTCCTGCACTCAGTTATCACGCTGGAAAACTCGGAGGGGCTCAGCGCGCGGGTGGCGGTGAATCTTTCGGTTACTTTGCGCGAAGTGCTGCCTTCGCTCGAGCCGAAAGACACGGAAGCTGCGGTCATCAATGCTCTGCGCAAGGACGTCGACCAAAAGCAGATCGAGTTCGTGAAATCGGGCAAATTAGTGCCGCTGCCTTTATCCAGTCGTCACTACAGCTTCAAACTCAACAAGTGGTCTTTCGGCAAGGCTAGCGATGAAGAAATCTCACGCATGATCGAGCGGAAAGTGTACTGGCAGACGCGGCTGGTGGGTGGTGATGTGTGGCTGGGCGACCCGATTGAGGCACTCTACCTGGATACTACGGGAGATCACATCGCGGAAATCGCGGCCGGACTGGCGACGCAGGGGCTGTTTACGATGGCTCGGCGGTATGCCACGGCGCTCCCTGCGCTGATGGATCAGAAGGATCGCTACGAAACTGAGATGACGGCAGCGCGTCGGCAGTTGGAAGAAAAGCACGTGTTTGAGCGCGGGTAAAGCTACCAGCTAGCCAAGGCATTTCATGTCTGCCGGGTGCGTTACCTCAGTGGCTAAAGCCGCACGTGGAACAATGTTCTTGCCGCAGCGCTGAAGCACTGCGCCACCCGAAAGCAAAATCAAATGCAAGGGCTTAGTTGCACGCTTCCGTGGAATCCTACCCTTGCGCAAAAAAAAACGCGCAAGGATGGGGCACCCATCGCTCAAATACGCGCGCAGGGCTGAGTTTTTCTGCTCATTACCAGACTCGGCAGGCGTTGTCTCTTACCATGGGCTGGCCTGGCTTGCAATGAAACGCGGCTCCGAATTCCGGCATGTTCGACACCACACCGTTTGCTCGGAAGCTTTCGGGCGAGTGCGGATCTACGGTCGCCCTCAGGCGCTTGTTCTCGTCGCGCTCGTTTGTGCACCAGCTCTGTCCGTAGGCCACGAAGAAACGCTGCTCGGGGGTCAAGCCATCTAGGGGCTCGAGCTTTTTATTTTTCGTGTCTTCCTTCCACGCCAGATATGCGAGGAGCGTGCCGCCGAGATCGGCCAGGTCTTCGCCGTTCGTGAGTTTGCCGTTGATCTTGATGTTGTCGATGATGGTGTATCCGGAATATTGATCGACCACGCATTGGGCGCGCTTCTCAAACTCTTCGCGGTCGGCGTCGGTCCACCAGTTGCGGAGATTTCCCTGGGCGTCGAACTGGCTGCCCTCGTCGTCAAAGGCATGAGTCAGTTCGTGGCCCATGGTGGCGCCGGTGTCTCCATAGTTGGGGGCGGCGTCGGAGAGGGCGCTGAAGAGCGGCGGCTGCAGGACGCCGGCAGGAAAGTTGATATCGTTTCTCTGGGGATCGTAATCGGCGTTGACGGTGGGCGGCGTCATGTCCCACTCTTTGCGGTCGACGGGCTTGCCGATTTTCGCGAGCCAGCGGTGAAATTCGAACCAGGATGCGCGTTCCGAGTTTCCGATTTCGTCGCCGCGGACGATTCCGAGCGCACTGTAGTCTCGCCATTTGTCGGGATATCCGATTTTGTTCGCGATCGCGTGCAGTTTGATGAGAGCCTGTTCCTTGGTTGCCGCTCCCATCCAGGGCAGAGTCTGGATCTCATTCTGCATGGCGGCTTCTACTTCCAACACAACTTTGAGCGCGGCCTGCTTCGCTTCGGGGCTGAAATACTTCGCTACGTAGGCTTGGCCCAAGGCCTCTCCGAGGTCGCTATCTACGTCGTTGGTGCAGCGCTTCCAGCGCGGGGGAAGTGCTTCCTGTCCTCGGAGCGTCTTGCCGTAGAAATTGAAATTTTCTTGTACGAAGGCCGCGGACAGGTCAGTGGCGGCATCGTGTATGGCATGCCAGCGCAGATAGAGTTTCCAATCTTCTAAAGTTTCTTTTTCGATTTCTGCGCTCATGACGTGGAAGTAGTCGGGAGCGACTACGTTTAGTGTGGCAAGCGATCCCATGCCGGACTTGGTGAAATAGATGCTCCAGAGGAATGCCGGAGCGAGTTTCTGCAAGTCCTCGACACTCATTTTGTGATAGAGCTTGGGGGGATCGCGGCGCTCGACGCGGGTCATTTGGCCTTGGGCAAGCGCGGTCTCGATGCGCATCACGGTCGCGGCTTCCGTAGCTGCATCGGCGGGTTTGTCTCCAAGCAACTCGAACATTTTTGCAACATGCGCGACGTAAGCTTTGCGCAGATTTTGAGATTGGGGATCATCTTTCAAATAGTAATCACGATCGGGCAGGCCGAGTCCGCCCTGATCGGCCTCGGCAATCACCTGGTTGGAGTCTTTAAAGTCCTGATTGGAGCGAAAGGTGAAGAGCGTTCCGCCGCCGTAGAGCGCGGGTGGAAACGCGGTGGTAGCGGCATATGCGGCGAGGTCCTGCTTCGATTTGAGAGCGGCGATGCGGTCAAGGGAGGGGGACAGAGGCTTGGCGCCAAGCTTCTCAATGGCCGCTTCATCCACGCAGGAGGCATAGTAATCGCCGATTTTCTGCGCGACCGCATCGCGGGTGCGGTTGGCGTTTGCGGCTTCTTCCAAGATCGCCCTCAACTGCGCGCGATTCTCATCCTCGAGCTTGCCGTATGTTCCCCAGTTGGACTGGTCTGGAGGAATCGGATTCTTTTTGATCCAGCCACCGCAGGCATAGGTGTAGAAATCCACGCAGGGGTCAACGGTTCTATCCATGGCGGAAACGTCGAGTACGGGCTCGGAGGCGGAGTGTTGGGCAAAGGCGGGGAGCGCGGCCGAAAGCGCCGCCAGAAACAGGGCGAACATTTTCCAGTTCATAAGGATGTGAGATGCGAAGCGCTCTCTGAGATTATCGTTTCAATTAAAACTTATCCAGGGTGACCGACCCGTCACTGGTGTGCACGGTCAATCGGTTCCCGCCACCATTGATCTTGCCGCGCACGTCGTGGTGGCTAAAGCTGCCTTCCACGGTGATGGGAATGTTAGTCGTGATGCTGCCGTCGCTAGTGTGGAGTTCTATGTCTGCCGCGAGATCTGCCGGGATTCTGAGGGACACGCTGCCATCGGAACTGCGAATGTCCCAGGGCTCGCGCAGTTGGGAACCGGGCCGCGCTTCGACTTGAACCCGTCCGTCGCTGGTGCGCAGTTCGAGAACATCGAAGCGACCGGAGACACGGACGGAACCGTCGCTGGTATGGGCATGCAGATTGCCATCGATACCGTCGAGTTCAAGCCGGCCGTCACCGGTTGTGAAATCCAACTCGCCTTTTAGACCTTTCGCGGAGACGTTGCCGTCGCCGGTGTGGACGTTCACTTTCGCATTGGCGGGCATGCGGATCTCGAGTTCGATGCGGCGATTGTCGATTCCGATGGAGAAATGAGTGTGCGGTTGGCGCAACTCGATGTCGACCGTGTTTCCCTGCTGATGTTCCACGATTTCCACTCCTCCGGTTACGAGATGCCAGCCGCGGGTGGTTACGCGCGCCTCAATCTTGTTTTGATCCCAGGCTTCGATGTGGACGCTGGCGTCGCGGGCTTCGACGCGCAACTCGGGCTTGGCCGTCAGGTCGTAGGTTTTGGACCAATCGTCGGCGCGGGCGGAAGCGGTGAAGGCGGCTAGGGCGAGTAGGGCGACAAATGCAGGCAGGCAAGGTTTGCGCATTGCGGCAGATCTCCATTATCCGGACTGACTATCTGGACACACTGAGGTCCCTAGTACTCGGACGTATATACGGGCTTGGAGTTAGAGAAGTTCCGCAAAAATGGATGGAAATTGTATGGTCGCGAGCTTCTGGGGATCGACCGTTTGAGGAAAGACTCATCGGGTGCACCGTAGCCGTCCCTCAGCGGCTAAAGCCAGCAATAAAGTAAGACCGTTTTACGCTGCGGTAAACCGCTCCACCCCATCACGCCAAAAGCGGGCGTGCTGAGGGCCCCGGCGCTGCGCCACCAAAAAAGCCAAATGTCGCAACGGCACTGCGCCATCCGAAAGCAAATTCAAGGGCAAGAGCCCATGCTGGACTCTTTCGTGGAATCCCACCCCTTCGGCTTCGCTCAGGGCAGGCTCTAACGTCGCAAAGGACGCGACGTCGGGATGCGGCACCCATCGGCCATCGTCCCAAATAAGCGCGACAAAAGTTGAGTTTTCCGAAGTACCATTGACTGACATCTTAGAAAGTATTATCTACTTTCGTACGTATTTGCCTAATCATCATTCGCTTGACTTAGTAACTCTACGAGAGATAGGATCAGACGCATTATATGTCCCCAAGGATATTTATATTTGCGAGAAAGGTTACCTGTCATGATAGAAATATCATCGCACGAGAACGAAGAAAGAAGCTTCGGGGAGTTTCGCCGGAAAGTACGGTCGGCGGAATTATTGTCGGCCGCCACGCAGCGCTTGCTGCAAACGATTCACTTCAACGGGCGTTTGAGCCTGCTTTTGCAGAACGGGCAAGTGCTCAAGTCGGGTTATGAGGAGGGTTACTTCCGCCAACCGGATGGTGGAGTGACCGCCAGATTTCAGTAAGTGCTTCAACCCTAACTAAATAGCAAAAACAGGTCATCGTAAGAGAAACGAGCCCTGGGGCCGAGAAATCGGTACCAGGGCTTTTTTCTATTGGTTTGAATGTTCTTCATCTATCGAGAGAGGCAATCATGAATTTCATAGGCAAAGCGGAAAGCGCGGAAATCCAGGTCGAACTGAAATATTGCGAGCGCTGCGGCGGATTGTGGCTGCGCCAGCTGGGAGCAGATGGCGTGTATTGCGGCGGCTGTCGTGCCCGATTGGCGGATATGAGACACGTGGAGGAGGCACCGCTGCCCAACGCCCGCCAGGGCAAAGGTGGTGCGCGGGGAGTGAAGGTGTCGAGAGAAAGCCTTCAGAGGCCAGGCCGGATTGAATATCTGCAAGGAGTGGCTGCGGTGGAGGTGAGGGCATGAGCGCACAAACGGCGAACTCGCTCGAATGGAGCCTGATGGGGCAAGCGGAACCTCCACCCTCGGTGGTGTTTGGCGAAACGGAGATGGAGCTGTCGCCCTATCGCCGGCGGACGGTAGCGCTGCTGCGACGGTATGCACGGGCTTCGGTTGAAGTGGGGAAGGTGCCGTCGTTGCTGGGCCGGGAATTCTTCCGGACGCGGGTCACGTCGTACACGATGAGGAACTTTGAGGACGTCGTGATCTTTGTGACCGATATGGAGAGGGCGATCGAGAGATTGAGCGTAATCGACAAGAAGCTGTTGGCCGTAAATGTCCTCGAGGAATACGACGTAGACGAGGTTGCGCGAATGTACGGCTGTACTCCCAGGAACATACGGCGCCTTCTCCAGGATGCTCTAGACGACCTTTCACGAATACTACTAGCAGGCGACTTGTTGGATCGGGTTCCTATGGTGGGGCGGAAAAGTTGTCAAGAGGGGAAAAAGCGGGATTTCGGGGTAACTTACTCAAACGAAGGAAGAAATAAATATTGAAAAAATGTCCGTCCACCCTATTGGATTTGATATCCTAAACTTAAGAGTTGAGAAAAAAAATAAAACTCTGAAGGGCCCGACGCAAATCGGGCCCTTTTCTATTTTGACGGGTGACGTAGAATCAGGACAGTTCTAACGCATAAGATTGCGGATTGCGCCGGAAGGTGGACGGATCTCGGCATGGATATCTCGTGGGTGACGGAACGGATTGCGCTGGGCGGCGGGATCTGGAACGCGCGGAACATGGCAGAACTGGCGCAAAGCGGCGTGACCCACGTGATCGACATGCAGATTGAGTTTGATGACGGGCCCCTGGCGGCACCGTGCGGGGTGCGGGTGCTGTGGAATCCGACGGATGACGATTTTCTGCCGAAGAGTCCGGAGTTGCTGCAGCGCGGGGTTGATTTCGCGATGGCTGCGCTGGAGGATCCGGAGGCGCGTCTTTACATACATTGCGCGGCTGGGGTACACCGGGCTCCGATGATGACGCTGGCGGTATTATGTGCGATGGAGTGGGAGATGGAAGCGGCCATGGTGCTGATCGAAAGGCGGAGGCCGGTGGTAGACTTCGCGGACGTGTATGTGGAGAGCGTGCGGCGGTTTGTGGCGTCGCGGGTGGGGAGCGAGCCGCGGGCTTCCGAGTGAGAATCAGAGTGAGAATCGTATTTTCGTGCGATTGCTGCGAACGTCAAAATCTTTAACGCAGAGGACGCAGAGAAACACAGAGAAAATCTTTTTTGGGGCCGCTCAAGTTGAGCGGCTTTCTTATTGGGCATAGTTATAGTGGCGTGCGCTTACGGGGAGAGAAAAGACATGCGCAGATGGTTGGCGGTGAATGACAGATGTTTGGCGATGGCATCGGAGGTAGTGACCTCTCTGATCGTGGTGCTGCTGATGGGGTTGGCATTGTCGACCACGTTGCGGGCCCAAGGGCCAGCGCTTACGACCATCAGCGGGACGGTGTACAGGGCTGACGGGAGTGCGGCATCGGGTACGGTGCTGATTTCGTGGCCGACATTCCTATCCGCGGAGGGAGACGCAGTGGCTGCGGGGAATCTGGCGGTGACGATCGGGCCGTTGGGCGCGTTTACGGCGCAACTGGTGCCGAATGTGGGGGCGTCTCCGGCGGGAACTTACTATGCCGCGGTTTTCCAGTTGGATGATGGAACGGTGCGAACGGAATATTGGGCAGTTCCGGCAACGTCGCCGACAACTCTTGGCGCGGTGCTGACTACGCCGGGAACGGGACTTGGGAATCTGGCGGCGACCCAGCAATACGTGAATGCGGCTGTGGCTCCCTTGGCGATTGATGCGACGGTGGTGCACCTGGCGGGATCGGAAACGATCACGGGCACGAAGCAGTTTGGTGCGCCTCCGTCGCTTCCGGCGCCGGTGCAAGCGACGGACGCCGCGAATAAGGGTTATGTGGATGCGGCAGTGCAAAACGTAGGCGCGGGAGCGTATCTGCCGCTGGCCGGCGGCACGATGACTGGGCCGTTGACTTTGCCAGCGGATCCGGTATCTCCCAATCAAGCTGCAGACCGGAATTATGTGGACAACGGGCTTTCAGCGAAAGCGGGGCTGGTGAATGGGTTGGTCCCCCCGGGCGAACTGGGAGCGGGGGTCGCCAGTTCAGCTACCTGTTTGAACGGTAACTCGACGTGGGGGCCTTGTGGTAGCGGAGCGCCGGCGGGGATTAGTTATGCGACGACGGCACTGAATTGGACACAGACGATGTCTGCGCCGTTAACCGGGGGATCGCAGGCCACAGTTACACTTACTCCGTGCCCGGTGGGTGTTGATACAACCAGCGGAGCGGGGTATCAGGTTCTTCTTACTGGAGGCGGAAACAGCGAAGCCGTGAGCATCGCCAGCGCTGCCGGTGGATGTAGCTCGGGAGCGGGTTCGGGAACAATTACTTTCACTCCGTTCTATTCTTATGCCGCTGGATACACGGTTGGATCGGCCTCGTCCGGCATCCAGGAGACGTTGAATGCGGCTTGCGGAGTGAATGCGGCTTCGTATAACAACAGCCAGTGCAACGTAACGATCCCGGCTAATGGACCTAACAGCACGGTCAACACTTATAACGTCTATGGGACGATCTATCTGCACTCGAACCAATCTGTTTTAAACGGCTATGGTACATCTCTGAACTGCCTTGGGCGCGGAGCGTGCTTACAGATCGGCGATCTGAAGTCTTCCAACGATTACACCGACAATACGGTTGCCGGACTCAGTTTCCGCTCGCCAGTAAATCTATCGACCAATGCGGCCTATGCCGGAGTCGCGATCTCGCAGACGCAGATGGCTTCGCAGGTCGTAACCATCACGACGGCGAGCCCGCATGGCTTTCGAGTGGGAGATATGGTCACGATTTTGTTTACCGACAACGGCAGTTACTGGGGCGACGCTGCGATCACGGCGGTGCCGAATGCCACGACGTTCCAGTACTCGCACCGTGGAGCAGATATCGCCGTGCAAGCGAGTCCGGGAGTAGTAGCGCTGGCGTATGTCGCGGTATTAGATAACGCGATGGACTCCCATCTGCTCGATATTTCGTACGACAAAGTAAACGAAAACGGGCATTTCAATAATTTCTTCGATATGTGGGATGACGAGAATGCCACAATCGATCATTTTAATAACCAAGGCATAGCGTTGAACGCGAACGCGAATTGGACGGGGTCGTTTGTATTCTCGGCGGGGAACCAGAGCGTGCAGGTTGCGCCGGTTATTACGCTACGGGATTCTACTATCACGGCGAATTGGTCGAATGGAGTCACGGATTATAACTCCAATGGACTGTATGTCGAAAACACCGTGATACAAGCTGCTGGTTTGTGGGAAGTGTATGCGTCGAACACGACCGGAAATTATCAGGGAGCTTATCTTAAGAACATTTATTCCGAAGACAGCAATGCGCTCAACCCGCAAAGTCCAGCACGGACGCCGTTTCCCGGCCTGGGATTCGCGGGATTGATTGCCGGGGCATCGAGTGGGGCCGCGAACTTTCAAATTGCCGGGGCCGGCGGGATGAGCGGTGGGGATGCGGGGGGCGGCACGGGCTCCATTGCGTATACCTACTACATCGTGGCGAATGACACGACGGCCGGTTCGGCGACTTCTCCAATGCAGATTATGAGTTGGCTCTCGACCGGAACGGATTCGATTCCGGTGCGATGGCCGAGAGTGGCTAGCGGTGCGGACGCCATTACGTATGACGTACTGCGCATGGCAAGTCCAGTCGGAGTAGGTTCAGTTTATCCCTACACTGGAGGATGCCCAGGCGGAGCGGGCGGGATCTGCGGATATGTTGCTAAGGGACTTACACAGACAGCGGCCTGCTCGGGCGGATTAGTTTGTATTTTTACGGATAACGGATCGTCATCGACGTCGGCATATACGATCAAGCAGGCTTACTATGGCGGAACGCTCAATTTCTGGCCCGGCGCAATCGTTTCGGTTAACAGAACGATAAAAGTCGATATGGACCAAAGCGGGATCGGTGTGGGAATGACCGGCAATCCACTAGAGATTGCGAGTTGGTGCACGAACTATGGGGCAGCCTCGCCGGGAGGTTACACGAGCTGCCTGGCGAGCGCGACCTCTCCTAATAACAGTGTTCCGAATCAGACCGCGACGATCCTAAGTGACGGTGCATATCTTGGCGGTGGTATGACCCTATCCAAGGGGCGATTGAATTTCTCAACCACGCCCCAGGCCCTCATTTCCGCGCACCACATTATCACGCTGCTTGATTCGCAACCGGCACTGACGCAGTCGACTTATGGATTCCGGCCGCCAGCGAGTGCAAATGATACGTGGATTGGAACGGACACACCCGGGAACGTATACGCTAGCTCAGGACAGCTTGCATTTGGGGCTCCGCTGTCAATCACGAATTACATTGCGCAGACGGGCGATGGCATTCACGCGAACTGGCTGGAAAGGTTGAGCGCAACGGTGAAAGAGTTCAATGTTCCGGCGAAGTTCGACCAGAGCGTTACTCTGGCGGGAATGACGAATGGCTGCCTAAACGTTGTGTCGGGGGTGATTGCATCCACGGGAAGCGCTTGCGGCTCTGGCGGCGGTGGTGGGGGAAGTGTAAGTTCGGTGTTTGGGCGGACGGGTGCGGTGGTGGCGGCGACCGGGGATTATTCGGTAGCACAAGTAACTGGAGCCGCGGTTGATGCGGCGGTGGTTCACCTGGCGGGCAGTGAGACGGTTTCCGGGGCTAAGACTTTTACTAGTAATGTGGCGGTCGGCGGGAACTTACTGTTACCGCAGGCGAGTGGCTATGTTCCGGCGGTTGGCGGCATCGGGCTGGATACGGCGGCTGGGCTTCCGGTTGTGAACATTGGCGGGACCACGCAGCAGGTTGCTCTTACTAGTTCGAATATCAGTGGACAGGCGGGAACGGCTGTTGCTTTGGCGGCTACTCCGACGCAGTGCAACGGATCGTTTGCGACGGGCATTGCCGCGAATGGGAATGCGAATTGCACTACTCCTGACGTGATTCAGCTGCCTGAAACCACGCAGCCCGCGGGGATTGCTAACTGGGGCGTTTTCTGGTTTGACTCTTCAAAGCACGCGCCGTTCTTCATTGACAATAATGCGCAGGCGGTGCAGTTGGGCCTGACTAACTTGTTTAACTCGGACCCGGGGGGGGACAACGGCGATAACCTGGAGGAGCGGAACGGAACGACCGCGCAGAATTTGCGGGTGTATTCGACTTACACGAGCGGCACGGCGTGGACGCGAATGTCGTTGGGGTATGACTTAGCGAGCGGATATCAGGTGCTGCGCAGCGAGGATGCGAACAGTGGCAACGCGCTGGGACTGGGGATGTATATAGGGTCCAGTGTGAAGTGGGGATTTGCGGCGACGGGCGCTTTGAAGCCGAGCACGGACAACAGTTACGACATCGGAACCGACAGCGGGCAGGCGACGCGGAGCGTGTTTGCCAAGACTTCATTCAACATATACAGCACTGGGCGGCAGGATTTTGAGTATCAGAACGATGGCACTACGGGCACGACGCTGAATTCTCTGGCGATTTATGACAGCGGCGCGAGCGGCGTGCAGACGGCGGCGACGTCGAGCACGGATGGCGTGGTTGGCATCGTCAGCAGCGGGGCGGGCACATCGAACAAAGCGGTAATCACGTGGGCTGGGATCGCGGCATGTAACTTTGATGGCGGAAGCCCGGTGGCGGGAGATTACGTGATTGCGAGTACGACGCAGGGTGGCAAGTGTCACGATACCGGATCGACGACTCGTCCGACGGGTGTGCAGGTTATCGGGCGAATTGAGAGCGGCAATGTGCGAGTTAGCCTCGCTCCCCCGAGTGGGAGCGGCGGAGGCGGGGCGGTGAGTTCGGTATTTGGACGGACTGGCGCGGTGACGGCGGCTACTGGAGACTACTCTGTGTCGCAAGTTACTGGGGCTGCGGTGGACTCTACGGTTGTGCACCTGGCGGGAACGGAGACTATTACTGGGGCTAAGACGTTCTCTAACAACGTGACGCTTAGTGGGAATCTTAATGTGGCAGGGAATATCAACCAGACGGGGTCGGGGCCTACGCAGTGGTCGGGGGTGGAATGGACGGGAACCTCGGTGACGGTTCCCAGCGGGATGAACTTTTCTTTGGGCGTAGGATCGGATAATACTTTTCATTGCCAGCTGAGTAGCGGGGCTTCTTGTATGCCGCCTTCGGGTGGCGGGATGGTGTGGCCGGGGGCGGGCGTTCCTAACTCTACTGGGAGCGCGTGGGGGACTTCTTATACGGTCGGAAGCGCGGGGAGCGATATTCCACAACTTAGTGGGGGAGTGCTGCTGGCGTCGGAGATTCCTAACAACGCGGCTAATACTACGGGGACGGCGGCTAACTTGAGCGGGACGCCTACGTTGCCGAATGGGACTTCGGCGGCTACGCAGAGCTCGGGTGATAACTCTACTAAGCTGGCTACTACGGCTTATGTACGGAACGAGGCTTATTACAGTTGGACTTGCCCGGTGGCGGGGTCGACTTCCGCCTCACAGAACTGTAACTGGACGGTTCCGGCGGGGCTGACTATTACCGGGTTTGACTTTGCGGCTAATACGGCTCCGGTGGGGTGCACTACTTATCCTGTGGTTCAGGTGTGGGATGGGACGGCGGGGGCTGAGGTGGGGAGCTATTCGATTCCGCTTACTTCGGGGAACAACTTTTATCCGCAGATCGTGGGGAGCACGAATATTCCTGCAGCGCATACGCTCCGAATCAAGGTCACAACTGCGGCAACAGGTTGCGGGACGAACGCCGCGGGCATGGTTGCGACCGTGACCTATCAGATGCAGAACTAGTCCAGGCTGATAACGAAAAACAAATCATGATGACAAAAGTGCTTTTGCTTCTATGTCTAGGAGCGCCGCTGGCGTGTGCCTCGAATTACTACGTGGATTGCAATTATGGGTCGAATGGGAATCCGGGGACTAGTCCGCAACTGGCTTGGCGCACTTTGCTGCAGGTTGGGATTTCGAGCTTTCAGCCGGGGGACACGATCAACCTGCTGCGGGACTGCACCTGGAACGAGACTTTGACTCCGGCGTCTAGCGGGACGAACCCGGCTTTGGGAGGAGCGCTGATCAAGATCGACAGTTATGGGACGGGTCAGCCTCCGCATCTGACGGGGTATTTGCCGGTGGCGGCGAAGTGGTGGACTCAGGTTCCTAATACTAATGTTTGGGCGGCTACGCTTTATTCTTCGACCACCGGGCTGAACACCGTCGTGCAGTGCGGGGTTCGCGGGTTTTATTGTCTGACACAGCCGCCTACGCAGTTGCAGTACGTGCGGTTCGGGACGGTATGGGGGACGGCGCAAGGGAGTGAGACGGCTCTCGGGCAGGATCGGGATTTCTGGTACGACTCCACCAATTACATTTTGTATGTGTATAGCGCGGAGGGGAATCCGGCTACGAATGCGGCGTATTCGTTGCTGGTTGCGCCGATTGTGCTTAGCGGCGAGACAGTGTTGAATTTGAATTCCGTCTCGTGGCTCGAGATCCAGCATTTGCAAATTGACTGGTTCGATGCTTATGGGGTGCAGGTGCAGGGGGCTAGCGACCATCTTTGGCTGGCTAACGTCGCCTCTAACAGTGAGGTGGAAAACGGTACAGTGCCGTTGGGTTTCTTTGTGCAGCCGACGGGCACGCCAGTGGATATTCATCTCTATAACACTGACGCCAATATGAATTACATGGGGTACCGGTTCAATGGAACTGGGTGCCTCACTGGCGGGTGCTACTTTGAACTTAAAAACTGCCGTGCTTACGGGAATCGGACTTACGGGATTATGGACGCGGTCGATGGCGCGGTGAGTTACGACTACTGCCATTTGTATGGCAACTATCTGGCCACGGCACTTGCGGTGGATGTTGCGGGGACTCCGGGACCTACGGCGGGAATCCACAATATTCCGGCGGAAACTCCGCCCTGGGTGCGGGCTTGGCAGCGGTGGCCGGCTTATACGACGGTGACTTTTGACGATCCGGGGCTGGTTATGTATAGCGACAGCTATGTGAGCGGGCTGTTGCCGATGATGGCGGCCAAGAAGGTGCCGCTTTCGATTGCGGTGGTGACTAATGGGACTTATTCGCAATCGATCATTGGAGAAGTGCAGAGCTGGATCAATGCGGGGTGGGACATCAATACGCACTCGGTGTCGCACCAGTATTGGAATCCGCCTTCGACCACTGCGTGTGACGATGTCAACGGTCCGATTCCGTGCGACGCCTTTCTATTAGCGTACACGGGTCCGGGAACGTACACGATGAGCGTCACACACAGCGGCGGAGGCGGGAATCTTACGCTTACTACTTCACCTTATGATCCGACCTGCTATCACTCCTGGGACCTGACTCCGGTACCGCCGGGGGGAACGGCTGGGACGGGACAGATCGACACGCTGGCGAATATTGTGGCGACTCTGCAGGCTCAGCCGAATTGCTATGCGGTGGATGCTACCGCTTACAACAATCAATTTTCGAAGGCACGGGTACATGCCATTTCTTTGGCGGACACGTTTTCGATTCCTGGCGTGGCGGGTGCGATGACGCTGCCTGGCAGCTTACCTTTGGCCTCCAGTTGCACGGCAGCGCCATCGACGCCGGGGTGCGTGCTGTTCGATCAAACGCACCTCGAAACTGACGAGATGAATTGGGCGTTGAGCTGGTTTAACGAGAACCTTTCGGGGCTTTCTGGACTGAACCTTAACAACCTGATTTACGTGATGCCGGGTACGTACGGGGACGCGGTGACAGAAAACATCGCCAGCGGGATTGGATTTAAGGGAGTGCGCGGGACGGGGTCGCTCACTTCCACGTGGGTATCGGGCGGGGCGGATGCGACTTTGGCTAAGGGGTACGACGCGTTCAACATTTTGAGCCAGGGCGTGGTGCCTAACTACCAGAATCTGAGTTATCAGCAAATGCGAAATCTGGTTGGTCAGGATGTGTTCAAGAACGCGCTTTGGGGACGTCCGATTGGATACTTCTGGCATGTGAATGAGTTGCGCCCGGATCAAGCCGAGAATTTTATGGATGCGCTAGTGCAGGGAGGCGCGACTTTGGAGTCGAACACGCAGATGGTGAATTTGCTGACTGCGTGCGCGCCGAACGATCTCGTGCCTTCCGGCTATGTCGCGGGGAGTTTTTATGTTTGCGGGGGGAATGGGGTGGCGGCGGATTTTCGGCCTACGGTGAATTCTCCGGTACGGGATGCGGGGTTGAATCTGGGAGCGGAGTATCAGTACGACCTGATGGGGATTAATCAGAACTCGTATGGGATGGGGTGGGAGATTGGGGCTTATGCGTATGTGCCGGAGAGCTTTAGCGCGGTGCATTAGGAGCGATTGCGGAGGTTAGAGGTCAGATTGCAGAAGTGAAAGCCACGTTGACGGCGGGGAGAGCTTGAACGATGGGGTTCCACAGGGGAACCGCGCCTGTCGCACGGAACGTGCAATTACTGTGGGCAAAAAGCAGGTCCTTCGCTGCGCTCAGGATGACAATTCTTATTGGCGCTGCTGAGCCCCTAAAGGGGCATGTCAATTAAAAGACTTATGGCATCGCTAAAGCGATGCCCTGATACGAAACTTAGTTTTTCAGCAGACGGCAAAGGGTCGGGCGGAAAATCGGCACGAACGAAGACGTGCTGGGCGTAGGGGTCCTTCGACTGCGCAGGGACTTCACTTCGTGAAGTTCCTGCTGCGCTCAGGATGACAAAAGTATGCTGCGCTCAGGATGACAAAAGTATGGTGCGCTCAGGATGACAAAAGTATGGTGCGCTCAGGATGACAATTCTTGTGAGGTGCGCGCGCAGGACGCTTGCTCAGGATGACAGACGGATAGATGGCTGGCACCCACTCATCGCAAAGGACGCGATGAGTGGGGCACCCGTGATCTGAAATGGAGCGTTTGGAGAGAAGGGAAAAATCAGTGATGGATGGGGACGGACTTGGGGAAAACGTGGCAACGGAATCCGGGGAGTGATTGGGCAGAAAAGGTGGTTGCGCATGGGCCTGGCGGATTGATGAACAATCTGACGGGACTGGGTGGGGTCCGACCGGTCGTGGAGGATGGCGGGGACTGGGAGGGGGGTTCGGAGAAAAAGGAGGTTGAGGATAAGGACGCGGCGTGGAAGGGAAGGTTGGAAGGGCTTATCGATTTCGGGAAGGGACTGGGGCTGCCTACGCAGAACCAGGAATTCTGGCGGGAGGTTCCGGGGAGGACGGAACTGTGGAGGATGCCGGGCGGGGATGTTTGGATTGAGCAGCATTTGAAGATCCGAACCAAGCAGGGCGAGATCAAGTTCCTAGAATTGAACCCGGCACAGCAGGCGTATTCGCGAGAGTGCGCGGAGAAGGGGGCGAAGCGGAACATCGTGCTGAAGGCGCGGCAGATGGGGATTACGTCTTACATCGCGGCGCGCTTTTTTGTGCAAACGATCACGCGCATGGGGACGCTGACGATGCTGGTGGCGCACGACCGGCAGGCAGCGGAGGAAATTTTTCGGATCGTTCACCGGTACTGGGACAACCTGAAGGATGAGCTGCGGACAGGGCCGCTGAAGACATCGCACAGGAGCTCGCGGGAGCTGGTGTTTCCGCGGCTGGACAGCGAGTTCACGGTGACGTCGGCGGATGAAAATGCGGGGCGCGGACGAACGATCCAGAACCTGCATTGCACGGAGGTTTCGCGCTGGGGGCGGGACGGGGAAGAAGCGCTGGCGTCGCTGCGTGCGGCGGTGGTTCCGGACGGAGAGATTGTGCTGGAATCGACGGCGAATGGGGCGTGGGGGCAGTTCTACGACGAGTGGCAGCGGGCGGAGGAGACGGGATACACGAAGCATTTTTTCCCCTGGTGGTATGAGGGAAGTTATGTGGCGGAGCCGGACGCGTCGATATTGCTGCTGACGGAAGAAGAGACGGCGCTTCTGAACGAGCATGGGCTGACGGTTCCGCAGATCGCGTGGCGGCGGAAGCAATGGGCTTCACTGCGGAAACTGGCGGTGCAGGAATTTGCCGAGGATCCGGTGTCGTGTTTTCGGGTATCGGGGGAATGCGTGTTTGACTTGGCGGCGTTGGATCGGGCTTTTGAAATGTCAGGTGAACCGCTGGAGACGCGCGATAACGAGCGATTATCGATCTGGCTGCCGGCGCGGCCGGCGCGGGAGTATGTGATTGGCGTGGATCCGGCGGGAGGGGGGATCGATGGGGACTATTCGTGCGCGGAAGTGATCGATCGGGACCTGGGAACACAGTGCGCGGAACTGCACGGACATTGGGCATTGCGGGAGTTTGCAGAGAAGCTGGTGGAACTGGGGAAGGAATACAACACGGCGCTGCTGGCGGTGGAAGGGAATAATCACGGGAATGGGGTGATGGCGCACCTGGAGAATTTTGGTTATCCGCAAGTTTTTGCGCAAGCGAAGGGTGGATGGGCGACTACTCCGGTGAGTCGTCCGAAGATGATCGAAAACCTGGGGGATGCGTTGATCGATGAGCCGGGGCTGTTTCGGAGCCGGCGGCTGTTGCAGGAATTGCGGACGTTTGTGCGGCGACGGGATGGGGGAACGGGAGCTGCGGGGGGAGCGCATGACGATTGCGTGATGGCTATGGCGATTGCGTGGGCGGTGCGGAAAGAGGAAACGGGGCGGAAATGGAATAGTGCGGCGGCGGGAAAGTGAACATTCTCGGTGTTCGGCGGTCACTGGCAGGGCCCTGGGGCTCCGGTACTTTGATGGTGGCGGTTGCTGCGGACGTCAAAAACTTTAACGCAGAGGTCGCGGAGGAAACGCGGAGAGCGCAGAGGCGTCCGAACTTATGCCTACTACTGCGGTGCAGCATGTTAAGAGGATGCGGGGCGGGGCGCAGGGGCATTTGATGCGCTGCGATGATGGACATTATTACGTCGTCAAGTTTCGGAATAATCCTCAGCATGAGCGGGTGCTGGCTAATGAGTTTCTGGCTACGCGACTGGCGGAGCGGGTGGGATTGCCGGTGCCAGCGGCGGAGGTGGTGGAGGTTAAGGCCTGGCTGGTGGAGCATACGGCGGAACTCACGATTGTGCTGGGGAGCCATGTGATTCAGGTGGAGGCGTGGTTGCAGTTTGGGTCGCGGTATGTGGTGAGTCCGGTGGAAGGGCAGGTGTTGGATTATTTGCCTCCGGAGATGCTGGACAGGGTGCGGAATTTGAATACGTTTGCGGGGATACTGGCGCTGGATAAGTGGACTTGCAATGCAGATGGACGGCAGGCGGCGTTCTGGCGAAAGATGCGAGAGCGGAAATACTCGGCATCGTTTATTGATCAGGGATATTGCTTTAATGCGGGAGAGTGGACGTTCCCGGATTTTCCTTTGCGGGGGGTATATCCGCGGAATGAGGTTTATGCGCGGGTGAGTGGATGGGAGTCGTTCGAGCCTTGGCTGTCG
Organism: Terriglobales bacterium; assembly: GCA_050010155.1. Lineage (GTDB taxonomy): Bacteria > Acidobacteriota > Terriglobia > Terriglobales > Acidobacteriaceae > Acidiflorens. The sequence goes on from JBEKLO010000004.1 coordinate 53,507, forward strand.
CGGATTGAAAAGTTGGATGAGGATGCGATCTGGGGCGTGGCGGGCGAGATTCCTCCGGCATGGTATGGCGGGTCTTGGGATGAACTGGAGGCGCTGGTGGAGCGGTTGATTGCGCGGAAGACGATGGTGCGGGAATTGATTTTGTCGTTTCGAGGGTCGCCTCGGAGGCCGTTTCCGGAGTGGGAGAACTAGGGCTCAGCCATCAGCTATCAGCCGTCAGCTATCAGCCGTCAGGTACGGCTCATGGTGTCTGCTTCAGAGGAGTAGCGCTTATGCGGGATTTTCGGGAGCTTAAGGTTTGGAATAAGGCACATCAGCTTACTTTGGATGTTTATCGCGCTACTAAATCATTTCCTCGGGAAGAGTTGTATAACCTGACTAATCAGATTCGGCGGGCGGCTGTTTCTATTGGGGCTAATATCGCCGAGGGGGCGGGGAAAAACTCACGGGCTGAGTTTTCGCGGTTCTTGCAAATCGCGACGGGCTCGGCTAGCGAATTGGAGTATCACCTTTTATTGTCACGGGATCTGGATTATCTGGCTGCTGAGATTTATCGGCATCTTTCGGACGACGTGGTTGAAACCAAGAAAATGTTGAGCGGCTTCGTGCAATACCTTGGGAAGCAGCCGTCGGGCCCCAGCCGTCGGCCGTCAGCCCTCAGCCGTCAGCCATCAGGTACGGCGGTTGATGGACGTGATGAGAGCTTGAACCACTGGAGAGGTTCAGGGGACGATTGGACTCATGACTGATGGCTGAGGGCTGATGGCTAATGGCTAACGCGCTACAACTCGAACTTTTCCTGTTGCGATTCTTGCCGCATGCTTTGCGGGATGACTTCGTTACGGTTGGACTGCTGTTGCTGGAAAGCGATGGCGGATTTGCCGAAGTGCGGTTTACTCGCGACTGGCGGATGCTGCAGTGCGTGGCTCCGGATGTGGAGTTGGAGTGGTTCGAGATGGTGGAGAATGAAATCCGGGGCAGGCTGGGAAAGTTGCAGGGGCGCGAAGAATTGATGCACCTGATTAATGAGCGATTTGGGACGATGATCGAAGTGGCGCCCACTAAGGCGGTGCTTACGGAGGATCCGGCGAAAGAGATGGATGTGCTGACTGCGATGTACCTGGTTCCCATGGGACGCGGCGAGCGGGTGCAGCAGCGAACGGGGCGGGTTGCCATTGTGAACACTATGCGCGAGGCATTTACCGACGCGAGCGTGATCGAGTTGATGCAACGAGATTTGGATCTGGTGAAATACACGGGGCAGGGAGATCCGTTTCGAATTGACTTTGGATACCGTGTGGGCGGGGCGGTGAAGATGTTCCATGCGGTATCTGTCGCGGCCAATGTAGACCAGGCGCTGGCGCTGGCTTATCGCTATTCCCGAGTTGAGTCGGGGATGCGGTTGGAGCAGTTGCAGGCTTCGTTGACGGCGGTAGTGGATCAGGAGACCGCTTTGCAGGACGAGAAGACGCGTTTTGCTATTGGGATGCTGGAAGAGAGTTCGGTGCGAGTGCGGGCGGTCGCGGAGATGGCTGAGATTGCGGGCGAGGTGCGGCGGGAGCTGCGGGTGTAGGAGAGGCTCCGGGCAATTGCATAGGTCCTTCGCTTCGCTCAGGATGACAATTTTTTCCAGGATGACAAACCGATTTATCACGGTCACTAGAGATTTATAAATTGTAGAGGCGGTTCGGAGACGAGGACACGGCACGGCGAAAGCTGTGCCGTTTTGTTTTGGGGAAAGTGCGATGCCGCCGAGGAGATGAGTAGGGATCCTTCGACTGCGGTTGCCGCTTACTTCGTAAGCGGCAATCCTCGCTCAGGATGACAGGGCTCGGGATAACAGGGATTTGAAGTTTGGGTTGGGAACACCGGGACGGGGAGATCAATGAACATACGGGAGAGGGTGCGCGGCGCTTTGCGCCGGGTGGGAGAAGTGTCTTTGAGGGAGTGGGTATCCACGAATTTGCTGGCCGGGCGGGATGGACGGCAGACGGCGGGAGCGGGGTCGAACCTGGCCCCGTTTTCTTCGCCTGGCTTTTCGCGGGCGGGAGGGACGGCGGCACACAACCTGGTGCCTAAACCTACTCCGGCGAATTTGCGGCGGTTCGCGGAAACTCCGGTGGCGCGGCGGGCTATTAACGCTATTAAGGATCGGATTGTGGGGATGCGATGGCGCATTCAGCCGCGGCGCGGGCGGTCGCTGGAGCAGATTCCGGATGGCGCTCGGCGGATCCAGATGCTGACGGAAAATTTCGAAGCGCCGAATCCGGATGATTCATTTCGCTCGCTGGTGGAACAGGTTCTAGAGGATGTGATTGTTGGGGGATTTGGCGCGATCGAACTGGACTTAACCAAGGACTGGACGCCTGAGTCTTCCGACAAGTTGCCGCTGCTGATGTGGCCGGTGGACGGGGCGACGATTCGCATCATGACGGATTGGAATGGGCGTCCTGACTCGCCTCGGTACGCGCAGGTTACGGGGTTGTATGGGGCGGATGGACAGATCGTCCTGAACGATAACGAGCTTAGTTATATACGGCTGAATCCGCGGACGCACACTCCGTTTGGTTTGGGGCGGCTGGAGGTGGCATTCGAAACGATTAATGCGTTCTTGAGCGCCTACCGGTATGCGGGGCGGCTGGCTTCGAATTCGGTGGTGCAGTACGCGCTGTGGGTGCAGGGTTTGACGCCTACGCATCATGAGCGGCTGATCCGGTGGTGGCAGGACGAGATTGAAGGAACGGGGCGGGTGCCGAGTATTGCAGCGGAAACGAAACCCGAGGTGCTGCGGTTTGCGGCGGGGACGGACGCCGACTTGCGGCTGGCCTGGCAGGAATTCCTGTTGCGGATTATTGCGGATGCGTTCGATTTGCCGGCGCAGTTTCTGGGATTGGAACAGGACGTGAACCAATCGACGGCGGGAGAAATGAGTGAGCAGGCGTTCCGGTCAGCGATTGTTCCTACGGCTCGTCTGGTGTCAGAGTATCTGACTCGGGATGCGATCGCGAAGAGGCTGGGGTGGACGGACCTGGAGTTTGTATTTACAGATCTTGATGTACAGGACGAAATGCAGCAGGCGCAGATTGACGAGATTCTGTTGCGCTGCGGGGTGGTCACAGTGAACGAAGTTCGGCGGGCTCGCGGGTTGGCTGAGATTGTGTGAGGACGAGTCACGGGACGACATACGCTTAAACCTTGAACCACAAAGGGCACTAAGGAACACGAAGGACAGCAACACACGGGAATACGCGGCTAGGCGCGCGCGTCTTAGGAGATCAGAGATGGGATTGTCGTTGGAGTCGATGGCGATTGAGATGCCGGCGGTGGTGGGGCATCCGAACCGGGCGGGGTTCCGGGGAGTATTGACGATGGTCGATGCTGCATCGGACAAGGCACCGGCGGGCGCGCGCGGGCATCGGGTGCTGCTGACGCGGCAGGCGGCGGAAGCGGCGATGCCATCTTTGATGGGGATGGGGCTGGATTATTCTCCTGCGCTGGATCGGCATGATGCGCGGCGGAAGATTGGAGTGATCACGCGGGCGGAAATTGTTGGGCGGGTGATTGAGGTTGGCGGATTTTTATATGCGCGGGATTTTCCTGAGATCGTGGCGGAGATCGGGCGCCCCGGGTCGGGAGCGACCGCAGACAACAATGTTCGTGCTTCACGTTCGGGGCTGGGAATGTCTTACGAGATCACCGATGCGCGGGTGGAAGACATTACGGCGAGCGTGTGGGTGTTGAACCGGGTGACATTTACAGGGGCGGCGGTGCTGCGGCGGGATAAGGCGGCTTATCGGTCGACTTGGATCGAGTTGGGGTGAGCGGGGCAAGCGCTGACGAATGGAAGTCTCAGTGGGCGGCGGAGGCTGCCGAGCTGCGCTCAGCTTGGACGGGCGAGGGCGCCCGTCCCTACACTAGCGGCGCTCGTCCCTACACTGGCGTTGCCCCGTCTCTAGAGAACGTTCTGACACTAGCAAATTTATGAAAGAAACCCAGGGAGGAAAAACTAATGAATGAAGAAATGGTGCAGCAAATGATGGCGGCGGCGGCGCGATTGGCGGCTGCTTCGGAGACTCTGGACCGCGTATTGGGAAAACTGGACGCGCAGCAGGAAATGCTGAATGCGAAAGTGGACCGGATTGTTGCGGCAGTCGAGGAGAGCATTACACAAACCGGTGAGCGACACGCGGCAGACGAAAGTGGGAACGGCCTGCAGGAGCGCGTGGTGGAACTGGAGAAATCGAACGCGGACTTGAAGGCACAGGCATCGCGGATGGCGCGGAAGACGCTGTCTCCGGTGGTATCGGCTTTGATCGGGAAGCATGAGATTGAAGGCGAGCGACTGGATCCGGGCATGCTGAATAAGACATTGGCGGCACTTAGCGTGGAACAACGGATTGCGGTCAAGGCAGAGCTGGCGCGGGCGGGGATGATCGAGTAAGACGAGGGCGGTCGTTAGTCGCTGGTCGTTAGTCGTTCGAGACGCGAATTCGATCGCGTCTTTTATCTGTTTAGGTGAATAAGACAACTTTTCACGAGGAGATACCACTTTGGCAAATAGCACACAAGTGATCACCGATTTGCATACCTTGGCCGGATCCACGTTTACAGCAGCAAGCCAGACTAAGGCGCACGGCACCGACGACATCGACCTGGGCGGCATGGCCAACACGGCTTCCGCCGCGGGCGCCGAACTGAAGCGAGGGCTTCGACTTATCGCCGCTAACCTGGATGCGGCGGATCCGGCACTCACTCTCGTCAACAACATTCTCGGCACGCTTTCCTAGGAAGCTGCGGAATCACTAGCTCCGAAGCAAGAAGCATTACCTCAGCGGCTAAAGCCGCAGGTTAAGACGATGCAGTAACCGCAGCGCTGAAGCGCTGCGCCACCCAAAACAAGTGATCGGCTTCTCCGCGGCCCTTGGGCAACGGATGGGTGTGCTGCGCTTCGGTCGCGATTACTGGTTAATGAACAGAAAGATCAGACAGTAACAATTCAATTAAGGAGACAAGATGAAAGCTAATTTTCTGGATTTGCATGCGGCTGCGGACTTCCTGGGGCCGGGCGCGATCGAAATTAACCGGTATCAAACCGAGATCACGGACATTGTGCGGCGACGCGGAGTGTTCGGACAACGGATGAAGCAGGTGCCGGCGACGGGACAGCCTTCGCGGTTCTTTGAGGAAACGGCAATTCCTTCTCCGACCGCTACGCAGGCGTTCGTGGATCCACGGAATATTGCTCCGACGTTGCAGGTGCCGACGCGAGTGGAGCGCACGGTTCCGCTGAAGGCGCTGGTGTCGCAGATCAACTACAACCTGTTTGACATGGAGGTGGGCACGCAGCAGAGCCAGTTTGCATATCTGCAAGCTAAGGACCTGGCGGATTCGGTGGACGGGCTTTTGCGCACACACGATGTGGCGTTGTGGAACGGCAACGACACCTCGCTGAGCAACCCAACCACTCCGCAGTATTTCGGGGCGATTGGACAGATCGAAGCGGGCGGCAACACAGTGACCATCGCCAACGGGGCCAGCATCGTGGACGGGCTGAAGAGCACGATCGCGCAGATGGTCTCCAGTTCGTCGTTCGATGTACGACCGACGGCGATTTATGCGAATCCGGTGCTGCTGGATTTGATTGACCGCGAGATGAAGGCAGAGTTCAACGTCGTGCTTTCGACGGCGGTGATCACGGGCGGACTGACGGTGAAGACCCTGAGCACGCAAGCCGGCGAGTTACCGCTGATTCCGGAATGGGCGTTGCCTTATACGGGCGTACCGGGAAGCGGCACGGCGGTGCTGCCGGCTTACATCGTGACCGAGGACCTGATTGAGTACCACTGGCTGACGGACCCGAATCCTCGGATCTTCAAGCTGGGACTGCCGAACACACTGATGACGCAAAGTGTGGTGGTGAAATTCGGCGGCATGGTGGTAAAGGGCGCTAACTATGCGCACTACGAAGTGCTGGTAGACCGGTAAGAGCAGTTGCCAGTTGCCAGTAACCAGTTGCCAGTTTTAACGGCGACGGCGACGGCAACTGGCACTTCACAACTCATGGCTAGTTACTCGTGACTTAGAACGGACATTCAATCATGAATTATTTGCAACCATCGGAATATGAAACTTACGGGCTGGACGCAACGACTGGTCAGGCCTGGGTGACGGCGGCATCGGCAATTATCGATGCGCATTGCAAACGGATCACGCTGGGGATCAATCAGTATACGGAACGGTTGCGAACGGAGAACGGACGAAGGCCAGTGCAGCTTAGTTATCTGCCGCTGTGCGCGGTGGCTCCGGCAACGACGCCGATTGTTTCGGCGCGTGGGCGGTATGCGACTCCGCGGCGCGGTGAGTTGGATTACGAGGCCGAGTTGTGGGAGATCGCGATGGCGTTTGGGATTCCGGGAATGTGGGTGAATGTGGATGTGGCGAACCTGGATGCGTTTGCGGAGACGGGAGAAGTCACGCTTCCGGTGAATGTGATGGGATGGGCTTTTACGGAGATTGAGGTTGTTTATACGGCTGGGTTCGATCCGGTCCCGGACAAAGTTAAGGTGGCGTGCGCGCAGTTGGTGAAGAATGCGCAGGCCACTCCGGCGCTGAATGTGAAGAAGAATGTTGCGCCCGATGGGATGCAGTTCTGGTACTTCGCGGATTCGCTGGTGGATGACATGGTGCGCGAGCTGCTGGCGCCGTTTGTGGCGCAGAAAGTGGGATGACGATGACCGGGATTTCTGGAGCAGCGGCAGCGCGGGCAGCGGATGCCATGTTACAAACGCTCGGCGGAACGGAAGTGACTTTGCTGTTTGCGGCGGCGGGGATGCCGGGCGATGGCGTGGCGGGATTGGGTTTGGTGGATCCGGGTGTGGAGCAGGCAGTGATTGGGCCGGTGATTGTCCGGGAGTTGACGACCGAGACAAACGGGCCGCGGCGGCGCATTGAGATGCTGGCGGGACAGGCGGCCCTGGCGGAGCAAGTAAGTCAGCGGAACGTGGCGTCGGCGGAAGTGTTGTTTGAAACGGCGCTGGGGGTGGTGTACGGCGGAGAGATGTTCCATATACAGGGATTTATTGTCGAGCGGCTGGCGGGGGTGGCTTATTTGTACCGCATCGCGGCGATGGCTTAGTCAGCTTTCAGCCATCAGCTTTCAGCCGTCAGTTTTCAGCCATCAGGTCAGTTCTCATTGTTGAGTTACTACTGCCTACTTACTATTTACTTATTGGAGACTTATGCAGGCGGCTAAAGACAGTTTTTATATGGCACTACGGTCACGGCTGGCGGTGTTGAATCCGGCTCGCACTATGGTGATTGACGGAGTCACGGTGCCGGCGATCGTGGTTCGCGAAAACATGGAACCACGATTTGGGGAAGCGCAGGCGGGAGCGTTCTATCTGGATTTTGGCGACATCCTGATTGCGGAGAGTACACGGCCGATGCTGGGAGTGGATTGCCGTATCTGGTATGCGAGCGACGGCAGCGGTGGCACGGGCGTGGATCGTGGGCGCGGGTTGGCGGAGATGGATGACGAGTTACTTGGGATCTGTGATCCACCGCATACGGAAATGCTCGATTACAGCCAGAGCCCCAGTGTGGATTTGGCATCGGGAATTTTCTGGACGGTGCCGGTGATGGGGAATGCTGCGGGGGACGTGCCGATAGAGAAACAGCAGTGGAGCGCCGGGTGTGCGCGGGTGGATCGATATGCGCAGACGAGGATCTATTTCTTTCTGCCCGAGGTGACGGCGTGACGCGGGCTGGGTTACGACCTATCGCACGGCAGACGCGGGCATACTTTGCGCCCGTGAATCGGGTGACGGGGCCGACGGCGGTTTTCGATCCTTCGCAGAACAGCGGCTTTCAGCTTGATGCTCCGCCGGCTCCGTGGATGGATTTGGGGTGGATTGAGAATTTCGAGCGCACGAGTACATCGCAGATCGCGCCTTTGACGGGCGGGACGGCGGGGGCGGTTTCGGCACAGGCGCGGCACGCATTGGGGGCTCGCATTGATTTCGAGTTTCGCGACTGGGGAAAGTTGCAGATGGCGCTGGCGGGCGGCGCGGAGCATATGAATGTGCTGGCGACGAATGCGAGCGCATCGCCGGCAGGGTCGGGAGGGATTCCGATAGGGGCGGTGCCGTTGCTGGCTGGTTCGACGGCTACTGAGTTGGTGTTGGGCGCGGGCCCCATCTCTGGATTCGAGGCGGGTGACCTGGTGGCCTGCGATGTGGATTACGCGCAACAGGTTGGATATGTGGGCACGGGTATCTCGGGCGCTTATGTGCAGAATCCGGAAGACGTCTTGCAGGATGCCAACTATGTGCGGCGAGTTACTTTCAATGTCGGGCGAATTGCGCTGGTCACGGCTACTTCGCTGCTGCTGACGCAGGCTTTGCCGGGGGGAGTGCCGGCGCCTGGGGCGTCGGTGCAGCAGGTCATCGCTTTTGTCGACCGCGAAGGGGGCGCGTTTCTGCAACAGTGGTCGGGGCTGTTCGTGGCGGAAGACGAATCTGGCGGACGAGTGTGTTTTTACTATCCGCTATTGAGTCCTTGCACGACTAAGGCGGAGTGGTCTCGGGAGAGCGTGATTCTGATTCAGAAGCCTATTGGGGAATTGGCTTTGCAGGCTTCGTTTACGGCTTTGCCTAGTGTCGATATCAACGACGGGGCTGTCGTGCTTTGTTATCGGAGTTACTTTCCGGCTGGTGGAGCCGCTGTTTACTAGTCGTTCCCCACTCATCGCTAGAGCAAAACCAACAACAAGTGCAAAAGCTTAACGCAGAGAACACAGAGAAAAGCGCTGAGGGTCGAGGAGTTTCTTGATTCGTTATGAAGTTAACTATTGATAATCTCGACGGGCTGGGGGCTTTGGATTACACGGCTTTCCTGGATTCGAGCGCAAATCCTCGCCTTGTTCGCAGGATTAATTGCCCTGCTGCATTTCATTTCGGGCTCGTGGGTGGGTTGGGAGGGTCGGCGGTTCCGGTTCTTGGCGGCCGGGTGATGCTGACTTTGAATGACGGCTGCGATTTGTTTACCGGTTATGTTGCCGAAACTCCTACTTATCAGTATGCGGGCTGGGCGGATAGGGGTGCCGTTTACCGGTACGAGATCGACGCGCTCAGCGATGTGATGCTGATGGATCAGAAGGCTCCTCCAGCGCATCCTCCGTTTGTGGACCGGAGCGCCGGCAGCGCGTTCGAGCAGTTGACGGCGGAGGCGCTGCCGGGATGGTTTGACGTTAGCGGGGTTGAGGCTGGGGATGCGATTCCGTACTACAGCGTGAATCCGGCGAAGCAATGGACGGCATCGGCAGCGGAGATTGCGCTCCTGGGGCGATGTTCTTACCGGGACGACAATGGCAAGCTGTTCTTTGCTCCGCTTGCAGCTAACACTTATGCGCTGACGGAGAATGCGGCTTCGTTTTCTCCCGGCGATTTGCAATTGCGGAGCGTGAACCGGCTGGTCAACGACTTGACGATTCTGGGGCCATTGGAACCGGCTGCGCATGTGAAGGATTACTTCTGTGGCGACGGATACACGAGTTACTTCTATATGTCCCAGAAGCCGTTCACCCGCAGCAGTCAGGTGGCGCTCTATAACCGCGTGATTTTGGACGAGACTTACACGGAACTGGATCCGACGCATTGGACCGTAACCGATCCTCTGGGTGTGATTACCGTTAGCAACGGGCTCTTAGAGGTCACGGGAGGAACTGGAACGGATGGACAAACGCTGCTGAGCTTCGTCGAACAGATGGAGTTGGGCGGAGCTACGATGCTGGAACACGGGGATGTCGTGTTCAACGCGGCGTCGGATGGAGTGATCGGCGGGCTTTATGGCGGGGCGGTCACGATCGCCGACTGCGTTGCGGGATTTCGGATCACTCCCTCGGGCGACTATTGCAACATACAGGCTCTGGTCGGAGGAGCGGTCACGGGGACTCCGCTCGCCACCCAGGCTGGACACCATTACGTGTTTACGACAATGCTATATCCGACAGAAACCTATCGGATTCAGCAGGTGTTTCACTCTTCGTTGTATCCGTCCGGATCGCCGCGCGGAGGCGGCGCGGTGGTTGGCGATGTACGCGTGGTTTTGGAAGTACAGGATATTAATCCTGCGAATCCGGCTTCGCAGATTGCGCCGGCCACGGTTTTGTTTGACGACATTATCGCGAGCCCGCCTGGATTCTGCACTTACGCGCTCATCAATGCGGGCAATATTCAGTGCTCGCTGGCATTCACTTACATATGGCTACCGGTGGATGCTTTAGTGCGTGCCACTCCTTATGAGGGAAGCACAGTGACGGTGCTCACGGGATCGTTGCTGGATGGCGCGGAGTGCCAGGTTACGACTGCGCCGGCGCTGGAATTTTATCCCGAGTACATACCTCCGGCTAACGAGCTGATTGAGGTGAGTTATCGCGGGCAAAGTCATGCGATGGCTCGGATTGTTAACTCGGCTAGCATCGCAGCGCATAAGCGCGGCGGTGACGATGGGGTGCGTGGGAGCGTACGGGAGATTGGGTTTCCGGTTCCTCGGACTTCGGCGGATTGCGAAACAGCGGCGCTGGCTTTGCTGGATGACGCTGGGCAAGGATGGAGTGGGGAATACTCCGCTTGGAGCCAGTTTTTACCGGACGCGGCGGCGGATATATTTCCGGGAGACGGGGTGGCGGTGAATGTGCCGTCACGAATGGCCTCGTTCACGGCGATCGTGCGCGAAGTGGATGTGGAGCTGGTGGATATTGCGGGTGAAAACAGCCGCTACACTCTGAGTTTTGTGGATGCGGGTGATCCTTCGCTGGATTTTGCTTTTGTTGCGGCGCTGACGAAGCAGACGGAGGTGCTGACGCCGATCGATGTGACTGAGGTGGGGAATTATTATCTGGCCGATCTTACCGACGCGGAGGTGACGAATGTGGGTTCGACTACGGTAACGATTGACGCGGGGTGGTCGCCTCCGGCGGGCGGTGGGATCGAAGTGCGGTACACGGACGAGGGGTGGGGAGACGGTTACAACGGCAACCTGATCGGGCGTTTCACGAGCAGCAGCTTTACGCTGTCGCGGTATGCGCGCGCGCAGGACTATTTTTTGAGGAGCTATGACAACAACACGCCTCCGAAGTATTCACGCTATTCGGCGGCGATGCATGTTGACTATCCGCTATGAGAAATGTGGGTGACGAAATCGGATTGGGCGGGGCGCAACTGCCGGTGGTGTGTCAACTGGGGGTCAGCGACTTCCAGCAGAAGGTACTAGAAAAGCTGGGACAACTCGAAGCGAAGATGGATATGGTGGTGGGGAACGGGCAGCCGGGACGGATGCAGATGGCCGAAGAACGGCTGGGAGCGCTGGAGAAAAACGATCTTCGCAGGACGATTTATGACCGGATCGTGATCGCCGGGATCACATTCATGATCACGTTCGCGATCAGCGCGATTGTCGCGTGGCGAGATCTTCTTCGGTGGAAGTAGATAAAACCGCTGTGAGCAGAGATGGCTGCCGAGCTCCGCTCGGCTGGACGGGCGAGGGCGCCCGTCCCTACACATACACATGCTCCCGTCCCTACACGTGCGCCCCTGCGCTAGCCTACGTCTTCGCTCCAGTTTTCCAGCGTTTTCTTTACTACGGCCATGAACTGGTCGGCTACCGCGCCATCGATGATGCGATGGTCGTAGCCGAGGGTTAGGTGAACTACGGAACGGATGGCGATGGAATCGGATCCGTCTTTGTCGGTGATGACCATGGGCTGCTTGGTGATGCCGCCGACTCCGAGGATGGCGGCGTTCGGCTGATTGATGATGGGCAAACCGAAGACGGCTCCGAACTGGCCGGGGTTGGTGATGGTGAACGTTGCACCTTCGACGTCGGGGGGCAGGAGTTTCTTGGTGCGGGCGCGCTCGCCGAGGTCGGTGATGCCGCGCTGAAGGCCGAGGAAATTGAGTTCGTCGGCGCTTTTGAGAACCGGGACGATGAGCCCCCAATCGAGCGCGACGGCGATGCCGGCGTTGACGTGCTTGTGGTAGCGGAGGCTGTCTCCTTCGAGCGAGGTGTTGACGATGGGGAATTGCTGGATGGCGATGATGGCGGCGCGCACGAAGAAGGGCATGAAAGTGAGGCGCGCGCCGTTGCGCTGCTCGAAGCCGTTCTTGAGTTTGTTGCGTAAATTGACGATGCGGGTCATATCCACCTCGAACATGCAGTGGACGTGAGCGCTGGTGCGGCGCGATTCGATCATGCGCTGGGCGATGATCTTGCGCATTTGAGACATGGGAACAAGATCGCCTGGGATGGCAGCGGGCGCGGCAGTTGGAGCGGGGCGGGATGCGGGAGCCGCGGCAACAGGAGCGGCCGCAGCGGGAGCGGCGGTGCGGCGCTCGACGAAATCGAGAATGTCTTGCTTGGAGATGCGGCCGCCGGTACCGGAGCCGTTAACTTTTGCGAGATCGACATTGTGCTCGCGGGCGAGCTTGCGGACGAGCGGGGAGGAGCGAACGTCGGAGGCTTCTTCGTCTTCCACTTCTTCTTTTTCTTGCCGTGGTGCGACGGCGGGGGGCGGAGCGACAGCCTCTTTAGCTTCCTTTTTTGGCGGCGCGGGAGCAGGCGAGGACGGCGCAGGGGCGGCAGTCTTGGCGGGCGCGGACGCAGCGGCTCCGGCGCCGTCGCCAATGACACCGACGACGGTGTTGACCTGAACGGTGTTGCCTTCGGAAACCTTGATTTCCTGAAGGATGCCGCTGGCGGGCGCGGGGATTTCGGCGTCGACCTTGTCGGTGGAAATCTCGAACAGGGGTTCGTCGCGCTGAACCTTTTCACCGGCTTTTTTCAGCCACTTGGTGATGGTTCCTTCGAAAATTGATTCGCCCATCTGGGGCATGACTACGTCAGTCGGCATAGTTCCCTTTCTATGAAGGCCCGCAGAAACGGCGGGATCGAGCAAACAAACATTATAGCGAAGGTGAGTACCCCGGGCGGGTTGGACCGGGGTAGTTCTTTAACGCCGAGAGCGCTGAGGAAACGCGGAGAACGCGGAGAGAGATCCGGGGGCGTTGGGGTCACGGAGAAGGCGGAGCTTCTGTGGTGCTGGAGAAGACATGAGCAAAACGACGGGTGGCGAAGGTCGAGAGGATTCTGCAAAGCGCGGTCCGATCCATGGGGATTTGGGCAGCGGCAGATTGTTTTTTACTACTTGGGTTATTACCTGCGCAATCATGCTGCTTTGCCTGCGGGTCTCCGGGCAAGCGGCGTATTCGGGACCGGAATCTTTTTCCGGGGCAGGACAGTGGAGCATGTTCAGTGGCGGCAGTGGGACGGTGTTTGCCGCGCTTCCGATCAACTGGGTGGACTCGGGAGACATCTGCTCTACCAGTTCTTACGACAATACGGTTTACGTGGATGGAGGCTCGGGCACGGGTCACTATGCCGAAACTCCAGCCGGGTTGCTGGGGGCGCTGACAGACTGGTCGAATGCTCCCGATCAGTGGTGGCACATCATTGTGCCGGCGGGTGCGTTGCTGCACGGTTCTAATTACGACGCTAACAACTCCCTCATCACGCTTCCCGCCAAGGCAGGGGCGACGAAGTGTGCGGTCGTGGAGTCGTCCTCTCCTCCTGCAGCCAGTCAGATGTTGTGCTCGCACGGGTTGCCTGGTTACGGCGGCACGCGCAATCCAGGATGCACGAACGACATTGCGCACCTGTGGACGCTACGCATGGACAGCGCCCCGATTAGCGGCTATCGCGCGATCTACGCCTGCGGGGGCAACAATATGACCTACGGGAATCCGTCCTGTTTCTCGGGAGGTTCGCCGAATCCGGCGAACCACATCCTGCTGCGGGACATGGAAGTGACGGTCGCGCCGGGAGCGTACCAGAGCGGGAAGGGCGTGAACGCAGCCCAGTTGATTAAGTTTGACAGTGGACCGCAGTATCTGGGTATTGAGTACAGTTACCTCCACGGATGGGATCCCGGTGATTCGGGTCAACCCGCCGGAGCATGTATTGAAACTTCGACATATCCAACCATTCCCTACGGCGATGGCGGATGGCTGCTTACGGGCGGTGTGACGGCAACAGGCGCGACGGTGACACAAGCCGCGGGCGACCACTTTGGCATGACGTTTTCCGATGGCACGCATTCATCCGGTTATCCGCAGGCGGTGGCCGGGCAGTCCAATCAACTGCTGATCAATGGCGTCGGGTACACGATCACGAATCACGATCCGGCTGCGACCGACAGTGTGCTGACCGTTTCTCCCACACCGCCGACGCTTCCCTCGACGGCAACGATCACGGCGACTTCCATCACGAGCGATGTGCTGACAGTCACGGCCGCCAACAGCTTTAGCGCCGGAAATCTGGTTTATCTGTCGGGTACGGCGGAGGCATACCTTAACGGTCAAACGGTGGCCGTTCTATCGACGGGGCTCTCAGCAACACAGTTCGAGGCACATTTCACGACCTCGAATGAGAGTAATTCGTCGGAAAAGCCGGGAGCGGCGGCATCCATCGCTTTTTCCCTGCTGAATCCTGCGACGAAGTATGCCAACGGATGTGGAGATGACATTGATGAAGGAGTTGGGTTCGGCGCGACGGAGAGCTGGTTCCAGTGGAACTACATCGAGAAGATTCACTGGTGGAGTTCCGAGTCACACGCCTTTTCGTTCGGGTTCTCGAACGGACCGGACAAGATCGCGCATAACTGGATGGAAGGTGGGTCGAACACGTTATTCAGCGGCGGCGCCGCAGTGGATACCAAAGGCGGTCCCGCCAATGACGTGGAAATCAGGGGCAACTTCCTTGGCCGCGACCTGGGCTACAGGTTCCTGACCGGCAGTGCGGGGAATAGCCCGGCACCTCCGTTTGGATGCGGGCCGATGGAAACCCCGGCCTCGAACAATACGTGCCCGATGTCGTGGGCGATCAAGAACAGTTTGGAACTGAAACTTGGCAACCGGGTTCTGGTGGATGGGAACATCATCTGCTGCTCGTGGGCCGATGCGCAATCGGGCTTCGTCATTGTCAGCAATCCTCGATCGACTTCGGGTGGGACGGACGGTGGAATCTATAACCAAGTTACAGGGCAGCCGCTGACGGTCATCGCCAACGTGACGCTTACGGATAACTGGATCAGCGACTCTCCGCAAGGGATGGAGTTGGGAACGCGATCGCTGGGACCCGGCGACGGCGGGGGGTATCACAGCCAGAGGACTATCTTGCAATCTTGAATAACGTGTGGTCGAACATCGGGGACACGAATCAGTGGAATAGTCCTGGCGGCGAACTGATTGACTGGGGCGGATTCGGCGCGAACGATTTCTCGTGCGCGATGACGCGGAACGGGAGCGGCGTAGCGACGGCTTCGTGTTCACCGATTCTGCTTACCAACGGCACCACCGGCGGAACAGGAAATCCCCCCGTGCCGGTCTGCGGAAACGGTTGTGGCCTTATGAATAATGCAATCGGCGTTTCCAGTGTGAGTAACTCGGGCGGCGTGATTACCGTGAAGTTCGGCGGTTCGCGGCAAGATCCGTATGTGGGACAGAATGTAACGGTGTATGCACCGAGCGCCTATGCAGGGACATTCGCGGTCACAGGCGTCTATAACAACAGCGTTAACACGCTCTGTTCGTCGCTGGACAACTCGCAGCCGCAGCCGTGTGTAAGGTCGGACGGAACGTTCGGGGATTCGCTTACTTATACGGACCCCTCGGCTCCGCCTGGAAGCCTGTGTTCGAGTGCGGCTGCCTGCAATACGGCTGGCGTAGCAATCGTTATTCCGACACTCGCGTTCAAGATGCTGGACATGAGTCCGGGAGACGCGGTCTACACGCCATACTGTTGGAATACATCGACTAACTCAGAAGACACCTCTTACGAAGTTGGAGCTACGAGCATGGTTGCGGCGACAAATTCCGCGACGCCGACCTCACTCGTCATCTCTTTCCCGAATACGGGTTCGGTGGATTCGTCTGGCAATACCATCTGCGAACTCGAAAACGACTCCGGGCATCCGTACGGAAGCGCCTTCGCCAACAATACGGTGCTGACGTCGTCGGGTGAGGTGATCGTTTCCGGCGGGACGTATCGACAACACTATAACAATTACCTGACGCACAACGTTTTCGCGGCTCCTGCGGGTGCCGGCAACCTAGGGATCAGTTGTAACCACGTCACCGGCGATGGGAACGTCGCCTTGAGCGAGTGCTGGGATACGGGGAGCCTGAACGAATATGACAACCTGATTGTCAATCAATCGAGCAGCCCGCCAGCGGTGCTGTGTTCAGGCAGCAACTGCTGGAACGACGTGTGGCCGAGCGGGAGCACGCCTGCGAACTTGTCTCCGAATGCTAATTGTTCCGGAGGGCCGGATTCGAGTTGCATGGGTTGGACGGGATACACCGTGACTGGGGGATCTGGCCTAACGTTTCCGGTGGGCGGGTGCACCTATGACGGGTCGAACCCCCTGAATTGTCCACTGATGGGAGCGCCTTGGGCCAGTAATTTCTCTCTCAGCGACCTAGTGCCACTGAGCGGTTCGTCTTATGCGACCGAGGGCGTGAATGTGCCGAGCATGGTCACGGCCTTCACACAGACGGAATATGTGTGCCCAAACGGGGCTAACTGCGGGACTCACGGGCCGTACCCTGATAACTAGGGGCAACATGGTTTGGAGGATACGTACATTGAAGCTTACTGCGCACTTTACTCTTGAAGAGATGAGTTTCTCTGAGACTGCGGCGCGGCTGGGGCTTGACAACACAGCGGACGCGATGGCAATCGCTAATCTCACACGTGTGGCGGCTTGCATGGAAAAGATCAGGGCGCTCATCGGCGACAAGCCCAT
This sequence comes from Terriglobales bacterium, assembly GCA_050010155.1. GTDB lineage: Bacteria > Acidobacteriota > Terriglobia > Terriglobales > Acidobacteriaceae > Acidiflorens. Next base: position 70,365 of record JBEKLO010000004.1, read on the forward strand.
TGTGGTGCATAGCGGTTACCGTTCTGTGGAAGTAAACCGGGCGGTTGGCGGAGTGAGCACGAGTGCACATTGCCACGGGCTGGCGTGTGATTTTGTGTGTCCTGAGTTCGGCGTTCCTGCGGAAGTGGCGCTGGCCATCTTGAAGTCTGGCATTCAATACGACCAACTTATTCTTGAATACGGATGGGTACACGTTGGCTTGACGCAAAGCGGATCCCTATTCCGGCGGGAAGCTCTGACCAAGCGTTCGGCAAGGGCGGCTTATGAGGCTGGGATCAGGGCCTGAGCGTTGCCTCAGCGGCTAAAGCCGTACTAAGAACAGTGGACTAACCGCAGCGCTGAAGCCCTCCACCCCATCAGGCCAAAACCGGGCGTGTTGGCGGCCCCGGCGCTGCGCCACCCAAAAACGAGCGCGAGATCGACTTTGCGCGGTCCGTGAGGTCGCGCCGTCATGAAATCGTGCCGCGCGGTACGCAGTTGCCAGCAGTTATCAAACACTTACTCATCTATCACCAAGGAGGTCGTTGTGACAAAGTACGCTGTTTACTTGCCCACAGTCGTCTTACTACTTACTACGCTTGCTAACGCGGTTACGCCAGCGGTTACTTTATTTTGGGCTAATCATGCTTCAGCGGCTGCGATCATCGCGCCGCTGGCCGTTGTTGTGGCTCATTGGCTGCCGTCACCATATGGCGGCGATGCGCCAAATCGCTAACACGTAGTTGCAGATCATAGATTGTCATTAATTTCGGTAAGTCAATCCCAACACAATCAAAAGGAGGTTGTTTATGAGGAAAGCTCTGTTCATAAGGGCGGCTTTGGTGGTGGCGTTGTGTTTTGCCGTGTTATGCACGGCTTGTTCGACGGCCTGGGTGTCAACGCTTGATTCTATACTGGCCGTGGCGGCGCCAGCGTTGACGAATATTTTGCAAATCGTCGCTGTGGCCAATGGCCGAGCGGTGAATGGGAACCTGGAAGCGAAGATTAATACCGACGCTGCGGCCATCAAAACCCTGGCTGCTGACTTTGCCAGGACGTCATCGGAATCGGCGCCGGGTATTTGCCAGCAGTTACAAGCGGCCGTCGGCACATACCAGGCGGATCAGCAACTTGTGCTTCAGCTCGCGCAGGTTAGTGACTCGAACACACAGACGAAAATCACTCTACTTACTGACTTGGTGACGAGCACAGTTAGTGCCATTACAGCAATAGTTCCCTCCTGCCAGAACGCGACGGCCTCCGGAAGCATGAAGGTGGCACCGCTTTATAGCGTGTCTACCTTTGCGGCTCATTACAACAGCATTCTGACGTCTAAGACTGGCAATGCGGCGGTGGATGCGATCACTCCCAGACTGAAACTGAAACGGCATTCGAAGTTTGTGCAGGTGGTCACGTTTGGGAGACTCCAGTGAGCAATATCCATCGCAGGTTTGGGGCGTTGCGGGACGTTCATGACGTTCGAGACAGGATCTACAGGAGCACGCCGCGATCGCAGTTAGTTCCGCAATCGGTGGATCTGCGGGAGTGGGGCGGACCGATCAAGGATCAGGGCGAGGAAGGTTCTTGCACTGGGCACGCATTTTCGTCGGCGCGCGAGTGGATCGCACGAAAGTATGAGAAAAGCTCTCCGATCCTCAGTCCGCAATGCTTGTATGCGGAGGAATTGCTGGCCAGCAACGACTTTCCGAACGATGAAGGGGCGATGCCGCGCACCGGTTGCCAGGTGCTCACGGCGCTCGGTTGCTGCGAGGCGGCGCTGTATCCGTATGTTGCGGGTGAGATCACGAAGCCTACGCCGGAGCAGATCGCGAACGCGTTGAAGTATAAGACGGGCGCTTATCACCGGATTGTGAGTATGTCGGATCTTCTCCGGTGCCTGGCTGATGCGACGCCGTGGCCCGTCGCGGTCGGCTTCACGGTCTATGACTCGTTTATGTCGGATCAGGTCGCGGAGACGGGCATTATGCCGATTCCGAAACTGGGAGAAGAGCAGCAGGGAGGGCATGAAGTTCTTTGTCTCGGATACGACCAGACGAAGCAACTTGCGCTGATCCAGAACAGTTGGGGCGACGGTTGGGGACAGCAGGGCTACTTCTGGATGCCGTTTGAGGTGCTGCGCTCGCCGGACACCGATTTGTGGATGGTGCACACGGGCGGGCCCTGGAAGTAAGGCCTGCAAGTAATTGTTTGTCTATTGTGGGTGCGGGGCGATTCTCGCGTGACGTATTGTTTGCGCCCTTCCTTCAAGGGCTACGAATCTTTTGGTGGTTCCTACCCATCTAAAGGGTTTTGTAAAACCACCTGAGGCAGGGCTATGACACAAACGCACGATATCGCTGCGCACTCCACTAAAATCTCTAGCGACGCCCTTGACCAGCTATTCCGCAAGGCTCGTACGCATAATGTATGGCTTCCTAAGCGCGTGCCGATCGCGGCGCTGCGCGAAGCTTATGAACTTGCGCGCATGGGACCAACCAGCGCGAATTCCTCTCCTGCGCGTTTCGTGTTTCTGGAAAGCGAAGCGGCCAAGGCGCGGCTTCTGCCGGCATTGGCTCCGTCCAATGTCGAAAAAACCAAGGCCGCACCAGTTACTGCGATTATTGCCTGGGATAACGAGTTCCACGAGAAGCTTCCCAAGTTATTTCCCCATGCCGACATGCGTTCCTATTTCGTAGGGAAACCGGCATTGATTGAGGAGTCGGCGTTCCGCAACGGTTCACTGCAGGGGGCTTATTTCATTCTTGCTGCTCGCGCGGTGGGGCTTGATTGCGGGCCGATGTCGGGCTTTGACGCCGCGAAGGTGAACGCTGAGTTTTTTCCTGACGGCAAGTGGAAAGCAAATTTTCTCTGCAATCTCGGGTATGGCGATCACAGCAAGCTCTTCCCGCGCAGCCCGCGGCTTGAATTTGAAGAGGCTTGCCGGGTGCTTTGAGGGGTGCGCTGCTTATTTTTTGTCGACCTTTTTCTTGTCGATCTGCTTTTCGACTTTAGCCCACGTATCTTTTAGCGCCGCGGTTCGGTTGAAGACCAAATGTCCGGGCTTCGAATCGGGGTCCACGCAAAAATAGCCCAAGCGCTCGAATTGATAGCGACCTTGGATCGGAGCGGTCGCCAGCGAGGGTTCGAGCTTGGCATCGGCAATTACTTCCAGCGAATTCGGATTCAGATTCGCCGTGAATTCCTGGCCCTCTTCAACCTGATTCGGATCTTCCTTGAGGAACAGCTTGTCGTAGTTCCGCACCTCGGCGTCGAGAGCATGCGCGGCTGATACCCAGTGGATGGTTGACTTCACTTTGCGTCCATCGGGAGCGTTGCCGCCGCGCGTAGCCGGATCGTACGTACAGTGCACCTCGACTACTTCTCCCTTGTCATTCTTCACCACGCTCTTGGCGGTAATAAAGTAGCCGTAACGGAGGCGAACTTCGCGTCCGGGCGACAGGCGGTAATACTGCTTGGGAGGATCTTCGCGGAAATCATCCTGCTCGATGTAGAGCACTTTCGAAAATGGAACCTTGCGTTTGCCGGCACTCTCATCCTCGGGATTATTGACGGCGTCGACTTCCTCGGACTGACCTTCAGGATAGTTGTCGATCACGATTTTCAGGGGACGCAGCACGGCCATGACTCGCGGGGCGTGCTTGTTCAGATCTTCGCGGACGAAGTGTTCGAGCATGGCAAAGTCGAGCGTGCCATTCGTTTTCGAAACTCCGATGGCAGCGCAGAAATTGCGAATTGCTTCGGGCGTGTAACCGCGGCGGCGAATGCCGGAAAGCGTGGGCATGCGCGGATCGTCCCAGCCGGTGACGTGCTTTTCCTGCACTAGAATCAGGAGCTTGCGCTTGCTGAGCAGGGTGTAGGTTAGGCTGAGGCGATCGAACTCCATTTGCTGGGACGGGAAAATTCCGAGTTGCTGGATGAACCAGTTGTAGAGCGGGCGATGATCTTCGAATTCGAGAGTGCAGACTGAATGGGTGACGTGTTCGATGGAATCGGACTGCCCGTGCGCGTAGTCGTACATGGGATAGAGGCACCACTTGGCGCCGGTGCGGTTGTGCTCGGCGTGCAGGATGCGGTACATGACGGGATCGCGCAGGTTGAGGTTCGGGGACGCCATGTCGATTTTCGCGCGGAGGACGCGGGATCCGTCGGGGAACTCGCCCTTGCGCATGCGCTCGAAGAGGTCGAGGTTTTCTTTCGGGTCGCGGTTGCGATGCGGACTTCCTTTGCCCGGCTCAGTGAGGGTGCCGCGATACTTGCGAATTTCATCCGCGCTTAAATCGTCGACATAGGCTTTGCCCTCGTTGATGAGTTTGACGGCCCATTCGTAGAGTTGATCGAAATAGTCGGACGCATAGTAGAGGCCATCCCACTCGAAGCCCAGCCAGCGAACGTCTTTCAGAATCGAGTCGACATACTCCTGCTCTTCTTTTTCGGGGTTGGTGTCGTCGAAGCGCAGGTTGGTCTTGCCGCCGAACTCGTCGGCCAATCCAAAGTTGAGGCAGATGGACTTGGCATGACCGATATGCAGATAGCCGTTGGGCTCGGGGGGGAAGCGGGTCTGGATGATGGCGTCGCCGTACTTCTTTGTTTTCAGGTCTTCGATGACGGTGTCGCGGATGAAGTTAGAGGGGCGAGACTCGGGCGAGGTTGTAGCAGATTCTTCGGATTTAGGTGGAGATGAGTTCGTAGTGCTCATACTCTTTTATTTTATATGGGAAGGGTGCGTCTGCGGCGATTGGCATCTGCCGTAGAGCCGGGCGCGGTGCTCGGCTCTCCACCGCTGACACATGATAATCTGCGTCAAGAGGCCACGCGTTTTTTCTGAAATCGCGGGCTGCGTCCTTTAATCCTCATGGCAAATTGTGTGCAGTGCGGTCGGCAGCTCCCTGGCCTGAGCTTTGGCAAGAAGCTTTGTCAGTGGTGCGTGATGAACGAAGCTGCGAAACGGGGCGAGGATTCCCCAGTTCAGCGAGTCGAAACCGTGCCCTGGGCGCGGCAGCAGTCCAGTTCAATGGTGGTAACTCAGGCTATCTTCGGTATCAATGTTGCGGTGTTCGCAGCCATGTGCCTGGCGGGAGTTTCGATGCTCGACAATCCGTCGGGTCAGGACCTGGTGCATTGGGGAGCGAATTTCGGGCCGCTTACGGTCGGGGGCCAGTGGTGGCGACTGCTGACTTGCGTTTTCGTTCACGGTGGGTTGCTGCACATCGGGTTCAACATGTGGTGTCTCTGGAGCCTGGGACGACTTGCGGAATCGGTCTACGGGCACTGGACATTTGGCGCGGTGTATCTGATTTGCGGGTTGGGGGCGAGCATCGGGAGCGTGATTTGGAATCCCGTGATTTTGAGTGTGGGCGCATCAGGCGCGATTTTTGGGATTGCCGGGGCTTTGATCGCATCGTTTTATCTGGGGGAGTTTTCGCTGCCGAAAGCCGCGATGAGTGGGATGTTGCGCAGCGTTTTGGCATTTGTGGGATACAACCTTTTCTTTGGGGCGGTGATTTCGCACGTGGATAACGCGGCGCACATCGGCGGCCTGCTTATGGGGCTGCTGCTTGGCGCGCTGATCGCAAAGGTTGCTCCGGTGCAGGGTGACTTTTTGCGGCGGATTGGGGTGCTACTGGTCGGGGTTCTGGTCGTGGCGGGCGGCATGATGTGGCTGCAGCACGCGCATGCCTACATGCTGCATGGACAAAACGGAGTCGACCTTCTCGGCCGCGGAAAGACGGACGAAGGGATTGCGGAGCTGCAAAAGTCGGTGCGCCTGCGGCCTAATTTTGCTCCCGCGCACGCGGCTTTGGCTCAGGCCTACATTGCGAAGCATGATTTCGAGAATGCGGCGGCGGAAATGCAGCGCGTGGTTGCGCTGAATCCGCGGAGCGAAGACGCTCATTACCGGTTGGGACTGATTTATCTGGAGCTAAGGCAACCGGCAAAAGCGCAGAATACTTTCAGTCAATTGCTCAAACTCAATCCTAACAGCGCCGATGGACATGCCGGGCTGGGGGACGCTTTTGCGGATCAGCATCGGAATCTCGATGCGCTGGACGAGTACAAACGAGTGGCGGCGCTCGACTCCGGTTATCAGGGTGTGAATTACAACATGGGCGTCATGCAGGCGCGGCTCAACAGATATGACGATGCCATCGCATCGTTGCTGAAGCAGCGGCAAGCGGCCGACGATGCCGACAACGAAAAACTGCTGGCCGACGTCTATAACGAAAAGGGCATGAAGAGTGAAGCTGCGGCGGCGCGGCAGAAAGCCGAGCAGTTGCAGGGCGCTCACTAGGACTATATCCGTCCAATAATTCGCAACGTAAGGCTTGGGTGTCACTCAGAGCGAAGCTCAGGATTTCCCTCGCAGCGAGGGCAAATTGCATAGGTCCTTCGCTCCCAACCCCCAATCAACAAGCAACTGGCGGGAGAACCCGGTCGCTCAGGATGACAGTGTCGATGTATGCAGGCTTTCGATTGCTTTATCGATTCGTGCTAACGTCGTTTCTTTCCCCAGAACCTGAAGCGTCTCGAATAACGGCGGGGCATTTTTGCGGCCGCAGACGGCTACTCGGATGGGTTGGAACATCTGTCCGGCTTTGACGCCCATCTCTTGGGCGGCCGCGCGTAGAGCCTGATCCAAGGGATCATGCTTGAATTCGGTTTGCGGAAGTATTTCTTTTGCCCGGATCAACACCTTGAGCGCCATGGCCGCATCTCCCTTTTGGGGAATGAGTTCGGCGGGATCGTAGGGCGGGAGTTGACCAACGAAGAAAAAATCGGCGGCCGTTAGAACGTCGCGCAGAAGCTTGATGCGCTCGCGAATCAGCGGCGTAACGGCATGCATTTTCTCTGACGCAACCGAAAGCCCGGCGGCTTGGACGACAGGAAGCAGGCGCGCGCTGAGTTCGTCGACGGAGAGCGCGCGGATGTGCTCCGCATTCAACCAGAGGGCTTTGGGATCGAAGGTTTCGTCGGGGGTGGCGGCCGGCTCTTTGAAGTTGATGACGGCGTTGGCGCGGTTGATGCCTTCTAGAGAGAAGGCATCGGTGAGCTCCTGACGGGTCATATTTTCGCGATCGTCTTTTGGGGACCAGCCGAGCAGGCATAGAAAGTTGATGAAGGCTTCGGGAAGGAATCCGGCGTCGCGGTAGGTGGTGACGCTGACGACGGGGCCGTGGCGGCGCTTGGAGAGCTTCGATCCATCGGGAGCGACGAGGAGCGGAAGATGCGCGAACTGCGGCGGCTTGGCACCCGCGCCTTCGAAAATCAGCACATGTTTGTAGGTGTTCGAGAGATGGTCCTGGCCGCGGATTACGTGGCTGATCCGCAGGTCGATGTCGTCGGCACAGGAGGCTAAGTGGTAGGTGGGCATGCCATCGGAGCGGAGGAGCGCGAAGTCTTCGATGTCATCGGCGGATTTGATTTGCATGCCATAGACCGCGTCAGTGAAGCGGACTTGCTGGTCGGCGCCGCGGGGGACACGGAAGCGAAGGGCGAAAGACTCTCCGGCTGCGGCCCGGCGGTCGCTTTCGGCACGGGGGAGTTCTCGCATTCCGGGATTAAACAGCCAGGTTTGATTGGCGCCGGATTTTTCAGTGTCGCCGGCGTGGGCGGGAGTGAAATCTCGGTACGCCAGGCCCTTCTGAAAGATGGCGTCGGCAATCTGGCGGTGCAGGGCGAGGCGTTCGGATTGCTTGTATTCTTCATCCCATCCAAGATCGAGCCAGCGCAGGCCTTCGAAGATGGAGTTCACGGAAGCGTCGGTGTTGCGCTCGACATCGGTATCGTCGAGGCGCAGGACCATGGTTCCGTGGTTGTGCCGGGCGTAGAGCCAGTTGAAGATGAACGTGCGGGCACTGCCAACGTGCAGAAAACCGGTGGGGGACGGCGCAAATCGAACACGAAGCATAACTTTTGAGTATAGCGGGATTGGAGTTTTGGCTCTAGGCGCGGATGAAACCTTGGCGCCTCAACCCAGCGCCTGAAGGCGCTCCAATCGTGGCACCGACGGTATGCCTGAAGGCATACCCTGATACAAATTGTAATTGCGCCGCAGGCTGCCAAGGCTCGCCAAAATACTCCCCTCTCTACAGGCGATCAGGCTGGTTACCAACGATTACGAAGGTAACGCCGCGGGGGAAAATCGGGGTAGCGGAATCGCATCTCATAAGACGATACTTTTGAAAACGCCGTGCCCAGGGCGGAACCTGCCGGAAGACACCTGTTGTTTCGATCTGCCTGATATGACAGGATTAACCCACCAGAGTTCCATCCGGGACGCAGCGGCGATTGATGCGGAAGCGTCAATCGAGGGATCGTGAATCGATGGATAGCGTCGCCACAGGTTTAGTGCTCATCCCCGGGGCTGTGGCCCTGCTGGTGTTTTTCGTCTTTACCTACCTGTACGAGCAAAACCGGCACAACTATTTTCGAGCGTGGCAACTAGCGTGGGCGGCATACACGCTGCACTACGGGTTGAAGGCGATCGAACATTATTATGGCGCTTCCCCGTTGTTGTTTTTGCTGAGTTCGCTGCTGCTGGTGGCGATGGCGATTTGCATCTTTGTCTCCACGCGGCTGATGAAGGAACCGTTCGAGTTGAAGTGGTACGACATGGCTTTGACGGTGGCAGGGGCTCTGTTCGCTTATATCAGCTTGCGGGCGCATATGGCGGGTGGAGTGTTCCGCGAGACGGCAACTCCGCCGCCTATCTATTTGCGGCTGGAAATCGGGCTTGCCGCCACGCTGTTGTATTGCTCGTTTCACTTTTACCGCTATGGTTTTCGCAGGAACTCCGTCGCCTTCCGGACGCTCGCATTTGCGCTGGCCCTGTGGGCGGCGTTGATGGGCGCTGGGCAACTCAGTCACCCATTCGTCAATGTGGTTGGGCAGTTGGGAGGGTTCCTGGCACCGATTCCCCAGATGCTGCTGGCGCTTGCGATGGTGATGGTGCTGTTTGAGAACGAGCGCAATGCGGTGCAGGAAAATGCGTTGGCATTTTCGACCCTGGGTGTCGATCCGCGCCGATTGCTCTCGGCCAGCGACCTGGTCCCGAGCTTGCAAGCTTTTGTGGAAAGGTTAGTGGCGCCGCTGCCGTCGCGGCGCGCCATCTGTTTTATTACCCAGCAGTGGCGGGGGACGGTGCCCTCGGTACAGAAGGGCTTCTCGGCGGAGTTTCTGGAAAAGCTACAAAAGACGCAGGCTGGTGATTACATCGCCGAGCTTGCCTACCGGCGTGGAGGAGTGGTCACCTTCCGGAATCTCCGCGAACTCGAAGAGCCTTTGCCGGCGCTTTCGGGGGGAAAGTTCGAGGCTTGCAAACAGACCCTGCTGGCGGAGGGAATCACGGACCTGATGGCGGTGAGCCTGCAGACGCGAGAGCATAACTTCGGGGTGCTTTTATTCCCGCACGCGGAACGGCGCATGTTCGGCTCTTCGAATTTGCGGCTGCTGATCGGGCTGGCTCTACAGATCGCGCTGACGCTGGAAAACTATGTAGTGATGCACGAAGCGCAGCGCCGCACCAAGGAATACGAACTGCTCACCGAGATCGGGCAAGCCATCAGTTCCCATCTCGACCAGGACGAAGTGCTGCGCACGGTGCAGGCGGAGCTGGGCCAGATTTTCGACACCAGCAATTTCTACATCGCGTTTCACGAAGAAGATGAGATCTGTTTCGAGCTGGAGATCGAACGTGGCACGATTCTTCCCAAACGCTCGCGCAAGGTCGGCAATGGATTTACCGAGTACATTCTCAGGACGGGAGAGCCACTGCTGATCGAATCCGATCTGGAGCAGGTGCGTTCCAAGCTGGGAGTGGATTTCGTGCCTCCGCGGCCGGCACGGTCGTTTTGCGCGGTGCCGATTTTCCTCGGCGGCAGACCTGCCGGAGTCATGGCGGCTTTGAGCACGGAGCGCGAATCGCAATTTCAGGTGAGGGATCTTGAGGTGATGCAAACGGCGGCCGGGCAACTCGGGGTGGCGATCGAAAATGCGCGGCTGTTCACCGAGGAGCAGCGCCGCGCTCGGCATCTGGCGTTTCTGAACACCATTTCGAAGATGGCGATCTCGAGCGAAGACGCCGAGCAGATGATGGTCGACATCGTGCGCGAAATTCAGAAAAACTTCCACTACGATCACATCGGTATCGGCATCATGGACTACGCCACCAAGGATATTGAGATCAAGGCCGAGGCGGGAACGACTTCGCAAAGCGTGGGGCGGCGTATCGCGGTGGGAACTGGAGTGCTTGGCAAGGTCGCGCGCACGGGCGTGAGCGCGCTGCTGCAAAATGCCGGCCCGGGGCAGTTGGCCGGAGTGCTTCCGGAATCGCGCGCGGTGCTCTGCCTGCCGATCAGCTACGGCGAGACGCTGCTGGGCGTGCTCAACGTGGAGAGCCGGGATGAAAATGCCTTCGCGCCTCAGGATGTCCTCATTCTGAATACGCTGGCCGATCTTCTGGCGACAGCGTTGCATAACTCCTTCGTCTTCCAAAAACTGCAGCAGCAATCGATCACGGATGGATTGACGGGCATCAAGACGAGGCGCTTTTTCTGGGAGGCGCTGACTTCCGAGTGGCGGCGGGCGTCGCGTTCGGGGCGGCCATTCTCGGTGGTGCTCGTCGATTTGGATAAATTCAAAGAAGTCAACGATTCGCTCGGCCACCTGGAAGGAGACCTGGTGCTGGCGCGTGTGGGGCGATTGCTGGAACAGAAGTGCCGTCAGTCGAACGTGGTTGCCCGCTATGGGGGAGACGAGTTCATCATTCTTATGCCTGAGACCGGAATCGAGCAGGCACAGGTGCTGGCGGAGAGGCTGCGTTTGTGGTTGGCCACGGATCCGATGCTCGAAGAGCATCACGTCACGGGCAGTTTCGGCGTCGCGAGTTTTCCCGTGCATGGGTTTGCCATCGAGGACCTCATTCGGGTGGCGGATGAAGGCATGTACGTCTCCAAGCACGCGGGCGGCAACCAGGTATCGACGTCCAACGCATTCGGGGAAGGTCCGGCAGTGCAGCTTCATATGCTGTCGGGCTATATCGAAGGATTCCTGCAGCGCGAGCACAACGGGCCGGAGCACCTCGAAGAACTGGTGAGCACGCTACGCAAGCTGTGCGGGCGCGAGGAAGGTTCCGATCAGACACCGATGAAAGAGGCGATCGAATCGCTGGCGCGCGCCGCAGAAATGAGAGAGCGTTACACTCCGGGACATGGCGAGCAATGTGCGCACTACGCGGGCCTCATCGCACGGGGACTCAACCTGTCGGCGCAGGAAGTGGAAGACATCATGCTTGCGGCGCGGGTTCACGACGTGGGGAAGCTTTTCATTCCGGAGCGAATTCTGAACAAGGCCGGAGCACTGACGGAAGAGGAATTCGCGGTGGTCCAAGGCCATGCGCAGGTGGGCGCGGATGTCTTACGTGCAATTCCTGAAATCGAGCGCCTGGCGCAGGCGGTCGAATCACATCATGAAGCGGTTGACGGCAGCGGCTATCCGCTAGGGCTCAAGGGCGAGGTGATCCCGCTGTATGGACGGATTCTCGCGGTCGCGGACGCCTATGCGAACATGACGAGCGATCGCTCTTTCGGCCTTGCCAAAACCGAAGAGCAAGCGCTGACAGAACTGGGGAAGCTGAGCGGCACCCGCTTCGATGGCATGATCGTCCGTATATTTTCGCGGCTGCTCAAAATGGACAGAGCGTCCAGCATGGGCGGCGCGAACTAAGTTTCGCATCGTTTCACATCCTCTTACCTCTGGGGCATCGAGTCCGCGATGCCGTAGATTCTCTCCATCCCCTTGTTCCACCGTGCATATTCTGGCCTGGCTTCGAAAGGACGTTAGAATAGATGGACGTGCAGAAAATCTGGGACAACGCGGATGCCGGGGCAAGTGGGGCGAGAGAGAGGCGCGCTTCTTTCTCGTCGGTCGCCGCAGCAAAGGTGTTTCCTGCGGGTCTGAAGATTGGGAAGGTTGCGATCGCTCCTGCGACCGTCCTCGCACCCATGGCCGGCGTCACTGACACGGTTTTTCGCCGCTTCATCAAAAACCTCGGTGGATGCGGGCTGATCATGACCGAATTCACTTCGGCCGACGGAGTGTTGCGCGACCAGCGCGTCCGGGGACGCTACCTGCACTTCTACGAAGACGAGCATCCGGTGTCAGCGCAGCTTTTCGGCAGCAGTCCGAACGTGCTGGCTGAGGCTGCTCGGTTGGTGGAAGACCTGGGCTTCGATCTTGTCGACCTGAACCTGGGCTGTCCGGCCAAGAAAGTGGTGAAGTGCAATGGCGGCTCGGGCCTGCTGCGCGATCTGCCACTGATCCGCCAGATTTTCGAAGCGGTGCGAGCCGCGGTAAAGATTCCCTTCACCGTGAAATTCCGTGCAGGATGGAACGACGACGAAATTGTCTGCGTCGAACTGGCGCGCATGGCCGAAAGTTGCGGCCTGGGCGCAGTTGCGCTGCACGCCCGCACGCGCGAGCAAGGCTACAGCGGAAACGCGCGCTGGGAATGGATTGCTTCGGTGAAGCAGGCTGTCAAGATTCCAGTGATTGGCAACGGCGACATTCGCTCTCCAGAAGACGCCTGCGCCATTGTTGCCCAAACCGGCTGCGATGCGGTGATGATCGGCAGGATGGCCCCCGCGAATCCGTGGATCTTCCGACAGATTGAGCAGTATGTGAGCAAAGGCAGTTATGACGAACCTGCGGAGGCCGATCGCTACCAGATGATCCGCACTTATTTCCAGATGCTGCTGGAAGAAGAAATGGCCGGTACCGAAGGCAAGATGAAACAGTTCGCGTCGTGGTTCACGCACGGGGTGCCCGGCGGCGCTGCGCTCCGCAAGGCGATATATGAAGCGAGGAGCGGGGCGGAAATACTGGGGCGGGTGGAAGGGTTCTTTGAGACGAGGATCGCGGTGAGCACGTCCGTCGCCTCGACTTAGCCGGCTCTGTGCGAGGGCGCCCGCGCCACACAAGCTCGAATGCGTCCGTCCCTACGCGAGTTTTGCCAGCCGCAGTCTTCCTCGCTCGCCGTGTTCCACATATCCCCAGGGCGTCTGATGGTCATGGGTGAACACCGTCAGCCATCGTTCCGCGATCGCCCAGGCGTAGTACTTTTTGCGGCTCTCGATGGTATCGAGCGGGAAAAGGTCGAAGGCCATCACCCAGGTCAAGTCGAGATGATTTGCAGTTGGAATTAGATCGGAGATATAGCAGGCCTTCTTGCCTCCACTCTCGATGATTACCGCCTGCATGTTGGCCGTGTGCCCCGGGAAAACTTTTACCGAGATGCCGGGTGAGAGCTCCTGATCGCCGTCCAGGAGCACCATTTGGCCAGACTCGATCAGCGGGTCGTAATTCGGGCTCATGTAGCTGATGGCATCGCGTTCGAGTTGGAGGCGGCCATGCTCCCACTCTTGCCGCTGCACGTAATACTTGGCCTTGGGGAAAGTTGCTACTACCTGATCGCCGTGCCGAATCGTATTCCAGCCGCAGTGGTCAAAATGCAGATGGGTGTTGATGACGACGTCGATATCTTCGGGTGCGACTCCCGCAGCGTGCAGGTTATCGAGCAACTTGGCCGGCTGTTTGTAGATCTGCACCAGCTTTTCAGGCAGTTTGTTTCCGATGCCAGTCTCAATCAGGATATTTTTTTTGCCGGTGCGCACGAGGAGCGAATTCAGCCCCGCATCGAGCCGGTTCTGTGGATCGGGCGCGGCCTTCTTCGACCACATGGTTTTTGGCACGACGCCGAAGAAGGCGCCGCCATCGAGGAAATAGGTGCCGTCCGAAACGACGGTGAGCTCGAAATCGCCGAGAGTTGTACGATGCATAAGACCAGCTTTCAGCCGTCAGCCGTCAGGTAAATCTCACGTTTGCCTAGAGCCGGGTTACCTGACGGCTGATGGCTGACAGCTGAACGCTACTTCAATTCTTTATTCCAGAAATCGTCCATCATGTGGAACAACTGGATGCGCGTGCTTGTCCCGCCGATCCCGTGGGTTTTGCCCGGATAGACCATTAGACGGAACTGCTTTTCTGCCTTGATCAGCGCGTCAGCCATCTGGATGGTGTTCTGGAAGTGCACATTGTCGTCACTGGTCCCGTGAGCGAGCAACAGCGACCCGCGCAAATTGCCGGCGGCGCTGACAATGGAATCGTCGTAGCCGCTGGCGTTGTCTTTGGGCAGACTCATGTAGCGCTCGGTGTAAATCGAATCGTAGTTGCGGCAACTGGTTACTGGAGCGACCGAGATTCCGGCCTTGAAGCGATCGGAGTGGGTAAGCGCGTAGAGCGTCATGGAACCGCCGTTTGACCATCCCCAGATGGCGGTGCGAGTGTGGTCGAGCTGCGGAAACCGCGAGTACAACTGGTCGAGGGCCGTGAGCTGGTCTTTCAATTCGATTCCGCCAAACTGCAGGCGAGTTACGGCCGAGAATTTCTTGCCGCGATTCGGGGTTCCGCGATTGTCGACGGAGAAGATCGCGAAGCCTTCGCGCGCCAGAATCTGGTGGAACAGCGTCGTCGAACCACCCCATGCATCCGTCACGGTCTGGCCCGCCGGACCACCGTAGATGTACACGATGAGCGGAATCTTCTGGCTCGGGTCCGCATGGGGAGGCAGAATCAGATAGCCATACAACAAGGTGCCGTCATCTGCATGGAACTGCAGAGGCTGCGGCGCGATCAGGTCGTAATCCGCCACGCTGCGGGCTTCCCAGATTTTCTGGCAAGAGCCGCCGGGTGCACAGAGCGAGATGCGCGGCGGCGTGAGCGCCGCGGAATGCGTTTCCAGGAAGTGCTTGCCATCGTCGGCGAAAGTGGCCGTATAGTTGCCGCCCTCCGACGAAAGGGATTGCACACCGGAGCCGTCGAGCTTCACGGAAAAAAGTTTTTCTTGCCTTGGGTCATCTTTGTTAGCGGTGAAAAATACCGCGTTCGAGGCTTCATCCACGCCGTTGATCGCGATTACCTCGTAGTCTCCGCTTTCGAGCTGGTGCTCGAGCTTGGCGTCGGCTGCCAGCGGATCGGGCGCGTTAAAACTGTAGAGATAGATGTGGGTATGGCCGTCGCGCCAACTGGTCCACAAGAAGCGGTCGTCTGATTTCCCACCGGATTTCAGAATGCGAAAGTCATCGTTGACGTTGACCCAGGCATTCGGAGCCGACTCGGTGAGCACTTTGCGCGACTTCCCTGACTTGGTGTCGATGAAGTAGAGGTCCAGCTGATCCTGCTTGCGATTCAGGATCTCGGCCCAAGCCCAGCCTTCGCGAACCCAACCGAAACGCGGCACATACGTATCATCGTCGTCTGTGAGTTTGATCCAACGAACTTTGCCGCCGTTACTGCCCACCACTCCCAGGCGCACGGTGGGGTTCGGATCTCCGGCCTTGGGATATTTTTCCTGGTCGACATGGGGATGCGTGGGCAACCAGTCGGTAATGGGATAGGTCGGCACGCGGGTTTCATCCATCTGGAGAAAAAGGATGTCGTGGCCCTCGGGCGACCAGAAGAAGTTGCTGCGCACGGCCAGTTCTTCGGCATAAACCCAGTCGACTTCGCCGTTGAGGATGTTATCTTCTTTTTCTTTGTCGGCATCCTTATCGATATCTTTGTCTTTCTTCTTCTCTTTTTCCTCGCGCGTAATCGGGCGCTCGCCTGATTCTTCCGAAACCGGATGCACATAGAGATTGTGCTTGCGCACATAGACCAGCCGAGTGCCGTCGGGAGAAAACTTCGGGTCTTCGCTCGGATCGGGAGACGACGTGAGCTGCACCGCCGTTCCTGTGTCGAGACTGTAATACCAGAGTTGTCCCTGGGAATCGAAGAGCAGGTGTTTGGAATCGGGCGACCAGGTATAAGCGGCCACGTGATACCGCATGACGCGCTCTTTCTCGCGCTCGTCGTGGATTTTGCTGGTGGGAGGAGCGAGTTGCGAAAGCTTGGCCTCGCTGACCAGTATTCTCTTGTCGCCCGTCGCCGCGTCCACATACCAGAGTTCGCCGTGTTCGCCTGCGTCATCGCGCTGAACGAACGAAACTTTCGTGCCGTCCGGACTCCACTTAATCGTCTCCGGGCCGCGGCCGGTGATTCCGCCCTCGGCGAAAATCTGTTCAATGGTGAGTTGCTTGGGCGCGGCGTTTTGCGCGGGCACCGTGGAAACGAGAGCCAACAAGTTGATGGCGACGACAAAAAGAAGCTTCTTCATGAACGCACTCCGGTTCAGCATGACGTGTGACCCAAAATCGCGGTGGCGTGAAACTCAAAAGTGTACAACCTGAAGGGAGTTCGCGTCAGAAAGATTGGCCGTCGAGTCGATTGTGGACGGGCGGACGTCCATTCGCTCCGTTGTCGTGATCGCATCGTCTTCGGGTCAAACTGGGAGAATCACCTTCATTTCCGCAGACACGGGATGTCGTGCTTCGTAGGCCGCGATCTGCGCCTCGTGTTCGAGCGTAAGCCCGATATCGTCCAACCCATGCAGCAGACAATGGCGCGAGAAGTCGTCCATGGTAAATGTCGCGATGAATCCTTGTCCGTCTTCCACCCGCCGCTTTTCAAGGTCGACCGTCAGTTGGTAATCTTCGATCTCTTTCGCACGGCGCATAATCTCCGCCACCTGCTCGTCATTAAGCCGCACCGTCAACAAGCCGTTCTTGAGGCTGTTGTTGGCAAAGATGTCGGCAAATGACGATGCGATCACGACGCGAAAGCCAAAATCTGCCAGCGCCCAGACAGCATGTTCGCGCGACGACCCACAGCCGAAGTTTTTGCCCGCAACCAGGATCGAGGCTTTGGCGTAACGCGGCTGGTCGAGCACAAAATCCCCGGTTACTTTGCGTGCGTTTCCGTCACCCGCAGAGCGCCAGTCGTAAAAAAGGAATTCGCCAAACCCCGTGCGTTCGATGCGCTTCAGAAACTGCTTGGGGATAATCTGATCGGTGTCCACGTTGACTTTGTCGAGCGGGACCACGACGCCGGTGTGCTTGCGAAAGGGTTGCATACTTTTCTTTCGGCTCAGTGAAATTGCCAATTTCTGATGTCGGTAAAATGCCCGGCAATCGCGGCTGCCGCGGCCATCATGGGGCTCACCAGGTGCGTGCGTCCGCCGCGGCCCTGCCGTCCTTCGAAATTGCGGTTGCTGGTGGATGCGCAACGCTCGCCTGGCTGCAGGATGTCGGGGTTCATGCCGAGACACATCGAGCATCCCGACTCGCGCCATTCGAATCCGGCATCCAGAAAAATGCGGTGCAAGCCTTCCTGTTCGGCGGCGTGCTTGATCGCCTGCGAGCCGGGCACGACCATGGCGCGAACTTTCGGATTCACATGCTGGCCTTTCGCGACTCGCGCGGCCGCTCGCAGGTCTTCGATGCGCGAGTTGGTGCACGACCCGATGAACACACGATCCACGGCGATGTTTTCGATCGGCGTTCCGGGATCGAGGCCCATGTAGGCGAGTGCCTGCTCGGCCGCGCGCCGGTCGCCTTCTTGCGCGAAACTTTTTAACTCGGGAACGCGCGCGTTCACGGCCACCACCATTCCGGGATTCGTTCCCCAGGTGACGAACGGCGCTAGCGATGACGCGTCGATCTCAATTACACGATCGAATTTGGCTCCGGAATCGGTGGCCATAGTTCGCCAGTATGCAACTGCTGCTTCCCAATCTTTTCCTTTCGGAGCGAAACGCCGGCCGCCGACGTAGGCAAAGGTCGTTTCATCGGGCGCGACCAGTCCGGCTCTTGCTCCCGCCTCGATGCTCATGTTGCACAGCGTCATGCGGGCTTCCATGGACAACCCGCGCACTGCATCGCCCGCGTACTCGATCACGTATCCGGTGGCGCCATCGGTGCCGATCCGACCGATAATTCCGAGCGCCAGATCTTTTGCCGTCACGCCCTCGGGCAACTTTCCACTCACGTGGATCTGCATGGTCTTCGGTTTTTTCTGGGGCAGGCATTGCGTCGCCAGGACGTGTTCCACTTCCGACGTGCCTATGCCAAAGGCCAGCGATCCGAACGCGCCATGGGTCGAAGTGTGACTGTCGCCGCAGACAATCGTCATGCCCGGCAAGGTGATGCCCAGTTCCGGACCGATGACGTGAACGATGCCCTGCTCGGCCGAATCCATATCAAACAGCGGAACGCCAAACTCGCAGCAATTTTTCTGCAGCGCCTCAATCTGCTTTGCCGCAATCGGATCTGTGATGGGTAGGCCTCGCGGAGTCGTCGGGATGTTGTGGTCGACCGTGGCTACCGTGCGCAGTGGCTGGCGCACCTTTCTTCCCGAGACGCGCAGACCATCGAAGGCTTGCGGCGACGTCACTTCGTGCACCAGGTGCAAATCGATATAGAGCAGCGGCGACTGCCCTTCGGGAGCGGCAACCACGTGCGCATCCCAGATTTTCTCAAACAGAGTGTGAGGAGCCATCGTTGTTAAGTGTCGCCCAAACCCTGGCATTCCTTCAACCGTCCGAGGGGCGGGCGGATAAGGCGCGCAGATAAGCCTCCATCTCCGTCTTGCCTTCATGCCGCGCCCAGTCGGCCGGAGTCGCGTTCCAAAGCACATCGCGCAAATCGGGGCGTGCGCCCCGCTCCACCAGCAGCCGCGCCAGTTTGTCGTTTCCTGCTCCGGCAGCGTGATGCAACGGGGTAGCATGCGAATGGCCGCCGACTGGGTTATACCGGTTCGGATCCTCGCCCGCATCCAGCAACCGTCGAACAATTTCGACGTGCCCGAACTGCGCCGCCAGCGCGAGCGAGAGATGGCGGTCGTCGCTGTCGGCAGACGGTAGCAACCGTTGAAAATCGGCGATTCGGCCTAGAGCGGCAGCAATCGGCAAATCGATCCGCGCCCCGCGCCGAATCAGTGCGTTCAGCGCCTCCATCTCATTCAGCAAGGCCGTAGTTCGGGCCGCGCTGTTGGGGTCCGCGCCACGATCGCAGAGAATATCGATAAGCGGGATTTGCACTCCGCATTGGCGTGGTATGCTGCCCGTCGCGACGAGCATCAGGGCCTCGTTCAGCGCAGACTGTTCCGCGCCAGCCTCAATAATGACCTTCGCGATATCCTCGATATTTTTCGGCAGCTTGCCGTGGCGCACGGGATTCTCCGCAACGAACTCCAGGAGGGTCGGATTGTGGAGATAATTCCCGCCTTCAAACACGATGCGCTGGCGTGCCAGATGAGGATGCTGCCTCAGATGTTCTCGCAATCTGGGAACATCACCGGCGTCGAGCAATTCCACCGCGCGCCCAAATTCAGGGTCTTCGATACGTTCATGGTGCGGAAGATTCAGCTGATCAGTGAGTGTCGGCTTTTCGATGTGCCGCTTCAGCCGCACCCAACTTGGGAAACCGGACTCCCGCGCGATAGCGAGCTGCGCGTCACTCAGCTTCAACTCAGCGGCAAAGATTTCAGAGTGCGATGCACGATTGAAACGCGGATGGAATTCCCTGATCCTTTGCGCTGCTGCTGCAACCCGCGCCGCATGGTCTTTAAGCAGATCTTTCGCTTGATATTTGAGGTGGTCGAGATTCGGATGCGATGGGAGACGTCTTACCGGCATAGCGAACTTCCTTTCGTATGCCCAGGTCCGCATATCGGGGCGTGAAAGTCAGTTCGTGAAAGCAGATGGTTACGGCTAAGGTGGACTTCTGTCCTTTCCGCGGACCGGATGCGCCCTTCGCGCCGCGACAATCTTACCACTGCAACTCCCCCGTTTCCATTTATCATGGGTAAAGTTTTCCGGCAAAATCGAAACCAGGGAAGGATCGTCTGCATGGTCAACGGCAAACGCATTGCCGTCGTGTTCCCCGCTTACAATGCGGAAAAGACGCTGGAAGCGACGGTCCGGGAATTGCCCGAACTGGTTGATATTCGCATTCTGGTCGACGACCACAGCTCCGACCAAACCCTCGAGGTCGCGCAGCGGCTCGGCTTGCAGTCGTTCGTGCATAACCGCAACTACGGCTATGGCCGCAACCAGCAGACCTGCTATCGCGAAGCTTTAGCCGCGGGCGCCGACGTGATCATCATGGTGCATCCCGATTACCAGTACACGCCGCTCCTGGTAACCGCCATGGCGAGCATGGTTGCGTATGGCGTCTACGATGTTGTTCTCGGTTCCCGCATTATCGGAGGCACCGCGTTGCGCGGAGGCATGCCGTTTTACAAATACGTCGCCAACCGGCTGCTTACCGCTTTTGAGAACCTGTTTCTGCGCGTCAAGTTGTCGGAGTATCACACCGGTTACCGCGCTTTCAGCCGCGAAGTACTCACCCGCCTGCCGCTGGGAGAGAACAGCGACGATTTCGTTTTCGATAATCAGATGCTCGCGCAATGCGTTTATTTCGGTTTCCGCATCGGCGAAGTTTCCTGTCCCACCAAATATTTCGTGGGAGCCTCGTCCATCAATTTCCGCCGCAGCGTGCAATACGGCTTGGGAGTGGTCGGGACTACCCTGCAGTTCGCGCTGCAGCGCGCCGGCATCGTCCGCAATCCCATCTTCAGCGACAAGGGAAAGACTCTCGAGGACGGTGCTGAGCCGTACTACGAGGGAGGATTGCCCACTGCGTCCCCGCGGCGTTGAGCGCGCCGTCCCAAGCCGCGGTATAAGTGGCATAAAATTAGAAGGAAGCGCGTACGACGCGCGAGCATTGGATGGCATCGAACTCAACCGACAAACGGGGCCGAGCGGTTGTTCTACTGAGCGGCGGCATGGATTCCTGCGTGTGCGCTGCACTAGCAGCACGCGACCGCCAGGCCGCTGCCGTCCATATAAGCTATGGCCAGCGCACCGAACAGCGCGAACGGCGCTCCTTCGAAAGCATCTGCGACCGGCTCCAGATTCGTGACCGGTTGCTGGTGCGCAACGAAGCTCTCGGCGCCATCGGCGGATCGGCCCTGACCGATTCCCGCATTGCCGTTCCCGAAGCGAAGACGGTAGACGCCAGCATCCCCGCTGGCGTTCCTGTAACGTATGTCCCTTTTCGCAACGCGCATTTTCTGGCGGTGGCGGTGAGTTGGGCGGAAGTGCTGGGGGCCGAAGAAGTCTACATTGGAGCGGTTGAGCCTGACAGTTCCGGGTATCCCGATTGCCGGCCGGAGTATTATCGAGCGTTCAATGAAGTCGTGAAAGCGGGCACTCGCGAAGGAACGATCCGGGTAGTGACGCCCCTGATCGCAATGCACAAAGCCGAGATTGTGACGCTTGGCCTTGAACTGGGTGCCCCGTTCGATTTAACGTGGTCATGCTATCAGCGAGAGGATCGCGCTTGCGGCGTCTGTGACAGCTGTGTGCTCCGCCTGCGTGCCTTTCGCGAAGCGGGCGCGGAAGATCCTATTCCGTACAAGCAAACGGCCGCCCGACTGAGTTAGCGGTTTCATAAACGGTTCTTAAATTCAGATGCGATGCCGGGAGGCACAATCATGAGGAAATATTTCAATCTTCCCCTGCTGCTCGTCGCTGTTCTTGCCCTGGGGCTGAGCGCGCCACTCGCGTTCGCGCAAACCACGGGCAGCGTGAAGGGAACTTGTACAGACGACGACGGCAAGCCGATCGCCGGGGCCGATGTGGAGTGGGTTTCGACCGACACTGGCCATAAGTACACGCTCAAAACTAACGCCAAAGGCGAGTACTTCTCGCTCGGCATCAATCCTGGCCGATACAACGTCACGCTGTTCAAGGACGGGAAGCAACTCTTCTACTTCAAGGGCCTCCCGGTCGGCGTGGACGAAACGACGCAGGATTTCAACTTGAAGAAAGAACACTCGGCCACAGCCGGACAGGGAATGACCGCCGAACAAGCGGCGAAGCAGAACGAGGCCGTCGCCAAAGCTCAAGCCGAGAAGAAGACGGTGGGCACGCTCAACGAAAAGATTAACGCCGCCAGAGCGGCTACCAGTGCGGGAGACTACGAGACCGCGATCAACACTCTGAACGACGCGAACCAGATCGACGCCAGTCGTGATCTGATCTGGTTCTATCTGGCGGATGCCTACCGTATGTCGGCAGCTTCGCAGACCGATCTCGCCGAAAAGCAGAAGCGATACGAGATGGCCGCCGCCGACTACCAGAAAGCCATTGACTTGCGCACCGCTTCTGAAACGGCCCAGAAGGAAGCCGACAACACTCAGAAAGTGGCTGCCTATTACAACAACCTCGCCGAAGTCTATTCGAAGTCGGGCAAGGTGGATGATGCCGTAGCCACTTATAAGAAGGCGGCCGAACTGGATCCCGCCCATGCCGGATCGTATCTCTTCAATGAGGGAGCTGTGTTGACCAATGCGGGCAAGGCCGATGAGGCTATTGCGGTATGGGACAAAGTAATTGCCGCCGATCCGACCAAAGCCGAAGCATACTACCAGAAGGGATTGAACCTGCTCGCCAAGATGACGATTGGTAAGGACGGCAAGACGATCGCGCCCGAGGGTACGGCCGCAGCCTTCCAGAAATATCTTGAGCTTGCCCCCACCGGCCGCTACGCCCAGGCAGCCAAAGACCTGCTGACCAGCATCGGCGCGCCGGTGGAAACGGGCTTCGGAAAGAAGAAAACCGGAAAATAGCAGGGCTAAATTCAGTACCCAGCACTGAGTGCTGGGTACTGTCTCGTCTGCAGTTACCGAGGTTGCTGACCTCCTTGTTCTTCGCGCTTCCGCTCATCCGCGTTACATTTACTGCATAGGTTTCCTCGTCTTACGTTTCTCCCCTGTGGCATCAATACTGACGATTGGGAGTGTGGAATGGCGGCTCCGGGGAATTCCCCGATTGCGATTGCCCTTGAGGGCATCAACGGAACGGACTCCATTCCGACTCCGGTGCTGCTGGCTGCCATGTTGCGAACATCGGAGAAAGTCAGCGATCTGATGTTTTCGCCGGGGCGACCGCCCCAGGTCGAGATTCGAGGTCAACTTACCGCGGTCGAGATTTCTGGCAGCAGCGCACTCTCGGCGGACGATACGCGGCGTATCGCGGCCGACCTGATCGGTAACAACAAGCAGGCGATCAGCGCGCTCCGCGAACAAGGTTCCTGCGACGTTTCCTACGGATTGCCGGGAATGGCGCGGTTCCGCGTCAACGTATTCATCCAGCGCGGCAGTTGCGCGATTGTGATGCGGGTGATTCCGACGGTCATACCGACTTTCCATTCTCTGCATCTACCGTCGCAGTTAGAAGAAGCCGCGCAAGTTCGCAATGGGATCATCCTGGTGACGGGCGGAACCGGATCGGGTAAGTCCTCGACGCTCGCAGCCTTGATTGACCGCATCAACACCCAGCACTGCTATCACGTTCTGACAGTCGAGGATCCGATCGAGTTTCTGCACAAGCACAAAAAATCTACGGTGCACCAGCGCGAGTTGCACAGCGACACGCCGAATTTTCCGCTGGCGCTGCAAGCGGCTTTGCGGCAGGCGCCTCACGTGATTATGGTCGGCGAAATCCGCGATCGCGAGACGCTCGAGATTCTTCTCGAAGCCTCGGAAAACGGCCATCTCGTTCTTTCCAGTATGCACACGGTCGATGCCTCGAAGACGGTGGAACGCATCGTCGGCACGTTTCCCGCCACCGAGCAGCAATCGGTACGGGAACGCCTGGCAAAAACTTTTCGTTACATCATTGCGCAGAGGCTGATTCCGCGCACCGATGGCGGCGACCGCATCGCGGTGGTGGAAATCCTAAAATCGAACTCGCGCACTCGCGATTGCGTCGAACAAGGCGAGCGTCCCGGCCGCACCCTGCTGGACGCGATCAAGGCCAGCGCAAACGAAGGCATGCAGCACTTCGATGGCGAGATTGCGAAACTGGTCCGCTCTGGACTGGTGGATCTTGAAACTGGGCTTTGTTTTGCCAGCAATGCCACTGTGCTGGGGCAGGAACTGGCACGGTAAAGCAGTACCCAGTTGCCCGTAGCCAGTGACCAGTTCTTAGTTCCCCACGACAGCATTCCTCTTCTTGCCCTTTCCCTCTCCAGAATTCAGCGGCGTATGATTCTTGCATGTCTATGTCGTCTCATTCGTATTCTCCCGGAGCGGCTTCGGCGCGGGTGGTGAGCTTTGAACAGGCTCGGCACCTGGTGGAACAGCATGCGGCCGGCGTGAGTCCTGGCGAAGTGGAAACGGTCGAACTCTTGACGGGTTTGGGGCGCGTGCTGGCTGAGGGGATTGTGGCGGACCGCGATTTCCCTCCTTTTGATCGAGCGACGCGAGATGGATATGCGGTGCGGTCGGCGGATCTGGCGGAGATTCCGGCGCGGCTGGAAGTGGTGGGCGAAGTGAAAGCTGGAGACTGGCCGGACCCCGCTGTGTGCTCGGTTGGGCGCGGGCAGGCAGTGGGGATCATGACGGGAGCTCCGCTGCCGGCGGGGGCGGATGCCGTGGTGATGGTGGAGCATACGGCTTCTGCGCAAGAGTTCCACCCCGACCCCGCACAAAACGCGACTTCCGGGTGGGGCGCGCACGGCGGAAGATTTGTTGAGGTTCAGCGCCGACTGGGCGTCGGTGAGAATTTTGTTCCGCGCGGTTCCGAAGCGCGTGCGGGACAACTGTTGCTCGACCGCGGAACCCGGCTGGATCACGCCGGCATGGCGATTGCTGCGTCGGCTGGAAAAAGCCGGGTGCAGGTTTTCCGCAAGCCGCGCGTAGCGGTGCTTTCGACCGGTGATGAAGTGGTCGAGATTGATGCAACGCCGGGACCGGCGCAAATTCGAAACTCGAATTCGTATGCGCTGGCGGCACAGGTTCAAGACGCGGGCGGGGAGGCGGTGCAGCTTGGGATCGCTCCGGATGAGCCGAGGCGGTTGCGCGCGTTGATCGAAAAAGGGTTGGATTGCGATCTTCTGTTGCTGACCGGTGGCGTCTCCATGGGGAAGTACGATCTGGTGGAGCAGGTGCTCGGTGAGCTGAAGGCGGAGTTTTATTTTACGGGCGCGGAAATTCAACCCGGGCGTCCGGTGGTGTTTGGATCGTGTGGCGCGCCACACAAGAAATATTTTTTTGGGCTGCCGGGGAATCCGGTATCCACCTCGGTGACCTTCGAACTGTTCGTACGGCCGATGATTGCGGCTTTGGCGGGGATGACTGCGCGACGGTTGATTTTTTTGCGGGCTCGGCTGAAATCGGAGATACGGACCAAGACTGGGTTGAAGAGATTTCTTCCGGCAATGCTTTCGGGAGAGTTTGAGAATGCCGAGGTGGAACTGGCGCGGTGGCAAGGGTCGGGCGACATAGCTGCGCAGGCGCGGGCGAACTGCTACGTGGTGATTCCTCCCGACCGGGAACGGATGGAAGCGGGGGAGTGGGTGTCACTGCTGATGCGGTGAGTCCCACTCATCGCAAAAAACGCGATGAGTGGCGCACCCGTGGGATAACCTGTACGTGATGCCTAAGAAACTTTCTCACTACGATGCACGAGGGCAGGCCCGCATGGTGGATGTGTCGGCGAAGCCGCGAACGGCGCGCGAAGCCGAGGCTAGCGCTTTCGTTCTCATGAGTCCCGAGGTGCTCCGCGCGCTGCCTAAGAATCCGAAGGGCGATCCGCTGGAGGTGGCGCGGACGGCGGGAATCATGGCGGCGAAGCGGACGGCGGAGTTGATTCCGATGTGCCATCCTGTGCAGTTGTCGCACATTGCTGTGACCTTACGCGTGTGCGAGAATGGCGTTTCTGTTGCGACAAAAGTAAAGACCAGGGCAGAAACAGGCGTGGAGATGGAAGCGCTGGTCGCGGCCAGCGTCGCGGCTTTGACCGTGTATGACATGTGCAAGGCGCTCGACAAGGGCATAGAAATCCGGGAAGTCGTGCTGGAGCGGAAGTCCGGCGGCGAGAGCGGCGAGTACCGGCGAGACGCGAAACAAAAGTAGTTTTTTATTTCTCCTATGGCGACTGACGTAAAAATCCTGCTGGTGGACGACAATCCGATGGTGCTGGGCATGCTCCAGCAAGCGCTCTCCACCATGGGCCAAGTCACGGTTGCGACCGATGCTGCCGATGCATTGTTGAAGGCAGTCGATGACTTGCCCGACGTGCTGATCAGCGACTATCGCATGCCGGGTATGGATGGACGGCAGTTGCTGGAAAAA
>JBEKLO010000005.1:0-80982 GCA_050010155.1 Terriglobales bacterium
TTCCTCGGGCAGGATTTCTTCCCGCAGGTGGATGCGGGGCTGATTCGTTTGCATTTCCGCGCCCGCCCGGGCTTGCGCGTCGAAGAGACGGCGCGGCTTTGCGACGGAGTGGAGCAGGTATTGCGCAGCGAGATTCCCAAAGAAGAGTTGCAGACCATGCTGGACAATATCGGCGTCCCGTACTCGGGCATCAATCTCTCCTACGCCAGTTCGGGTGTGATTGGGACGAATGATGCGGAGATCTTGATTGCGCTGGATCCGGAACATCATCACCCCACCGCGGGATACATACGTCGCCTGCGGCGGGAACTGCCAACCCGTTTTCCCGGAGTGGAGTTCTTCTTCCAACCTGCCGATATCGTGTCGCAAATTCTTAATTTTGGACTGCCCGCGCCGGTGGACATCCAGATCGTGGGCGCGGATATGCGCTCCAGCTACGACATCGGACAGCGCATCGCGAATAAGTTGCGATTGATTCCGGGAGCGGCAGACGTGCACGTGCAACAAATGCTGAGCTTGCCCACTCTCTACCTCGACATGGACCGCACACGCATCAATCAGGTGGGGCTGACTGCAGGAAATGTCGCGCAAAGCGTGCTGATCAGCTTGAGTGGAAGTTCCCAGACGACGCCCGATTACTGGCTCAATCCAAAGAATGGGGTTACGTATCCAATCGCGATTCAAACGCCGCAGTACAAGATGACATCGCTGCAGGATCTTGTGAACACGCCGGTGACGAGCGGGCATGGAGAGATGGTTCCGCAAGTGCTGGGCAATTTGGTGCAGATCACTCCCGTTGCGCGTCCTGCAGTGGTCAATCATTACAACGTGCAGCCCGTGATCGATGTCTACGCAAGCACGCAAGGGCGAGACCTGGGCGGGGTTGCATCGGACATTATGAAAGCTCTCAAACCATTCGAGGATCATCTTCCCCGAGGTACACGCATTATTGTCCGCGGCCAGGTCGAGACGATGCGCTCTTCATTCTTCGGTCTGGGCCTCGGCCTGTTGGGCGCGATCGTGCTCGTCTATTTGCTCATCGTGGTCAACTTTCAGTCGTGGCTCGATCCTTTTATCATCATTACAGCGTTGCCGGGAGCGTTGGCGGGAATCTGCTGGTTTCTGCTGATTACCCGCACCACCCTAAGCGTTCCTTCGCTGACGGGCGCGGTCATGTGCATGGGGGTGGCAACCGCGAATTCGATTTTGATGGTTTCGTTCGCACGGGATCGCATGGATATGGGAGTTCCCGCGCTGCAAGCTTCGATCGAAGCTGGCTACACGCGCATGCGGCCCGTCATTATGACGGCTCTTGCCATGATTATCGGCATGGTGCCCATGGCTTTGGGCATCGGAGAAGGGGGCGAGCAGAATGCGCCTTTGGGCCGAGCCGTGGTTGGCGGTCTGCTATTTGCCACTGTGGCCACTTTGTTTTTTGTACCGAGTGTATTCACGATTATTCATGGCCGGCGCGAGGCGCGGCTGCAATCGCAACAGAAGTAGATAAGAGCAGTCGATTAAGAACATAAGAGCGAAGTTCGTAACAAAGTTCGAAAGGCTTTGGAGAATCATAATGTCAGTGCAATCGCCGCCTGGAACTCACGAAGCTCAGCAAGTGGACGCTCCGCATGTCCATCCGGAGATTATCAAGCCGCCGGATTTGCCTCCCGCTCCGGAGAGCCGGGGGAAGATTCTGGTCGGAGCGGTGCTGCTGGTACTGATCACGGCTGGCGTGGTTACGTTTCTGAACCGGAAGAGCGAGACCGACGCACTGGCTAAAGAAACTGATGCGATCGCGGTTCCAACCGTGGCCGTGGTGCAACCCCAAGCCGAACCGGGAAACGACGAATTGGTGTTGCCCGGAAACTTGCAGGCGTATATAGAATCCCCCATTTTTGCCCGAACCAACGGCTATCTCCTGCGCTGGTACAAGGACATGGGAAGCAAGGTCGAGAAAGGCGAACTGCTGGCTGCGATTGATACTCCCGAAGTTGATCAGGAGCTTTCCCAGGCCCGGGCTACCCGAGAGCAGATCAAGGCGGCGCTGGGCTTGGCGAAGATCTCCGCCGACCGTTGGGCGAATCTGCGTAAGACGGATTCGGTTTCGCAGCAGGAGGCCGACCAGCAAGCGAGTGGCTACGAGCAGGCGCTGGCCAACCTGGCGGCTGCGGATGCCAATGTTCGCCGCCTCGAGGAACTCGAATCTTTCAAGAACGTCTACGCTCCGTTTTCCGGTGTCCTCACCCGGCGCAATGTCGATCCGGGCGCGCTCATTAATTCCGGGGCACAAGCGGCGGGAAGGGAACTGTTCGATATCGCGCGCGTCGACCCCATTCGCGTTTACGTCAGCGTTCCGCAGGCTTATGCGCCGAACATCAAGGCTGGGATGAAGGCGAACGTCACCTTGCAGGAATTTCCCGGGCAGAAATTTGTGGGCACGGTCGTTCGCACAGCCGATGCCATCGATCTCGCGACCCGCACACTGAACACGGAAGTGGATGTTCCCAACAAGGATGGCAAGCTGCTGCCCGGTTCCTTCGGCCAGGTGCATTTTGCGGCTGGGACGTCTGTGCCAAGGATTACGATCCCGGTGAACGCGATGCTGTTTCGCGCTGAAGGAGCGCAGGTTGCAATTGTCGACAAGGATGGCAAGGTGCATTTGCAACCCATCACTATTGGACGCGACTTCGGCGCCAGACTTGAAATTCTGAGCGGGGTTGAGGTCAGCGATCGGATTATCGTCAATCCGTCGGACTCACTTGAGGAAGGGCAGCAGGTGCACTTCGCCAAACCGAGCACAGGAGACGCGCGTTCGTGAAGCGCTTCGCACCAGCTGTCAACCTGAGTTTGTTGGCCTGCGCGTTGCTTGCGGGCTGTACATTACTGTCCACATTGGCCTGCACCGTCGGACCTCGATATAAACGTCCCGTCGCGCAAGCTCCCGACGCGTGGAAAGGCCAAGGGCCTTGGCAGACTGCGGCTCCGAAGGATGCGATTCCCAAAGGCGCGTGGTGGCAGATATTTCATGACGCGGAGCTCGACCAGTTGGAGCAGGAACTGTTGCAAGCCAACCAGTCGCTGGCAGCGGCGCAGAGCCGCCTGATGCAGGCGCGCGCGCAAGCACGTATCGCGTCCTCGGCATATTTTCCCGTGCTGAGCGCCGATCCCAGCGGGCAGCGCATTCGCCTCTCCGGTAACCGGCCGCTCGACGGCGGCACGATTCAAACTGTCAAGGTTGATACGGAGAACGAATTTACCGTTCCATTTTCCGCCAGCTACGAACTGGATTTATTCGGACGCGTGCGCCGCAATATGGAAGCGGCCAACGCTTCACTGCAAGGCAGTGCCGCCGATCTGGAAAACGTCCGCCTGGTGTTGACCGCAGAACTTGCCGCCGACTATTTCAACCTGCGCGAGAGCGACCGTGAAGCGGGGGTCGTACAGCAGTCGGTGGAAATCCAGCAAAAAGGGATGGATCTGGTCAACCATCGTCACGAGGGCGGAGTCGCGAATGGGTTGGAAGTCGCGCAGCAGGCCGCGTTACTCGATTCAACCGCAACTCAGCTTCAACTCGTGCTGCAGCAGCGCGCGCAATACGAACATGCCATCGCCGTGCTGGTAGGGAAGTCCGCGTCCGCTTTCAGCGTGGCGGAAGCCCCGTTTAATGTCACCCCTCCCGCGATTCCCACCGGAGTTCCCTCAGAGATACTGGAGCGCCGACCCGACGTCGCGACCCAGGAACGCCAAATGGCATTCGAGAATGCGCAGGTCGGCATAGCCATGACGGCGTTTTATCCGCATATCACTCTCAGCGGAGGTGGAGGTTTGGAAAGTCGCGACATCACCTCGCTGGTGAGCGCTCCGAGCGCCATGTGGTCACTGGGGGGTGATCTGCTGCAGCCGATTTTCAATGGCGGACGCAATCGTGCCAACCTGGCGTCAAGCCGCGCGGCTTATGACCAATCGGTCGCGAACTACCGCGAATCGGTGCTCGAGGCATTTCAGCAGGTTGAGGATGGGCTCTCGGGTCTGGAACTGCTTGACCAAGCCATGAAGACTCAGCAGGCAGCAGTTACCGACTCGCGCCGCGCACTCGCGCTCGCCAATGACCGTTATGTCGGAGGGGTTACGACCTACCTCGATGTGATTACCGCACAATCCACGCTGCTGACCAACGAGCGCCTGGCAACGCAGTTGCTCGGCCAACAGATGACCACGTCCGTTTACCTGGTAAAGGCTCTGGGAGGGGCGTGGGACGCTTCTGAAATTGAGCACGAACAGGTGAGGCCAAAGCTGGTTCAGGCCGTACAGCAGTAATCTCGTCGGTTGCCCAACTCGCAGGCAATTTTCTCCACGCAGACTCCATCGCTTGCCGTGAATTTCAGCTGGACCAGCCGGATCTACGCCGTGGTGTGGCGTGCCAAGAGGCCATAGCGCGAACGGATCTCGCGCTCGGCAACCAGCCAATCCTGGCCCTCATCGCCATTGCCGTTCCCCCCTCGCTGCACATAAAGTTCATAAGCGCGGCAGCGAATTTCTTCTTCGAGATTGGAGGGAACAGGACGGATAGGAACCACGCTGGCCGACTTCCCATTCTGGGGAATTTCGGGTGAAAGCACAGCGGTGGGTTGGATCGAGGTTGGGGCCTTCTTGCTGCGGGTGGTGGATGTGCCGGTTGTCTTGCGAGCCATATAGTACTCCTTACATATAGGAACGGTTGTATGTAACGAATCAACGGCATTCGCGTATTCGGATGCGCCGCGATTCGACTATTTAACGACAGATGATGACTTATCTAACTATATCGTGAATGCCTGTGGAATTGTGGCGAACGGCATTGAAAAATTGGTTCGACGGTATCAGAAAAGGCACTCGTTTGGACACGACCAAGAGCGCACCGCCGGAAAACAGCAAAAATCGCACCGCCTGATTTTTCGTGAAGTGACGAAGTGGTCCCGGATTTGTGAGGCGAGATTCGGAACCAGATTCGGTCCGCGAGATACAGGAAGCACTGTACTGGCGGTGAATTGCGGCGGGTGTACATTGGATTTAAAGAAGCATTGAGGTTCCACATTAATCTCAGCCACGGTAACACCGTAAGGGGAAAGGAGAATTCAGAATGAAACACATCGAGCAAGAGCGACCAAACCAACTGCGCCCTATTCCGATTAACCTGCAAGAGGAAGTCAGACGCCGCGCGTATGAACTTTATCAGGAGCGAGGGAACAAGGAAGGCTCCGAGTTGGAGGACTGGCTCCGGGCGGAAGCGGAAGTTCACCAACGAACACACAGAGTGGCATAAAAGAAACGAGTTGTCGCTGAGGGGAGGGCAGTAAGGTTGCGAGTAACGCCTTCTGCTCTCCGACCCTCAAAAATCTGCGGGATTTTTGCGGAGTCCTCTTACGATTCGGAAATTATGATTCGGAAACTGAAATCCGGGCAATACCGGCTATATTCACGCAAGAAGGATCCGAAAACAGGCCGGCGTCGCAACCTCGGCACGTTCGGCAGCAAAGAAGCCGCGGAAACCCACGAGCGCGCGGTGCAATATTTTAAGCGGCATTAGTGTCCTGCCTCGGAAATACGCGGTATGAGTGTGCGGGCACATTTCATGCAGATGCTCAAAAACATGAACAAGAAGCCAGCCAAAGTTGAGCTGCCCTCGGCGGACGGCGCCATCTCGACCCGCGCGGAGAAAAAGCAGGTCGAGGAACGTCTGGCAATCGGTGCGAACGTCGTTTATGAAACCATCCGACGCGAGGGCGAAGAAGAACTGCGCCGCCCTCCGGCAGCGTTGGCGTGGTCGGGATTCGCCGCCGGGCTTTCGATGGGGTTCTCGTTCATTGCGGAAGGGCTGCTGACGTCCAATTTGCCTGACCAGCCTTGGCGGCCTTTGATATCTCGCGCCGGATACTGTGTGGGATTTCTGATCGTCATCCTGGGACGCCAGCAACTATTCACAGAAAATACCCTGACCGTAGTGCTGCCTCTGCTCGCGCGAAAAGACCTGACCACCCTGCTGCGCATGCTTCGCTTATGGGGGTTGGTGCTGGCGGCGAACCTCGTGGGGACGTTTTTGTTCGCGCTTTGCCTCGGGAAAATCGGCGTCTTTGACACGCACGTTCAACGGTGTTTGACAGAGATCGGTGTCGCGCACCTCGGGGTAGGTTTTGGAATCGTGCTGGTGCGCGCGATTTTCGCCGGCTGGTTGATTGCATTGATGGTGTGGCTGCTTCCCGGCGCGGAATCAGCACGAGTCAGCATTGTGATTATTGTGACCTACCTCGTTGGAATCAGTGGATTCAACCACATCATCGCAGGATCAACGACGATGTTTTTTCTGGTTGTCACGAATGTGATTTCATGGCCCGCGTACGTTCTGCAGTTTTTTATTCCCACCTTGCTCGGCAATGTTATCGGCGGATTCGCGCTCGTGGCGGCTCTGGGCCATGCCCAGGTTGTTGGCGGCAAGGAATAATAGAAGCCGATTCCAGCGCAGGCCGACCCCTGAATCAGCGCTGATACAGAGTATCCAGCCTGCAAATGCGGAAAATGCCTGATTGTCCGGCGGCGGTCCCTTTCCATACTCTCCAACATGAGGGCGCGCTACTCGAGAGGAGTGTCACAAATGTCTCATCGATTGTTTATTTGCGTGATGGTTGCCGGACTACTAGCCACTGTATCTGCCCAGGAGGGAGCGATGGGTTCGGGCCAACCTTCGGCCCAAGCATCTGCCCAAACTATGTCTTCGGGGCTGAGTGCAGCCGACAAGAAATTCGTCAGGGAAGCGGCGGAGGGCGGGATGGCGGAAGTGGAACTCGGCCAATTAGCCGTGCAAAAAGCGTCCAGCGACGATGTTAAGAAATTTGGACAACGAATGGTCGACGATCACAGCAAGGCGAATGACAAACTGAAAGAGCTCGCTTCCGGCAAGGGCATCAACTTGCCCTCATCCCCCAACGCAAAACAAGAGGCGACGAAGGATCGTCTCTCGAAGCTTTCAGGCGATGAGTTTGATAAAGCTTACATGCGAGATATGCTGCAGGATCACAAGCAGGACGTAGCGGCATTTCGGATGGAAAGCAAGACGGGTCGCGATGCGGATGTAAAGAGCTTCGCCGCCCAAACTCTACCCACCATTCAGGATCACCTCAAGGAAGCGCAGAACATTACTCCGAAAGTTTTGCAGGCCCGTGGAACGACGGTAGCGCCCAGCGCGTCGCAGCAGTGACGTCGTCGCATAACCTTCCGGGAAAAATTTGAGGCGACAAGATGCCAGGGATCAAACGAAAGAAAGCCAGAACGACGAAACGGTGGGTTGCCGGTGTTACAACCGACTCGACGCACCCTCCGCCTGGTCTTTTTACTGAAAAGGCCGCGACTATTGCGCAAGTAGTGGCTTCCAAAAAAGTCTCACCGAAAGGTCCGGGCTCGGGCATGCGAATGCTCACTTACTTCATCAACCGGGCTGGACGGGGCCTCAGCGCGAAGCGCCGCGCCGAACTGGAAAAAGCAAAGGTCTTGCTTTCAAAACGGATCGATCGAGCCAAAGGATCCGCGGAGCGAAAGGCAGCTTGAAACAATTATTCGTAGGCTTGAAACCGTCATTCGGAAGGAGGATGAAAACCACATGCCAGAACGAGAGACCCTGGAACGAGCCAAAGAGGACGCGCGCGAGGGTAAATCGCCCTCTACTCAAGCCGGAGAATTTGTCCGGGAAGAGATCCATCACGTTCGGGAGGGAAAACATGGTGCGCGTTCGCCGCAACAGGCGATCGCCATTGGCCTGTCCA
Organism: Terriglobales bacterium; assembly: GCA_050010155.1. Lineage (GTDB taxonomy): Bacteria > Acidobacteriota > Terriglobia > Terriglobales > Acidobacteriaceae > Acidiflorens. The sequence goes on from JBEKLO010000005.1 coordinate 7,794, forward strand.
AAGCGCGAAGAGCTGGCGTGAAACTGAGTGCACCGAAGGGCCGGGCGTCCGTCCGAAAGAAAGCGGAGCAGGATGAGCGCGCGGCAGAAAAAGGATCCGCGCATAAAACATCGGTGACACGGTCGCGTGCGGTGGAGGGAGCTCTGCAGCGTGAATCGCGCAGCGCCGCCAGCCATGATGCGCTCTCGCGTCAAGCGAAACGATCGGCCGCCAAGCGCGGAAAAACGAGCCGCAAAAAGGCAGCAGCCAAGGCAGCGCGAACACGAAAAGCCGCTTAAGCATCGTCCGGGATCAGCCCGGGCTGCCGGCGAGCATGTGCGCCTTCAGGCAACACGTTCGTGGTTAATTTGTGTTGTTTCCGATCGTATGATTCGCGAACCACGAAGGTTGCGGTCTCGGATTGGAGGGTCGCGACTACAGGAGTTTCGGGATTGATATGCGGCGGACGTTTAGCTCCACACTGGCAACTAAGCTGTGGTGACTCCGCCAAGTGTTGAGATAATACCCTTGATGTCAGAAAGCGAACCAGGCCGTTTCCGGCGCAAGAAGTTAAGTGTTCGTTGGCGATGGATCGCCGGTATTGTTCTGCTCACAGCTGTCGCGCTAGCTGCCCTGGGAATTGTGGTCTCCCGCGCCGAGCCGACCCTGCGCGCGATGGTGATCGAGACCTTATCAGCCAGATTCAAAAGCAGGGTTGAACTTGACGCGTTCCATGTGTCGCTGCTCAAGGGACTCCAAGTTTCGGGCACCGGCCTCAGGATCTTCGGAGAAACAGACCCCAACAACTACGAACCAGGGTTTCAGCCCATTATTAATGTTGCAGAATTCGAGTTCCACATGGGAATACGGAATCTTTTCCATTCTCCGATCCATGTTGACACCGTGTATGTGAAGGGATTGCAGCTGAATTTGCCGCCCCGGGAGCATCGCAGCGAGATCAGTAAGATGGCGCCCAAAGGCGGCAAAATACAAATCATTGTGGATAAGCTGGTCAGTGATAAAGCACAGTTGATCATCAACACGCTGCGGCCGGGCAAATTGCCTCTGGAATTTGACATTGAGAATCTGAAAATGACGACGATTGGGCCTGGCTCGCCCATGCATTTCGATGCCAACCTGACAAATCCCAAGCCCGTGGGACAGATCCAATCGAGCGGGCTGTTCGGCCCGTGGCAGCCAGACAGTCCTCGGGACACGCCCGTCAGCGGTACCTATACGTTTGAACACGCAGATCTGGGCACGATCAAGGGCATTGGCGGAATTCTTTCTTCTACGGGAAAGTATGCCGGGGTTCTCGACAAGATCGCGGTCGACGGCGTGACCGACACGCCGGATTTTCGCATAGCGACCAGCGGGCGGGAGGTTCCCCTGCACACCGACTTTCATGCCATTGTGGACGGAACCAGCGGAGATACATATTTACAACCAGTGAAAGCAAGAATTCTGAATTCATGGCTCGTGGCAAATGGGTCGGTGGTGCGAGTCAAGGACCCTAATGGACATCAGGTGGAATTGGATGTCGTGATGCAAAAAGGGCAGATCGAAGACTTGCTGAAACTCGCGGTGCGAACGGACCCACCGGTCATGACCGGCTCCGTTCGTCTGAAAACGAAGTTTGCCTTGCCGCCGGGCGAGGTGGATGTAGCGAATCGGCTAAAGCTGACCGGAAGCTTTGAAGTGTCTGGAGCGCATTTCACGAATAAAAATATCCAGGGGAAAATCGACGCGCTCAGCATGAGAAGCCAGGGCAAGCCGAAGGAGGTTCACGACCCCAGTGCCGAAAATGCACAGTCGGACATGAAAGGTACGTTCAATCTCAGCGATGGACTGATTTCTTTTTCCCAGCTCGACTATCACGTTCCCGGCACCCAAGTGGATCTGACGGGCACCTATAGCCTGGACGGAAACATATTCGATTTTTACGGCAAAGCGCGCTTCGACGCGAAACTCTCGCACATGGTCACGGGCTGGAAATCGATTCTACTGAAGCCCGCGGACCCATTTTTCAGCAAAAATGGGGCAGGAACGGAGATTCCGGTGAAGATTACCGGCACGAAGTCCGAACCCCACTTCGGCCTGGATTTTGGGCACAAGGACGACGACAAAAATAAGGCGCAGGCTCAGCCGAATTAAACCCTCGACATCGGTCACTACCTCTCGCTGCTTGTCGACGATCCGCCGTCTAGACCCAGTTCAGACTGCGCCCCTTCTACCAGTTACTAAGTTGACCAACAGAATAATTACAGCCACCACAAGCAGGAGGTGGATGTAACCACCTAGTGTGTAGGAACTGACCAATCCCAGCAACCACAGGATTAACAGCATCACAAATATGGTCCAGAGCATCCGAGACTCCCTTCGTCCTGACAGCTGTTGAAGTTGCTTTCCAAGGACAGGTGGAAGAGTTAAGACATCATCTCCAGCGTAGCCCATGACACTCTGGGTCGCGCATACGGTTGATTCTGTACATGGAGGCCTTCTTGCTGGTATCCCGCATGTTCCGTCGCGATTCGCACCGTCTAAGAAAAAGCAAGAGGAGGCGGTATGCAGGGAAATGAGTTGATAAAAAGAGACGAGCTGATGAAGTCTGACTTGCTGAGTGAAATCGTGCTCCTGGGTACCAGCGTCGCGATCGCGGTGGCCTTTGTGATGGTGGTGGTCGCGGCTGTTGCCAGTGCGGCGGCAACACCGTAGACCTTAGTCTCACGAGAATTTACCTACGAACTCGGTCCGGTTCTACAGCCCTTCTGCGTATGAACTAGGGCCGCAACTGGATTTGCAGCTAGCCACTCTGCAACTAACCTTAAGACTGAAGAGCCAACTAAGGAGACTTACAATGTCAGGGAAAAATACAGCGGTATTCGGAATTTATCCGAGCTACGCAAACGTGGAAAGCGGCGTCGATGGCTTACGCGCGGCTGGCTTCAGCAACAAGGATATCTCGGTGCTTTTCCCGGAGAGCGCTGGGACGAGAGACTTTGCGCACGAGAAAGGGACCAAGGCGCCCGAGGGTGCGACTGCGGGCGCGGGAACAGGGATTGTTTTAGGAGGCGCGCTGGGATGGTTGGTCGGAATCGGTGCTCTCGCGATTCCCGGCCTAGGGCCGTTTATCGCCGCCGGACCCATTATGGCCGCGCTCGCGGGCGCCGGAGTGGGAGGCACTGTCGGCGTCCTTACCGGAGCGCTTGTGGGAATGGGTATTCCTGAGTATGAGGCGAAGCGTTTTGAGGGTCGGGTAAAAGATGGAGGCATTCTGCTTTCCGTGCATTCGGACAGTTCCGAGTGGACGAAACGGGCCAAGCTGATTTTGGAAGCAACCGGCGCGCAGGATATTTCGTCGACCGGCGAGGCGCGCTCCGATCATAAGGAGAGCGATCGAGATCTCCGACGCGCAGGTTAGTTTGCGAGAAACGTCGAGCAGTAACGCGTGTCGTCAACTCAACTTTGTGAAGTGCACTAAAGGATCACAGGAACTGAATCGCAATCCAAACAAGGAGAATGCAAAATGAATTCTGATCAAATGAAGGGCAAATGGAAACAGATGAAGGGGTCGGTAAAAGAGAAATGGGGTAAATTGACGGACGACGACCTCGACGTCATCGACGGACAACAGGATCAATTGATCGGTACGATCCAGGAAAGATACGGCATCGCTCGCGAAGCAGCGCAGAAGCAGGTTGACGAGTGGAACGCTGCCCTTGCCCGCCAATCCGAAGTTGACGAGAAGCGCTATGACGAGCGACGTAAGGCTAGCTAACTCTCTCTGAAGGTGCGTCTCGGAAGGGAAGCCGCTTGTCGGCTTCCCTTTTTGTTTTGTCTGAAAAATCGAGTTGTGCAGAAAGAATCGGTGAGCGCGGCAAGGTTGACCCGTCGCGCTCGATTGAACGACGCCTAGGCCGCGGATTGTTCGGTCGGAGTGGTTGTCATTGGCGTGGGCGCTGGCGTTGGATCCGCAACGGTCGCATGTGCTGGCAAGTGCACCTGAATGATGTCGTTCTTGACCGCATAAACAACCAAGTCGCGGATCGAGTGAAAGTCGAGTTTGCGCATGATGTTGCTGCGATGCGTCTCCGCCGTCTTTGTGCTCAGGTTCAGAAGGCAAGCGACCTCCTTTGAACTCTTCCCCTCGGCCAGGAGCTGAATCACTTCGCGTTCCCGCGGTGTCAGTTTCGGCGACTGCGACTGCGGTGGTGCATCGCTTGTCCGGTTGTAGCCTTGGTCCAAAAAGCCGGCCAGCACCATATCGTTAACCCGCGGAGTGAAGAACATGCGATTGCGCTGCAACGCCTCGACCGCCGAGACGAGATCGCGGGCGGCGTCTGATTTCAGAACAAAGCCGCGGGCGCCGGCGTTGAGAGCCTCTTTGATCACCTGGTCGGAGTCGGTGATGGTGAGAACGATGACTCTCAGCCGGGAGTTCTGTTGAGTCAGTTGCCGCGTCGCAGCCAAGCCGTTGAGGTTCGGCATGCCAATGTCCAAAATCACGATATCCGGCTTTAACTGTTTGGCCATTTCGACGGCTTGCCGGCCGTCGTTGGCCTCGCCACAGATCTCCCAACCATCGTGGGTTTCAAGGAGCATGCACAGTCCACGACGTACAACTTCGTGGTCGTCAGCGATCAAGATACGCAGCTTCATGGGCTCACCTCCGTGAGGGATGCTAAAACCGCTACCTTCGCACAACCAACTCCCAACAACAGTAAAAGTCCTTACTCTATGGGGAATCGCTCGCCCGCCCCACCGGGTCGTGGATGTAAAAAAATCTGTGCTGGCTCACCGCTTCCACCGCCAGCAGTAAATCCCTGGCCGCGTCCGACTTTACAACGTATCCTTTGGCCCCTGCATTCTTGGCCTCGCGAATCATTTGCGCCGAGTCGTGTTGGGTGACGATCAACACTTCGGATTTCGGTACGCGCTTGCGAATCCGGCGACACGCTTCCAACCCGTCCATGCGCGGCATACTGACGTCCAGCACGACCACATCCGGTTGCAGGCGTTCCGCCCTCTCCACGGCTTCAACTCCGTCTTCCGCCTCATCAATAATTTCCCACTCCGGACGACTGCCGAGTAAAGTTCTTAGCCCGTGCCTCACGACGGGATGATCATCTGCCACCAAAATTCTTACGGTCATAATCTTTGCGCTTTAGAGATGGAACACGCACAGCCGGTGTGCCGAGCACCTTTCGCTTTAGTCTCGTGTGTTCCGCGGAACGGGCAGGGCGACTCGCACCACCGTGCCGCTGCTGTCCGAATTAACGGCCAGCGTTCCCCCCAGTTCCCATGCTCGCTCGCGGATGCCGGCAAGTCCGACGCCCATGCCAGCTCCCGTCGCATGAAAAGAAGTAAGCAGTTCTTCCGGTATTCCGCGTCCGTTATCCTTGATTTCGAGGACGACCTGCCCGGCATCTTCCGCGATCAAAACCTGTGCCTCGGAAGCGCCAGAATGACGATGCACGTTGGTCAGACTTTCCTGGAGCACGCGGAATAATGCCAGTTCGACGGCATCAGGTAAGCGGCCCAGATGTTCGGGTACATCCAGAGTTGTCTGAACTCCACTGCGCTGGCTAAATCCTTCCACGAACCAACGAGCCGCCGATGCAAACCCGGCGGCGTCCATGGTCGGAGGATGGAGCAGGTACGAGAGTGTCCGCACTTCCGCCATACACTGCTGCATCAAGTGGTCGGCTTCCGACCATGATTCCTGGTTTTCCGGCGACTGCTTGAGCATCTCCATATTGAGCTTCAAGCCGACCAGATACTGCCCGAGGCTATCGTGCAACTCACGCGCAATGCGGCGACGCTCGGTGTCCTGCAAACTGAGCAACCGGGAAGAGAGCTGTCTTAATGCAGACGTGCGCTGCTCGACCATGGATTCCAGTTGCGCCTGGGTACGGCGCAGCGCTTCCTCTACTTGCTTGCGCTCTGCCATCTCCGTTTCGAGGGCCTGCGCTTTTTGCTGCAGATAACTAACGCTGCGAAGGCGCTGCTCATCGCTGCTTGTCGTGCTGTAGCTTTCCGCCGGGATCACATGAGAGTGTTCCCCGCAGATTCTAAGGAACGAGTCCGCATGGTCTCCGCGGTGAAAGCCGCTTATCGGATAGCCACAGCGCAGGGACATTGGGTACAGACTGGTCAGATTGTTCCAGAGTTGTTCGAGTTGTATCGCACCTTCCGTATTGCCCTGCTCCCACAAGAGAGCGACCATTTCCCCGAACGCAGCAATGTGGGGGCTTTTTCCGCAAGCGGCCGCTGCCGCCTCCGTTAAGACCGCGCCCAAGGTCTCGGTAAAAAGTGCGGCATCAGGCGAGCGATCGAGCATGAAGCTTGCCAGTGTGTCGGCCGCGTCCAAGGCGATGTATCGCCCCTCTTCGATTGCACGTGTCGTATCCAAACCGCGAGACTGCAGTCGTCGCACGAGCCCATCGCGATGCGCCACGGTAGCGATTACAACCGCAGCATCACCCGCCAGGAGAGCGGCGCCGATATAGCTACTCACTTCATCCAGAAAGAATGCGCTATCCGCGTAGAACTGGACCGAGTGGGCACGGTGACCCGATGCGCCCAACTGGGGGGTGGGCGCTAACGGCAGAGCAGCCGAGTTCGGGAGGGTGACAGTACTCATTTACAAGGCCTCCGGATCAACATCGTACATACGTTGTACGCAAGGATCGTATTCCTGGCAATAGGCGATTCAGTGTCCTAAGGGCGCAACATAGTCTATTTCTTTGATTTCGGCGGGCCAATACCGGGAATCCTGTACTCCTTATGGGCGCCATATGTGGCCATTTGCGAGAGTATTTCCCCTCAATGAGGTAGCATCATGAAGCGCCTCTCGTTAAGGGTGAGTTTCTCGACGCGAAAATTGACGGAAACCATATAACTTCGTCCCGCGCGAGAATAGACGTAGACACTCGATAAAAAGTGGAGCGATCTTTGCCGGCAAGCATCCATTGAAAAAGATCCGGCGAAAATTTGCGGCTGACGGCAGAGGTCGAGCAGAATCGGCACCAGCCGGTAGTTGTGGCCAAACATAGCGACGATTGTTAAATTCATATGCCCGGGCCCATGGCACCACGTAAAAAAGCTCAAGTGGCATTCGCATCCGCGGTGATGCTGCTCTTCCTGAGCGGAGTGGCGGCGTACGTCACCATCAATCGACTCCTGGCAAGCGAGAAATGGGTGATTCACACCCTTGAGGTCAAGGCCGCGCTGGGAGACATTGAATCAGCTTATGTACGCGCCGGACGGGCACGAAGCGGCTACGTGATTTCCGGGACCGACGATTTTCTCGCGGAGTTTGATGCAGCGGTCCCCGAGATTCCCGGGAAACTGCAGCGGCTGCGAGATCTGACGCGTGACAATCCCAAGCAACTGGAGCTTTGTTCGCGTCTGGAAGACGCCATCAACCGCCGTGTCGCCTTGCTTCGCGAATCGGTTCAACTGAAAAAACAAGCGCCTGAAGACAGATTGGGGCAGGCTGAATTTGATCGGCGTGGCGTTCCAATTTCTTCCGAGATGACCTCGCTCATGCAGGAAATGCGCGCGGGAGAACAAACGCTGTTTGACATCAGGGAGAAGACCACGCATCGCTTGTTTATGCTGACCGTGGTCACCTTGGCCGTTGCATTCATCCTGGCGCTCGAACTGCTCGCTGTCCACTACCGGTTGTTGTCCGCGGAACTCAACGCACGCGAGATTGCGGAACGGAGTACCCGGAAGAGCGAAGAATCCCTCCGGCGCCTCACCGGACGTTTGCTCCAGTTGCAAGATGCCGAACGCCGGAAATTCTCCCGCGAGCTCCACGACAGCCTGGGACAGTATCTGGCGGGCGCGAAGATGAATCTGGAGATGTACGCCGGACAGCGCAAGGACAATCTGCTTGAGGAGGCAGTTCAACTTCTGGATCATGCGATCGCGGAAACTCGGACGATTTCGCATTTGCTCCATCCTCCGCTTTTGGACGAAGCGGGGCTTTCTTCAGCGGCCAAATGGTACCTGGAAGGATTTGCGCAGCGCAGCGGAATTGACGTGAAAGTGGATTTGCCGGAGGACGCGAGTCGCCTTCCGAAGGCGGTAGCGCTCGGACTTTTCCGGGTGCTGCAGGAAAGCCTGACCAACATCCATCGACATTCCAATAGCGCCAGGGCTGAGGTTGCACTACAGCTTTTACCCGACCAGGTGATTCTTAAAGTACGCGACTACGGGAAGGGAATCGCTCCGCAAGTCCTGGATCACTTTCAGACGGCGGGAACAAATTCCGGTGTGGGTCTGGCGGGCATGCGAGAGCGCGTTCACGAACTGGGTGGCCAGTTCAGGATCGAACCGTGCACACCCGGAACTTTGATTTTAGTAGCTATGCCCGTGGCAGAAAGAACGGGGCGGGCGCCCGAAACGGTTGCTGCCCGCTAATTACTCAGTTGGGCGAAACTTGAGGGAAATATGTTTCATGGCGCAGCAGTGCTCCTACCGCGTTCACCATCGAAACGGTGTCCGTTTTGACGCAAGCGCCGCGAGCGCCAACTTTTTTTGCCTCGTCCGACAATTGTTTCGAAAGGTAGAGCGTGACAATCAGGATTGGGGTTTCAGGTGAAAGTTGAGTGAGGATGCGAGCGGCATCGAGGCCATTCATCGCAGGCATCTGGAAATCAAGCACAATCACGTCCGGTCGAATTTTCCAGAACCGATCCACCGCGTCTTGACCATCGCGGGCTTCGTCGCACACTCGCCAATGTTCTTGCTGCTCCAGCGCGCGACGCAGGTAGCGTCTAACGGATGGATGGTCATCGACCACCAAAATACGAATTTCTTTTTCCTGCTCGTGCAACAACAGCCCCATGAGCGCACCCTTGTAAAGAAAGGTACACGCGCGGCAAAAAGACGACAATACAGAGAACGCTTGAATTTCCTCGGCCTTACCTTTTGTTCCGGCGAGCCTGCCCAAATTACATCCGCTCCCCGATTGCGGTTCCGGAAATCAATAGCTTAGCGTATGGCCCGGAACTTGCTTTAACACACGAAGCCGTGCGTGATTCATCCTGACCAGGAGTGTGTTTAAAATGGCTCACAGCAGCGGAAAAGACTGGCGCGAATTGTGCGCTGCCGCGTCCGAGGAATCCGACTCTGAAAGATTGCTATCACTCGTGAATCAGATTCTCGCGGCATTCGACGAGTGCGACCGAGAACTGCTGTACCCCAGGCGGCCTGTCGCCATTGCTTCCAAGTCCTAACCTCACCGACCGGTAAGCTGCTTTCGAAGGCGACGTCGCTACTGCTAGCGACCTGGGGCAGTGTTGCGATTCGACAGTGCCGCGACTGTGCTATGCGCGGCCCATCAAAACCAACACCAGCACAATGATGAGGATCAAACCGAGACCCCCGCTTGGGTAATATCCCCAGCCGGTGCTGTATGGCCAAGTCGGCAATGCGCCAATGAGAAGTAATACCAAAATGATCAGCAGAATTGTGTACATGTAGTACGCTCCTCTTCGTTGAAAGTTACCGGCAGGCCAAGAGACTGCCGATCCGGGCTGCAAAGCAAAAGTACATTACAGGTCTGCGACCTCAACATCCCTTCAAGTCTGTAGGGTCCGGGATTTGGTTATGTACAGGTGACGGGACATCAGGGCATTGTAAGAATCAAGTTGCAAGCATCATTCATGGGAAGCAACTGCAAAAGCAGCAACGGCCAAGCATGTTCCAGGCTCGGCCGTTACGTGTAGGGTTTTCGTGAATCTAGCTACTGCGGATTTACGTTCTCCGCACGGTGCTCGCGGGCATGTTCAGAAGCTTTCCTGAGTGCTTCGCCGAATGGCTCAGTGCTGTTCGGGGGCGGAACTTTGCCCCTAAGGATGACATCGAATGGAACCATTTTTCCATACAGAATCCTGGTTTCATCTTTGTCTTGCGAGACCACCGCGCCCGAGAGATCGATACCGGCAAAGAGGCCGCGAGAACGCGAGTAAGTCAAGATTTTGTCATTCATGGAAGCGTCGGTATCGGCCGCAGCATTCCGTCCCACCGGACCCGCGGCGGCAGAAGCGTCTCCGCCCAACTTGAAATGGTCAGAAAGCAGATGCTCCATTCCGTGATCTCCCATAAATACGAGCACCAGATCAGTCGCCTGGCCGCCGAGCTGAAGACCCCAGCTGCCACCGGTTACTGTGATCGGAGCCGGCGCGCTCCATCCGTCACCGACGCGGCAACTCGCCACGCCGCGGCCGTGTTCACCGCCGAATCCGACTGCGATTTTTACCAGGGACGGTACGACCGCGATACAGTTCGCGTGATTAATAATGCCGTCGGGGATGGCATGGTCGGGAGTTGCCATTACCTCCGACAGTACCGTGGCGGACTTATCGACCCGCTTATCAATGTCGGAGGCTTTGTCATCCGCTGCCCAAGTCAGACTGGCGCAGATCAGAGCCATGGTGGTCAGAGCTAAGAGATATTTCGTTGCCTTCATGTCAACCCTCTTCTGTGCCCGAGCTGAGCACTCAGAATTATTTGTTGTTGCCAAATTGACTGTAGGCTGAAGTACCTGCCTCAAACCATCCCCACAAGACCTTAGATTTGTGGACTCCTTGCCTTAGTGCAACCTCTGCCCGAGACCTTACACAGATTTCCCAAGAGAAGTACACAATCGGCAGGATTTGTCCCAGCTCCTTAACTGGCTACTCTGAAGGCCATGCAAGTTCATTCTTCGATTGTCCCCACCTATCGAGCAGGGGCCGGTACAAGCTTTGGCTCCTGCTCCTCGCCTCAGTTTCGCGGTCGCTGAGATGCGGGGCAATACGTGGGGGGAACAGTCCCACGGTGAGCTTCATTTTTAGATGGCTGCAGTCATGCACTTCAGGTAACACCAATTTTCCGGAGGCTCACATGAAAGTCGAATCTTTGCGCGACCTGTACTTGGAACAGCTCCAAGATCTGTACAACGCTGAACAACAACTGATCAAAGCACTACCCAAGATGGCGAAGGCGGCTTCTTCGGAAGAGCTGAAGGCCGCTTTCGAAGAGCATTTGGAAAAAACGCGGGAGCACGCCCGCCGTATTGAGACCATCTGCGAGCAGATGGGCGAGAAAGTCGCTGGGAAAAAATGCAAGGCTATGGAAGGCCTGGTGAAAGAGGGCGGTGAAGTGATCGAAGAAGACATGGAAGACGCGATCAAGGATGCGGCCCTCATCGCGGCGGCGCAACGAGTCGAGCACTACGAAATTGCCGGCTATGGCTGCGTGCATGCGTATGCGATGAAATTAGGCGACGAGAATGCCGCCAATCTTCTTGGCGAGACTCTCGACGAGGAAAAAGAGGCTGACCGGACGCTGAACGATATCGCTGAGCAGCTTGACCTGGAAGTTGGCGAAGCACCGATCCAGTCGAAGAAGCAGACAGCAAGAACGCCCGGCCGCCGGTCGGCTGCTTGAGTGCGACAATTTAGATTGTAGCGACGACGCAAACTAAGGGGCGATCTGATCAATCTTCAGATCGCCCCTTGCCCGTGCGGGCTATGCCGCTGCGACGCTCACCCCCGCATCCTCGCGTCATTATTCAGTGATCGACTGTATTGTGCCAGATACCCACATCTTCTCTAATGAAACCTGAAAATCCACCCGGCCCTGAAAGGCACCGACCATGAATCCTAGCAATGCACCGAACGCACAGCCCGATTCTACTAACCGCCTGAAAAGCATCTTCGAGCAATCGCTCGCCGTATTGCGCGGGGATAAGGGTGACAAGAATGTAAGAGCGGGAAAGGTGCACAAGCGTTGTGCATCGCTGCCTCTACGCATGGACGCTGCGAATCTTCAAAAGCGCGCCGTGGAGGAAGCGGCGAAAGCGTTAGCTTCGCTTTGGAAGATCTCAGACCCGAAACGCCCAAAACTGCAAGCGCGCGCGATCCAACCGAACAGGTCAGGTTTTTGATCCCTCCGACCTTGATTACGCCGAACAAGGCCGTGGACTCTTCCCGGCTGCTGATGCTCATCGCGGTTGCCGTGGTGATCGTGGGTCTGTATTTTGGCCGTGAAGTCCTGATCCCGCTTGCCCTCGCCGTAGTCCTGGCCTTTGTGTTCACGCCGGTCGTAGGTGGACTGCAGAAATGCCACTTGGGGCGAGTTCCCGCAGTGTTGGTTGTGCTGTTGCTTGCATTCACCGTGATCGGCACTCTCGGCTGGGTTGTGACCGGTCAACTCATGGACATCGTGGACCAATTGCCAAATTACGAAGACAACATACACGCAAAGATTGAGTCTCTCCGCGTCCCCGATGGCAGCCGTTTGAAAAATGCCACGAACACGGTCAATGCACTGGGCGCTGAGTTATCTGCCGCGTCGCAGCCCGCTGCGGACAAGAAAACAACAACGACATCGCGCGGCCGTCCCATCGCAGTTCAGGTCGCTCAGCCTCCTTCGAATGCAAATCAATATCTGCGGGCGATCATTGGACCACTGACAGGCGTATTTGAGACGTCCGCAATGGTCATTGTGTTTACGCTCTTTATGCTGGTCAAACGCGAGGATCTGCGCAATCGCGTGATCCGGCTCGCCGGGCAACAGCAACTCCATGTCGTCACGCAGGCTCTGGATGACGCGTCGCGACGCTTAAGCCGATATCTTTTGATGCAGTTTCTGGTCAACATCACTTATGGCACTGCCTTCGGAAGTGCAGCGTACCTGATCGGCATCCCCCATGCCTTGCTCTGGGGCGTCCTCAGTGGCATCTTGCGTTTTGTTCCATACGTGGGCACACCCATCGCTGCCGCATTCCCTATGGGCATGGCGTTAGCTGTCTTTCCCGGTTGGCAGCAGGCGGGGCTGATTTTCGGCGTGTTTGTCGTTTTGGAAATTGTCGTTGCGAATGTGGTCGAACCGAGGTTGTACGGGGCCCACACCGGAATTTCCTCGCTGGCTATTCTCGTGGCTGCTGTGTTCTGGGCAACTTTATGGGGCCCGGTGGGCTTGATGTTGTCCACCCCACTCACGGTATGTCTGATCTTGATGGGACGATACGTGCCCCAGTTGACTTTCCTCGAAATTCTGCTCGGCGACGAGCCGGTTCTCCCGGTGGAAGCGCACTTTTACCAGCGACTCCTGGCGCTCGATCAAGAAGAGGCCAGAGCCATCGCGGAGTCACAGTTGCGAGAAAAGCCGATTGGTGATTTTTATGATTCAATTCTCATTCCAGCACTCATGTTGGCAGAACAGGACCGCCATCTGGATATGTTGGGGCCAGGAATCGCAACGTTTATCAGTCAAAGCACTCGAGAATTAATTGAAGAAGTAGGCGAGCGGCCCATCGACATCCCCTTCATGTTTAATGGCGATAAATTGAACGGGAGAAATGCGGGCGAGACTGTTCTCTCAGGGCTACGAGTCGTTTGTATAGGGGCCGGGGATGAAGCGGATGAACTGGTGACAATGATGTTCGAGCAGTTGCTCAAGAGATTAGGCTGCAGTGTGCGTCGTTTGCCACATGTACTCCACGGTACCGTGGTGGACCAAGCGGCAGTGAACGCAGCTCAGGTCGTGGTGGTCTCCGCACTTCCTCCGTTTGCCGTGGGCCAAGCCCGTTCGCTTTGCAAGCTATTGCGCCAGCGGCATCCGCAACTGAAGATGATCCTCGGGTTGTGGGGCTTCAAGGGCGGAGTCGCAAAGGCGCGGGAACGAGTGGGGAGCAGCTCTGCCGATATGGTCGCGACAAGTTTCCAGCAGGCGATTGTGTACCTCGTTGAGGCGCAGCAATCGATCGGGTCGAGAAAGCGGGGCGCGATTCAGGAGCAAGTGATTGCGACCGCTCCCTAGTCCGACTGAAGTCCGCCTGAGCACTCCTGCCTGAATCCGAACCGGCATCTGCGCTGGAAGACTCTTTTGGCTCGCAGGCTACTCTTCGGAACCGGGGTGCAACTAAAGATCGCAAACTATCGCAAGCTAAAGGTCGGAGGAATTTATGTCAAACGAAATGCGAGATGGTCTCGAAGCAAAAGTCGGCGATAACAGCGACATCTTGGATCACCCGACTCCGAGGCCAGATCCCTCTAAGGATTGTCCGGAACGCGGTGAGCATCTGCCGACCATGCCAGATCCTACGAAAAATGATCCGGAAACCGGAGAGCATGTGCCCGGACGAATCGATCCCACGGAAGGGCATCCGCCGCAGATCGATGATCCGCGCGATGATGAAGATCCCGACGTCGAGAAAAAATGGGCCTAGCTTGACGGCTCTACAGGGTATTCCGAGTCCCGGTATATATCAGAGTCAGCACGATCTAAGTTCGCTTTTGTTCCACGACCCTCACCTGAGTACGCCCCGTCTTGCCTGGGATCCGCCAACCCAAGGCGGCTTCCGACATACAGTGTTTTACGGGGCTAACTACAAACCTGATTGGATTGGCGATTGGTTTGCCTGCAAGTAGCTTCATTAGTGCGTACAGGTATGTTTGCTGGTTCCGCCAGAGGAGAATGAAATGCGACTCGCATGGATGATTGTAGGGATTCTGATGGTTCTATGGCTCGTGGGCTTTGGCCTTCACGTGGCAGGCAGTCTGATTCATCTACTGTTGCTGGTCGCGGTTGTCGTTCTGATCATTGATTTGCTGGGCGGACGCCGTCGGACGGTCTGAAAGACTGGAAAGGTTAAAAGACCTGGAGGATTTCATGAGCACTGAAAAATGCGCGCATCCTGCGTGCGGATGTTCCACCACCAACGAAGACAGCAAGTATTGCAGCCAATCTTGTAAAGAGGCTGCCGATTTAACGGAGATCGCCTGCCAGTGTGGACATCCTGGTTGTGATGTCGCCCAAGGTAGGGAGCCTTTGGCAAATATTGCCTGACAAAATAACGCAACATGATGGCAGAAACACTACGCGTCTCAATCTCGCCTCTCAATCCACGAAACCCGCTGCAGCAGAGCAAGACCGGGCAACCGAGGGATGATTGCGCCAGAGGAATCACCATGCAAATCCGTTTCATTCGTGCATTATTGTTCGCGCTCGTCGTGCTGTGCATGACGGCGTCATCGTTCGCCGCCATAGGGATCACGGTAGCGTTTGCACCGCCCCCACTCCCAATCTATGAGCAACCCGTGTGTCCCGGAGACGGTTACATCTGGACGCCGGGATATTGGGCTTGGGGAGACGATTTTGACGATTATTACTGGGTGCCGGGCACTTGGATCTTTCCTCCCGAAGTAGGTTTCCTTTGGACGCCCGGCTACTGGGGATGGGGCGGCAGCGGATTTGCTTTCTATGATGGGTACTGGGGTCCGGTCGTGGGCTTTTACGGTGGAATCAACTACGGCTTTGGCTATTTCGGCGTCGGTTTTGAGGGTGGCCGCTGGGACAATGGACACTTCTTCTACAACCGTGCCGTGAGCAATGTGAACGTCACCAACATTCATAATGTTTACAACACGACTGTCAATGAGAACACGAACAACCATGTCAGCTATAACGGAGGCGAGGGGGGAATTACAGCGCGTCCGACGGCCGAGCAAGAGGCGGCGGCGCATGACCGACATATCGCTCCCGTCGCGGCTCAAACCCAGCATGAACAGCAGGCCCATGCCGATCCGCAGCAGCGTGCATCGGAGAACCATGGCAAGCCCGCAGTTGCAGCCACATCGCGGGCCGGCGATCTAAAAGGTCAAGGAGCGGTAGCCGCCAGAGAAGCGGGCGGAAACTATAACCCTCCGGCCAATCGTGGCGGAAATGCGGCGCGTGCCGGAAACAATGCTGGTCGAGCCAATACGCCGGGCCATGTTCGCGACCTGCCGCCGGCGGAACGACCGGCCGCGCCCAATACCGGCGACGCGAAGTTGGACAAGAAGTATCAGCAGCAACAGAACAAGCTGTACGCGAAGCAGGAAAAAGAACGGCAAAAGGTCGCCAAGCAGCAGGAGAAAGAAGATCAAAAGATTGCAAAACAGAATAATGACGCGGCCAAGCAACAGGTAGAACAGCGTCACCAGCAGCAGACCCAAGAATTACAGCAGAGACACCAACAGCAGCAGCAGCAGATGCAGCAAAGAATGGCAGCGCCTCGGGGCGGGGGCGGCAGACCGCGCTAGCTTAAGAATCGGCGATCTGGATTTCCGGCACTTTTCACCTACTGGAAGAGGTGAAAGGTGCCGGTAATCGTTAGCTTCTCTTCTGATATTGAATAGAGAGCGTCGCAGTAGCGGATCGTCCTCCGCCAGCTCCCGCGCACGTTCGAAAGGTGAGGATCGGCGGATCAGGATGCGTGATCTGTCCTGACGCCGTTCCGCTTCAGACAGATCTAAGACAGGGAAACGGCAAAAACCTGTGCCGCATCACCATCCCGCCTATGACTCAATCAAACTAGCGCGACGCGATTCGTTCTTGCATCAGGTAGATTGCTTAGATCGCCTGGACCAGGACACTGCGTGCCTTGAGATTTGCAGGGTTTCGGCAAGAGGCGCTGGATGGTAGTGAGCAATTCTCCTCGCGGGGCGCTCTTCGCGCAGAATGCGTCCACGCTATCACAATGAAGAGCGTTCAGGTCGACGCATCCCGAATACAGAATCACTGGCAGCGTGGGATGCCAAGCCTTCAGTAGGTCCGCCAGTTGCCCTCCATCCATTTCAGGCATTTCGTAGTCCAGAATGGCTACATCTGCATTGGCTAACCAGGCGTGATTCAGGGCCTCTCTGGGAGATGATATTGCCAGCACTTCGAATCCCAGGCTCTCGAAGATCGACTTGTAAAGCGAGAGTAATGTCTGGGTGTCGTCTACCCACAGCAGCCGCGGAGCTTTGAAAACATCACGGGCGACTCGAGTTTGAAAGTCAATTTGAAGCGGAACGTTTGTGGTGAGGGCTCGAGGCGTTTCAACGGTTGTGATGGAGCGATTGTCGGATACGAGCATTTTTTCCAGCCGTTGACTGCTCCAACAATGGGGCACGACCGCGTCCGGGACAATGCAGCGAATCCTGTATATTCACCCGAGTCAGCAACAATTGCGCACTGCAAGATGCTCTCGGATCCACGGATGCTCACCGCAATCAAGTCAAACACGACGTACACATCTCCTCTTGAGGCTCTACACGAATCTCCCGATGGCTCGGGCTTCGCCAGTCGTTTACAGTCTACTTTTTGGTGCGTAGAGTTATTTGCTCCTAGCGCGGGAAAGGAAATTTATCATGCGAAACATAGGAATGAATTCGAAGTCCAGAAATACGGTTAAAGACTGGGTGCGAATCGCTGCGAAGGTAGGACTCTTGTTTACCGAACCCAAAGTGCGCGCCGCCGTCGGAAGCCAGATCCGGGACACCGTCGATGACCTGACGGATAGGACCGCCAGCAAGTACGAGGATCTGAGCGACACTGTGGCCAGCAAATACGAAGACGCGGTCGATCGCCTTGAAAATGCCGCCGACGCAATTCGGGGCAAAGATCACTGGCCTTCACGAGTGACCGGGTTCTTGCTTGGAGTCGGGGTCGGAGCAGGATTGGGAATTTTGTTAGCTCCCGCATCTGGCAGCGAGATTCGCGAATCGGTTCGCGATGCAGCGGCGGATGTGACGAATAGGATTCGCCGGTCGGTAACGCGAATGCCATCCACCGGCACCGAGGGATAAATCCAAAACCGTGGTGTCGCTATTTCTGTCAGTTAAAAATGGATTTTCACCCGATGGGAGATTGACCCCGCGAAAACGGTGCATTCCCCGAGCAGCGTGCAAGTTTTGCGGTATTACGGCTGATCAAGTCCGGAGGTCCCTATGAGCGAAAAACCTAGTATTACTCTGCCTGCAACCGTCGAGAAAATCATTAAGCCCATAGCCCCGGGCGATCCGGAGAAAGCGCAGATCGCGATCGAGGGAGCCGATGACCTATATCGGGAGATTCGGATCGAAAACACCCTGACCGACGAAAATGGCCAACCGGTACGCCTCAAGAAGGGTGCCGAAGTGGAAGTGGTCGTGGAAGCTCCACACGAAGCGACGACGGCTCACAGTAGCGAAGCGTAACCCTCAACGGGACATGGCAGTCCTACGCAACGCTGAAGTGGTGCTCTACAGCATTCACCCGAGTTTCTTCCTGCCAGTGGTTGTGTAGGGTAGCAATTCAGAGATGACCTGTCGCCTCGGTGAGCGATCGCGGCCTTCACAATCTCGGAGCTGCATCGCCTCACCGTTATCGCACGCCGGTATCTGCCCGCTTCTCAATCCAATGGTTAACGACTGGAGATCTGATCATGGCAGTAACTGCACCGGCCGCCTACGGAGTGTACTCGGACCATGTATCCCTTCAGGAGGTTGTGCAAACCCTGAATCAGTCTGGATTCGACAACGACCAGATTTGCCTGATGGTGTGGCCCAGGCACCCTGTCGCTAGGGTCGTGCGCGCAGCGAATATCTTCAACGGAGAGCCCGAGCGCAATGCCAGCACCGTGGTTTTGATGAGGTGGCTGATGAAGCTCGGCGCCGTGATCATCCCTACGGTAGGCTTTTTCATCCGTTCGCGCGCGTTCTTCCACGACTTGGTCATGACGGCGGATTCTCCGGGCCTATGTGGCAATTCGAGAACTCTGGTCGGATTGGGCTTTGCCGAAAATGACGCGGAAAGACTGGAAAGAGAGTTTCGCCAGCTGGGCGTGTTGCTGTACGTCGCTTGCGCGGAAAAGGCCCGGACGACGCAGGCAGTCGAAATATTGCGCCGGGCGGGAGCTAGCAGAACCGCCACGCTGGACAGAGCGGCTGCGCGGGAAGCTGCCGCCTGAACGAGCCAAAAATTCTGGGTCGGCGCATCCCCCGCGTCTACAGGAAAGACCCTAGAGTCAGCCTGAAGGTTTTCCTGTAAAACCGTCATGTTTGGACGGCAATTCCTCTGGGTTGCATTCAGCAAATGTTTCCGATTGACGCTGATTTCGGCGGTGTGCCCAGCACGCTACGCGGCGGTGCCTGTGTGTTCCCATCTCCTTCCCAAATGGCACCGTCCGCTGGGGACGCCCTGGTTCCGCTCTTACGCGACAGCGTGAGCCAGGGCGTCCCACCCTCCAGGAGAGCACGATGAAAAGAAGCAACCGAGACGTGGCGGATGCGGTAGCCAAGAGCGAGCCTCTCTCGCACGAACGCGACAACGGGAATAGTAACGGCAATGCCGTTCTGGTGGCCGAGCCCGATTCGGCTGACCTCAGCGCCATTCTCGCCAGCCTGCAAACCATGCGGGACGGCGACTTTTCCGTCAGGCTGCCGGGATCGTGGACCGGACTGGGAGGCAAGATTGCCGACACGTTTAATTCGATTGTTGCCGCCAACCAGCAGATGGCTCAGGAACTGAAACGCGTTGGCCAAGTGGTAGGCAAAGAGGGAAGAACCCGCGAGCGCACGCGCTTTCATGAAGCCCGAGGTGCGTGGGGCGACATCGAAGTCTCGGTGAACACGCTGGTTGAAGATTTGCTACGGCCGACTGCCGAGGTTACCCGCGCCATCGCCGCCGTCGCCCAGGGAAACCTCACCCAAACCGTTCGTCTCGACGTGGACGGTCGACCGCTCGAAGGCGAGTTTCTACGCTCGGCCAACATCGTCAATACCATGATTCAACAGCTCGGCGTTTTCACCGCCGAGGTAACCCGCGTGGCGCGTGAAGTCGGCACCGACGGAAAACTGGGCGGCCAGGCGCAGGTGCCGGGCGTCGCCGGTACCTGGAAAGATCTCACGGACTCCGTCAACTCGATGGCCAGCAACCTGACTGGCCAGGTGCGCAATATCGCTGAAGTTGCTACGGCAGTGGCCAGTGGCGATCTCTCCCGCAAGATCACGGTCGACGTACGCGGCGAAATTCTCCAGCTCAAAGAAGCCATCAACACGATGGTGGATCAGTTGCGCTCGTTTGCCTCCGAAGTAACGCGCGTCGCGCGTGAAGTCGGTACTGACGGCAAACTTGGCGGTCAAGCCGTAGTTGTTGGCGTGGCGGGCACCTGGAAAGATCTCACCGACTCGGTGAACGCCATGGCCGGCAACTTGACGGCGCAGGTCCGCAACATCGCCGAAGTGACAACAGCTGTAGCCCGCGGCGATCTATCGCGAAAAATCACGGTCGATGTGAAAGGAGAAATTCTCGAGCTCAAGGACACCATCAACACGATGGTCGACCAGCTCAACGCGTTCGCCGGAGAAGTCACGCGCGTGGCGCGTGAAGTGGGAACGGAAGGCAAACTCGGGGGTCAGGCGCAAGTGCCCGGCGTCGGCGGCACGTGGAAAGATTTGACGGATAACGTCAACTTCATGGCCAGCAACCTTACCGGCCAGGTGCGCAACATCGCCGAAGTCGCGACCGCAATCGCCAATGGCGATCTCTCGCGCAAGATCACGGTGGACGTGCGCGGCGAAATCTTGCAGCTCAAGGAAACTCTGAACACGATGGTGGATCAACTCAACCGCTTCGCCGGCGAAGTAACGCGCGTGGCCCGCGAAGTGGGTAGCGAAGGTCGACTGGGTGGACAGGCAAACGTGCCGGGCGTCGCGGGTACGTGGAAGGATCTTACCGACTCCGTGAATTCGATGGCCGGAAACCTTACCGGCCAGGTGCGTAACATCGCCGAGGTGACGACGGCTGTGGCCCGCGGCGACTTGTCGCGCAAGATCACGGTCGACGTGAAGGGCGAAATTCTCGAACTCAAGAACACCATTAACACGATGCTCGATCAGCTCAACGCCTTCGCGGGCGAAGTAACCCGCGTGGCGCGAGAAGTGGGCACCGAAGGCAAGTTGGGAGGACAGGCGCAAGTCCCGGGTGTTGCCGGCACGTGGAAAGATCTCACGGACAACGTGAACTTCATGGCCAGCAACCTGACCGGCCAGGTACGAAACATTGCCGAAGTCTCAATGGCCGTGGCCCGCGGCGATTTGTCGCGCAAGATCACGGTCGATGTGCGCGGCGAAATTCTCGAACTCAAAGACACCATCAACACGATGGTCGACCAGTTGCGCTCGTTTGCGTCGGAAGTAACGCGCGTGGCGCGCGAAGTGGGTACCGACGGCAAGCTGGGTGGTCAAGCGCAGGTGCCGGGCGTCGGCGGTACGTGGAAGGATCTTACTGACTCGGTCAACTCGATGGCCAGCAACCTGACCGGCCAGGTTCGTAACATCGCCGAAGTTTCCACGGCGATTGCGAGCGGCGACCTTTCGAAGAAAATCACGGTGAACGTCAGCGGCGAAATTCTGTTGCTGAAAGAGACCATCAACACGATGGTCGATCAGCTCAATGCATTTGCCGGAGAAGTCACGCGCGTGGCTCGTGAAGTCGGCACCGAAGGGCGTCTCGGCGGACAGGCCAACGTCCCTGGTGTTGCCGGCACTTGGAAGGATCTTACCGACTCCGTCAACTCGATGGCCGGTAACCTCACGGGTCAGGTGCGAAATATCGCCGAGGTGACCACAGCCGTAGCTCGAGGCGATTTGTCGCGCAAGATCACGGTCGATGTGAAGGGCGAAATTCTTGAGCTTAAGAACACGATCAACACGATGGTGGATCAGCTCAATGCATTCGCCGGAGAAGTGACACGCGTGGCGCGCGAAGTCGGTACCGACGGAAAGCTCGGTGGCCAGGCGCAGGTGCCCGGCGTTGCCGGCACGTGGAAAGATCTGACGGATAACGTCAACTTCATGGCCAGCAACCTCACGGGCCAGGTGCGAAACATCGCCGAAGTCGCTACGGCCATTGCGAACGGCGATCTCTCCAAGAAAATCACGGTGGACGTGCGCGGCGAGATCCTGCAACTGAAGGAAACGTTGAACACGATGGTCGAGCAACTGCGCTCGTTCGCCGCCGAAGTAACGCGCGTGGCTCGAGAGGTGGGCAGCGAAGGCCGTCTGGGCGGCCAAGCCAACGTGTCTGGTGTGGCGGGTACCTGGAAAGATCTGACCGACTCCGTGAACGCAATGGCGGGAAACTTGACCGGCCAGGTGCGTAACATCGCCGAAGTTACCACGGCCGTAGCTCGAGGCGATTTGTCGCGCAAGATCACGGTCGACGTGAAGGGCGAAATTCTCGAACTCAAAAACACCATCAACACGATGGTCGATCAGCTCAACGCCTTTGCGGCCGAAGTGACCCGCGTAGCTCGCGAGGTCGGCACGGAAGGCAAATTGGGCGGGCAGGCGCAGGTGCCCGGCGTGGCGGGCACGTGGAAGGATCTTACTGACAACGTGAACGTGATGGCCGCCAACCTGACCGAACAGGTCCGCGGCATCGTCAAGGTCGTCACCGCCGTCGCTAACGGTGAACTTACTCAGAAGCTGACTGTGAATGCGAAAGGCGAGGTTGCTGCTCTAGCCGAAACCATCAACAACATGACGGATACGTTGGCCACTTTCGCCGACCAGGTCACAACCGTCGCTCGCGAAGTGGGTGTCGAAGGCCGCCTTGGCGGCCAGGCAAACGTGCCGGGTGCTGCAGGTACGTGGAAAGATCTCACGGGCAACGTCAACCTGCTGGCCGACAATCTTACCAACCAGGTGCGCGCCATTGCCGAAGTAGCCACCGCAGTCACGAAGGGTGACCTCACGCGCTCCATTCAAGTGGAGGCCAGCGGCGAGGTCGCGGAGTTGAAAGACAACATCAACACCATGATCGACAACCTCCGTCTGACCACCGATCGCAACACCGAGCAAGACTGGCTCAAGACGAACCTTGCCCGATTCACCGGCATGTTGCAGGGGCAACGCGATCTGACGACGGTGGGACGCATGCTTCTATCCGAGCTGTCGCCCCTCGTAAACGCACAACAAGGCGTGATCTACCAGATGGGGTCGGAAGAATCCGCGGAAATGATGCTGCTTTCGGCGTTTGCCGGCGATGGCGAAGATGGGCATCTGCGGCGCTTGAAAATCGGCGAGGGCCTGGTGGGACAATGCGCGGCAGAAAAGCGGCGCATGCTGATCTCGGAATTACCGCCCAACACGATTTCAATTCGGTCGGGATTGTTCGAGGCGGTTCCGCGAAACGTGATCGTGCTGCCTGTGCTCTTCGAGGATCGCGTCAAGGCGGTCATCGAACTCGCCTCGCTCAGCAACTTCACGACCTCGCATCTGGCATTTCTCGAACAACTCACGGCCAGCATCGGCATCGTGCTCAATAGCATCGAGGCCACCATGCAGACTGAGGGACTATTAAAGCAGTCGCAGCAGTTGGCCACCGAACTCCAGATGCAGCAAAAAGAGTTACAGCAAACCAACGAGCAGTTGGCCCAAAAGGCGCAGCAACTCGCCGAGCAGAATGTCGAAGTCGAACGCAAGAACCAGGAAATCGAGCAAGCTCGCCGCGCTCTGGAAGAAAAGGCCAAGGAGCTGGCTTTGACTTCGAAGTACAAGTCCGAATTCCTGGCGAATATGTCGCATGAGTTGCGTACCCCGCTGAACAGCATCCTGGTTTTGGGACAGCAGCTCAGCGACAACCCGGACGGCAACCTGACGCCAAAGCAGGTTGAGTTCTCGCGCACGATTCATGGCGCTGGCACGGATTTGCTGAACCTGATCACCGACATTCTTGATTTGTCGAAGATCGAATCGGGCACGGTGTCGGTCGAGGCCGAGGAAGTGTTCTTCGCCAGCCTGCTGGACATGGTAGAACGTCCGTTCCGGCATGAAGCCGAGAACCGGCATCTCACGTTCGAGGTGCAAACCGATCCTCACCTCGCTCGCAGCGTGGTCACCGACTCCAAGCGTCTGCAGCAGGTATTGAAGAACCTTTTGTCGAACGCATTCAAGTTCACCGAACTGGGAGGTGTGCGGCTCGCGGTGTCAGTGGCTAAGAGCGGATGGAGTGAGGATCATCCAATCCTCGCAAAGGCCGCTACTGTCGTGGCGTTTGAGGTCACCGATACCGGCATTGGCATCCCGTATGACAAGCAACGCATCATCTTCGAGGCCTTCCAGCAAGCAGACGCAGGCACCAGCCGCAAATACGGCGGAACCGGTCTGGGACTGGCGATCAGCCGCGAGCTCGCCAGCCTGCTCGGAGGAGAAATTCAGTTGCGCAGCGCGCCGGGCCGGGGCAGCAGTTTCACTCTTTACTTGCCGCAAACCTATGTGGGGCCGTCCAGTGCCTCAACAATCGAGCGCAAGTATTCCACCGCGGTTTCACCGGCACAATTGTCGGTTGCGAGCATCGTGGAACATCCGGTGGAGAAGATTCCGGACGACCGCGAGAATCTGAAACCCGATGACGCCATTTTGCTGATCGTGGAAGACGATCCGCATTATGCGCGCGTGTTGTGTGATCTTTCGCGCGACAAGGGATTCAAGGTTCTGGTGGCTCTGCGGGGCGCGGAAGCGCTCGCGCTCGCCCGCGAATTCCGCCCGACTGCAGTGTCGCTCGACGTTTTCCTCCCCGATATGCTGGGCTGGACAGTACTCAACCACTTAAAACAAGATCCGGCCACGCGGCACATTCCGGTGCAGATGCTAACCCTTGACGAGGACCGTCATCATGGCCTAGCCCGGGGCGCTTTTGCCTTTGTTACGAAACCCACCACGCCCGAGGGTCTGCAAACTGCGTTGACTCGTATTAAGGAGTACGCGGCTCCTCGACGCAAGCGATTGCTGGTTGTCGAAGACAATCCGGCCGAGCAGCTCAGCATTAAGGAGTTGCTAGGCTATGACGACATCGACGTCACGGTCGCTTCCAGCGGCGAGGAGGCAATCCGCGCCGTGACCGAGCAATCCTTCGACTGCGTGGTGCTTGACCTGCGACTGCCCGACATTTCGGGCTTCGAGGTTTTGGAACGCTTCCGCGACACGCCCGCACTCGGCGACTTGCCGGTGGTCGTATTCACTGGCAAAGAACTGTCACCCGAAGAAGACGCCCGTTTGCATGCGCTGGCGCGCAGCGTGGTGGTGAAGGGAGTGGAATCGCCCGAGCGCTTGCTGGACGAGACTGCGTTGTTCCTGCACCGCGTCGTCGCCGACCTTCCCCAGGAAAAACAGAAAATGCTCGATCGGTTGCATCATTCCGACGATGCCCTGGTGGGGAAGAAAGTGATGGTGGTCGATGATGACGTGC
The DNA here is from genome assembly GCA_050010155.1 of Terriglobales bacterium. Classification (GTDB taxonomy): domain Bacteria; phylum Acidobacteriota; class Terriglobia; order Terriglobales; family Acidobacteriaceae; genus Acidiflorens. Next base: position 32,814 of record JBEKLO010000005.1, read on the forward strand.
GCAACATCTTCGCTCTCAGCAGCGTGCTTGAGCGCCGCGGCATGGACGTGATCACGGCCGGCACGGGCCGGGAAGCGATTGCAAAACTGGAATCGACGACGGATGTTGCCATCGTGTTGATGGACATCATGATGCCGGAGATGGATGGATACGAGACCATGCGCGTGATCCGGCAGAACGCCTCGTTACAGCGCTTGCCCATCATTGCCCTGACGGCAAAGGCCATGAAGGGCGATCGCGAGAAATGTCTGGAGGCTGGCGCGTCCGAGTACTTGGCCAAACCCGTGAATACCGAGCAACTACTCTCATCGCTGCGCATGTGGCTGCACCGATAGCCATGGCGGCGGTAGTTTTGTGGTCGAGATGTGAACGGAGCAAATAATGGGGAAAGACGACAGAGTCAGCATTCTCATGGTGGACGATCAGCCGGGCAAGCTGCTGAGCTATGAGGTCATGCTGGCTGAACTGGGTGAGAACCTCATCCAGGCAACTTCGGCCAAGCAAGCGCTCGAGGTGCTTCTGAAGACCGACGTTGCCGTGGTGTTGATGGATGTGAGCATGCCCGACCTCGATGGCTTTGAGTTAGCGACGATGATTCGGCAGCATCCGCGTTTTCAGAGGACCGCGATCATTTTCATCTCCGCCGTCCATTTGACCGATCTCGACCGGCTCAAAGGATACGAGCATGGAGCTGTGGATTACATCTCGGTTCCGGTCATCGCGGAACTCTTGCGTGCCAAAGTCAGGGTGTTCGCCGAATTGCACCGCAAGACGCGGCAGTTGGAAACTCTGAATCGAGAACTCGAACAGCGAGTCGTGCAGCGGACGGAGGAATTAGAGTCAAAGGCGCAAGCCTTGCTCGAGCTGAACTTAGCATTGGCCGAAAAGAACCTCGAACTCGATGCCATTGTGCATACCGCTCCCGATATCATCTTTAGCCGCCATGCAGACGGCACCAGAGATTACATCAGCGATCGATTTTATGAACATACGGGAGCTGCGCCAGGATCCGCGCTGGGCTTCGGCTGGTGGGATTACCTGCATCCCGACGATAAGGAGCGCAGCCGGCAGCGCTGGCAAGACTGCGTCCAGTCGGGCGAGAATTACGAAGTGGAATATCGCTTGCGGGGAAAAAACGGAGACTACCGCTGGTTCCGCGTGCGCGCTGTACCGATTCGAGATCAGTCTGGAAAAATCGTTCGCTGGTACGGTACCTGTTCCGATATTCAAGACAGCAAACTGTTAGAACAGTCGATGCGTGACAACGCCATCGAACTGGAAAAAATGGTCGATAAACGGACCGACGAATTGCGCCGCCTTTCCGTGCGGCTCATGTCGGCGCAGGATCAAGAACGCCGCCGCATCGCGCGCGACCTGCATGACGGACTAGGACAAGAGCTCGCTGTGGCGAAGATGATCTTGGACAAAACGCTCTTGCAAAACACATCGCCGCCGCAGGAAGCCTGTGCTCAGGCCAGCACCATCATCGATCGCGCGATTCAGCAAGTGCGCACCATGTCGCACCTGCTGCATCCGCCGCTGCTCGATGAAGTTGGTTTGCTGTCGGCTCTTACATGGTACACAGAAGGCCTTACCAAGCGCAGCAGCATCGAAGCCTTCCTCGACGTTCAGCCCCCTGACTTCCCAAGACTGGCGACCGAAGTCGAGACAGCGGTCTTCCGCATTGTGCAAGAAGCGTTGACCAATGTGTTCCGTCATTCGGAAGCTCGAAAGGTGTGGATTGCCTTGCATCAGAGGGACGGGTTGATCGTGGTCTCGGTGCTCGATGACGGAAAGGGAATCGACGAGCGGGTTGCGGAAATGCGTCCCGAAAGAGTGGGAGTCGGTATTGGCGGCATGAAACAGCGCGCCCGGGAATTTGGCGGAGAATTGCGGCTGAGGAATGCCGAACCGGGAACCTTGCTCGAACTAGTGATACCCGCGAATGCGGTTTTACGGGAGCCAAGCACGGTCATGGATGGATGTGCTTAGCCAGTTTGCGTTGGCTTTTTAGCCGACTTTCGAAAGTTGCCATTACAGAGCGAATGTTACTAGCTCGCGAGTGGGGTGAACCACCCAGGTCCGTCCCAACCCTGGATAAAACCGCCCATAAGCTCTTTCCAATCAACTAATCCTGTAGTACAGCAAACTCCACAATCGAGTACAGGACCACCCCGATGGGACACTTGCGATCCGTTCGCTAGTCTCGTCTTCGTACCATGCATCTCCGCGCCCTAATGGAGAGCAAATTCAGGCATCTGTTTTGAGCCAAGGAGACGACTACTGTGGCTACTTGTGTGGTATCCGCGACACCGACCAATCTGCCTCCGGCAAGCATGCTTTCGCTCCCGGATAAAAAACAGCAAAAGAGTTTAGAAGCCAGCTCCGTGCGGCGTGCCAATGTGCCTCCGCCAGCTACGATTTCGCTCCCGGATAAAAAACAGCAGAAGAGTTCAGAGGCCACCCTTGTGCAGCGTGCACAGCGCGGCGACGAGGAGGCTTTTGGCACGCTCTACGAGTTGCACAAGAAGCGCGTGTATTCGGTTTGTCTGCAGATGACCAGAGATGTGGCGGATGCCGAAGACTTGACGCAGGAGGCTTTTCTGCAGGTGTTTCGCAGCATCAACTCATTTCGCGGCGATTCCGCCTTTTCTACCTGGCTGTACCGCATTGCCGTCAACACGGTGTTGATGAAGTTGCGGCGCCGCAAAACTCCGCCGTTGGTTTCGCTGGACGAGCCCGTCTCCACCGAATCCGCATCCTTGAAACGCGAGGTCGGAAGCGCGGACCCCAGGCTCAGCGGGGCGGTTGATCGCATCGCATTGCGCCGCGCCGTCGCGGAACTTCCCGCAGGTTGCCGGCAGATTTTCGACCTGCACGAGGTCGAAGGCTATCAGCATCACGAGATCGCTCAACTCCTGCAATGCTCCATCGGGAACTCCAAGTCCCAGCTTCACAAAGCAAAGCTCAAGATGCGGGATGTGTTGTTTCCGAAAAGGAGAAGTGCCCGGCTAACTTTGGACGAAACTTCCGAAGGTTAGCGAAATCCCTGGCCGAGAGCAGTCCGCGCAGGCTTTGGCAGTGGATAAGCGGGCAGGGAAACTCGGTTCGGAAAAAACCATGGTGCGAATTCTTGTGGCCGACGACAACGCGACCGTGCGGCATTATCTGCGCGGCCTCCTCGAACTGCAAGAAACCTGGCGAGTTTGTGGCGAGGCTCGAACCGGCGGAGAAGCCCTGGAAAGGGTCAAGGAAAACCAACCCGATATGATCCTGCTGGATTTTCAAATGCCTGATGGGAACGGGATTGACGTGGCCCGGCAAATTTCCGGACTCTTTCCTGAAATTCCCATCCTGATGGTTACAATCCATTTTTCTGAGCAATTGGCCGAAGAGGCGCGCAAGGCCGGCATCCGCGGCATGTGCTCCAAAGCGGATGTTGGTTCCATCGTCGGGGCTGTGGATGCGCTTTTACGTCGGCAGACTTACTTCCCGCAAACCACTGGACGCGTCTCTGGCGGCCGGGATGTTTCCTGAACAAGGGCATACAGGAATCCCTGTATTCGAGCCCACGGTAGTACCATGCTAGGCTTGCAGCGTTCACTGATCTGCTCTTGAGAGTCGGATTTGCAAGGAGTGCGGGTGAACTACGGGGCGACATGGCCCAACGCCCAGCTGTCATCTACCGTGGAACCTGAGTCCATGGTTGGCAGGAAACTGCTGCACGGAGACGGTTATGACAGTCCGCATTCTGTTGGTGGATGATCATCCTGTGGTCAGGCGGGGGCTGAGGACTTTGTTGGAAGGGCGGTCCGGGTGGGAAGTGGTGGGGGAGGCGTCGGACGGAATCGAAGCCTTGGAAAAGGTCAGCGGTTTGCAGCCGGACGTCGTGGTTCTCGATGTCACCATGCCAAGAATGAATGGGATTGAAGCCTGCCGTTTAATCCAGCAGAAAGATCCCGGGCGCGAAGTGCTATTTGTTACGCAACATGATTCTCCGCAGATGATGCGGGAAGCGTTAGCTGCAGGAGCTCGAGGGTATGTAGTGAAATCGAATCTTGCACGGGATCTCGTGGAAGCGGTCCATGCCGTAAGCCAACATCGGGAATTTACCGCGCTGAAGCGAGATCAGCATAGTCAATCTTGAAATGCCTCGAACATTGTCATTTGTGAATCGCGCGCCAAGTCTGTTGTAGGAGGATCTGCCGTGAAACTGCGTATCTTGTTAGCCGATGATCACGAGATTGTACGCCGCGGCCTGTGCGCGCTTCTCCAGAAGCATGACGGATGGGAAGTGTGTGGGGAAGCATCGGACGGCCGCCAGGCCATCGAAATGGCGAAGCAGTTGAAGCCCGACGTTGTGATCCTCGACATTGGCATGCCACATCTCAACGGCTTGGATGTCACCCGTCAACTGCTGCATCATGACCCCAGTTTCAAAATCATCGTGCTGACCATTACCGATGCCGATCAGGTCATCCGCGAAGCGCTCGACGCTGGCGCGCGCGGATTCGTGCTCAAATCCGATGCAGCTCGTGATCTGGTCTCTGCCGTCGAAGCCCTGCAGGGCAAGCGAATGTTCTTTACTCCGCGCGTGAACGATCTTGTGTTGCGAGGTTTCCTCGACAAGGGCCACACCGTTGCCCGTAATGAGCCTCCGAATTTACCCATCCTGACGGCGCGGGAGCGTGAGGTCACGCAACTTCTGGCGGAAGGAAAGAGTTCCAAGGAAGTCGCCTCCCTGCTCAACCTGAGCACCAAGACGGTGGAGACTCATCGCAGCAACATCATGCGGAAATTGAGCCTGCACTCCATCCGCGATCTGGTTGTCTATGCCATCAAAAACAACATTATCCAGATTCAGATGCCCACCCAGGCCGGTAACGCGAAGGAATCTACTGTGGCTTGATCGCCGGCCAGTGTTGGCACACCTCCATACGAAAATTGACCGGCAAGAAGCGCTAACAACGCACAACCGATCCACGGAAGTAAAACCACGCCCGCTCGGTTCAGAGAATATTGAACTGTGTCTGCGCAACCCTGTCGGAAGACAAAAATGGAGTCCCGGCCGGTAAGCTCGGAACTCCATTTCTGCGTTTGCCCTAAAGGAGAAACGACGAAAAACTACGAAGCGCGGCGCTGGCCGCCCTTCTGGTCATCCTGCTCGTTGTCGAACTGACCCTGGCCGCCCTTTTTCTGTTGGCCGGGTTGTTGCTGCTGGCCCTGCTGACCCTGTTGGCCGTGCTGGCCCTGTTGTCCAGACTGACCGCCATGCTGTCCCTGTCCGGATTGACCACTCTGCTGGCCTTTCTTTTCCATATCGTCTGCCATGAATATTTCCTCCTTGCAAAGCACGAGCCGCCCCGCGCCTTGTGAATTTATCGACATCTAGAACTTAGTTGCTGCAAAACAGTGCAGGGTTGGGAACGATCACTCATGAATTTCCCGAGCACAAATGAATGCAAAAGCGGCCTTCCCCAGGGCGAGATCGTCGCACGAGGAAGGCCGCTTGCTCAGTGCCGGATTGGCGTACGGCACTAATTACAGCACTACAACAATCGCCAGGCGAACTCCAGGGTGAGCCAAATCGAAGAGGAAGTATTCTCCATCGATGTAGTCGATATAGCATTGGTCGGTGTAAGCCCAACCAGCGGGCCACACATCCACCAGGTTGAAAGAGTAGCCGCCATACTGAAACGTCGACTGGCCACTCACCACTGTCGGCCGCTGTATGGTAAAGGTGTGCTGCCGCCCAAAGTTGGCGCGGAACTTATCGTCGGGAATCCGCCCGCCACGTTGTTGCCCGGACATGCCTTGCTGTCCACCCATTTGACCGGCCTGTTGGCCGCCGCCTTGGGAAGTTCGGTTGGTCTCTTCTTGCTTTGCGCGGTTGTCTTCGTTCTGCGCCGACTTATCCTTACTGTCATTATTTTTATTATCTTTTGGATTCTCTTTGGCCGGCTTCGCGGTGTCGGTTTTTTTCTCGGCTTGCTGTTTTTCGGGTTGATCTGGCTTCGGTTCCTCGCGCTGATCCTGCGCTTGCATCAGGGCGGCGGCACCTAGAAGGAAAGTGCCGAGAAACAAAGAAAGAGCTGTCAAGGTAATCCGTCTAGCGAGTTTCATGATTTGTCTCCTCCATAGCATGACTACAAGCGAGCAGTGTTGCGGTAGCTAAACCGACGCGTCCGCACCCGCTATACTCTGCTGCCTGCGCGGCCGAAGTGCGCGATCAGTGAGATTAAGAAAAGCAGCAGAAACACAACAAAAATCAGCTTGGCAATGCCGGCGGCGGCAACCGCGATTCCCGTAAAGCCCAGAAGCGCCGCGATCAGAGCTACCACGAAGAACGTTATGGCCCAGTTAAGCATGGTCAACCTCCGTTGATTTAGCTTTGCCAGCATAAGCCGGAGCCAGTCTCGCCTGAATCCACTTGAAACTGTAGGCCGCTATCCCACTTCCGGTAAGTACCGCCTATCGGCGCGGTAATGCTCATTCTTGGATGAACTAGTCACCCAGCCACCGGATAAGTTCAATCACATCGCGCGATGTTAACCTACTAATAACTCCAGCAATCACCCGATAAGCCGCCCTGTTTGAAAACGACAACTCCAAACTTGCGCGAAAGATTGCCGAGGCGCAGGTGGCAATTGTCGCTCAAAGAAAAGATTCACTGATGTCAGACCCGAAAGACAGGCAAGTTCTGGACACGGCCCTGCTTTGTCTGCAAGCCCTGGCAAATTGTTCCGCGATTACGCCGAGTTTGATAGCCGAAATTCGCACTACGAGTCCCTCGGACGTTCAAGCCGCTTAGCTCCCCTTTCCTCGCCTTTTGCGGTTGTATCTCTTCTTCCGTCGCAGGGTTGTGACCGCCATAGAAGTTTCCACGACCCCTCTCAAAACTCTAGTAACTTGTCGAAAACCAGCCCGGGACCGCACGATAGTGCTGAGACAGCCTAAGGGCACAACTATGGTATCGACGGGAAATCAGGCACTGGGAGTAGGGGCCGCAAAGGCCAGTCTTAGCGAATTGGAACGCATGCTTTCGGAATCCCCGAGCTCAGACAGGGTTTGCCTGAAACTCGCACAGATACTGGGAGTGCGGCGCACCGAGGTAGCGTTGCTCAGGTTGGAAAAGGGTAGTCTGCGTTTCGTTTTTCCGCCGGAACTGCGCTCCGCCGGTGTACTGCCACTGAGTGGATCGGCAGTGGCGGCGCGAACGGCTGCGACTCGTGCTCCTTTGCTCTCGAATACCTTCATGCGCGTAAAACATGTCAGTTTGTTCGAAGCGGTCAAACTCGGATCCGAAGCCGACGAAGAGGATCGCAGCCAGCAGCAAATGCCCATTCAGAAAATCATGTCGGTTCCCGTGGTACAAGACGGAGGCGACGTGATGGGAGTCGTGCAGGTTTCGCGTAAGGGGTTGGATGCTTCGGTCTCGGGCGCAGACTTCACCGGCGATAACCTGAAGCAATTAGAGCAAGTCGCGACCATTCTCGCTCGCATGCCGTTCATGCAGGAAGGCGCGGAAATCTAGAGTCTGGAATTAGCAATTTGTGATTGGCAATTAGAACCTCGATCGACGACTGTTCGCAATTGCAAATTACAAATTACCAATTACAAATTGGCACTTGCCTCATACCGCCTGTCCTGCGCAAAATCCGGACGCCCAAGCCCACTGAAAGTTGAAGCCCCCTAGTTGACCGGTCACGTCCACCACTTCTCCAATAAAGAAAAGGCCGGGCACTTTTCGACATTCCATGGTCTGGGCGGAAAGTTCGTCGGTATCGACGCCGCCAGCCGTGACCTCCGCCTTTCCATAGCCCTCGGTGCCTGTGGGCTTGACTTCCCAGGCATGGAGTTTCTGTTCGGCGTGGGCAAAAGCGCGATCGGAGTTGCCGGTTAAAGCATAAGTTTCGAGCCCATAAGTTTCGAGCCAACGAGCGGCAAAGCGCCGCGGCAGTATTTCTCGCAGCAGCGACTTCCAACTCGATAGGTCACGATGCCCCCGCGTTTGTAATTCGGCGATGAGATCGCGGTCCGGGGCAAGGTCGAGAAGAATCGGGCTTGTGCCGTCCCAGTAAGACGAGATCTGGAGAATCGCGGGCCCACTCATGCCCTGGTGAGTGAAAAGCATGTTCTCTCTGAACGAAGTCGCTGTTTGTTTCCGCGAACGAGTGGAAGCGACCACTTCGGTGGAGACTCCCGCCAGATCGCACCAGAGCTTTCGGTCCCGTTCGCTGAAGACGACCGGGACCAGGGCGGGGCGTGGCGGGACAATCTTCAGGCCAAATTGCCGGGCCAGATCGTAACCAAATGAGGTAGCGCCGATTTTCGCGATCGATAAGCCTCCGGTGGCGACCACCAGACGGGGCGCATTAAAGCGTGCGTCCTCCGCCTGCGTTTGGGCTTGTACGGTAAACGGGCCGTTCTTCTGCTCCTCGTCCTCAACTGGTACTTCGCCTTTCTGCACTCGCTTTATTTTCGTGTTGCACAAGATTTCCACTTTAGCGTCGCGGCATTCCTGCTCGATCATGGAGGTAATATTGCTCGCGGCTCGATCACAAAATAACTGCCCGAGTTTTTTTTCGTGGTAGGGAATCCGATGCTTTTCGACGAGCCTTACGAAGTCGGCTGGCGTATAGCGGGCAAGCGCTGACTTTGCAAAGTGACGGTTGGCGGAAAGAAAATTCTCCGGGCCGGTGTGCAGGTTGGTGAAATTGCAGCGCCCGCCGCCGGAGATCAGAATCTTCTTGCCGATTCGATCCGCCCGTTCGAGCACCACGACGCGCCGCCCTCGCTTACCGGCTTCGATGGCGCACATCAGTCCGGCAGCGCCTGCTCCGAGAATGATGACGTCGTATTCCCGATCGTATTTGTGGTTGTAGTTGAAATCCACGCAGAAATGAGATTAGCAGGCGAATGCGCCGCACGCGCACTGAAAGCCTGGTCCGCTAGAAGAAGAATTTAGCGCCTAATTGAGCGAGCCTCGGAGCGGCTGCACTCACCACCTGCCCGAAAGTGGCACTCCCGATGTTACCGTTAACTGCCGCGGGTCCATAAAACTGCGCATGGTTGAAAACGTTGAAACCCTCAACTCGAAACTGCAGTGACTTCGATTCGGTCAGGCGCAAGGTCTTGAGAAGCGCCATATCGTAATTGTCCATCCCGGGCCCGAAAAAAAAACGCCGTTTCGCTGTGCCCGGCGTTCCCAGGGTGTTCTCGCTGAATTGCGTGGTGTCGAAATACGCGCGACCGTTGCGGGGATTGTGATTCAGATGAAGAGGACCACCGGAGTAGTCCGGCTCGTCGATGCCGTAATTGTTGACGCCATTCGGTTCGGTCCCGAGCAGAGAGTTGTCACCGTAGTTGATAAGAGTTACGGGCAGACCCGAAGTGAAGTGCGTGATCCCGGAGATTTCCCATCCTTCCATCCACCGGTTCAAACTGTGGAATGCGGTCTCGAACGGAATTGTGTAGCTGTAGCTGACGACAAAATTGTGCTTCACATCGAAGGCGGATAAGGCTTTGCTGAGCGAGGGATCGATCGGATTAATCTCTTCGCCGAGGTTCGAAGACTGGTCTTCGGATTTGCTGTAGGTGTATCCGGCCAGCAGGTTCAGGCGCTTACTGTTGTGTCGCAATGTGATCTGCAAGGCGTTGTAGTTGGAGTTGCCGATGGTGGCTTGATCGGTATCGCTGCCAAATTTCGGACCCAAGCCTGTACGGGTGCCGTTCACTGCATTGCAGGTGCGCCCCGAGCCGTCTGCACACGGAGCCGTGGTGGCGACACTTGTAAATCCAGGGGGCAGTGCGACTCCAAAGGGCAATACATAGGAATAACCGAGCGCAAGGTTTGAGGTTTCGCCACCCGGCCCGCAAGTGGGCGTCGCTCCCTTGGAATTGAGGTAAAGACACAGCGCTGGACTGCCGGGGTTCGCCTCCTTAAGCACGAGGAGGCGATGTCCCTGGGCGCCGACGTAGTTCACGCTGAGCACCGTGTTGGTGGCGATCCCGCGCTCCAGCGACAGCATGTACTCTTCGGTATAGGGGATGCGGTTGGTTGTGAGGTAGTTGGGAAGACCGGTAATGGGCTCGAACTGCGCCCAGTTGATGTTCGAATCGGGATGACTCGCGTTGGAATTCAACGGAGCGAGAGTAGCCGGGAAAACTTGCTGGAGAGTTTGGCCATTCGATGCCGTAACAAAAGGGGTCGAGAACAGCGGTGCAGCCGGACTTGTGTAGGTGGTTCCGTAAGGCGCATTGGCACTCGCCACGCCAATCGTCAGTGCCTCGATCGCCGTGTAAAACATTCCATAGCTCGCTCTGATACTGCTATTGCCGGGGCCGCCCAGTATTTTTGCGAACAGGCCGTCGCCGGTGGCTTTAGGCGAATACGCGATTCCCACGCGCGGAGCGAAGTCTAAATTTCCCGGAGGCGCCAGCGTCCGCGATACTCCCGGATCCGTTGGATAGAGGATGCCGGCCGGAGCTCCCGGAAAGACGACCGATTGCTTACCCGGCTCGAACGTCGCGATCTGGTTGTATTTTTCATACCACGGCTCGATTCGATCCCAGCGCAAGCCATAGTTCAGCGTGAGGTTGTGCGTCACGCGCCAGCTCTCCTGCCCGTAGAGACCGAAATATTTGTTTCTACCGTAAAACGGCTGCAGCTGACTCTGGTTGTATTGACTCGGAACTCCTAACAGGAAATCGGCAAAGTCAGAGCCGGTCTCGCTTCCAAAGAATAGAAAGCTGCCATTCGATTGCGCGCGCGCGTTGACGTTGATCTCATCGAAGTGGAACTCGCCTCCCACCTTGATCGTGTGGGTTCCGGCTACTTTGGAGAAGTTGTCGAGCCACTGAAAGGTGTTGCCCACCTGTTTCAGCTCATTGGTATTGGTCCCAATCGTGAAACTGTTGAAGCCGAGACTCTCTACCCCTTCGGTTCTTGGGGAGAGCGGCACGATTCCAGGAGTTCCTGGACCGACTACGAAGCCTTGAGAAGCGAGGCTGACGCCGACACCTCCGATAGGCTGGCCCAGGTCATTCGAGTCTCGCAAATAGCTGAGGCGAAATTCGTTCACGGTGGTTGGGCTGAGAGTTTTCGTGTCGCCGAGCCCGAGCAGTTGCGCCCGGCCCGTGTTGAGAGCGTTAAAGCCGGGAACGTTCGCTCCCCCTTGTGCCACGGGGTAGGGATTGTTCTGCGACCAGTCGTCGAGAAAGTAATAGGCCGACATCAGCCCCCAACGCGTGTTTGCATCCAGGCGATAGGCGCCCTTGTCGTCGCGCAGCGTTAGGTTATAAGCCGAGGTGGAAAATGTGCCGTTCGCATTGTTCGGAGCAGGAATGTATTTCAGCAGATTAGTTGCAGGCGCGGACCATACGCTTTTCGGAATCACGCCGCCTGGAAAAACCGACGCATAAGGCTCGCCTTGCGTGGCAGGATAGCCGAGTCCCGTCAGCAGAGATGCAAAGTAAGAGCCACTAACTGTTCCCGTGAGGTCAAGCGCTTCGCCGTCGCGCTCGGCGAGCGAGGGCACCGGAATCTCTCCCGTGTCCACCCCCTGGGTCGAGCGAGTTCCCTGATAATCCGCAAAGAAAAAGACTTTGTTCTTTCGGATCGGACCGCCCAAGGTCCCGCCAAATTGGTTTTGCCGGAATACGCCCCGCGTGGGAGAAAAGTAGTTGCGGGCATCGAGATCGGTATTGCGCAAGAACTCGAAAAGATCCCCGTGAAAGGCATTCGTCCCCGACTTGGTTACAACGTTGATCTGCCCGCCGCTAAACTCGCCGTATTCGGCATCGAAGTTATTGGTAAGAATTCGAAATTCATCAATGGAATCGAGGTTGGGAACAACGGCCGTTCCCATGTTCACATTTTCTTCGACATCGCTTCCGTTAACTAGGAAGCTATTGGCAAATTCCCGCTGGCCATTGATCGAGATCGTGCCGGGATTCAAATCTCCGGAAGGAGAAAGCGCGGTTGCGCCCACGTCTTGCACCGTGGCGGACGTGATCGAAGTGGACGGCGCAACTCCTGGCTGAAGAGAAAGTAAATCCGTGAAACTCCGCCCGTTGAGGGGCACAGTTGTCATCCGCGCACTCGCGATGACCTCGCCCACTTGCGTACTCGTCGTTTCCACCTGGAGTTGGTTTTCGACGACCGTAACCGCATCGGACCCCCCGCCCACCGACAGGACGGCGTCGACCGTCAATGCGCTATCGGACTCCACATTAACGCCAGTCCGCTGGTACGGTGTGAATCCAGTCTTCTGCATCGCAATGTTGTAGTGCCCGATGGGCAGCGCGGGAAAAGAGTAGAATCCCTGCCCGTTGGTTTCGACTTGATGGGCGATGCCGGTTTCGACATTGGTTGCGTTTACGGTAGCGTTGGGAATGACCGCATTGCTCGCGTCGCGGACCGTACCCGAGACGCTACCCCCAACTCCTGCCCATGAATCCAAACTGAGCAACAGGAGAACTACAAAAGATAGTAATAAAGAGCTGTGCCGGGTGAAGTGCGAGCGTGCAGAGAAAAATTCCGGAATATAACGCCGCTGAATACCAGTCATGCCACCTTTAGTTGCGACTGAGTCGCAATACAAGTACAATCTCAGCGTAGAGTGCGTTCTCGCGCCCTGTCAATGGCGCAAGCAAAGATTTTGTCGCATGTCAGTTGCAACTCGGTTGCAACTTAAAGTAGGAGAACTCTGTATGCCGCTGCCTCAAACCGAAATTCCCGGCCGCTTGCAGATGCAACTGTCGGAGCGCGGGATCCGCATGACCGGTCCGCGCCGCGCGATTCTGAGCGTGATTGAGACGGCAACGAAACATCTCGATGCCAGTCAGATCCTGCGCAAGGCGCGCTCGGTGGATGCTTCGGTGGATCGCAGTACCGTCTACCGAACCTTGGACCTGCTTAAACGGCAGGGTCTGATCGACGAACTCGACCTGATGCATCTGAACGGCGAACGCCATTACTATGAGCGCAAGGTGGGTCACGATCACATTCACATGGCGTGTCTCCGATGCGGGAAAATTACCGAATTTGTCAGCAAGACCTTTGAGTCCTTGAAGAAGCAACTGGAGGGCGAGTGCCGCTTTCATATCCTCGTGGCGCGCCTCGAAGTCGGTGGCTACTGCTCGGCGTGCCGGCGCTAGTGTTTCTCATCCCCAAGCGGTTCAAATGCCGATCCCAAGGAGCGAATGCGCGCGCGGTTTGTTATGCTGTTCGAAATCTGCCGTATGGGGAATAAGGTTTCTGCGTGCTAGCTGGAATTAAGACTCGCGACTTAAGAAAAATCTACACCTCGCCCCCGCCGCTCGCCTCCGGCGGCGGATTTGGATTCGGGACGGCGCGCGGCAAGGGGAAAAAACAGCCGAAAGCGGAGATCGTAGCTCTCGATGACATCTCTCTTGAGATTGCACCCGGTGAAATCTTCGGTCTGCTCGGCCCGAACGGCGCGGGCAAATCGACAACGGTAGGAGTGCTGACCACGCGAGTGCGTCCGACGGGAGGACAGGCTTGGATTGGCGAACATGATGTCTGGGCCGAGCAGGTCCCGGTCAAGCGGCTGATCGGAGTAGTGCAGCAGCGTCCGAACCTTGATTTCTCCCTCACCGCCCGCGAAATTCTGCTGTTCCACGGCGCCTATTTCGGCATTGATTCTCGGGCACGCGCCGACCGCGCCGAAAAGTTGCTCGATCGCTTCAAACTCACCGACCGCGCCGACCAGATGGTCCGCGGATTTTCCGGCGGAATGATGCAGCGTCTTTCCATCGCGCGTGCCATGATGCATGACCCGCAAGTTCTTTTTCTGGACGAGCCCAGTGCTGGACTCGATCCGCAGACCCGGTTGCTGCTGTGGGAGATTATCCGCGAATACAACCAGAGCGGAAAGACCATCCTTCTGACCACGCACAACATGGAAGAGGCGGACGCATTGTGCCAGCGCCTGGCCATCATCGACCATGGACGCAACATCGCGTTGGGCACTCCGGCGGAGCTGAAAGCTTCGGTTCCCGGCGGCTATCTGCTGCGGCTGCGCTTCGGCCGCAACTCGCCGGAATTGCTGCAGCGATTGCAGACGCTGGCGGGGGTGAGGGAAGTGCGCGCCCTCAATAATAATGAGGCGCACAGCGACAGTTCCGCCGACGTGTATGCCGACCGCGGTGGCTCGCTGCTTTCCGAGATTGCAAATCTTGCCTCCAGCGCTTCGGTCGAATTGTGCGACGTGCACATCTCGGAGCCCAGCCTGGAAAATCTTTTCCTGCATCACACCGGAAGGAGCTTGCGCGATTGAACTGGACTACTTTTTTTGCCCTGCTCGGCCGCGACGCTCATGTCGCTCGCCGGAACGCCGTACCGATGCTGCTGCAGACCTTCCTCCAGCCGATGATGTTTGTGTTCATTTTCGGGCGTGTCATGGTGTCGAGCGGCTACATGCCCGCTGCCTACAAAAGCCTGCTGCTACCCGGGATCATGGCGATCAGCATGGTGTTCACGGGCGTTTGGGCGGTCGCGATGCCTTTGATTAGTGAATTTCAATTTACGCGCGAGATCGAAGACCGCTTGCTCGCCCCGATAGAAATTTCCTGGCTGGCGATCGAGAAAGTATTCTTTGGCACCGTGCAGGCTTTAGTCTCGGGGCTAGCGGTGATTCCGATGGCGTGGCTCTTGCTGCGTCCGGGAGTGGAGTTCAACCTGCACTCTCCCATCGGCTTTGCCTGCGTAACTGTGCTGGTGGCGTTGTTCTCGGCCTGCGGTGGTCTGGCGCTCGGATGCAGCGTCAGTCAAACTCACATCGGTTTGATGTTCAGCATGGTTTTGACTCCCATGATCTTTTTCGGTTGCACCTATTATCCGTGGAGCGCTTTGGCACACTTTCCCATCCTCCAGAAAGTCGTCCTGATCAATCCTCTGGTATACGCCAGCGAAGGCCTGCGCGGAACGCTTGTTCCCCAGTTTCCGCACCTTCCCGTGGTGGGCGTGCTGGTTGTGTTGACGGCGTTTGACGTGATGTTCCTGGCCGTCGGGCTGCGGCAATTCCACGCGAAGGCTGTGAGCTAGCCTTCAGGCACTCAACGCTATTGCTGCACCTCAAAGGCGACGCCGCAGCCGTTGACCAGTCCCTTGTCGCATGGGAAAGCGCCGCCGGTCTGGGTTGTGCCGTAGAGATTACCAGCCGTGTCCATTGACAGCACATCGTCCAACAGTACGCCACCGTCGGTGAAGTTCTGGAAGGCATACAGAATGGACTCCGTCCAGGTGCCGCCCTGTCCAGCCGTCAGCTTGAAGACCGTTCCACAGCCATCAAAGTCAAGGCAGTTTTGTTCCGCCTCACCGCCGCCACCATACGTCGCGCCGTACAAGTTGCCCGAGGAATCCATCAGCACGCCCGTATACGGCTGCTCGCCATCGACATATCGCGGGGTCGGGAAATTGTGGATCACGGTCTCGGTCCACTCGCCTTTTTCTGTCGGTGACAACTCAAAGACCACGCCATCCTGTGTCTGTGTCGTGCCTCCGCCTAGGGTTGTGCCATACAAGTTGCCCGCCTGATCTATGACCAGGCCTGCATAGGGATTCGCGCCAGCGGCCGGATTTTCAATGGCGAGGAACGTATAGAGAATAGTCTCCTTCCACTTCCCATGTCCGGTCGGCGTCAGACGGAAAACGGTCCCCGTATCATCGTCCCCGCCGTAAAATGTTGTTCCATAGAGATTGCCCGCGCTGTCCATGATCAGACCGCCGTCAGGATATTGGCCGTCGGTGGATCCGCTTGCGCAATGAGACTTGCCCTGCTTGAAAACGTGCAAAACACTTTCTTTCCAGCTGCCGTTCTTTTCTGGCGACAGTTCGTAGACGGTGCCGCAACCCTTTGGTCCGCCTCCGGCGGTTGTAGTACCATAGAGATTGCCAGCGCTATCCAACAGCAAATGTCCTAGAGCGTTACAGCCTCCGGCCGACGATTCGCTTAAACAAGCTGACCCGAACTGATGAAGGATGGTTTCGGTCCACGCCCCACCGTTGGGATTGGGCGACAGCTCAAACACGTAAGAACCGTCCGCGGAACCAACTCCATAGAGATTGCCGTCCTCGTCCAGGGTGAGCCGGCTGTCTACCTGTCCGTTATCCCCCACGTTGGGATCAAACAGGTGAATGATCGTTTCCGTCCATTCTCCGCTCTGCGTCGGTGTGAGCTTGAAGACGATGCCGCAGCCGCCCGGGCAACCGCCGCCGCCGCCATAAAGCGTGGTGCCGTAGGCATTGCCTTGGCCGTCAAACACCAGGGCGCCTTCGGGAAACATTCCGTCGCCCGATCCGCCTTGAAACGCGTACAGAACCTTTTCACTACTGGCCCAACTATTCGCGACTGAGCAGAGCAGCACTACGCCAACGAACCAGAACTTGAAGCAACGAATCTTGTTATATCGGTTAGAGCCTGGGGTCATATCTCTACTCGCTTCCTTAGGTATTTGGCTAGGAACGTAGCCATTTCGACTGCGCGGCGATTCTATGTCGCCCGCCGCGCAGCGTTGTCATGCGAATGTCAAAAAAATGTCAAAACTATGTTGATCCCTACTGTCGTGTCCCACAACTCTCTGCCACAAGTTAAATTTGTCATCCTGAGCGAAGCGAAGGACCTATGTAGTTTGTTTGCAGCGTCCAACGTTTACCGTTTGCAAAAATACCCGCACACTAATGCCCGCGTGTTTTCCGGGGCACGACACAATGCTGAGCTAATACCGCAAATACCCAATCCCCACGCGCATGTGGTGCAGCAAGCTCTCGGGCACAGTGAGCGCAATAGTCAGTCCCAGCATCGCGTGCACGATTGCCAGCGGATAGACGCTGCGGTATCGCCGGAACGCTTCGCAGAAAAAAAGTGCTCCGATCAGCGTAGCCGTGGTGAGGATAGGATTCGGCAAATGGGCGGCGGCAAAGAGTGTGGCTGCAATCCAAACCGCAGCCGGGCCGCCATACAGTTCTTCAAAGCGGCTGAAAAAAAAAGATTGCAGAATGAATTCCTGGATGAAGGACCAGACCACGTATCCCCAAATCAACCGGAGATTCGGGAACCAGGTCGGATTGGCGGGAATTTGGCCGCCCAGGGAGCGAACAAAAATCATCATGAAGAGAAGCGCGGCGAAACCCATTCCCAGCACTACGCCCGCGCCAGCCACTGTCGGCAATCCGAGGCCGAGGCGATGCAACGACGCCCACGAAGGCCGCAGCGCCCCAGATCGGTCCATCAACAAATCTGTTACGACCAGAACCAGAATTGTGGCTGCAGAGATCGCGGCCCAGCGGTTCCGTATCTCCGCCGTTGGCGCCCAAATAGCCAACTCCAGCAACAGAAACACGACAACGATCTGGGCCCAAACGTAGTACCGACGAACGGCAGTCGCGACCGTAGTGTAGGTTTTCGGCTCAACCGCCATTTCACTCATGCAAATATCTTCTTTATATATCTTTGCACACTCGGTAGTGTCTCGACTTCAGACGGCGTCTGCCAGGGGGCACTTGAAATGTGTGTTGCGGAGAACCATAGCCCGTTGCGCATGTTCGGGCCAATCAGTATCGTGAAGGCATGTCGAGCGTAGCGCATGTCCGCGGCTGCATAGCAGGGGCGGCCATTCTCACGCTTTTCGGGTCCGTTTGGTGCATCATGGCGCTTGCCCTGTGGCCCCCACACCCCGTCTGGTCAGTCCCGGCAGGGTCCGTGGCGACTGTTGTATTGCTCGCGCTGTGCGTCATGCGGCTCGTGGCGTTAAGGAATATCCCGAGCGTTGATGATCCCGTCGCAGCGGCCAAAGGGAAACGCGCCGGAATGCTCTTTGGAATCATATTTGGAATCGAAGGCGGCCTGATATGGCTCTGCGCGACGCTGCTGGCGCGCCTTGGCCTGGACATTTGGATCCCGATTGCAGTCGCCGTTATCGTCGGCCTGCATTTTCTTCCGTTGGCGCGCGTGTTTGAAGTGCCGCTATATTACTGGACGGGAGCGCTCTCTGTCCTTGGTGTGCTCGTATGTTCGCTGATCCGCGATCCTGGTGTGCGCGTGCTGTGCGCTGGACTGACTATGTCGGCGGTGCTCTGGTTGAGTGCTATATGGTTACTGCTGCAAGCCAGATTAGTGGGATCGTGACCCCACCGTTTGAAATAAGCAAATCGAAACCTCGCCCCACGTCCTCAGGCAGCGCCCAATTTCACGTGGTTTTGTGTGTCGATGGATGCCGATGGGTGCCCGATCCTTGCGCGTCTTTTGCGCAAGGGTGGGATTCCGCGGCAGCGTCCGGCAAGGTTCTTGCCTTTGCCTAGAACCAGAACGACCAGATGGCGTCCACGCTCGCGTGCGTGATCGCCGAAGCCGGCACCCGCCGCTGCTCACGCCATGCTCTCCCATAGAAGATTCCAGCGATGCTCGCCAGTATGACGTAGCGCCAGTTGAAGTGCGCCGATCGTTTGTTGAAGTGGGAGAGGCCAAACAACACCGCCGTTATTCCCAAAGCCCACCGCCGTCCGACGCGTCGTTCCAGTAAATTCTGTACCCAAGCACGAAAGAAAAGTTCCTCTGGAACGGCAATGAAAATGAAAATATAGATCCAAGTCGGAATCATCGTCCGAATCAACGACAACCGCAGCGCGTGACTATGCGGATGAAGAAACCCCAACGCCATCCCCAGTCCAAGCACGAATGGCGCAAAGAAGACCAGTTCCCGCAGCCCAGTCTTCCAGTCGCTCCAGTGGAAGTGAAAATCAAAACCCGTGCCGCCTAGCCGCCGGATCGCGACGAACCCATACAATCCCGCGTCGACAAGAAGCAATTTCCCCCAACCCTCAAGTCCGTGCGGCCACGCCCGCTCGAACCAGCGCAGGTCAACCGCCAGTCCAAGCGTCAGTAAGATGATGGCATCTCGCCAAGTTCCAAGTTGTTCGGGATCGGCGATCGCGGCCTGCGTCAGCAGCCAGGCGATCGCCACTGGAAGAATCGCGTAAAGAGCGCACCATCTCCAGGAAAACATGTGGTGCGAACAGGAGATGAAAACGTAAGGCAACGCGCAAAGTACTGGTAAAGCGGTCCTTATCGCGGCGGGCCAGCGAGCAACTGCCTGTCCGACTCGCTTGCCGCCAAGGCCAAATACGGCTGCCGGTGCAAGTTCCAGCACGAGCACAGCCAGGTCCGCCGGCGTTGCGTTCTGCATGGGATTATTTTATTCGACCGACGACTCGGCAGATATGGGCTCCCAGGCCTTCGACCTCTCGTTGTAGACAATTGCTCCCACTACCGAAGCGCGGCGGAGTGGGTCCACGGTTTCCAGTGACCTGCATCACAGCCTCATGGCAGGCAAGGCGCGACAATAAGAGCTGATATTCGACGGGAGGATCAGTGTTCAAAATCGTTAACGCCCAGTTCATTGCCCCTGGAATCAAGCGTTTTGTGATTGAAGCGCCGCGCATCGCCCGCAAACAGCGGCCCGGACAGTTTGTCATTTTGCGCATTTGCGAGAACGGCGAGCGCATTCCGCTGACCATCGAGAAATCCGATCCCGAACATGGCACCGTCAACATCGTGGTGCAAGCCATCGGCAAGACCACCCATCTGCTCAATTCCCTCGAAACCGGAGACAGCATTCTCGACATCGTCGGCCCGCTGGGCAAGCCTTCCGAAATTGCCAACTACGGCACAGTCGTCACGATCGGCGGCGGCGTCGGGACAGCGATGGCATATCCCACGGCTGCGGCCATGAAACGCGCCGGTAACAAGGTGATCTCCATCCTCGGAGGACGAAACAAAGACCTGGTCATTCTGGAAGACGAGATGCGCGGCGTGAGCGACACGGTTTTCGTCACCACCGACGACGGCAGCTACTCCGACAAGGGACTAGTCACCGATAATCTGCGGCAACTGATTGAGAATGGAACGCGCATCGATCTGGTGCTCGCCGTCGGTCCCATTCCGATGATGCGAGCGGTCGCGGACATGACGCGCAAGGAGCACATCCGCACCATGGTCAGTCTCAATCCCATCATGATCGATGGCACCGGCATGTGCGGTGGTTGCCGCGTGCTGGTCGAAGGCAAGAGTGAGTTCGCCTGTGTCGATGGGCCCGAGTTCGACGCGCATCGTGTGGATTTTGCCGTGCTGGTGCAGCGGAACTCCATGTATCGCGACGCGGAAAAGCGGTCGATGGATGAATACCGCCAGCAACTTGAGGCCAAGAAGCCGGAAGCGAAAGAAGCTCCAATCGAAGCGGTATCGGCGAGTTGCGCACTGGAGGCGAAGTAATGACGACGGAGAAAGTCAAATCGAAGAATCCGGTACCGAATCGTGAGCGCATCAAGATGCCGCGTCTGCATATGCCCGAGCAGGTGCCATCAGTGCGGGCGCACGAATTCACCGAAGTCAACCTCGGCTATTCCGAGGAGTTGGCGCGACAGGAAGCCATCCGATGCCTGGAGTGCGCCAAGCCCACGTGCGTGAGCGATTGTCCCGTGGGCGTAAAGGTGAAGGACTTTGTGCAGTTGATCGTGGAAGGCAAGTACATGGAAGCGGCCGCAAAAATCCGCGAAGATAACGTGCTGCCCGCCATCACCGGACGCGTCTGCCCGCAGGAAGACCACTGCGAGGGCGCGTGTTTGCTCAAGAAAAAAGGCGAATCGCTCGGCATCGGATACCTCGAGCGTTTCGTTGCCGACTACGAGCAGCAACACTTCGACCTCAGCACGATCATGAAGGCTCCGCCAACCGGCAAGAAAGTGGCGATCGTGGGAAGTGGCCCGTCGGGCCTGACCGCAGCTGGCGACCTCGTGACGAGAGGCCACGCGGTGCACGTTTTCGAGGCGCTGCACGAAATCGGCGGCGTACTGGTGTATGGCATTCCGGAGTTCCGCTTGCCGAAGAAAATCATTCGCCAGCAAGTCGACTACATGCGCGCCATGGGCGTGGTATTTGAAACCGACGTCGTTGTGGGACGCACCGTCACCATCGACGAACTGCTGGAAGAAGAAGGTTACGATGCCGTATTCATTGGCACCGGCGCCGGCCTGCCGCAGTTCATGGGCATTCCGGGCGAGCATCTCAACGGAGTGTACTCGGCCAACGAATTTTTGACTCGCATCAACCTGATGCATGCCTACGAATTCCCCAAATATGATGAGCCGATGCTAGATTTCCGCGGCAAAGACGTGGCAGTCATCGGCGGAGGAAATACCGCACTCGATGCCATCCGTTCGGCACTGCGGCTGGGCGCGCGAAAAGCCTACGTTTTGTATCGGCGCAGTGAGACTGAAATGCCGGCCCGTCTTGAGGAAGTGAAGCATGCGAAAGAAGAAGGCATTGAGTTCCACGTTCTGACCGCGCCAACCGAGTTCTTATCGGACGGTAAAGGCTGGCTCACCGGAGCGCGCTGCCTCAAGATGGAACTGGGCGAACCCGACAGTTCGGGAAGACGTCGCCCAGTACCGATCAAGGGATCGGAATATGACATTCCGCTTTCCGTCGCAGTCATGGCGATCGGAACCACAGCGAATCCCATCGTTCAAAGTACGACACCAGGATTGAACACAAACAAGCGCGGCTACATTCAAGCCAATGAGACGACCCAAAGAACCTCGCGCAAAGGAGTGTTTGCCGGCGGCGACATTGTGACCGGTGGCGCGACGGTGATCCTCGCAATGGGCGCTGGACGAAGAGCAGCGAAGGGCATCGACGAGTACCTGACAACAGGGCAGTGGGAGCAGTAGTCACAACGGTTCTGCGGGAACAGGTGTCGGTTTGGCCTCGTGTCAGGGCACGTCTTCAGGCGTGCCGCAAATGTTGCGTCACAGAAGCGCCTTCAGGCGCTGAAGCCAGCGCGTAGACTTCTAAGTCCCGCTAGTGAACTCCTGCCGCGAGCGCGTGCGCAGCATATCTCACTTTCACCGTCTTGATTTCATACGGCTTGGTATGCACTGTAATTGCATTGCTGCGCACCGCAAGATAGCCAGTCGGCCTCTCCATGAGGTCGGTTTCTGACGCCGATTCCGCTCCTGCAGGAAGCTGGATTCTCACATCCGCGGCTTTCCCAGCCCACTCATAAAAACGTAGAACGAGAGAATCATCGTCCTCCGACTTCTTGAGCGCGGTGACCACCACGTCGTCTGCGTCAACCCGCACGAAAGAATGTTCGCCCGGAAGTGCCCCCGCGTGTTTCTGCGCCTGTCGTGCGATCAGCTTGTAATTCAGTTCGTATCCGCGGCGTACCGTTTGTGCCTCCCGCCAGGTTCCAGCGTGCGGATACAAGGAGTAGGTAAATTCGTGATGGCCTTCGTCGGCGTGCGGATCGGGCCATTCCGGCGAGCGCAGCAACGATAGCCGCAGCACGTTGCCCTTCACATCGTATCCATACTTGCTGTCGTTGAGCAGGCTGAAACCATGCTTAGCGTCAGAGAGATCAGCCCAGCGCTGCGCCGGAACCTCGAACTTAGCCTGTTCAGCCGGCGTGTTGCGCGTAGTTGGACGCTCGATCGAGCCGTAGGGGATTTCAAACGTAGCCTTATCGCTGTGCGCGCTCAACGGAAAAGCCACTTTTAGCAGGATGTGTTTCTCGTGCCATTCCACCTGCATCTTGACGTCGACCCGCGGCACCCCGGCGTACATGGTGATGTCCTGCACGAACGTGGAATTCTGAAAGTGCTTCTTGACGCGGATCACGGCGCGCAGCGGCCCACGCTCAAGTAGCTTTACCTCGTCAGCCTTGTCCAGATCCCAATGTTGCTTCTCGAAATCGGAATCGATGTTCCAGGCATCCCAGCGTTTAGGTTTGTCGGCGAAAGCCTGCAAGAGATTGCCGCAAACGTTCGTCGTGGGGCCGCCAGAGTCCATTTCGGACGGAGCCAGTGCTTCCGCATGACTCTGCAGATCAAGAAGACTGGTGATGCAGCCGGTCTGAGGATCGACCGTGACGCGGACGGAGCCGTTCTCCATGAAGTTTTCGTTGGCAGAGACAAAACGCGCCGGCCGCGGCGCAGAGTTGGCTGGCTTCGCGGTTGCACGCACAAAATATGTTCTGTAGCCGAGTGCCGGTGTATCCGCTACTATGAGCAACCGCGCCCGATGCGTTGTTGCGTCCATCGCCAGCAGTTGGTGTGTAACTCGCTGGCCGGCGCCGTCGACCACCTCAACCTGGTTAGCTGGGCCCGGAAGTTGTACCTCGGCCTCGATCACTTCCGTTCGCGGCCAGGAAAGAGAATTGAAAACCACCAGCGCCGCTCCGTCGCCGAGTAGATTTACGCCTTGTGTATCGACGTGCGCCACGATTTCGTCGATCGCGCCATCCGTGATCTCATTCGCCGATCGCGCAACATCCTCCAGATTTCGCTTGGCATCGAGGTAGTTCACCGCGATTCCAGAACCAGGCATCACGTCGTGAAAATGGTCGAAAAGCAGATTCTTCCACGCGAGTTCGAACTGACCCTGCGCGCAGGGGCGACCAAAAATCGAAGCCAGTGACGCATACTTCTCCGCATCGAGCATCAGTTCTTCATCGTGCCGGATGCGCTGTTTCGTGTCCGCTTGCGAAGTGTAAACGCCGCGGTGATATTCGAAATAAAGCTCGTCCTTCCAGGTCGGAACTTTAAGGCTTGGAAGTTCCTGATTCAGGTCGGCAAAGAATTCCTTCGCCGTACTGAACTCAATCTTCGGAAAAACCGTGTTCGGATCTCGCAGTCGATCGGCCTCATCCAGCATCGCCCGCGTCGGGCCGCCGCCATGATCGCCGATTCCGAACAAGTAAAGCATCTGTGGCGAGTCTTTATTTTCGCCGAGCTTGCTGCCGTAGATTGAAGGAGCATAAAACGAAAAATCCTTCGTGATCTGCTGCGCATCGAAATCGTTAGCGTATTCGTGAGGGAAGTAGGTCAACAGTCGGCTGCCATCGGGTGCTTCCCACCAGAACAGCCGGTAGGGAAATTTTGTATAGTCCGTAGCCCAGAGCAGCTTGCTGGTCACGAAATAATCGATGCCCGACTTCTTGTAGATTTGCGGAAGCTGCCAGTTGTACCCAAAAGAATCGGGGTTCCAGCCAATCTTGATATCGGCGCCAAAATTCTTCTGGAAATATCGTTTTCCGACAAGAATCTGCCGTACCAGCGATTCGCCGTCCGGCATATTCAAGTCAGGCTCGACCCACATGCCGCCGACGACTTCCCAACGCCCCTCCTTCACTCTCTGCTTGATCTGCTCAAATAACGCAGGGTATTTCTCCTGCATCCATTCATACGTGCGCGCTGACGACATGGTGAACTTCAAGTCCGGATACTCGCGCATCAAATCGAGAACGCTTTGAAACGTATTGCGCACCACCTCGACGGTTTCCGTCCACGGCCACAACCACGCCATATCAATATGCGAGTTGCCGACGGCGCGAACCGTGAACTGTTTCAACCAAGGATTCAGCGATTGCAGTTTGCTCTGCGCCTGGCGCAGCGAAGCGTCGAAAGCGGTTTGCTCGTTCTTTTCGAGTGGAGAAAAATCAATAGCTTGGACGGCCGCGTCGAGTTCCCGCTCCCGTTCTGCTCGACCATCCTCGTAAGCCGCAATCATCGGACGCGCCGCGAGGATCTCCGTCCGCACCAGCGCCGGATCGGGCCGGTTGCCGGCAGGCTCAAAGCTCAACTTTGCGTGTTGAAAAAGCGTCTCCACTTCCGGAGCATCGATGCGCAAGGCGATCAGAAATTTCTGACCGGGTTGTGCGTTCTCCGTCAGCAGAATCGGTTGCTGCATGTCGTCATCTCCACGCGACACGAGCGATCCGTTGGAGAATACGGAAATCATCACCGGACCTTTGTTGTTCCACATGAAATCAAAATCGATGTCCAACTTGGCCCGGGCGCCCCGTACGCTATACCCGTCGATCTTTTCCGGAATCTCGACCCAGCGCCGCAACACGCGAGAGCCGGTCGACCATTTGTCCCCCACTTTGATTGTTTCCCACGCTGAGTCATTCAACGCCGGATCTTCAGGATGTGCGACGTCGGCGTGAAACCGCCAATCGGACAGGGGCAGCGAAGTCAGCAACTGCAGATGCTCCAAAGTCAGTTGATAAGGATCCGTAACTTTCGGGCCCGGAACCGACTGCTGCGCGCAACCCAACCTGGCGGCAGCGAGTGCAAAAAGTGCACACACTATCCATCGCTTCACCGGAGTCTTCTCCTTAGAGTAGTAGGAACGTTGCTTCTAACGCCGCCATCAACCACTAGAACATTAGTAATGTACGGAAGGGTAACTGCCGTAATCCTGCAGGTCAAATGGGTCTCGGACCTCGCACGCCCCCTTTTCCACGTGATTTTGCCCATTTTATGCCCCTCTCATGATGGGAAGACCGACCTTGCGAGAGGGCGTCACCCCGTAAGGTGAGGTCCATCACAGACCGGAGTGCTGATCGAGCGGAGAATATAAGTTTCGTGTTCAGCCGCAAGTTTGTCGGGGCTTCAGTTTTTGGCTTCAATCTTTTCTAAATTCAAATCACAAGGGGAAAATCGTATGAATTCATCGTATTCCAAAAGAGTCGGGAACGGGCGCAGCTGGCTTTGCCTGGCTGCGGTTCTGGTTGGCTTCGTGTTTGTCCTCGGTTCGGCGACACCTTCACACGCGCAGGCACTTGGGTGGGAGGGTGAAACCGGCATTCTCGTCACGCCGCTCGCGTACACGGCTTCTTCTGAGACGGAGAAATTGCATCCCGTCGTGGCGTATCACTTTCTCGATCTGGGCCCAGTGATCGGTGATTTCCACGAGGCCTCCTTTGAGCTCGGAATCGGCAAGCGTATCGAAGTTGGCTACACCCACGAATTCCACGCCTTTGGAAACGATATGGTGGCTTCAGGCGGAGGCCCTGGATTGAGCGTGCTGTGGCAGAACGGGTTTGATATTTTCAACGGTAAGTACAACCTGATCGCCGAGAATGCCTTCAAAACGAAGTGGGTACCGGCCATCTCGACCGGATTCATTGCCCGCACCGGCGTCCGCAACGTTGGCGACTTCCAAAATTCACCGGGCGCCACCGGCCATACCAACGGGGATCTCTACGTCGTGGCTTCGAAGGTTATCCCGGTCAAGCCGGTTCCAGTACTCCTGAGCGCCGGCGTTCGTGGAACCGACGCTGAACTGTGGGGCATTGGTGGCAGCGCTCCCAACTGGCAAGCGCGCGCGTTTGGCTCGGTCGCATTCATCTTCAAGATGCCGGGCAAAAGCACGCTCATCCTCGCCTCGGAAGCGGAGCAGCAGCCTCATCATCCCTACGGGTTCGACGGCGTAGCCGGACCGGTGCTGAACATTCCGACGACGTTCACCTATGCAGCGCGTTTCGTTCCCACCTCGAAGTACAAACTGAACTTCGACCTCGGTATAGCTCAGATCGCGGGAAATGTGAACTCCGCGCTTCCCAGTCTGCAAGCCCGCCACCAGGTTGGCATGCAGGTTTCGTACGGCTTCTAATCAGTAGAGGGAGCCGTTGCTGCCAATGGCAACGGCTCTCGTTTTCACCCTTTCGTCTTCAGGCTCTCGTTTTCAAAGATAGGCGAGGACGCAACCACCCATCAGCCCCTCCACTTCCTGCTCTCTTGTAGCCCTCTCCAACCTTCAATTCCCTAGCGCGGGCGCACCGACTGTGGTACAAATCGCTTCGATTGTGTTCTCCGTCACAAGTAAGGGTGACGTCCGTCGCACGTCGGCATTTGCAAACCATGCTATAACTTGCCCCCGTCTCGGCCACATCTCCTCGTTGAGGTGCCTTATGCCCGAACCGCAGCTGCTATCCAAAGATGCAAAGATGGCCATGATTTCCCAGTTCTTGGGATTCATGCTTGACGCCTACGACATGGCGCTGGTCCTGGTCATGTCTCCAATTCTGGTGAAGGTTTTCATCTCGCCCAAAGGCAGCGCCGCCTGGCAGTACATCGTAATCATTTTTTCGTACTCCATTACGATGGCGGCTAGGCCCATTGGCTCGGCCCTCTTCGGACGCTACGCCGACAAAATCGGCCGCCGCTTCCTGCTGGTTTTAACCATCGGAGGCGTGGGCGTGATGTCGGTCCTCGGGGGTTGCTTGCCTACCTACGCCCAGATCGGCGTCTGGTCTTATGTCATGTTCTGTACTCTCCGCTTATTCATGGGAATCTTCTTTGGCGGCGAATACGCCGTAGGCCACACCTTCGCCATCGAATATGCTCCGCAGAAAAAACGTGGAATGATTGGCGGCTTCATTCAATCCGGATTTCCCCTCGGATATGTATTAGGTGCCCTGGTCTTCGCCCTCGTTTCGTATCTCACCACCAAACAGACAATGTTCGCCTACGGCTGGCGAATCGTTTTCATGACCGGCGTTATCCCGGTATTCCTCGCGCTTTATATTCGAAACAATCTCGCCGAATCCCCGGAATTCGAGAAAGCCAAAGCACGCGGCAAAATTGAAAAGTCGCCTTTCCTGAGCCTCTTTAAACCACCTCAGCTATGGGACTTCCTCCAAGTCTTCTTTTTTATGACCGGATTGTTCCTCACGGACTACTCCGTCTACGGGTTCCTTCCCAAGATCCTCACTCTCGACGGACGCGGTTTCGACACCACCACCTACAGCCTGATTTACGGCTTCGCGCTCTTCATGGCGTTCCTCGGTTACAACTTCTACGGCTGGCTTTCGGATTACACCGGAAGAAAGATTCTCACGCAGTGGTATTGCGCGTTTCTAGTCGTGTTTGGAATTCCCGTCTACTACGTTCTCTATCACGCTGCGATCGCACGCAATCTGTGGATGGCCGTCCTCGGCACCGTCATGGCAGCCATGCTCAAGCTGGCCTGGGGAGTCGTTCCCGCCTACCTCTGCGAGCGCTTTCCCACGAAACGACGCGCCGCCGGCGTAGGTTTCGGCTATTCTTCTGGAGCACTTCTGGGCGCCGGTTTCGGCGCTTATGCGTGGTGGGCTCACAAGATTCCCTTTATCTCGGCCATTGAAAAGCAGGACTTGTGGTTGTCGCCATCCGTGGTCCTGACCGTCGGCGCAATCATGACTTTCGTTAGCCTGCATTACTCTCCCGAGACCAAGCATCTTCAACTCGAAGAGGTTGGCGAAAGAGAGCGTGCCTCCGACGCGGCCAAAGAAGCGTCCGCCAAAGCGCTGCTCGCCAGTTAGCAGGGGGCCGAAAAATGGCTGGTGTCATCTGCATGAAAGCCGGATGCCTGGTTTTCTGCCCCCAACGCCTCCCTCCCGCCACTTTCTTGTCGCCACTAAATGCGCTAGCGTATTATCGTGGTGCGCGACCGGATTCATCGCATCTTGATACCGACAATCGGTGTGGGCCTTGGGGTTGATCCCCATTGGGGGACGCTCGGTGTCTGACGCAAACGCCACTCTGTCTGCGGGAGATGTAGTCGGGAACTACAAAATCCTCGGCTTGGCCGGAGCCGGAGGGATGGGCGTGGTGTATCGCGCGCTCGACGTAAAACTGGAGCGCACCGTCGCGCTCAAATTCCTTCCCGAGCACCTGGTTTCCACCAACGAAGACCGCGAGCGGTTTTTGCGCGAGGCCCGCACGGCGTCTTCGCTCGACCATCCCAACATTGGCGTGATTCACGGCCTCGAAGAAACCAGCGACGGCCGCTCCTTCATCGTGATGGCGTATTACGCGGGCGAAACCCTCGTCCGGAAGATGCGCCGCGGTCCTCTCCCCATGGCCGAAGCGGTCGACATCGCCATCCAGATCGGGGAGGGATTGGCGGCCGCGCATGCCGGCGCCGTAGTGCACCGCGACATCAAGCCTTCCAATGTCATCCTCGCCCAGAATGGAGTGGCGAAGATTGTCGACTTCGGCCTGGCGCGCCTGGCGTCGTCGGGCACCACCCAGAGCATGAGCACCGCCGGTACTGTCGGCTACATGTCGCCGGAACAAACGGTCGGCAAATATGTCGATCAGCGCACCGATATTTGGTCGCTCGGCATCGTGCTCACGGAAATGGTGACGGGTAAGAACCCGTTTACGCGGGATACTCCGGCCGGTACGATCTTCGCGATCCTGAACGAGCCCCCACCGCAGATGGACGAGATTATTCCCATCGATTTGTTGCGGGTCATGTACCGGGCATTGTCGAAAGAACCAGCGACGCGCTATCAGAGTTGCCGCGAGTTGGTGGCCGACCTGAGAGAGGTGCGCACGCATCTCGATCCCGAGGCGATAGCGCCCGGCGCTCGCCCTCCATCCGGAACGTCGTCGCGGCCATTCTCGGGGTCGTCATCTCGTCCAGCGTCGTCCCGGCCTTCGAATCTGAGCACGTCGGAGCTCAGAAAGCAGATTGAACAGGCGTCGCGTCCGGTGTGGAGCACGGTTGCGGCCCCGTCGCCAACGTGGCACCGGTGGGCGTTAGGAGCGGGCGCGGTCGTCGTGATTCTAGCCCTGCTCTCGTTTCTGCCGCCCGTGCGTGACCGCGTAGCGGGATGGTTTGGCCATGAAGTCGACCACATAGCCGTCCTGCCGTTTGAGAATGTGGGCAATGATCCCTCGAAGAACGATCCCGCGAATCAGGCGGTTTCCGACGGATTAATGGACAGCCTTTCCAGCCGTCTTACGAATCTCGAGACGGGCAAGCAGTCTCTCTGGGTGGTTCCGGCGCGGGAGGTCCGCGCGCGCAAGGTTGCCGATGCCGGATCGGCACTGCGCGAACTGGGAGCCACCGTCGTTGTCGAAGGCAGTCTCCGCCGCGACGGCCAAATGATCCAGTTGACGGTGAATCTGGTCAACACCAGGAACCTCAGGCAGGTCGGCTCGGTGACGTTGGAGGACCGCGCGGGAGACTTCTCCTCGCTCGAAGATGAGGCGGTGGCCCGCATCGCCAAGCTGATGCGCATCGATGCTACACCGGAGATGCTGCGCGGTAGCGGCCCGGTCAATTCTGCCGCGTACGTCCTGTACCTGAAGGCGCTCGGCTACACCCAACGCTATGACAAGGCGGGGAATCTCGATCTAGCCATCGCGGCGCTCAACGATGCGGTAAAAGCGGATCCGCATTTTGCCCTCGGATTCGCCCAGCTCGGCGAAGCGTACCGCCTGAAATATTCGCTGGACAAGGACAGCAAGTGGATCGACGAAGCTCTGGCGAATTGTCAGCAAGCGCAGCAACTGGACGATCGCCTGCCCGCGGTCTATGTGACACTCGGGAGGATCCACCTCAGCACGGGAAAATACGATCTCGCTTTGCAGGAGAACCAACGTGCGCTGCAGCTCGACCCCCGCAACGCGGACGCGATTATTGGCCAAGCTAAGTCCTATGACAGCGCGGGACGCACCGCCGATGCTGAAGCAGCCTTCAAAAAGGCTATTGCCCTTCGCCCCGATTCCTGGGACGTTTACAACTACTATGGGGCTTTTCTGGATAACCATGAGCGCTATGAAGAAGCCGTTGCGCAATATCGCCATGCCATCCAGCTTACGCCTGACAACGCGGCGCTCTATCTCAATTTAGGCGGGGTCTACAGCGACATGGGCGACAAGCACTACGCCGATGCCGAGCAGATGCTGCGGAAATCGATTGCCCTCGAGCCCACCTACCCCGCCTACGCCAACCTTGGATATCTCTATCTCCAGGAGCGGAAGTATGCCGACGCAGCGGGCGCAACCGAGAAGGCCCTGCAACTGAACGACAAGGATTACGTGGTATGGAGTAATCTGATGAGCGCCTATGAAGGCCTAAAAAATGGCGATAAAGAGGGCCGCGCGCGCGACCATGCAATCGCCCTGCTCGAACAGGCGGTCCTGGACAACCCCCGCGACGCCACGGTGCAGGCCAAGTTGGGGCTTTTCTATGCCAAGAAAAAGTTGCGCGAAATGGCGATTTCTCGCATACAATCTGCACTCGCGCTTTCGCCCGACGACCCCAACATTCTGGCGGCTGTCGGCGAAGCCTTCGAAGACCTCGGAGATCGCGCTCAGGCGTTACAGCACATCGAAAAAAGCCTGCAGAAAGGTTATGCCCTTGCAGACCTGAAGGATACTCCAGACCTGCAAGGATTGCTCTCGGATCCGAGTTTCAAGCCCAGTGGTAAGTAAGCAAATTCGATTTGAAAGGAGCCAGCCATGGCCGCAGCGCCCAATCTTCCAATTTCCGATGTAATCAGGAACATCACCGTCGATGACACCTTCACTCCCACACCGCAAGGCATTGTCGTCAACCATGGAGATACCGTCACCTTCTATAACAACTCCGGAGTCGACATTGTCATTGAGTTCCAGACCAACAATCCGGGGCAGCCCGTGTATCCTTCCATGAACCTCGAGGTTGACGATGGAGATTCGAATAGTTTCACCGCGCCTAACTACGATTGCGCGGCTAACTATTACATCTACAATGGGACCAATTTAGTCGGCCCCTTTGTCATCCAGGTGGGTGCGGGCCCGATGTATGTTGCCGTCACCCAAAGTGGCACCACGGTAACCTACACCCCTCAAACCGTGGCGGTTCCTCTCGGTAGTATTCTCCCGCCGGGATTGGGCAAATTGGAAGTCCGGGGTCCCAGCACCAGCCTCCCAGTCGACTGGACCAACGGCAACGATCCGTTTAATCCACCTATCCAAACGACCGATGGCGTTTCTCACCCAGTTAATTCTTCGGCGACGGATGGAGGTTACACCTACTGGGCTGGGACGAACCCGCTCGAAAACCCAGCGAACGGCAGGGTAATCGTTCAGGGTTAGTAACATCGGTTCCCGCCCGAAGTTAACACCGCCTCTGCGACCCGATTTGACTGGGTCGCAGCGGCCTTATGACCGTAGATAGAGGCGGTGCGGACGGCATGTCGTAGAGAGTCCTCGCAGCCATGCCGGCGGAAATCGGCACACCGAACCACACTAAGTACTTTGCCGTTAACCCTACCTCCGTCACTCTGTCGCAATCCGTCCCTTTGCAG
Source organism: Terriglobales bacterium (assembly GCA_050010155.1). Taxonomy (GTDB): domain Bacteria; phylum Acidobacteriota; class Terriglobia; order Terriglobales; family Acidobacteriaceae; genus Acidiflorens. The sequence continues at coordinate 64,749 of JBEKLO010000005.1, forward strand.
ACTAGTTATCAGGTAAAGAAGTCTGCGAGGTTCTCTGCCGTGGGGGTAGAGATGCGATGGAAATCCGCTCCGAAAAACAAAACTGAGGAAAACAAATGAGAAAACTCTCTCTCTCTCTCTCTCTCTCTCTCTCTCTCTCTCTCTCTCTTCCTGCTGTTCTTTGCGCTAGTTAGCTCCGCGCAAGCTCAATCCGGTACCACTAACGTCTGCGGCACGACTGACACGACTCCAGGCGGCAGCTTCACTTGGAGCAGCACTTACTCGGTGCCGATCTCGGTCACTCCTTGGACCGGAACCACCTGGTTTCTCGGTCAATGGCAGGTCATCATTCCGGCCAACGGTTCGGTGACGATTAACGTGCCGGCAACCGCAGCGCCGGGGGAGTATGACCTCAGCATAACCTTCGACACCACCACCGGCGGATATCCATGTGGGACTCCGAACCCAGCCGGCGGCACGGTAATCGTCAGGGGCTAGTCGCCTCGCGCACCCTGCCGGGTGCCCCATCCTTGCGCGTTTTTTGCGCAAGGGTGGGATTCAACGCACGTTTACCTAGGTCTCTAGCATTCGATTTTTGCCTTAGGGCGGCGATCGAAGTCATTGATTTATAAATACTTTACAAGTTAAATCCTGGCCTTTAGAAACCCTGAACTGATTCCCGCTAAGCCTTTGATTCTAAAAGACCGCCATGGGAGGGGTGAAGCGAAAGCCTCACGTCATCGTCGCGATTTCGCTGCGCTCTGCTAAACTCTCCAGTTTCCTGCATTACTCATTCGGTCTTCGAGCGAGGCACTGATGACCATCCATCTTGTAGGAGTAATTGGCGCGGGAACGATGGGCAATGGCATAGCTCACGTGTTTGCGCGCAGCGGTTTCAACGTCGTCCTCTGCGATGTGGAGCAGCGCTTTGTCGATCGCGGTCTGGCAACAATTGCCAAGAACCTAGACCGCGAAGTGGCCAAAAACAAGATTACAGCCGACGACAAGACCTCCACGCTGGCGCGCATCACGCCAGTATTGGAGCGGGCGAAGCTCGCCGATTGCGATCTCGTGATCGAAGCTGCGACCGAGAAGTTTGCCATCAAGGCCGAGATATTCCGCGACCTCGATCGCCTCACGAAGCCAGAGGTGATTCTAGCCACGAATACGTCGTCGATCTCGATCACGAAGCTGGGAGCGCTGACCGGACGCGCAGACAAAGTCATCGGCATGCACTTCTTCAATCCAGTGCCGGTGATGAAACTCGTAGAAGTGATTCGCGGCCTCGCGACTTCGCAAGCGACGTTTGAAGCCGTGCGTGACCTGGCCGTAAAACTGGAGAAGACGCCCGTCGAAGTGAACGACGCTCCAGGCTTCGTATCGAACCGTGTGCTCATGCCGCTGCTGAACGAGGCCATGTACGCGGTAATGGAGGGCGTTGCGACCGCCGAAGCCGTGGATGAAGTGTTCAAGCTTGGAATGGCTCATCCCATGGGTCCGCTCACGCTCGCGGATTTCATCGGCCTGGACGTGTGTCTGGACATCATGCGGGTGTTGCAGGACGGTTTGGGCGATCCCAAGTATCGGCCCTGTCCGCTGCTGATCAAGATGGTAGATGCAGGTTGGCTCGGCCGCAAAAGCGGACGCGGGTTCTACACTTACCCGTAAAATAGAAGATATGACGACAGCGTGGGGTGGAATTCTTCCGGAAAGAAAATCCGGCGGCGACGTGTATTACTATCTGCTGGCGGTGCTAGCGGGATCTTTCGCGGGTTGGTTGGACATCAAAGTCGGCGACTTATTGCTGACGGCGACGGTGGTGCTCGCGGCGAACATGCTGCTCGGATTTGTGAGCCCTCGCAGTCCCTGGCGCTGGGTGATCCTGGTCGGACTGTTTGTGCCCGTGGTCGAATGGCTGGCATATTACTTTCTCTTGGAGAAACCGACTCGAGCGCAAATCTACGAATCTTTTCTGGCGTTCGTGCCGGGAATTGCAGGTGCCTTCGGAGGATCGGTAGGGCGCGGCGTGGTGGACAATCTATTCGGAAAGAAGCACTGACCTTTCTCCCGCGCAATTCAGTGCGCCTGTGGCTCGAGTGTTTGAACATGGCCAGTCCCACCACTGCTGTCGGCCATAGCGACTCCCAAAAATCACAGAAGGATAGAAGAATAGAGGACCGCTAGTCCGCGCCCAAATGGCCGCGTTCCTGAAGCTATAGCCACGTTTCTGACGGTTACGTTGGTTATCTTTGCCTACGCCACGAGTTATCTAACAATCCCACCAGTGTGTCCGTCCCTCTGAGCAAACTCGCGCGTGCAATCCGCAGGGAAACCCTCATCATTTTTGGGTTGATTTGCTTTGTGTGCGCGCCAGGCCTGGTGCAGGCAAAGCAGTTAGCCGTGGTTGCCGACACGGCCAGCGCCACCACCAACCTCAAAGCGAGCGAACTGGCAGATATTTTCAATGCTCGCATACGGACCTGGCAGGATGGCAAGCCGATCACCATAGTCATGCACGATCCGGCTTCGGAAGATGCCCAGCTGATTTTGCGCCGCATCCTGAATATGACGTCAGATCAGGCCCGTGCCTTTATCCAGTCGCATCGCGGTGCGATCGTGATCGCGGAGAGCGACGACGAAATCCTCCGAATCGTCTCCAGCACCCACGGAGCGATCGGCTTCATTGACCTCTATTCGCTGACCAAGGATGTCAACGTGGTCAAGATCGACGGCAAACTGCCGCTGCAACCGGGCTATCTCTTAAAAGGGAACTAAAAATGACCAACTGCTGGACACGCGTCCGCACGCTCCAGATTGCGCTGTTACTCGCGACTTTTGTCACGCTCATTGCGCCCGCGGGAGCGGCCAAGAAGGCCGCGCCCAAGAAGGCTGAGGTGCCCCCCGCCGTTCTTCCGCTCACCACGAGCTCGCCGGAAGCTCGCGCGCTTGTCGAAAAAGCTCTCGCCATCTACCTCGACCAGGTCGAGCAGACCGAAGCCATCGAGATGCTGCGCAAGGCCGTGAAAATTGATCCTGCCTTCGCCATGGGGCACGAACTTCTTGCCCAGATCAGTCTGGACTCGGCGGAGCAGGTGAGCGAGCAGGCCCAGGCGTTCAAATACCGCGACGATGTCAGCGTCCCCGAGCGGTTGGCGATCGAGTGGTACCAGGACGCCTTCGACCACAAGCTTCTCTCGTCCATCACCAAAATGAATGATTTGCTGACGCAGCTTCCGCACGATAAGACCGTCGTATGGATGACTACCTGGTGGCTGATGACGCAACAGCAATATGATCGCTCCATCGGGATTTATGAGCGTTCCGGCATCAAGGATTCGCCAGGGTTGTTGAACAACATGGCGTACAACTACGCCTATGTCCGCCGCTTCGACAAGGCTTTCGAACTCATGGATCAGTATGTGGCCACTCAGCCCCACGATCCCAACCCGCAGGATTCGTACGCGGAAATCTTGCGGCTGGCCGGACGCTTCGATGCGGCGATTGAGCACTATCGCGTATCCCTGACCATTGATCCGGAGTTCTATTCCTCGCAGTTTGGGCTCGCGGATACTTACTCGCTGAAAGGCGAGCAGGTGCGCGCTCGCCGCGAGTACGAAGCGGGATTCCGTAGATTTCAGGTTCCCGAGCAGCAGCGCGTCCTGTGGCGGACTCGCGAAGCCGCCACCTTCATTCGCGAAGGGGATTTCGAATGGGCCGATCGCGCGTTTCAAGCGATTGCCGACGATGCTCATGCTCACCACACCAGCCTTGCCGAAGCGGACACCTACCGGCAAATGGCGATGTATCAAGAGGACTCCAGCCGCGCTTTGGAACTGCTAAGCAAAGCCGATGCCGCCGCCGCCGCCGGAGAGAATGCGAACCACACCGCGATCCAGCAGGTAACCGCGCAAATTCTGCGCGCTCGCGTGGAAGTCGCCGTGAAAATGGGAAATGCGAAGATCGCGAACTCCAGCCTTGAAGCGCTGACGAAAATGTCCGAGGACGCCAACGATAAGATCATCGATCTCGCTTATCACGGAGCGTTCGGAGCGTTGCTCGTTTCGCAGCAGAAATACAGCGAGGCGATCCCGTACCTCGAGGAAGATGCCAACAACCCGCTTTCGCTGAAGCTGCTGGCCATTGCTTACGGAAAGACTGGCGACAATACTGCCGCCGAGCGGACTTTGGACTTGCTGTCCAGCCTCAACGACCCATCCCTTGAACAGGCTTTGGTTGTTCCGGCGGTCCGCCAATGTACGCAGGATCCAGCGTGCGCCGGTAAAGTGAGCAGCGCCTCGACCAAGGTGCCTCACACGCTCTAATCGGCGCCTTGATCCAGGGCGAGTATGCCCTCGCCTAGTGTCAAGTCCCACTAAAGGTACCAGTAATTGAAAAACTGTTGTCCTTTCCACAGCCTATAGGGGTAAGCTTACGCTTATATGGCAGTGTCGGTGACGGTGCTGGCTAGCGGCAGCCGTGGGAACTGCTCGCTGGTGGCGACGAGTTCAACGCGAATTCTGGTGGATGCCGGCCTCTCCGGCCGCGAAACGTTTAAGCGTCTGCGGGCGATCGGTGAGCGCACTGAGGAAATTTCCGCGATCCTGATTACCCACGAGCACTCCGACCATGTTGGGGGACTACACCGCTTGGCGACCAAGCTGAACGTGCCTGTTTTCTTGACCGCGCCGACGCATCATGCGTGGAAACGGGCAGTTTGCGACGAACAAGGCGCGAGTCCCGAGCTTCCAAAAACGGAGCACTTCTCGGCCGGGCGCGGCTTTTGCATCGGCGACATCGAGGTCATGCCCTTTACCATTCCTCATGACGCCGCCGATCCCGTAGGTTTCACCTTTCGGGCGGAGGGCGTCAAGATTGGCTTTGCCACCGACCTGGGTTACATGCCGACGAACGTGCGGAACCACTTGCGCGGATGCGCCGTATTAGTGATGGAGTCGAACCACGATGTGGAAATGTTGCGCTCGGGTCCGTATCCATGGTCGGTCAAGCAGCGAGTGATGAGCCGGGTGGGCCATCTCTCGAATGACGCGCTCGCGGAATTCTTCTCCAGCGACTATGATGGAGGAGCCGAGTACGTCATTCTGGCGCATTTGTCTGAACAGAATAACCATCCCGAAATCGCGCGAACCGCGGCAGAACAAGCTCTCGGCGGCCGACAGGGACTGTGGCGCAACCGTGTGCTGCTGGCAACCCAGGCTAACGTTCTCGAATCCATCCGGTTATAGACTCTTCGGTTTTAGCCGCTTATGAGCGAGTGTGTGGAACCGATCGTCGGGAAAATCCTTGCAGGATGGCGCTACGACATCTCCGGCCTGGCTCCGGAGATGCGGGTGGACTACGAACTACATTTCACCGACTGCGAGCATTGCCGCAGCCGTCAGAAGCTGCACCGCATTATCGACATCTCCCTGATCGCGCTGGCTTCCGCTTCGGCTGCTGTGTTTCTATTGGCATTTGCGGTGATCCGCCATTTTGGGCCGCGCCATGCCATTTGGTTAGAAGTGGGTGCGTTGGCGGGCTTTGCCTTGTCTGCGCTCATCTGGCTGGGGGTCGCTGTGGCAACGCCTGCGCCTACTGCGGTCGTGGATGTGGCGATGCTCGGGGCGCGACATGTGCATGACCACTTGCCGGCTGAAATTCGCGATCGGCTGCCAGAAGAAATACGCACCAAACTTACAGGCTCGTAAAGCGCATGTTGGTCGGATTCAAAGTGATGACGTCGGGATCGAAAATCCTCGGACTTCTGCTGATCGCCGCGGTTGTGATCGCGCCGCTGACAGCGGGCGCCTTAGCCGACGCTGACACGCCGTTGACAGGACTCACCGGCCGCCCATCGGTCTGCCATATGCACTTAGGCGGCACTCCTTCCGATTCAAACCCTCCCCATTATCCCCGCTCAGTGCCTGCCAGTTACCAGTGTTGTCTGGCTGGTCACGATGCGGCGTTGATGCAGAGATCCGGTTCGCCGCAACCTTCCGCTGAGTGTGTGCGAATCACGGTGCAATTTGAGCCTGCTCTGCCGTCATCTTCGAGCGGCCTGGAAAGTTCGATTCTTCCCTCCGCTGACCCGCCGGGTACGAATCCACTGCGGATCTAGTCCCTCTCCTCGCTCAAGATCATACCCGAACAACAACTTCATTTTGCACGCGTGATTTTCAGGTGTGATTTTCCGGTGCATGAGGAGAGAAAAGGTGCGTACGCTAATCCTCGGTTTCCTTGTAGTGACCTGTTGGGTAGGTTCCGCGAAGGCACAGGGCGGAGTGGTCGACAGCAATCCGGCAGACCAGACAGAGCACATGGACATGCCGGGCATGGACATGTCGCAGCCCACGCCCAGCTGGATGCCATCGTCAGAAAATGGCTCGGGCACGGAATGGCAACCTGCGGCGACCCCCGACCACATGTGGATGAAGTCTGCCGGTGCTTGGGACCTGATGGCACATGGCGCAATTTTTGTGGACTACAACCAGCAAGGCGGTCCACGCGGCGAAGGCAAGGCGGAGTCAGAGAACTGGCTGATGCTGATGGAGGAACATAAGCTCGGGCGCGGCCAAATTCTCTTTCGTGAAATGTTTTCCGCCGAGTCGCTCACTGCGCCGCACCCCGGATTTCCCGAGCTTTTTCAGACGGGCGAGACATATCATGGTCAGCCGCTCGTCGACCACCAACATCCGCACAACGTGTTTAGCGAACTGTCGCTCGATTACACGGTTCCGCTTCACAACAAGATTTCCTGGCTGTTTTATGGAGGCCCCGCAGCCGAGCCGGCGATCGGTCCGGTGGTGTATATGCATCGCGCTTCCGCGGCGGAGTTGCCGATGGCTCCCTTGTCGCATCATCTGCAGGATTCCACGCATACCAGCTTCGGAGTTATCACCACGGGCCTGGACATCAATCGGTTCAGAATTGAAAGCTCGATATTCAATGGTCGCGAGCCCGGGGAGAAGCGCTACACGATTCAGTTTGCGTCGCTCGATTCCTGGTCCGCACGCTTGAGCGTCGCGGCAACGCGCAATTGGACGGCGCAGTACAGCTACGGACGGCTCGAGCATCCCGAGGCGTTGGAGCCGGGCAGTCAGCGCCGGCAGACGGCTTCGGTGGAATACGTGCGCCCGTTTGCGAGAAGCTCTTGGGCGACATCGATGGTGTGGGGACGGGTACACAAAGTATTTGATGACCACAATCTGAACGGTTATTTGCTGGAGACGACGGCAAACTTCAAGTTGCGCAATTATGCGTTCTCGCGAATCGAACTCGTGGACAAAGATGAATTGTTTCCCGACAACCCGTTGCATCCGAGCTATCGTATCGGAGCTTATACCTTCGGCGTCGCGCGCGATCTTGTCCAGAGCCGGCTCTGGCAGTTAGCGCTGGGCGGTGAGTTTACCTTCTACTCCAAGCCCGCAACTCTGGATTCCGCCTATGGCAAGAATCCGGTATCGTTCCAGGTATATCTGCGGGTGCGCCCCGCTCTGCCCCATCACGATCATTAGCCGGCCGCTATAGAGGTGCCAAGCCTCTGGATATTTCCACGATTGTTCGACAGCGAACATACGAAACCCGGCCAGGATTGTAATACTGCCGCGTCATCATGAATCAGAAGGATAGCGATCGGATCCACGAGCTCTGCTCGCTGATCGAGCAAGAGCAAGACCGGGAGAAATTTCTGGCCCTGGTCAAAGAGCTCAATCGAATCTTGAATGTCCAGGGTTCAACCTTGCCCGACAAAATTCCCGATGACTCCGATATCGGGTAAGCACTCGATAATCTTTGCCTTATTTTCTCCTCGGATCGCCGTGCAGATATCGTGAAATTCGCGGGCACCCCTACAGGGTCGCGGAAAAGTAGCGACCGGGATCATGGAATCGAAATACACATGGATACTTTAGAGAAAGGAAAGATAATCGCTAAAAGATTGGCGCAACCGGTCAAGGCAGTTCACCTTCCCGCCGGCGCGCGCTCTGACGCGGCGGGCAAGGCGGTCAGCAACATAGTTCTGCTCTCGATCCCGAACGAGGAATACAGCTTGCTGCGCCCGCATATGGAACCAGTCGATCTACCTCAGTATGAAATCCTGCACGAACCCGGAGAAAGAATCGATTTTGCCTACTTTCCAAATGAGGGCATGACTTCTCTAGTGGCTCTGAACCACGATGGCAGAAGCGTCGAAGTCGGCATCGTGGGCAAGGAAGGAATGGTAGGCATGTCTTTAATGATGGGGCTGCGACGCGGAATTTTTCGTTCCATCATGCAGATGGCCGGAACCGGATTGCGCGTGCGAGCGAAGGTTTTTCAAGATATTTTGCGTCATGCTCCCCACCTCCGCGCGGAACTGTGCCGCTTCGCATTGATGCATGGGATGCAGGTCGCCCAACTTGCCGCCTGCAATCGCCTGCATGAGATTGACCAGCGCCTCGCTCGATGGTTGCTGATGTGCCAGGACCGTGTCGATTCCGAACTGCTTCCCTTAACTCACGATTTTCTCGCGCAGATGCTCGGTACCGGCCGTCCCAGTGTGAGTCTGGCGGCGGCCGTCCTCGAAAACGCTGGGTTGATCGAAAACCAGCGCGGTACGGTCAGGCTTTTGAACCGCAAAAGTCTAGAGGGCGCGGCCTGCGAATGCTATGGCGTGATCCAGCATTTCAACGGCGGCCTGGGTCTGAAATGACCATGGTGTATTTCGAGCGTACCCTCGTGGTCACCGCCGCCGCTCCCATCTGATTGACTGCAGCGTGAGCTAACCGACCGCGCAATCAACCGTCCATGTAGGAAGTCGAACCCGCTTCCATGAAGCAAATTCAGAGGATCGGAGAAACATCGTGAAGACACGCATTGTGAGAGCAATTTCGCTGTGGCTTTTGTTAAGCACCACCACGTTATTCGCTGAGCAAATTGGCGAGGGTCTCTGGGGTGGATATAGCGGTGAGTGGAACCATGTATCTTCGCAGTTGATCGCGCTCGCCAAGGCGACTCCGGCGGAGAAATTCGCGTGGCGCCCAGCGACCGGAGTGCGTTCGACGAGCGAAGTCTATATGCACATTGTGACCGCGAATTACTATATGTTGAGCCTGATCGGCGAGAAGCCGCCTGCCGGTGTTAACAAGGACATGGGAAAGACGGTTACGTCCAAGGCCGAGGTTGTCGACTGGCTGAAGCGTTCGTTGGATGCCGTAAAAGAGGCTCACCTGGCCGCTAAGCCGAGCGACCTCGCGCGCAAAGTCCATTTCTCCGATACTGAAACAACGGTCGATGCAGTCTATCTCCGGCTAATCGTCCACAATAATGAGCACATGGGTCAACTGGTTGCCTACGCGCGCATGACCGGCGTAGTCCCACCCTGGTCGACGAACTAACGACGGGTCATAGCTCATCGTCCTCAACTACGAAGCACACAAAGTGCCTTGAAGGCCTGAATTCTACCGCTTTTCCTTTGTGAACCATTGTGTCCTGTGTGGTGGACGTTTTGGTAAAATGAGCCACCCCGATCACCTAGTTGACGTGCCCACAGGGTTGCGCTACTCTCTGCGCATCGAGGGAGGTCCTATGGCTACCACTTCCCGGATTTGCGCCTGCATCCTGTTGAGCCTCTTATTCGGCAGCAGGGCTTTTTCTCAGCAAGCCGACCCTGAACCGGCGATTCACAAGGCTACCACCTTCCAATACACGACCCTTCAAGTGCCGGGAAGCACTTCCACCTTCGCCACTGGCGTTAACAGCAATGGCGACATTGTCGGATATTACGTCTCCGCCGGCGGTGTGTCCCCATTCCTCTACACCGGGGGGACCTTCCAGTCAATTCCGTGTGGAACCAACGCTAACGGGATCAACGACGACGGTGTCATAGTCGGTTTCTCAAACGTACCCGAGATCACCAAACACGGAAACCAGTTCCCGGCATTCATCTATCAGAACGGCGACTGCTCTTACATGGTTCGTAAAGCATGGCCCGAGACGGCGCTGAACGCAATCAACAACCAGGGGATCGCTGTGGGCGAGGGATGGAATGGCCCGCAGACCGATGGTAGAGGACTCATCGATATTAATGGCCGCTTGACAGCGGTGCCTCTCACAATTCCAGGAGGGATTAATAATTCCAACGCGATCGCAGGCACCGACTGCAACCACACGACAGGTGTTTGTGAGGGGCGCGTAGTTCAAGAACTGAACCGACGGAAGAAGTCGTATACCCGGGTTAGATATCCAGATTCGGCGTACACGAATTTAACCGGGATCAATGACAATGATGAAGTTATAGGGATATGGGGAAACCAGGCCGGACAGCAGCAGAGTTTTGTTTACAGCTTATCTACAAAGACATTTACAGTCTTCGAAGTTGGAGACAGCGTTTCCTCCCAGCCCACGGCGATCAATAACTCGGGTGAGATTGTCGGTTGGTATTACGACGGCACAAACTATTACGGATTCTACGGGTATCTTAGCCAGTAGCGCCGACCGCACGGCATGAGATTGGCGAGTTCTCCCGCGCGACTCCGAGTTGCGGGGGTTCCCTGTTACTAGCTAAGTCCTTACTCCTCAAAGATCTGGCGTGCATCAACTTGAACTTTCCGAGTTAACTCATTGGTTTATAAATACCTTATAGCTAAGTCCTTATTCTTCAAAGATCTGGGAGAAAGCCAGCCGCTAAGTCTTTGATTCCACAAGACCGTAGTAGGAGGGGGCCCAGCGCCTTGATGCCAACGCATCCGCTTATGATTCGTCTCCGTGGTGCGACTCCTTGCTGGTTGTTTCCTCCGCCGGACTGTTCCTAACATTGTTTCTAACATCGAGCGCACGTACAAATATTGCCTAAGTCCGCGCATGACTGGCGTTGTCGAGCCACGGTCGCACAATTGCCAACGGGAAGCGATTGCGAGTGACCTCTGAGCTGGAGTTTCGACGCAGCGGTTGACCGCCGACAAGCTTCGGGGTAAAGTTCAAATGCTAGGGTTACGTTTTGCCCCCCGCTCTGGCTGCAATCTGGTTTTCCATGCGCCCCGGTTGGTCCAAACTCGTGCTCGTTCTGTGTGCGCTGGCCAGCCTGGCTTGGGCTGCTCCGCCCCAATTTTCCGGTCAGAAACGCGTCGGCCTGACCACCGGCGACCAATGGGAACCCTCCGTTGCAGCCGACGGTTCGGGACGGATCTACGTTCTGTATCCGCACTACGGGCAAGTGCCCGACTGTAAGGATTGCCGCGTCCCCACCATGCTTCTGGTGGAGAGCGTTGACAATGGCAAGACTTGGCAAACTCCGCGCGTAATGCTGGAAACGGGCTCAGGCCAGTTTGACGCCCAGATTACTGTGGATCCCGCCGACCGTCGCACACTGTATGCGGCGTGGCTGCAGAACGATAAACGCGCCGTCATGCTCGCCAAGTCAGTGGATTCCGGAGTCACGTGGAATTTTACTCTGGCGGTTCGCAGTGAAGTGGAACTCGATAAACCGGCTCTCTCCGTGCGCGGCCAAAGCGTTTACGTGGCGTTCAATCATGAAGAAGAGGTCTGGGTGGCGGCCTCGCAGGATGGCGGCCGCAGCTTTACGCCGACCCGCGTGAATGCGGAAAGCCGTCCAGGATGGTCTCTGCTAGGCGCAGCCACAGTCGATCTCGCGGGCAATGCGTACCTGGCATGGGCGTCCTACTCGAAAGCAGGTGGAGCGCGCGGCTCGGTGAACCTTTATGTGGCGAAGTCGGCGGATGCTGGAAAGACGTGGAGCCCAACTCTGCTCGATGTTTCCGCGGCCGCGCCCGACTGCAAGGATGAGGATTGTGGCGAGGCCTATCTGGGCGCGCAGGTTGCCCTGACGTCCGACGCCGAAGGAACTCTCTACGCGCTCTGGAGCGCGGGCAGCGCACCCCTCGGGCCGCAGCGCATTTACTTCTCGTCGTCGACCAACGGCGGCGAAAACTGGCTGGCGCGCGTCGGTATTTCCAATGCTGAACCCGGCGTGGAACATGCTTTCCCGGCCCTCGCGGCCGGGAACGCCGGCGACGTCCGCATCGCGTGGATGGATACGCGCGGCTCTTCTCGTGACACTACGAATTGGAATACCTACTATCGAAGTTCAAGCAACGGCGGCGCGACCTGGGGAGAAGAGACTCGAATCTCAGGCTACGTGCCGGACTATAGTTACATCAGTCAGGAAGGTTTCCGCTTTCCCTTCGGAGACTATTTCGGACTCGCCATCGACAACCACGGAGACACGCACGTGGTGTGGGGCGAAGGCCTGAACTATCAGTCGCCGGGATCGATCTGGCACGCCAGCGGACGATAATTAGATTGTCATCATTTAGATTGTTATCCTGAGCGAAGCGAAGGACCTGTTTTCTCGTGCGCTCGCAAATAGCAGGTCCTTGGCGGCGCTCAGGATGACAAAGGGTTGGTCCGTCAGTCCGTCAGCAACCCGCCAGTCAAATCGCTGAGCCTCTCGATGCGGTGTTCGCGGCAGTAGTCGGTCAGTTCCTCCACCAGCGTTTCGGTTGCCACCGGATCGAAGAAACTAGCGGTTCCCACCTGTACGGCGCTGGCTCCTGCCAGCATGTATTCCACCACGTCCACCGGGGTCGAGATTCCCCCCATGCCGATTACTGGAATTTTCACGGCATGAGCCGCGTCGTACACCATGCGCAGTGCGATGGGCTTGATGGCCGGCCCGGAGAGCCCTGCAGTCACATTCGCAATTCTCGGGCGGCGAGTTTCCGGGTCTATCGCCATTGCGAGAAATGTATTCACCAGGGAAATAGCGTCAGCGCCCGCTTCCTCGGCAACATGCGCCATGTGAGCGATCGAAGTCACGTTGGGCGAAAGCTTGACGATGATCGGGCGCGCTGCCACACGCTTTGCCGTCCGGACCACTTCGTCGAGCAACAACGGATCGCTGCCGAACTGAATGCCGCCATGCGCCGTGTTAGGGCAAGATACGTTGATTTCGTACGCCGCAATGCCCTCGCCCTGATTCAGGATCTCAATCGTCTCTTCGTAATCCGAACGGGTGTAGCCGAAGACATTGGCGAAGACCACTACGTTCTTTTTCTCCCGTAACCGCGGAAGTTTTTCGGTGAGAAAGGCGGACGCGCCGATATTCTGCAGGCCGATGGCATTCAGCATTCCGGCCGCGGTCTCAAACAGGCGCGGCGGAGGATTTCCGGTCATGGGTTCTTTGGAGAGGCCCTTGACGACTAATCCGCCGAGACGATCGAGATGCACGATGTCTTCAAACTCGATGCCATAGCCAAACGTGCCCGATGCGGCGATGATCGGATTCTTCAGTTCGATACCAGCGAAGCTGACGCTCAAGTCGGGATGGGCGACGGGCGTCATTGCATTCCCCTGGCGTGTTGAACTGGCAACGGCGCCGCAGACGGCGCAGTTGACGGAATCGTGGTCGCCGCCGTAGCAATCGCATGATGCGGCGGAGCCAGCCCCTCGGTCAGAACTCGTCCCGTGGCCTTCGCGGGAGAGTTGATTCCAAGCAACGAAGCAAAGGTTACCGCGAGATCGACCGGCTCAGCGTGCGTCCGATAAATTCCAGGCTGGAAGGCGAGGCCATAGAAAGCGAGCGGCACATGGGTATCGTACGAGAAAGGCGTGGCGTGATCCGTACCCTTCATGATTCCGACTTGAAATAGACTGGGGATTCCGATTACATACCATCCGCCTTCGGGCGAATAGCTGTGACCGTAGCGGCGCCCGATTTCGGATGCCGGAACTTCTCCGCGCGCCAGTTGCGACTTGGTAAAGTATCCGGTCAATCCCGCTTGCTTCATGGCCTCGCCCGTGTCAGTCTCGGCTTCGGATTCCTTGTGCCCGGTGGGAATTCCGGAGAACGCATCTTCATTCAGCCAAGCGACCGGATAATCGAGATCAAGAACGTAGTCGGCTTTTTTGGAGTATTTTTTCGAGAGCAGGGAATTGATCTCGTCGCGCAAAGCTTTCGCATCGAGATTGGCGGCGGGCAAGCGAAGAGTTTTCGCGAACTCCGGCAGCGGCGCGATGCCGTGGTCGGCGGAAAGCGCCATCCACACATTGGCCATTCCGATCTGATGACCGAGGAAGTCGAAGAAATCTGCCAGGCTCCGGTCGAGTTCGAGCGCCATGCCGCGCATTTGCGGCGAGTCCGGCCCAACCTGGTGGCCGAGAATGTCGTTGGCCGAAAGGCTAATGACTAACAGGTCGGTCGCCGAGCCCGCACCCAGCTTCTCGTACACAACGAGTTCCTTGGCAAATTCGAGTTGGTAGTCGTTGGCGAAGGGTGTTGAGCCAACAACCTCATAAAAGCCGGCGGGGGCGCCGTCTTTGCCGCTACGCGGCGCGGTCGAGCCGAGAACTTTTCCTTCTCTGTCTTTCCACTCGCGGTTCCAGTATTTTTCAGCGCGTCCTTCCGAAGGACGATTGCCGTTGAAATTGCGCACCCACTGGGGCAGATCGGGGCGATAGTAGGTCGAGGTGATCCAATCGCCGCTCTTGGCGTCGATCCAGTAGGCGGCGTCTCCGGAAAAACCGGCAGGCAGCACGGCGGCTCGATCTTTCAGCGAGATGGCGAAGACCCGCGCTTTACCGCCCGTGGCTAACTTCAATTCGTCGCCGAGCGTATCGCTCAAAAGATTGTGCGGCGATGCGCCGGGACCACTACTGGTAACTCCGACAAGTTTTGTCGCATCATCTTCGACCGACGTCACCCGCCTCTTTTTCTGTGGATCCCACCATTCGTTGGCGAAGATGCCGTGCCCGCTAGTGTAGGTTCCAGTAAAGAGCGTGGCGTGTCCGGGAGCAGTGCGGGTATTGGCGTAGTCATAATTGCAGTCGGCGAAATAAGCGCCGCGATCGAGAAACAAGCGGAATCCACTGTCGCCGAACTGGTCGCTATAGCGTTCCAGGTAGTCGCCGCGAAACTGGTCAATCACAATGACGACAACCAGCTTGGGCCGGGCGTTGTAGGCGGACGCGAACGCGGCCGGAATGAAGCCGAGCGCCAGCAAGAGCACACACAGAGAGCGGGGAAGTCTCATTGCGAGCTAGTTTACAGGAGAAAAGCTTTAACGCAGAGGTCGCGGAGGACACTGCAGACGGTTTTGGTCGTCCGTTCTCCGCGGTCTCTGCGTAGATCTCCGCGTCCTCTGCGCTGAGGGTTTTAGCATCCGTCATTCTGTCAGCGTGCACGGAATTGCGTTTTTCAGCTAAAGTTAATGCAGAATGCTCGATCTGAATTTTGTTCGCGACAACCTCGCGCTGGTCGAAGAAAAGCTGCGTCAGCGCGGAATGAATCCGGCGGAGGTTTTGAAAGATTTTCACGCTATCGATAGCGAGCGCCGCCAGGCCATTACCGCGGCGGAGACGCTGCAGGCGCGCCGCAATCGCGCTTCCGAGGAGATTGCCAAACTCAAGAAGAGCGCGCAAGACGCTTCAGCGCAGATTAACGAGACAAAAGAACTGCGCGAGCGGATTGCGGAGTCGGAAAAAAAGGCGGCTGAACAAGAAGTCCGTCTCCGCGAAATTCTAACTTCCATTCCCAATCTTCCGCACGCCAGCGTGCCAGTCGGATCGAGCGCTGAACAGAACGTGGAAGCGCGCCGCTGGGGTACGCCGCCGCAATTTGATTTCAAAGCCAAACCTCACTGGGAACTGGGCGAGCATCTCGGGATTCTCGACCTGGAGCGCGCCGCCAAATTGTCCGGCGCCCGCTTCGCCGTGTACTGGGCGCTCGGGGCGCGATTGGAGCGAGCGCTCGCCAATTTCATGCTCGATCTGCATACCCGCGAGCACGGATACACGGAAGTGCTACCGCCGTACATGGTGAACTCCGAGTCGATGTATGGCACGGGCCAGTTGCCGAAATTTGCGGAGGATTCGTTTCGTGTGCCGCACGGCGAGAAAGATCTCTGGCTGATTCCGACTGCCGAAGTGCCAGTCACGAATCTCTATCGCGACGAAGTGCTCGACGCCGCGCGTCTTCCCGTTTGCCTGACCGCCTATACTCCGTGCTTCCGCAGCGAGGCCGGGTCGTATGGCAAAGATGTGCGCGGGATTATCCGACAGCACCAGTTTCAAAAGGTGGAGATGGTGAAGTTCTCCCGCCCCGAGACTTCGTACGATGAACTGGAGAAGTTGACCCGCAACGCCGAGACCGTGCTGCAGAAACTTGGCATGCACTACCGTGTGATGACGTTGTGCACAGCCGACATCGGATTCTCCTCGGCCAAGACTTACGATATTGAAGTCTGGCTGCCGGGGCAGAATCTGT